>NZ_OZ334582.1:1214526-1821790 GCF_976982775.1 Salinicola sp. NYA28a
CGCTCTGCTGCGTCTTCACCCTCGTCAAAAGTCATATTTGCGACAAGGAAGGCCGCGATGTTCTGGACGGCCCGAGCCCGTCCTTCGATGAACCTGCGGGAATCGACGCGGCCTATGTTAGGCTCGACTGCGAGTACGGCATCCACCACTTCCTCGATTTTCTCAGCATCGGCGAATGCAAGATCCAACCATTCCGGCCGGATTTCCTGCACGATGGCGGTGCCGCGTTGGGTATAAGGCTCGAACAAAGCCAGGATGGAGCTGCCCGACGGTTCCGAGTTGGTAGCATCTAGCAATCTCAATGTGTCCTGCCAGTTGCTTCGGCCGCGACCGAATTGCTGCCGCTCGTCGTAAATAGCTGGCGTCGAGAAGATGACGCTACCTTCGGTGTGCATGCCCGCCCGTCCAGCACGCCCCATTAGGTTATGGAAGTCGCGAACGAGGATGCCCTCGCCCCCCTGGTGAGTCGTGGTGACGATCAGATATTTCAGGGGGAAATTGACACCTTGGGCTAAAGTTGATGTGCAGACCACGAATTTGGCGCGGTCAAACTTCATGGCGTGCTCGATCGCAAGGCGAATGCCATGCGGCGTATTGGCACTGTGTGCGAAGATGCCGAGACGAGCCGCCTGTGTCGCCGGAGCGTCAGCGCCAAGCTGGAGCTCGGATAGGGAGTGGATGGCTTCCACTTCCCTTGTATCGGAGAATGCTTCGGGCCAGTCAGTCGTGAATTTGCGCTCAACCAGTTCCACCACACGCTTGCAGATGCTAGTTACGCTGTCTTTCCGGCCGCAGAAGATGGCAACGCTGCCATTTCGGACGACGTGCAGACCGAGGAACAGGCCCACGTCGCTCCCTGTTTTCTTGGGGAAGCGTCGCTCTTTCCGTTCACGCGGGCGAAGTTGGAGAAGAGTGTCCTCGATAATACGCGGCACGAAGAATTCGCGCTCCGTCGGGTCTTGGGGAGCCACGTATTCGAGACGTCCGCGTTGATCCTGCCAACTCGAGAACGCGATACTTTTAGTCGTCGGCAACAAACCAGTGCCATCAAGGACGGCTTCGCGGTCGCCGATCAGCCACTCAGCCACATCGCCCGCATTACCAATAACGGCTGAAATCAGGATGATCTGAGTTTCGGGGCGAAGTGCCATGCGGAGCGAAGTGAGTAATAGCTCATAGGTCGGCCCGCGGGCCATCCCGTCGAACTGATGTCCTTCGTCGTAGATCATCAGGCCGATTCGCTCAGCGAGCTCGGGCGCGCGTCTGAGTATGTAGAGTAACTTTTCCGGTGTGACGATCAACACTGAATTGACGGCGAAAAAGGCATCGAGTGTGAGGTCGAACTGATAGGAGTCCGAGGCCTCATCAAGCCGCATATCCTCTCCATCGAAGGCGGTGACGAGATCAGCCCGAATATCGTGGCAGAGTGATCGATACGGGGCGACTATCACTGCCAGGTTCGCGCGCTGGGAGAGGAAGGCTGAACGGATGATAAGCTCGGTCGCGCGCGTTTTACCCGCACTGGTTGGCATCTGTATAACGGCCGATCTTCCCCCAAGTACCCCTGCATCGGCAATCCGCTGCTGGGCTGGCCAAAGCTCGATCGGGAATCGCGGCTTCGCGAGCGCTGGCCGCCATGAATCCGTATTGAGGCCGGATGCAGACGGGAGAATGGCTCGAGCCGCATTCCGCAGCTTGAGGGCACAAACTGCGCCGATAACATCTGCATAAAGCAACTCACGCGGTGAGCCGTTCACGTGAAAGTAGTCTCGTAATTCGCCGATAACGGCAGCTACCGGCTTGGTGCCTCCCTCGAGCCGAAAGAATGCTGACAGTGCGTTGAGCAGAGCTCGCGTTCGCGCTTCATGGGCATGCGGTACACCAATAGCAGCGAATCTGTTCCGAAGGATCGAGTAAAGGAGGAAGCCGAGCCCGCCAGCTATTTCAAGGTCTGGCGGATCCATGTGACTGACTATGACGGCGCCGCTGCCGACGCTTCCCTCAATGTAATAAGTCGCGCCGCATAGCAGCGACAACTCGGGCGTCAGCTCGGCATCCAGCTCTGCGTTGATATAGGCGTCGAAAAAAATTGACGCGAAACGGAGCGAGGCTTGCGGGTCAGCATCTTCGCCCTCCCAGCAAGGCGGCATTGGGAAGGCTTGCAAAGCGCCCGCTAGTTCACCACCGATCTGATCTGCCATGGCGGCCGCCACGTCGCCGAGGATCGCAATTGCCATTCCAAAGAGGATGGCGGGGTCACGGGGAAGCTGGTTGAAGTCGCCCTCTGCGATGCGGAATTCCCGCATTTTCGCGCGGGCGCGCGTGGTCGAGAGGACGTTGCGAGCTCTGGCTTCAGGCTTCATCTGCCGCCCTATCATAGAGCGCGTGAATTAGCTTCATCAGGGACGGCCCCTTGATTACAATGAGCCGGATGTTCGCTGCGTTATGATGTACCGAAGCGTCGGATTTGGTCAGGTCGGTTTCGTTGAACACAAGGTCGTCGAGTATCGCTGCGGCGCCATTGATGCGTTGGAATGGCCTGTCGGCCATATTCTGAAAGCGTTTTACGCGATTAGCATCATCCATTGTACCGCGCGTCACGAACTTCTGCTTGATGGCATTGAGGCTCATGGCCTCGCGAAGTTTGTCTTTGTCGCTATCGGTGATGGCGTCCTGCAATCGATTTTTGCCAGTAGCCGACATCCCGGACTTCGTCTCGAAGATAAAGAGTGCATCATTGGGGTTGGTCTGCCCGTCAACGGCAAATTTGAAGCCGATGACATCGCATCCTTTTGTCGAGTCATTGCGATTCCAGCGCTCTTGGTAGCGCAGCTCTCGTGGGCACCAGTATCCGAGTACATATTCGATGTAGTCGGCGACCAGTATTTCTCCGAAATCTCCCGAGCGGAGGCTCGGGCCAGGCGTGAGTGTTCGGTCAGGAAGCAAGGTTTGACGCAGGTATTCCGCATTGGTCAGGCCTGTTCCATCAACCATTGCCGGAAGATCTTCATCTGATACATAGTGATTGCGAAAGTGAGCAGCCCAAGCAGATAAGACGGCTTCATTTTCTTGCGGTCTAAGTTCCCAAATCTCAATCTTCCTCCCGCAAGCAGTAACTTGGCACTCGCCAGTATCAACTAACCCCGGCTTATTCATGAGGCCGGCCCGAAAACGAAGATAGCGGATGGTATTCTCTTGAAAATTCAGTGTGTTCCGCCAAGAATCTGAACCAAGAGAGCCATCCGCTATGGGTGAAAGCCTATCCACCTGGACGCCCTCATGCAACGGCGCTGTCCGTGTTGAGCTGAGCGGCCAGCGCACTACCAGCGACAGCGGCGCTCTGCTGTTGCGTGAGGCCCTCGACAACAGCGGCGTGATTGAGGCGCTGGAAGACAATCTGGTCGATCGACGCCACCCGCTGCGCATCCGTCATTCGCTGGCCAGCCAGTTGCGTACCCTGGTGCTGCAGCGTGCGATGGGCTGGATCGATCTCAGCGATACCGACACGCTGCGCCGTGATCCGCTCTGGCAGCTGGCCTGCAGCGATGCGCGCGGGACAACGCCCCTGGCCCAGGACCGGCCCTCTCAAGCCACGCTGTCGCGGCTGCTGACCTGCCTCGGGCGCTGCGACAATATCGATGCCGTGCACGAAGGCCTGCTGCGACTGGTGATCTGGCGCCTGACCGCGCTGAAGAACGGCGAGCGCCCCAAGCAGCTGACGCTGGACATCGACGGCCTGCCGATCGAGGTCCACGGCCACCAGGGCGGCTCGGCCTATCATGGCCTGTACGGCGCGCGGATCTATTCACCGCTGGTCGCCTCGCTGGCAGAAACCGGCGACATGGTGGGCGGCCTGCTGCGCGAGGGCAACGCCGGCCCGGCCGAGAACGCCGACACCTGGATCCCGCATCTGGTGCGGCGACTCAACGAGAGCACCGGCGCCCAGGTTCGGGTGCGCATCGACGCCGGTTTCACCGACAACGCGACGCTGGAGGCCCTGGAAGAGTGCGACATCGAGTACCTGGGCCGACTGCGCAGTCACTCCGGCCTGCAGAAACTGGCGGCACCGCACCTGAAGCGGCCACCCGGCCGGCCACCCGAGCAGCCTCGCGAGTGGTGCCACGATCTGGAGTATCAAGCGGGCTCTTGGTCGGCACCGCGTCGCGTGGTGCTGGTGGTGCAGGAACGCCCCGATGACCTGCTGCTGCATGCCTTCTTCCTGGTCACCAACCTCGGCAAGTTCGACTGGCCGCCGGAGAAGGTCCTGGCGCTCTACCGCAAGCGCGGCAGCGCCGAGGCGCACATGGGCGAGGTGAAGTCGGCGCTCGACGTGCACCTCTCGTCGACCGATCGCGGCGCCTCCACCGTTCAGGACGTGATGGCACGCAACGAGGTGAGCCTGCTGCTCAGCCTCTACGCCTACCAGGTCCTGCATGGCCTGCGCTGCCTGCTGGAGCGGCAGACCCGGCAAGGCTGGAGCCTCAGCCGGATGCGCGAGCAGGTGCTGAAGGTCGCCGCCACGCTGAGACTGCACGCTCGGCGAATCACCGTTCATCTGGGTGCCGCCGCCGACAAGTGGTGGCCGACGCTGCTGAAGGGGCTGCCGAAGCTGACCGCACTGAGCTGACGCTCCTGCGAGACCACCACAACATCAGAAAGCGAGCGACTGGAGCAGGGGTCGGCGATAACGTCTGCTTGGACGGTCGCCATTGATTCCAAAGAGCTATAAGAAAGCGGGAAAAAGGCAGCGCTCAAGAATTACTCAACGGCCACTCGCGCTGAAGAGGCCGATCCTGGTAAGCATTGCCACCAGCCAGGACCTTCAGACCGCTCAATCAGCATCCTCGTGAATGAGGCGGGCTAACCAATCTAAGTATTCAGGTTTTGGCACCGACCTACCCCTAATCTACCTAAGAACTCGTTTGTAATACTGCGCTGCATAAGTTTACAGTGAAACACATTAACTGAAGCAGGTTTATCATTCTAGTTGTGATCCCGGCTTATTCATGAGGTCGGTCTGAAAACGAAGATGGCGAGTGGTTTTCTCTTGTAGAATCAGGATGTTCCTGCCAGAACACGATTCAAGAGGACCACTCGCCATGGGTGAAACCCTAACGACCTGGTCGCCCTCGTGCAACGGCTCTGTCCGTGTTGAGCTGAGCGGCCAGCGCACCACTAGCGACAGCGGCGCCCTGCTGCTGCGTGAAGCCCTCGACAACAGCGGCGTGATCGAGGCGCTGGAAGACAATCTGGTCGACTTCCGCAACCCGCTACGCATCCGCCACTCGCTGGCCAGCCAGCTGCGTACCCTGGTGCTGCAACGGGCGATGGGCTGGATCGATCTCAGCGATACCGAAACGCTGCGCCGTGACCCGCTTTGGCAGTTGGCCTGCAGCGATGCACGCGGCATGACGCCCCTGGTCCAGGACCGGCCCTCTCAAGCCACGCTGTCGCGGCTGCTGACCTGCCTCGGGCGCTGCGACAATATCGATGCCGTGCACGAAGGCCTGCTGCGACTGGTGATCTGGCGCCTGACCGCGCTGAAGAACGGCGAGCGCCCCAAGCAGCTGACGCTGGACATCGACGGCCTGCCGATCGAGGTCCACGGCCACCAGGGCGGCTCGGCCTATCATGGCCTGTACGGCGCGCGGATCTATTCACCGCTGGTCGCCTCGCTGGCAGAAACCGGCGACATGGTGGGCGGCCTGCTGCGCGAGGGCAACGCCGGCCCGGCCGAGAACGCCGACACCTGGATCCCGCATCTGGTGCGGCGACTCAACGAGAGCACCGGCGCCCAGGTTCGGGTGCGCATCGACGCCGGTTTCACCGACAACGCGACGCTGGAGGCCCTGGAAGAGTGCGACATCGAGTACCTGGGCCGACTGCGCAGTCACTCCGGCCTGCAGAAACTGGCGGCACCGCACCTGAAGCGGCCACCCGGCCGGCCACCCGAGCAGCCTCGCGAGTGGTGCCACGATCTGGAGTATCAAGCGGGCTCTTGGTCGGCACCGCGTCGCGTGGTGCTGGTGGTGCAGGAACGCCCCGATGACCTGCTGCTGCATGCCTTCTTCCTGGTCACCAACCTCGGCAAGTTCGACTGGCCGCCGGAGAAGGTCCTGGCGCTCTACCGCAAGCGCGGCAGCGCCGAGGCGCACATGGGCGAGGTGAAGTCGGCGCTCGACGTGCACCTCTCGTCGACCGATCGCGGCGCCTCCACCGTTCAGGACGTGATGGCACGCAACGAGGTGAGCCTGCTGCTCAGCCTCTACGCCTACCAGGTCCTGCATGGCCTGCGCTGCCTGCTGGAGCGGCAGACCCGGCAAGGCTGGAGCCTCAGCCGGATGCGCGAGCAGGTGCTGAAGGTCGCCGCCACGCTGAGACTGCACGCTCGGCGAATCACCGTTCATCTGGGTGCCGCCGCCGACAAGTGGTGGCCGACGCTGCTGAAGGGGCTGCCGAAGCTGACCGCACTGAGCTGACGCTTCTGCGAGACCACCACAGCATCAGAAAGCGAGCGACCGGAGCGGCGGGCGGCGATCACGGCTGCTTGGACGGTCGCCATTGATTCCAAAGAGCTATAAGGAAGCGGGGAAATTTCAGCGTTTTGGCATTACTCAACAGCTATTCGCGCTGAAGAAGCCGATCCTGATAAGCGATGCCACCAGTCAGTACCTTCAGACCGCTCAATCAGCACCCTCGTGAATGAGGCGGGGTGATCTCTCGGTAGGTTGTTCATCCGGAACCTACCCGGATAATTGGAGGTGCGACCCAAACCAACCTCCAGGAGGCCCGGATGAACACCCACAAGAATGCCCGTCTCACACTTCATGGTCGAGCCCTACTGGTGAGTCGTGTCATTGAGGAAGGGCTGCGGCCGAGAGAAGTGGCACAAGCTCAGGGCGTCAGTGTGAGAACGGTCTACAAGTGGGTGCGTCGCTTCCGCGAGGAAGGTCGCGCCTGACTACAGACTCGTTCGTCACGCCCCGTGCGAAGCCTATTGGCGACAGACGCCGCTACGGTAGATCAGATCATCGTGCGCCGTCAGCAGCGTCAGACCTACCGCCGGATTGCCATGGCAGTGGGAATCGGTCAGAGCACGGTGGCGCGCATTCTCAAACGCGAAGGACTCAATCGTCTGGCGCTGCTGTCTCCGGCCAGGCCGGATAATCGCTATGACCACGATGCCCCCGGTGATCTCTTGCACTTGGACATCAAGAAGCTGGGGCGCTTCAAGCGACCGGGGCACCGCGTGACCGGCACGCGTCACCAGAAGAAGCCAGGTGTCGGCTGGGAGTATGTCCATGTGGCCATCGACGATCACTCACGCGTGGCCTTCGGCTCGCTTCATCCGGACGAAAAGAGCGGGAGCGCCTGTCTGGCGCTACTCAAAGCCGGCCGCCATTACGCGAGCCTGGGCATCCGCTTTAGCCGAGTGCTCACCGACAACGGTGCCTGTTACCGATCTCACGGCTCCAACGTCTGTGTCGGCGGTTGGGGCTGCAACATCGTCGCACCAGGCCGTACAGCCCTCGCACCAACGGCAAGGCGGAACGGTTCATTCAGACCATTCTCCGTGAATGGGCCTATGCGCGAGCCTACTCAAGCTCGAACGAGCGAGGCAGGCATCTACCGGCTTGGCTTCATCAGTACAACTGGCATCGCCCGCATGCCAGTTTGGATTACCACCCTCCGGCTAGTCGGCCGGGACTATCCGTGAACAACCTGATGGGTTTACACAACTGCCAGCTCTCTGGGCCTTATTGCAATAGTCACTGCGCCGCGTCAGCCAGCAGCGCGTTACTTGAGATCTGATTCCTATTTTGGAGCTGTCCTAACCGTAGGCCTACGAACGCCTGACCAAGTAGGCCTTGGTTGCGGTTTGGTTGCTGATTCAGCGCTCTCCGGGCTGAAAGTGTGAAGTGTGGAAAATTTCAAGTAACTGAATTTGCTTGGAAACCGCATGGCAGGCGCGGTCCGGATTTACCCATTCGCTGCACTCATAATCCCTTGGTCGCAGGTTCGAGTCCTGCTGGGCCCACCATTGATATTCCCCCAGCATGCTCTCGTGGATATTCATCGACGAGTTTCCCCCGTGTTTCTGTCGCCTATCGGGTAAGTCCTGCTAGTCCGTCGGTTAGGTTGGTTTTTGTTGCATTGGTTCATAGTGTTTCAGACCGATTTTTGTTGAGATAGCGGCCAGTCACCACGGCCACGCAAGACGGCCGGCTCATCTATCTCAGGAAAACCGCAGTACATGATCCTTACCCTCAACCAGTTGGAACGTCACCTGTTCAAGGCGGCCGATATCCTGCGTGGCCGCATGGATGCCTCGGAGTTCAAGGAATACATCTTCGGCATGCTGTTTCTGAAGCGCTGCTCGGACGTCTTCGAGCAGCGCCAGGAAGAAGTACGCGAGCAGCTCGCGCAGGCCGGCAAGAGCGAGATCGACATCGCCAACGTCATCGAGATGCCGAGCTGGTACAAGGCGACCTTCTTCGTGCCGGAGCAGGCTCGTTGGCCCTTCCTGCTCAAAGAAGCCCAACAGGGCGTTGGCAATGCCTTGAACAAGGCGTTAGCGGGTCTGGAAGAGCACAACCCCAGTTTGGCCGGGGTGCTGGAGCATATCGACTTTACCCGCAAGGTGGGTTCTACCACGCTGCCGGACAAGAAGCTTCGCGATCTTATCGTTCATTTCAGCGAGTACCGCCTGCGCAACGAGGACTTCGAGTTTCCCGATCTGCTCGGTGCCGCCTACGAGTATCTGATTCGCGACTTCGCGGATTCCGCCGGCAAGAAGGGCGGCGAATTCTACACGCCGCGCTCGGTGGTCCGCATGATGGTGCGGTTGATGGATCCGCAGGAAGGACACAGCGTTTACGATCCATGTATGGGGTCGGGCGGGATGCTGATCCTTTCCAAGGAGTACCTGGAGGAACAGGGCGGCGATCCGCGCCGGCTCAACCTGTTTGGCCAGGAGGCTTCCGGCTCGGTATGGGCCATCGCCAAGATGAACATGCTGCTGCACGGCATCGGCTCCGCCGACCTGCGAAACGACGACACCCTGACGGACCCGCAGCATATTGTGGAAAACGGCGAACTGATGCGTTTCGACCGCATCCTGACCAATCCGCCGTTCTCCATCGGCTATACGGCCAGCCAGAACTTCCCCGAGCGTTTCCACTACGGCAGCGTGCCGGAAGGCGCCAAGAAGGCCGATCTGATGTTTCTGCAGCACATGGTCGCGAGCCTCAACGCCAACGGCCGGCTAGCCACCGTCATGCCCCACGGCGTGCTGTTCCGCGGCGGCGACGAGAAGCGCATCCGCGCCGGTCTGCTGGAGGATGACCTGGTCGAGGCGGTGATCGGCCTGGCTCCCAACCTCTTCTACGGTACCGGCATTCCGGCCAGCATCCTGGTGCTGCGGGCCAAGGGCGCCAAGCCCGAGGAGCGCCAGGGTAAGGTGCTGTTCATCAATGCCGACCGCGAATACTACGAGGGCCGCGCCCAGAACCATCTGCTGCCGGAGCATATCGAGAAGATCGCCAGCACCTTCGAGGCCTTTGCCCAGGAGCCGGGGTTCTCTCGCGTGGTGCCCATCGCGGAGCTGCGCGACAACGACTACAACCTCAACATCCGCCGCTACGCCGACAATACGCCTTCGCCGGAACCGCAGGACGTGCGCGCCCATCTGAAGGGCGGCGTACCGGTCAAGGAGATCGAGGCCAAGCGTGTTCTGTTCGACGCTCAGGGCCTCAATCCTATTGGGTTCTTTGCAGCGAAAGCGAGCGATCCTGACTATGTGGATTTCGCCGAGCGGCTGAACGAGAAGCGCGATCTCAAACCCGCCATCGAAGCGGATGCTGGCCTTGTCGCTAGGGAAGCCAAGGTGCTGGCGGCCTTCGAGGCCTGGTGGGCCGAGCACGGTGGCAGCATCACCACGCTTTCCGGCAGCGGCGGGCGTCTCACCCGACTGCGTGATGAACTGCTGGGCAGCTTCACCGCCGCGCTGGAGCCCACTGCCATGCTCGACCGCTTCGCGGTGCGCGGCCTCATTGCCGGCTTCTGGTTCGACAACAAGAACGAGTTCCGCACCCTGCAGGCCCGCGGCTGCCTCGGTGTGGTGGACGCCTGGCGCACTTCCATCAATAGCCTGCTGGAGGACGACCAGAGCAAGGCCAACCCGCTGGATCACCGCCTGGTTCACTTTCTGTTGGAAGACTACGTGGCCGAGCTGGAAGAGCTGGCCGCCCGCAAGGCGGAGCTGGATGCGCGGATCAAGGCCGCCGAGGCCAAGCCGGAGGGCGAAGATGGCGATGAGGCCGAATCCGATAGTGGCGAGGATGACGCCCCGACGCCGGAACAGATCAAGGCCTGGAAGAACGAACGTACTCAGGTGCGCAAGGCCCACAAGACCAAGGTGGCGAACTTCGAGACACGCCTGAACCAGGCCGTGGACGCCCTCGACGAGCCTGCCGCCGCCGAGCTGGTTGGCACCATTCTGCATAATGATCTAAAGGACATTCTCGAACGCCATATCCGCCAGCAGCGCCAGCAGGTGATCGCGGTCTTCGAGACCTGGTGGGATAAGTACCGGGTGACGCTGGGCGATATCGAGACGGAGCGTGATGCAGCCGCCAAGGAATTGCAGCAGTATCTGGAGGGGCTGGGGTATGTTTGAGCAGCGAGTCGATATGCCAAACCATGCCCAATGGCCGATAAACACTCTGGAGAACCTTTGTGAAGTGATTTCTCGGGGCAAGGGGCCAAGATATGTTGAGGCCAGCACTGTCAATGCTATTGGACAGCGCTGCATAACTGATCAGGGCTTTGACCCAAGCCTTTCACGGCCGCACGACGACAAGGTAATGAGCGGTCACCTTATCCCGGCTGGCGGTGATGTGCTCCTCAACTCGACGGGGACAGGGACAATTGGCCGGTCATCGGTATTCGATGGTCATGGCAAGTTCATCGTTGACAGCCATGTGACTCTTTTAAGACCACTAAACAAACAGGTTGATTCCGGGTGGCTAAACGAGCTGCTTCGAAACCCAAGGTTCCAGAGGCACCTGGAAGCCAACTGCTACACAGGCTCAACCAATCAACTGGAGCTTAGTCGCTCTCAGCTGATGAAAGCCTCGGTACCAACTCCTTCGCATGATGAACAGCACCTTATCGCCCGCATCCTCGACACCCTCGACACCCAGATCCAGAAGACCGAGGCGCTGATTGCCAAGATGGAGAAGGTCAAGGAGGGCCTGCTCCACGACCTGCTGACCCGCGGCATCGACGAGGACGGCCAGCTGCGCCCCAGTCCCGAACAGGCGCCGGAGCTTTATAAGGAGTCACCGCTGGGGGTGATTCCGAGGGAGTGGTCAATATCAAGCGTGGGGCGAGAGTTCGAGATCCAGCTTGGTAAAATGCTTGATGCAGAGCGCAACTCTGGACAAATGAAGCCCTATCTAGGAAATAAGGCAGTTCAATGGGGAGTCATTGATATAAGGGAAGTTGGTCAAGTTAGGTTGACTGACTCTGACGTTATAAAGTTTCGCCTTGTTCCGGGAGACCTGCTGGTCTGCGAAGGTGGTGAGATTGGGCGCGCTGCATTATGGGAAGGTCAGATGGATGAGTGCTACTACCAAAAGGCACTTCATCGGCTAAGATCAAAAAACAATCTATCTCCTAGATTTATGCTTCAAGTCCTTTTCCTCTGGGGGAAAAGAAGTACCCTCTCTGACTATGCGTCTCAAACAAGCATCGCGCACTTGCCCAAGGAAAAGCTGGAGATTGTGCCGGTCCCTGTGCCGAGCAAGCATGAACAGGAAAGCATTATCAATGTATTGCAATCACACGAACGGACATTGAAGGCCGAGTCTGAAGCGCTGTCTGAGATGCACAAGATCAAATCCGGCCTAATGGACGACCTCCTAACCGGCCGCGTCCGCGTCACCCCACTTCTCGACCAGGCCCAGGCCACTACCCCGGCATAGACCGGGGCTCTTACAACAACATCACAACACCAGAACCGCATCACACAGGGAACCACCATGACCACATTTCGCAGCGACAGCACATCACTCCCTGAACTGATCAAGGACATCACCACCGGCAAGATCCAGCTGCCCGACTTCCAGCGCGGCTGGGTCTGGGATGACGACCATGTGAGAAACTTGCTGGTCAGCATTGCCCGCTCTTTCCCGGTCGGGGCGGTGATGCTGATGGAAACCGGCGGCGAGGTGCGCTTCCAGACGCGCCCGGTGGAGGGGATCGACCCGAACACCGTCCCCAAGGATCCGGACTATCTGATCCTCGACGGTCAGCAGCGCCTTACCAGTCTGACTCAGGCGGTGGGCCTGGCCTCCCCGGTGGATACTCGCACTGCCAAAGGCAAGGCCATCAAGCGCCATTACTACTTCAATATACGCACCGCCTTGGAGGGCGAGGATCGGCTGGAGGATGCCGTGGTCGCGGTGGACGAAAGCCGCCAGAAGCGCAGCGATTTCGGTCGCAAGGTGGACCTGGATCTCTCTACCCGCCAGCGGGAGTGCGAACAGCTTTACTTCCCTTGTGACAAATTGCTATCGCCCAATGATTGGGCGAGTGACCTGTTCAAATACAATCAGGAGGCAATCGGGACTTACTTCGAGTTCCAGGAAAAGGTCCTCAGTGCCTTTTCCGCCTACCAGTTGCCGGTTATCGAGCTGAAAAAGGAGACCTCCAAGGAGGCGGTCTGCCTGGTGTTCGAGAAGGTCAACACCGGCGGTGTGCAGCTCTCGGTATTCGAGCTGATTACCGCGAGCTACGCCGCCGAGGGTTACAACCTGCGCGACGACTGGTTCGGCTCCGACATCCGCAAGGTGCCTTCGCGCAAGGCCCGTCTCGAGCAGCACGAATTGCTCAAGGACGTGCAAAGCACCGACCTGCTCCAGGCCATTACCTTGCTACACACCCGGGAGCGCAAGCTGGAGGACCTCAAGGGAGGCAGGACCGGCAAGCAGGTGCGGCCGGTCAGCGCCAAGCGCGCCTCGGTGCTGGACCTGCCGCTCGAGGCCTATCGTCGCTGGGCTGATGAGGTCGAGAAGGGCTTCGTCGAGGCGGCCCGCTTTCTGCTCAAGGAGTGCTTCTACAGTCGCCGCGAACTGCCCTACGCCACTCAACTGGTCCCCCTAGCGGCAGTGATGACGCTACTGGGCAACCGCTGGCGCGAGCCACGCATCCACGCCAAGCTCTCCCGCTGGTACTGGAGCGGGGTGCTGGGCGAACTCTATGGCGGCGCGGTGGAAACCCGCATCGCCTTGGACGTGGAAGAACTGATGCGCTGGTTCGAGGACGATACCGATTTGCCACGTACAGTAACGGATGCCTCCTTCGACCCGACTCGCCTGGAATCCCTGCGCAGCCGCCTGAGTGCCGCCTACAAGGGCATCAACGTTCTGATCCTGCGCGAGGGCGCCGAAGACTTTTTCTGGAAGGGCGATATCCAGGAGTTGGACAATCAGGGGGTCGAGCTCGATATCCACCATATCTTCCCGCGGGCCTGGTGCGAGGCGCAGGGCATACCGCCCCGGGTCTACGATGCGATCATCAACAAGACGCCGATCTCGTTTAAGGCCAACCGCATGATCGGCGGCGATGCCCCTTCGGCGTATCTGGCCCGCCTGCAGAACCACGAGCAGGTTCAGCTTGGCGACGAGGCGATGAACGCCATTCTCGAAGGGCATCGGATTCCCACCGAGGCACTGCGCGCCGACGACTTCGAGGTCTTCTATCAGCAGCGCAAGCGCCGGCTGCTGGAGATCATCGAGAAGGCTATGGGCAAGAAGCCGCTGGCGGGTACCGATGAGGAGGGGGAAAACTGAACCATGGCCACCAACCTCTCCCGTAGCCTGAATGCCCGCAAAGCCCTGATCTTCCGCATTACGCATCGAGACAATCTGCCATGGCTGCTGGCAAACGGGCTCTATTGTCGGTCGGCCGAAGAGCAGGATCGGGGCTTCGTCACCATCGGTCGTCAGGAACTGATCGACAGGCGGGCTACGCGAGAGGTGCCGGTGCCATCCGGCGGCATGTTGAGCGACTACATACCATTCTATTTCACGCCGCATTCGATGATGCTCTACAACATTGTCACCGGGCACGGCGTCCCCAGGCAGCCCGGGAGGATATCGTCGTGTTGGTAAGCTCGTTGCCACACCTGGAGCGGCTCGGCGTTGGCTTCCTCTTCACCGATCGGCATGCCTACCTGGCCAATGCCGAGTTCAGTCGTCGGCTGGAGGACCTGGCGGAATTCGTCCCCTGGCAGCTTCTGCAAACCAGCGACTTCAAGCGCGACCTCGAGAACCCCGAGAAGACGGATCGCTATCAAGCGGAGGCTCTGGTTCATCGCCATTTGCCTGTCTCGGCACTGCTAGGCATTGGCACGTATACTGACGAGGTGCGAGCCGCTGTCGAAACGCAAGCGGCAACCAACCACCTGGCTCTGAAGGTGGTTACACGACCCAACTGGTTCTTCCGATGATTGAGTATACCCGTGGCAACCTGTTCGAGGCCGATGTCGAGGCGCTGGTCAACACCGTCAACACCGTCGGCGTGATGGGCAAGGGGATCGCCCTGATGTTCAAGGAGGCGTTCCCCGAGAACTTCGCTGCCTATGAAGCCGCCTGTAAACGGCAGGAGGTGGTAACCGGTTGCATGTTAGTCACCGAGCGCGATGCTCTGCTGGGCCCGCGCTGGATCATCAACTTTCCTACCAAGCAGCACTGGCGTGCCAGGACACGGATGGAGTGGATCGATGCCGGCCTGAAGGACCTTAAACGGGCCATCCGCGAGCGGGGCATTCGCTCCATCGCCATGCCGCCGCTGGGCTGTGGCAACGGTGGGCTTGACTGGGAAACGGTGCGTCCGCGTATCGAAGCGGCACTGAGCGAGCTGGACGACGTTCGGGTGCTGGTGTTCGAGCCCACGCCTCAGTATCAGAACGTCGCCAAGCGCAGCGGTGTGGAGCAACTGACGCCGGCGCGTGCACTCATGGCCGAACTGGTGCGCCGCTACTGGGTGCTAGGTATCGAGTGCTCGCTGCTGGAGGTCCAGAAACTGGCCTGGTTGCTGGAACGTCACATTCTCGCCCATGGCCTGGAGAATCCTCTCCGGCTCGAGTTCCAGCCCCATCGCTATGGTCCCTATTCCGACCGGCTGCGGCATCTCCTCAATGGCCTGGATGGCAGCTACCTGCACAGCGAGAAACGGATCAACGACGCCTCTCCCGACGAGGTCGTGTGGTTCGATGAGTCACGGCGGGAGCGTCTCAACGCCTATCTGCGCAGCGCAGAGGCCATGCCCTATGCCGAGGTGCTGGAGGAGGTCGACGCCTTGATCGACGGTTTCCAGTCTCCTTTGGGCATGGAGGTGTTGGCGACCCTGGACTGGCTGATCAGTCAGGAACGTATCGAGCCCACCGTCGAAGCGATCAAGGAAGGGCTACGACACTGGCCCGACGATGTGGCTGGCAAGCGCAAGCTGCGCCTGTTCTCGGACCGCTTGATAGCGCTGGCGCTGGAGCGGTTGAGGGGCGAGGCCTCCACGACTCGGACAGTAACCGCTGTACAGTAATCCCCTTTTTGCTCTGTCGTGGCCCAGAGCTCGGCCCTGGGCATGACGAGAATTGGATTAACAGAACAAATAGTAAGGACGCCTTGGCATGGCAGGCCCCGAGTACGTAGAGGTCGAAAAGCCCTTCATTGACCAGTTGGTGGGGCAGGGCTGGGAGCATCTGGCCGGCTCGTTGGATGATCCGGCTGTCACTCATCGCGAGAACTTCGCCCAGGTGGTGATGGAGCCGCTGCTGCGCGAGCAACTGCGCAGGATCAACCTGCGTGACGGCGATCCCTGGCTCGATGAGCAGCGTCTGGATCAGGCGGTGTCGGCCATCACCCGGCTGCCGGCCAGCAAGGTGCTGGAGGCCAACAAGCAAGCCACCGAGCTGTTGCTGAGCGGCTTGCCCGTGGAAGGCCTCGATGGCTGGGACGGAGGCCGCGGCCAGGTTCTTCGCTATATCGACTGGGAAGTGCCTGCCAACAACATCTTCACGGTGGTCAATCAGTTCAAGGTGAAGTGTCCACCCGGGCACGATAGCGCCAAGGGCCATGTCATCCCGGACCTGGCGCTGTTCGTCAACGGTATCCCGTTAGTGGTAGTGGAGTGCAAGAGCCGCACCGTGCCGGAGGGCCTCAGCCAGGCGGTGGATCAGTTGCGCCGCTACCATGACCAGCGTTTTCTAGAAGGGGAAGTGGGAGAGCACGAGGGCGCACCTCTGCTGTTTGCCACCAGTCAGTTTCTGGTGGCGAGCAACTTCGACGAGGCGCGGGTGGGTACCATCGGTGCCCGTTTCGCCCATTACCTGAGCTGGAAGACGGTAGCGCCACAGCGTGAGGCGGAGGTGGTAATCGATCTCGGTGTGGCGGATCTTTCCGCCCAGCAACGCCTGATCGCGGGCATGCTGACCCGAGCCAACCTGCTCGATATCGTGCGCCACTACACTCTGTTCATGAACGCCGGCGGCCAGGAGATAAAGCTGGTATGCCGTTATCAGCAATATCGTGGCGTGACTCGAGCGGTCGAGCGGCTGAAGCACGGCAAGACGCGCCGCGAGGATGGCGAGAGTGATCGCCGTGGCGGTATCGTCTGGCACACTCAGGGTAGCGGCAAGAGCCTTTCCATGGTGTTCCTGGTGCGCAAACTGCGTACCGATCCGGTGCTGCGCCGCTTCAAGGTGGTGGTGATCACCGATCGCAAGGACCTGCAGGCCCAGCTCTCCGCTACCGCCGAGCTTACCGGCGAGAGCGTCGAGAAAGCCGGCAACACGGTCCGGCTCAAGAAGCTGCTGACCAAGGAAGGCCCCGGGTTGGTATTCGGCACCATCCAAAAGTACCGCGACCCGGATGCTGAGGATGAGAACGAAGGAGACGAAGTCAGCTATGAGGCTCCGGCTCCAGGAGGGCTCGATAGTGGGCGTCGCGACGCCGCTGAACCAGACGCCTCGAGAGGTAGTGCCACACCGAAGAAACCGACCCTCAGCAAGCCCTTCGAGGTGCTCAACACCAGCGAGGACATCCTGATCCTGGTGGACGAGGCTCACCGCACCCAGGCCGGCGACCTGCATGCCAACATGATGCGTGCCCTGCCCAACGCCGCACGCATCGGCTTCACCGGCACACCGATCATCATGGGCGACAAGAAGCGTACCCATGACATCTTCGGCGAGTACATCGATCGCTACACCATCAAGGAAGCGGAGCAGGATGGCGCCACTGTGCCGATCCTCTACGAGGGGCGCACCGCCAAGGGGGCGATCAAGGATGGCGCTAGCCTCGACGGCCTATTCGAGGACCTGTTTCGTGACCACAGCAAGGAGGAACTGGAGGCGATCAAGAAGAAGTATGCCACCAAGGGACAAATCTTCGAGGCGCCTCAACTGATCCGAGAGAAGGCCCGGGACATACTGCGCCATTACGTCACCCATATCCTGCCCAACGGCTACAAGGCTCAATTGGTGGCCTATAGCCGCCGTGCGGCGATGCGTTACTTCGAGGCACTGGAGCAGGCCAAGGCCGAGTTGCTGGAGGAGGCGTTATCGCTCTCTCCTGAGGACAAGGCTCTGGATGATACTCAGCTGCTGACGCGTCCGCCGCGGGTCAAGGCGGCGATCCAGGCCTGGCGCTACCGCAAGGTGCTGCGCGTACTGGAATTCGCGGCAGTCTTCAGCAGCGGCAACAACGACGATTCCGCCTGGGCCAGGTGGAGTGATCGCGCCGCCGTCGATAACCACATCAAGCGCTTCAAGAAGCCGCTGCCGCCTCTGGATGGGGCGGTACCCAAGGATCCTGCCAAGCAAGACCCACTGGCCTTCCTGATCGTCAAAAGCATGTTGCTGACCGGGTTCGATGCTCCCATCGAGGGGGTAATGTACCTGGACCGCTCACTGCGCGAGGCGGAACTGCTGCAGGCCATTGCCCGGGTCAACCGTACCGGCTATGGCAAGACCCACGGCATCGTTGTGGACTACTTCGGTGTGGCCAACCATCTCAAGGAGGCTCTGGCCGCCTATAGCGAGGAGGACATCGAAGGCGCCCTGCAGAGCCTCAAGGATGAGATCCCGCTGCTGCGCGACCGTCACTTGCGGGTGATCGATGTGCTGCGCGGTCTGGGCGTGGATGACCTGCTCGACACCGAGGACGCGGTGCAGGCTCTGGCGGACGAACGGGTGCGCGCCGAGTTCATGGTCAAGCTCAAGGAGTTCAACCGCAGCCTGGACGATGTGCTACCTCGCCCAGAGGGGCTGGAGTTCGTCAACGACGCCAAGCAGCTCGCCTACATCCATGCTCTGGCGCGTAACCGCTACAAGGACACCCCGGAACTCGGCCGCGACATCGGCAACAAGGTGCGCAAGCTGATCGACGATTACGTTATCTCGTTAGGGATAAACCCGCGCATCCCGCCGGTACAGCTCACTGACGCCGAATTCGACGACCACATCGGCCGGCAGGTAGGCGATCGTGCCAAGGCATCCGAGATGGAGCACGCGGTACGCTCCCACGTACGCAAGCACCTGGACGAGGACCCGGTAAAATATGGCCGCCTAAGCGAGCGCCTGGAGGAGTTGCTACAACAGCTGGATGGCCAGTGGGCCGAGCAGGTGGAAGCGCTCAAGACACTGATCCAGCAACTACGTGACGGCGCTGACGTCGATGGCGAGGCGATTCCCGAGATGCCTGCCCACGCCGAGCCGTTCTGGCGCGAGATGGTTGCCAGCGCCGGCCTGACGTCGGAGAGCCTGGATCCGGTTACCGCGCAGAAACTGCTCGATGCCACCGAGGAGGTGGTAGCCACGATCCAGCAGGAGATCGCCATCCCCGACTTCTGGAAGCCCTCGCATATCCCGGACCAGGAGGCACTGCACCAGCACTTGTTCACGACGCTGATGTTCAAGAGCATCGTGCCCCCCGAGCATGCCAGCGAGGCGGCGCAGAGGCTTCTCGATCTCGCCCGCAGCAACCACCACAAGCTGGTGAACGCATGATGCAGCTGTCCGTGGACGATCTCACCTTCGAGGTACGGGAGAGCTCGCGTCGCAAAACGCTCGAGATCACCGTGGATCGCGGTGGTGAACTGGTCATCGCAGCGCCCTTCGGGACCGAAGAGCAGTTGATACGCGACTTCGTGACTGAGAAGCGCTACTGGATCTACCAGAAACTGGCGCAGAAGGCGGAGAGTCGCCGGCTGCCACGCAAGGAGTTCGTCAACGGCGAGGGCTTCCTTTACCTGGGGCGCAGCTACCGGCTCAAGCGGGTAGCACTCGATGCACAGGACGCCCCGCTCAAGCTCGTTGCCGGGCGATTCCAACTGCGTGAGGACGAACTACCCTGCGCGCGCGAGCACTTCGTTCACTGGTACACCGCCCGTGCCACGGACTGGCTTACCGCCAAGGTGAATGAGCAAGCCAAACGCCTGCAAGTCGAGCCCGCCGGAGTGAAGGTTCAGGACCTCGGTTACCGTTGGGGCTCCTGCGGAAAGGGCAATCGGGTCTATTTCCACTGGAAGACCATTCTGTTGCCGCGCCATATCGCGGAATACGTGGTCGTTCATGAATTGATCCACCTTCACGAACCCCACCATACTCCCGCCTTCTGGCGCTTGCTGGAGCGAGCCATGCCAGACTATGAGCAACGCAAGAGATGGTTGGC
Organism: Salinicola sp. NYA28a; assembly: GCF_976982775.1. The sequence continues at coordinate 1,234,263 of NZ_OZ334582.1, forward strand.
GCGGCACGGCATCGAGGTGGAGGGTATTTAATCTGCCCAGGTTACTTCCTCAAGGCTTGCTTTATATAGAGTTGAGTCATGAACTCGCCTAAGGGTTTACCTTCTTTAGCTGCTTGCTGACCAGCTTATGGGCTTGGTGCTTTCCCGACGTTGCCAAGCGCCGGCGCTTTAAGCTCAAGTATTTGCCTTACTGTTTCGAGAAATGCTTTGTCTAAGGGAGAGTCGCAACCAACTTTCTCCCCCCACCGCTAAATCCCATTCCTATCCGGCTGACAATGCCGTTTAATCTGTCTCGATGTTTCGGTCGCGTGATTCACAAGTGGGAAATGGCAATGGACGATACGCCTAGGGGGATATGCCACGTTTGCCAGCGTCGATTCGAGACGGGCGCTCTCAAACCCTGGATTGCCGTGCGGCCAGGCGTGTCTGCGTTGATCGCCAGTGCGGCGCCCGGCTGGGAAGAGGGCAAGATGATCTGCCGCGAGGATCTTGCCAGGTTTCGCCATCTCTACGTCGAGCGAATGCTGGAGGAAGAGCGCGGTGAACTGGGCGAGCTGGAACACCAGGTCATCGAGAGTCTCAATAACAGGCAGCTCATCTCGAAAAACCCGGAGGACTTGCTGGACAGGTCCGCGACATTCGGGGAGCGCATGGCGGACCGGGTGGCGCTGTTCGGCGGTTCCTGGGCCTTCATCCTGACGTTCTCGGCCGTGCTGTTGGTGTGGGTCATCGTCAATGTGGGCGGGATGCTGGCCAAGCCCTTTGACCCTTATCCGTTTATCCTGCTCAATCTCGTACTTTCCAGCCTGGCCGCGATTCAGGCCCCGGTGATCATGATGAGCCAGCGCCGGCAGGAAACCAAAGATCGGTTACGGAGCGAGAACGACTACCGCATCAACCTCAAGGCTGAGCTCGAAATCCGGCAGCTCCACGAGAAGATCGATCATCAGATGGCTCAGCAATGGGATAAGTTAATCGAACTCCAGCAGATCCAGATTGAATTGTTGGAAGAGCAGAACAAGTAAAGACTAAATGAGTCGCTCATGTTCGGCGTTCGCTTGGAAAGTGATTAGATTTCAAATCTTTAACTTATTATTATCGTTTGAAGAGTCAGGCCCTTGGGTGATTGAGTGTGTTGGCAGGCTTCAGGTGACGCCATTATGCGACAATATTATTTTCAATAAAACATTTTGAAACAAAACTGGCAGCAATACTTGATTCATATCAATTTATTTAATGCCGACAAGGTCCACAGTGGATTCCAACGCTAGGAAGGCGTTTTGGACAGGGACGAACGCTGCAGGATGCGGCGACACAGGGACGGACGGCAGGACGCCGTTATGAGTTAGCAAGGACGAGCAGCGCTTGGGGGAGTCGGCCAACCGACTCCCTTTCTTCGTTGAGCCTCCGTTATTTTTCTCCTCACCCGTTGCTACCATCACGTCCGTGGGCGTCATTCTGGTAATCATGTTCTTCGTCACGTCATCGGGTTCCGGATCGTTGGTCATCGATTCCCTCACGGCAGGCGGGAAGACGGATGCATCGGTTTCCCAGCGCGCTGCGCCGGCTTTGGTGTTTCTCCCCGTCCTCCGTCAAGATCGCATGGGTCGCCCGGTTGGCTTCCAGGAAAGAGGTTCAGGCCAATCGGGAAACGTATTGAAACAAATCTGGCGACCATACTTGCCGTGGATCAAGTTATCGAGTGCCGATGAGGTCCACAGTAAAGGTCAACGTCAGGAAGGCGTTTTGACAGGGACGAACGCTGCAGGATGCGGCGACACAGGGATGCACGGCAGGATGCCGTGGTGATTTGGCAAGGACGAGCAACGTTTGGGGAGTCGGCCAACCGACTCCCTTTCTTCGTTGTGTTTTTCTTCGTTGTGTTTTTCTTAGTGCGCCTTCTTCGCTGGGCTTTTCTTGGTGGCGCCTTGCGTCGATTGGCATCTACGTTCCCCGGGCCGTGACCGTCGGCAGTGAGCAGAGAAATGATGGATTGGATTTCCCAGAACAGCTCCGCCATCACGGCGCTGACCAGTCTATGCACGCTGTTGGTATGGCTCTTCTATGCCCAGTTGCTTTACCTCAACTTCAAGCGGCAACGCCAACCCAAGATCATCATCAATCGTGGCTTTGGCCGTACGCTGCAGGCGCGTTGCGTCATCAGCAACATGAGCCCCGAGCCGATTTTTATCGAACATATCATCGCGATCCTTCATACCGATCAGGGCGCGATTTCCCGCGATCTGATCGATTTCGAGGAATCGACCGCCGGCCAGGGCGAAGCGGATCGGCTGGTCGAGACCACGCGGCAGGGGCCGATGCTCTCCGGCAGCTACAACCACATCGGTTCCTTCCGCGACATCATCGATCGCGTTCTGCGTTTCCATGACCTTCCGTCCGAGGATTTCCGGGCGACCGATGGCCGTACGCTGCAGGCGATAGAGCTGCGCGTCATCGCTGTCTATGGCAGTGAGGATTCCCCCGTCGGGGCTTCCCGAACGTTCGCGCTGACGATGAGCTCGGAAGGGGAAGTTCTGGTGCCGACCCGTCTCGATACTCGCCGGTACGCATCGAGACCGAAACGGCGCGAAGTTCGCCGGTGGATGCGAGAGCAGGACGGCTAGGCAACCGAAGGCATGAAATAGCGATACGTCTCGTTCCCGGCTTTGGGGGATTGGCGAAGCGTTGTCTTGGTCAGCCGCGTGTTCAGGGGGCTTGTTCAGGGGGACGTATTCAGGAGTGGGCGTGGCGGCTCGCGGCCTGTCTTTGGGCTTCCAGCGTGCCGAGCAAGGCTCCCGCCGGCAGGTGAGTCGCCCTTGCGGCGCCGGTGCCGGCCCATTGTGCTCCGAAGCCGCTTTCGCCTCTGGCCCTGGCGGCGGCATTCAGCGCCTTGCCGAGATCGTAGGCGCAAGGGTAGGGGGCAATGTCGCCCAGCGCAGCGTCTTCGGCCCAGGCGGTGAAGCGATTGACGAGACAGCGCGCCGGACGGCCGGAAATGGCGCGGGTCATCACGGTGTCGGCGCGGGATGTCAGCCGAGCGCGGTAGGCCTCGTCGGCGGCGCTTTCCGGGCAACCGATGAACGCCGTGCCCAGTTGGGCCGCTGCCGCGCCCCAGGTCAGCGCCTGCTGAACGTTGGCGCCATCCATCAGCCCGCCGGCGGCGATGACCGGCAGCGCAATCTCGCGAACGATCTCGCGGGTCAGCGCTTGGGTCGATCGCTGTTCATCCGGCGCCGAGGGATCGAACACACCACGATGGCCGCCCGCCGCCCAGCCTTGGGCGACGACGGCATCGAGCCCGCTGGCCGCGATCTGGCGCGCCTCCGCAAGCGATGTCGCGGTAGCGATCAGCCGGCATCCCGCTTGGCGCAGCGCTTCGATCTGCGCCGGCCTGGGCAGGCCGAAATGAAAGCTGACCACGGCAGGGCGGGTTGCCAGCAGCACCTCGAGCATCGCGTCGCTGGTCTGGAAGGGCGCGTAGATCTCTTTCAGCGTTTCCGGCGGTGTCGCGTCGAAGCTGTCGAACAGCGGGCGGGCCCGTTCGATCCAGCGTCGTTCTCGCGCGCTGTCACGCACCGCAGGTGCATGGCAGAAGAGGTTGACGTTGAACGGCCGAGAAGTCAGCGCCTGCGTTTCCAGAATGGCCCGGTGCGCTGCCTCTGGTGTCGAGGCGCCGAGCCCGAGGCCGCCCAAGCCTCCCGCATTGGAAACCGCCGCCGCCATGGCCGGCGTCGCAACGCCTGCCATGGGTGCCTGAAGAATCGGAATCTCCAGGCCGAGGTCATCGAGGAGTCCGCTAGACATGTCTGTTACCTCCGTCGTTGTGGTGACCGGGTCCGTAGCCGTTCAGGCCTTCAGCGGCTGCAAGGGGCCGAAGCACTCGTAACGCCGGTCATCGGCTGCCACGCCTTTCGCTTCCAGCATCTGGTCGACCTTCTGCATCATGGGCAGCGGGCCGCAGAAGTAATAGGTCGCGTCCCAGCCGCCGACCCAGCGCTCCAGATCGTCCGCTTCCAGCTCGCCGCCTTTCACCGGATTATCGTCGCTGAGATCCGCTTCCCGGGGTTCGCTGAAGCAGATGTGCAGCTCGAAGTTCGGGTAATCCCTGGCCAGCGCTTCCAGCTCGCTCGTGAAGGCGCGCAGCCCGCCGTGGCGTGCGGCCTGGACGAAGGTCACCGGCCGCGAGGCGGAGGCGTTCAACGCGGCATGGGCCATGGAGATCAGCGGCGTGATGCCGACGCCACCGGCAATGAAGACCAGCGGTTTGTCCGCCGGCGCCGGCAGCTCGAGCGTGAACGCGCCGCAGGGCGGGGAAAGCTCGATACGGTCGCCCTTGGCCAGCCCGTCGTGAATGCGGTTCGAGACATCGCCGTTCGGCGCGTCGTCATCCCCCAGCTCGCGCTTGACGCTGATTCGATAGGCGGACGCCCCTGGCGCGTTGGAAAGGCTATAGTTGCGCATGGCGGTGTTGCCGTTGGCGTCCTGCAGGCGGATCGAGACATACTGCCCCGGCAGGTGGGCGGGCGGCGTGCTGCCGTCTTCTGGCGCAAGATACAGGGAGACGATGTTGTCGCTCTCGATCTGGCGTCGCACGACCGTGAATGGCTTGAAGCCCGCCCAGCCCTGCTGTTCGCGCTGCTGGGCATAGATGGCCTGCTCGCGATCGATGAAGACCTGCGCCAGTTCGCCGTAGGCGGCGGCCCAGGCATCGAGAATGTCATCGGTGGCCGCATCGCCCAGCACTTCCTGGATCGAGGCCAGCAGGTTCTCGCCGACGATCGGGTAGTGCTCCGGCTGGATCGTCAATGAAGTGTGCTTCTGGGCGATCACTTCGATGGCGCTAGCCAGCGCCGAAGGGTCTTCGATGTGCTGGGCGTAGGCCAGAATGGCACCGGCCAGGGCGCGCTGTTGGCCGCCGGAGCGCTGATGCGCGGGATTGAAGTAACGCTTGACCTCCGGGTTATGCTCGAACATTCGGGCATAGAAGTGGCGGGTCAGTGTCTCGCCGTGCTGCTGGAGCACCGGAACGGTCTGCTTGATGACATCGATCTGGGCGGGAGTGGGCATGCTGTTTCCTTTTTAATGAGTATTTAGGATACCTCTTTAAATAAGAGTATCATTTACCAAATTATGACTGTCAAGCGCTGATGAAACTGACGACACACACCGATTACGCCCTGAGACTGCTGATCTATCTGGCGGTGAGAAGCGAAGAGATGCCGGCCACGGTACAGTCGGCCGCGACACATTACGGCATTTCCGCGCACCATCTGGCCAAGGTCGCCCAGACGCTGGTGCAACTGGGTTACGTGGTGAGCCTGCGCGGGCGGGGCGGCGGTCTGCGACTTCAGTTGCCCGCCGAGGAGATCAACATCGGCGCGCTGGTGAGACAGACCGAGAACCTGGAGTTGCTGGAGTGCTTCGGGCCGAACTCCACCTGCCCGATCGAGCCAGGCTGCCGGTTGAAGGGCGTGCTATGGAAAGCCCAGCAGGCGCTTCTGGCCGTGCTGGACGGCTACGTGCTGGCCGATCTCGTCGAGAATCGTCAGGAGTTGCGGGTGCTGCTGGGCAGCCCCGGCTGAGCCGCACGCCCGTGACACAACGGCGAGCGCGGCCGCTTACCGATTGACATCCACCACCAGCCGGCCGCGAACGTGGCCGGAGAGCAGATCACCTGCCGCGGCAATCGCCTCCGACAGGCCGATTTCGGTGGTGGTCTGTTCGAGCCGGTCAAGGTCTAGCTCCGTCGCCAGGCGGGACCACGCCTCGGCCCGTTCCGTGTGGGGCCGGTAGACGCTGTTGATGCCCAGCAGCGACACGCCTCGCAGGATGAACGGCGCGACGGTGGCCGGGAAATCCATGCCCTGGGCCAGCCCGCAGGCCGCGACCAGCCCGTCGACCTGGGTCTGTGCGCAGGCGTTGGCGAGGGTATGGCTGCCGACCGAATCGATGACGCCAGCCCAGCGCGCCTTGTCGAGCGGGCGGCCCGGTTTGTCCAGCTCGGCACGCGGCAGAATCTCGGCGGCACCCAGACGTTCCAGATAGCCCCGCTCCTCGACGCGCCCGGTCGAGGCGATGACGCGATAGCCCCGTCGCGCCAGCAGCATGACGGCGAAACTCCCCACGCCGCCGCTGGCGCCGGTGACCAGCACGTCGCCGCTCTCCGGCGTGAGCCCGTGCCGCTCCAGCGCGATGAGGCTGAGCATGGCCGTATAGCCCGCGGTGCCGATCGCCATGGTCTGACGCAGGTCGAGCCCATCGGGCAGGGCGGTCAGCCACTCGGAGCGCACCCGCGCCAGCTGCGCCAGCCCGCCCCAGTGCGTTTCACCGATACCCCAGCCGTTGATCAGCACGCGGTCGCCCGGTCGCCAGTCCGGGTTGTCGCTCTGTTCCACCGTGCCGGCCAGATCGATGCCGGGCACCATCGGGAATTGCCGAACCACCGCCCCCTTGCCGGTGATCGCCAGGGCGTCCTTGTAGTTGAGCGTGCTCCATTCCACCCGGACGAGCACATCGCCCGGCGGAAGCTCGTCCGTTTCCAGTCGAGACAGCACCGCCTCGGATGAGTTGTCTTCCTGCTGGCTGACCAGGATGGCGTTGAACATGATTCTCTCCTCGAATGAAATCGGGCATCAGGGGACGGGCAAACGGCGAACGGTGAACGGCGAACGGTGACGGAGGGGCGATTACCGCCGATCCAGCGCCGGGGCGCACAGGATGATGAAGCACGCCAGGATCCCCAATAGGCAAAAAGCATAGTGCAGTGTAATGAAGTGGGCGGTGAATCCGATCGCCGGCGGGCCGAACAGCATGGCGCCGTAACCCAGCGTGGCAACGCTGGCGATCGCCACGCCCGGCGGCGTCTGCGGGTCATTGGCGGCGCGGGTGATCGCCAGCGGCATGATCAGGGCATAGCCCACGCCGAGCAGCACGAACCCCGCCAACGCCGTGTACAGGTTGGCAAACAGCACGGCCAGCAGCACGCCGGCCAGCGCCGAGGAACCGGCAAACCGCGCCGCCTGAGTCGGGCCGAGGATCGATATCACGCGGTCGCCGATGAGCCGCATGATCACCATCGCCATCGAGAAGACGGTATAGCCGAGCGCGGCCTGGGCCTCGCCGGCGGCAGTGACGGAGACCAGGAAGAGCGCGCTCCAGTCCGCCATGGCGCCTTCACCGATCGACGCGCACATGGCGATGATCCCCACCCACAGCAGCGGCCCCTTGGGCAGCGGAAACAGGCTGCCGCCGGGTGATCGGGGGCGGGTTTCGGACTGCCAGCCGATATGGGCGAACCGGCTGGTAACGGCGTAGAGCAGGACGGCAAAGACCGTGAAATGGACGACCAGGCTCAGGTCGAGCTTGACCGCCAGGTAACCGGCGGCGGCACCGAGACCGGCACCCAAACTCCACATCGCGTGAAGCGACGACATCACCCGCCGGCCGATGTAGCGCTCGGCCTCGCCGGCCCAGCTGTTCATGGCGACATCCATGGAGCCGTGAGCGCCACCGAACAGAAAGAGCGCCGGGGCCAGCAGCCACAGATTGGGCGCCAGTGCGATCAGGATCAGCGCCAGCGCGTAGAAGGCCGCGATGGCGAGCGTCGTGCGCGCGGCACCGAACGTGTCCGACGCGCGCCCGGCCAGCGGGAAGGAGACGATGGCGCCCAGTGCCAGCAGCAACAGCAGCAGCCCCAACTGGCCGCCATCGATGGCGTTCTGCTGGACGACGCTGGGGATTCGCGAGGCCCAGGCGCCGAAGAGCCCGCCGTTCAGCACGAAGGCGGCCGCCACGGCGAGCCAGGTTTTACGGGCGCTAGGCATGAACGAGCTCCACTTGCGGGTCATTCGACGCGGTTCAGGAAGAGATCATTGTAGCGTCCGAATGGAAGCCGCCGCTCGGCCCATCGAACCAAAAACAGCCGAACCAAAAAAAGCCGCTCGGGGAGAGCGGCACACAGGGAACAGACCACTAGAACAACTCGAACCGGATGGAGGCGGGCGCACAGAGCAGAAAGCGGCGGAGGACATCGAGCCCGACGTTCATCGTGACCGCGGCTGCGACTCGTCTCTCGACCAATCGGGCATCAAGCCGCTTTCGTCGGGGACAAAAGACCTCCCTCATGCGTCATCTGGATCATCATGCCCAGCGACAGACTCAAGGCATGCAACCGATAGTGCCGAGAATGAAACCCGCTGAGATAATCCCGGGTGCCAATGAACTCGTCGCATGCAAGGCAGGTGATCTCATCCCAGTCCTGATCGCCGTCACTGGAAAGCGCCTCGGAACAACCGCATCGCGGGCAGGAAATATCATGTTTCATGGATAGCCTTCCTTGGCTTGTTACCAACCCATCATCCTGATCGGTCTATGTGGGGGCATATACCGTAGGGTCAGGCGGCTGGTGCCTCACCCCGCGCCGGCGATCCTTGCCGACAGAACGATAATGGCACGCCGCCAAAACTTGTACAAGAAAGTTTTGGTGTACAGGGTAAAATCAAGACCGCGCCAGGGCCATGAAGCGCCGCAACGAGTGAGAAAGGCTTATTGGGAGAGGGTGATGAGGGGCGAAGTTGTACAGCTCGCTCGGTGGTTGGTGGCCGAACCGGTTTGGAGCGTGCGGCTTGGCTGCCGGCGAGTGTGTGCTTCGGTAGAGGTTGGCGGCGACATGACGGCAGTGATGATGGGTACGGGGCCCATCAGGATTTCATTTTATAAAGTAGGCCATGGTTTTTAAAAAATTTGATTTTTCCCATTAGCATAATATACCAAGAGCTACACCACGGGTTCTGGATAGCTCTTCATGTTGCTAACCGAATGATGTCAATCAGGCGTGAGGGCTGGCCCCTCACGCCGAGAGCAGACATTCTAACTAGCCCATATAATGCTAAGTTTCACAAAATATGAGAGTGACAGCAGAAGTTTCGTAGTAGCGCTTCGGCTATAACGTTTTTACTAACTGCACATTCTCCGCGATATTTCTTCTAGCTCTGGCAGCCCTAAGCGTTCACTAGCCCAACCTTCAGCAAATGGTATAGTATTTGATTTAGGTAGCTGTTCTTTCCTCAAATCCCTAACTCTGATTCTGGAAGGTAGGGCAGCCCCCTCGCCAACAAAAATTGCTTCCTGCTGAGATAATATTGGCAGTGCTCCAACCATGCCAGATAACCCATCCGGTAAAAAACGTGCAACATGTTGTTGATCAGCTGAATTGGTAAGTCTTAACACTACCCACGTTCCACACTGTGATATAACCGTGCTGTCAACATCAGCGGGTCTTTGGCTAACCAGCATTAGTCCAATTCCATATTTTCGTCCCTCTCTCGCAATACGCCTTATTGCTCCTTGGGCAGCTGCGTACTGAGCTTCGCCATGATCAGGAACGTATCTATGAGCTTCTTCACATACTAAAAGAATTGGGTCTTTTTGCTTTTCTAGTTGGTTCTGAAAAACCTTGTATTGAAAAAGGAGTCTCGCGATTAGTGCGGCAAGAGGGCCTGCGACTTCATTAGGTAGACCCGAAATATCGATAATGCGAATGTCTTTTTTTTCCTGCGTAGGCGTTCCTACAAATTGATTCAAAACGTGATGTAATTTGGTGTCTTCGTCGTCACCTACCCAGCACTTCATCATGAATGAAAGGCGAGTATCTCTGCGAATAACTTTAAGTTTGTCTAATACAGAAGGGACAGGAGACTTTCCTAATTCACTGGCAGTCATAGTTTCATGGGTTTTTGACTTAGGGTTGAATCTACCTCCTTGTATAAATCTTAGATGGCATTCGAATTCTTCTAGGCAAAATGGTCTAGGCTTGTCTCGGTCAAATTCCAGTATGTCTGTGATATCTTTGCCTTCACAAATATTTGGATCATCCAAGTTCTCTAAATGCTCAAGTGTATCTGTGCCAAACTCCCTGGGACAAGGTTTTACGATTCCTGCTGCTACCATTCTTGCATGGGCTAGAGCTTTTTGAACTACATTATTTTGACTTGTGGCACTCCATTCAGTTTTTCCAATTATTAGGTTAGTGAATTCATCGCTAGACATTAACCAGTAGGGTAGTTTTATTTCTTCTTTTTCATCTTGGTCTGCCGCAATATTGTATGCTCGATATTGGACTGCTCGGTCTCTAAATGCGGAGCTATATTCGCCATGAGGATCTATAACTACTATCTGAGGCGATAGTTCTGTTTCGTTATTTCTGTGTGAGAGGACACTGTGAATTATTGCTGCTACAGTGCCAGATTTCCCCGATCCTGTGGATCCCAGTACAGCGCAATGCATGCCGAACATTTTGTTGATATTCGCTCTGCAAGCCGTAGACTCAGATGCGCTATAGACTGCGAAAGGAACTAGTGGGTCTATTTTATCGCTTCTTTCACCTTCTGCGGAACGGTAGACATTAGCGACTTCTTCGTTTGTTAACAGAAAAACCCCTTGCTGAGGTAATGGATAGGTTTTTATTCCTCGCTTGAATGTTAGCTTAGCTTCAGAAGTGTTCCAGCTACCTTCGGCCAGCAATTGAACTTCCATTACACGCTGATCTGTCTCAGCACTAATTGGTTTGCCAGCCTCTATTAGTTCTTCTGACCGCATTCTGAGCATTGTTACTAAGCCAAAAATTATTTTTCGGCCATAATGGATTTTAACCATGCTGCCTATTTGGCCAATAGGGTATACTCGCCCATTAAAAGTTCGGGATAATTCAGATATCTTGTCGGATATCTCAACCTTTATGTTAGTTCCAGAGACTTCAACGACTTGGCCTATCTTTAATTCATCAGTTGGTGTGAACATGCTCATACTCCGCATCCATTTTTCAAAACTGATGTTACGCCTCTAAATGTCCACCAGTAATCATCTTCGGCTATTCTTTTTGCCGGTTCTTGATCGGCAATATATAGGCCATGCAAGGAGGCAATCATTATTCTTTGGCCAAAGCTTGAGTTGCGCCATTTCTCTAGGCATTCTGGGATTTCGTGTCGGCATTCTAAGAATGCCAAGAGAACAGTTTTGTTTTCTTCTTTAGACAAGGCGAATTCTATTTCATTATTTATATGGTCGTCTCCGAAGCTATAGCCGCAGACAACTAAAACGTTGCTCTCTGTTGAGTTTAGAGACTTTCTGAATAAGTCAAATTGTGAAGAAAATGGATCCTGTTGTGTGGCAATGTATTTTGTAGCTTGAGGGTAGATTAGGACTCTACGGTCAGTTTTTGGGTGGCGGTCATTACTCCTGACTCGCCATACATAAGTACCTGATCTAAAGTTTTCGTGTAATATCCATGCCAGGATTTCTGACACGGACAGAACCATGGAAAAACGCTTCGTTGCCCCTCTCACTGAACCTGAACAACAGACGCTGACCTCCGCCTATCACCATGGCGAGAAGCGCGCTCTCCGTCGTCGGGCGCATGCCATTCTACTGAGTGACCAAGGCCATACTATTAACCAAATCAGTGAGATACTTCAGGTTCGCCGCGATGCCGTATCACGATGGTTCAAGCAATGGGAAGTGTCCGGTTTTGATGGTCTCATCGACAAACCGCGTAGTGGACGAACACCCGCCCTCGATGAACACGATCACAAGCGACTGCAAGCGTTGGTAGCCGAGCATCCCCATCAGATTCGCGCCTTACAGGCTCGCTTTCAAGAAGAGACCGGCAAGTCTGTCGCCACGGTGACACTGCGCCGGGCGTTGAAAAAAAAAATGGTCATAGCTTCAAGCGCATTCGGCATTCACTCAAGCCCCAGCGTGACGAAACGGACTTTCGCAAAACGCAAGGCCTGATGAAAGCGCTTCACGAGCAAGAGGACCAAGGCGAGCACGAGCTCTATTACTTTGATGAATCAGGTTTTTCACAAGCGTCGTCGGTGCCGTATGCGTGGAGCCCTATCGGCAAGCCCTGGGAAGTCACTGCCTACTCCCGCAGCCGAAGGCTAAACGTGCTGGGATTCTTAAGCCGAGCCGGAAAACTGGTCTATCACACGACAACCGAGACAGTGACCACGGAAACGGTCATAGAAGCGTTTGACCAGTTTGTGATCCAGAAGGATCCAGACACCTTCGCTGTTGTGGTGCTCGACAATGCCAGCATGCATCGCTCCAAGGCCTTTAGGCGCAAGAGGGTGGAGTGGATGTCGCAACGTGTGCATCTGATCTATCTGTCTGCCTACTCACCAGAGCTGAATCTGATAGAGATTCTGTGGCGGCAGATGAAGTACACCTGGCTGCCCTTGAGTGCCTATCTCTCGTTTGAACGTCTACGTGAAGAGGTACACCGCTTACTCGGTGGTTACGGAACTGATCACGCGATTAATTTTGAATAGGCACTTACCCTTTTTCACACAGGAACCAATCAATCGAGCCGTGCATCTTTATTAAGTTCGCACGCTGTCCATTTAAAGGAGCGGGGTCTCCGTATCTTTGGGTGCGATAAGCTACGGCACCTCCTGCAAAACCATCCCAGTATGGAATTTTGTTTAATGCTAAGGCGTCTTCCAATAGAGTGTCGTAGTTTGTGGTGAATATGTTTATAGTTTTTCTTCTTTCGTGAACCCCTGCGGATGCGTGGTTGAAAAGTGTATTAATAAAATCTAAGTGTGCATCAATGTCTACTATTGGGTTAGTTAATGATCCTTCATCAACTGTGTTTCCTTCGTTATCTTCTTTATAACCACATCGGATGGTATTTGCGATGGACTCCAAGATAGAGTTGTGAGCGGCTTCTAGGCTAGCTAGCTCTATTTCGTTACCGTTAATGATGGTTTTCTTTTCTCTGCTCCTTTCGGCCAAAGCGGCATAGTCGCCCAAGTGGCTGAGAACATGCTCAATATGACAGTCAGTGGGGAGCTCAGAAAACAAAGGGGTAATTATCTCGTCAAACAATCTATTGTTATTGTTTTTTAAATCCTTTTTAACCTTGTTTGTCAAAGGGTACATTAAAGGCAAGTTTGCGTCGTAGCTGGTGCCTGCCCCCAGTAGCCAATTTTGTTCATTACACTTCAAGTGTTCTTCTACTTGGGAAAATAGTTCCTCGTCTATCGGTTTATTCATTCATGGCTCCTTTGTTTGAAGTGGCGGTTGTGGTGAGTGAGACTTTAGGCTCTGGGTGATGCGTTAGATCGCACTATTGAATGATTTTTATTCTTACATTGAAATTTACTGGTACGCGGATTCTGTTGGCATAGCTGCTTGGTGCAGGTGTAGATCTCTTCTCTCAGCGTTTGTTGGGAATACCTTTAGTATCCATTTGGCACACTTTGTTTCACTTTTCTATCCGCCGTCTTTCTTCTTTCGTTGGATAGGCTGCAAAACTCATCATTCCGCATCGGTCCCTGCCACTATAAATCTCCCGCAGCTCAGCCCCGACGCGGCTTCTCGCACGCCGCAACGCAGCATCAAAGCCGGCCCATTTAGCGCGCAGGCGGGGCGCAAGGATCCCCGGGAACCTTTCTTTTCCTATCGGCATGCGAAGGCCATGCTTGAACGATGCCCTTCCGTTTCAGCCACGAATAGCGCATGGCGCGTCTGTCTGATTGACGGGGCGATTGCTTGTGGGGTTAGGCTTGGTGGTTTCGGTCTTTCATAGGGCGTGGTGGCTGGCGTACGAGGGAAATCGACCAGAGGTATTCCCTAGAGCATTCGCGTATCGGATTCTAGGCACTGTCTGAAAAGTACTGCGCTCGCCCATGCGGCGTTAAAAATCGGCTCAAAATGCTCATTTACACCCTGTAAATTCCGCGTTTTCGCCGATTTTTGCCTTGCCTGGCCTTCGCTCGTCGACTTTTCAGACAGCACCTACGCTTTGTCTGAAAAATGATGTCTTGCTAGCCTTTCCTCCCTCAGGCTTGGAGGTATTGTCATGGCAGGACGTTACGAGATTTCCGATCAGGGTTGGACATTGATTGAAGATATCGTTTCGCCTGGCACGCCCGCTGGGCGTGGACGCCCACGCCGCGATGACCGGCAGATGCTCAACGGCATCTTCTGGATCCTCTGTTCCGGCGCCAAATGGCGGGATCTGCCCGAACGCTTCGGCCCATGGAAAACGGTCTACCAGCGCTTTCGTCAGTGGCGAGATGACGGCACACTCGAACGCAGCCTGTCACGCCTTCACCTGAAGCTTCGGGAAGATGGTTACATGGATCTCGATACCTGGATGGTGGACTCCACCTCGATTCGAGCGACTCGCTCTGCCGCTGGTGGCAGTAAAAAAGGGGCTCTGGAGAACGGGTAGGCCATGCGCTTGGACGAAGCCGAGGCGGCCTGACCACCAAGATTCACCTGGTTTGCGATGCCAATGGCGTTCCCCTGAGCTTCCTGCTATCGCCTGGTCAGCATGCCGATTCACGCTATCTCGTTCCTGTCATGGAGCAGATCCGCTTGCCAGGTCATACGGGACGTCCCCGCAAGCGCTGCCGCCATCTGCTGGCCGACCGAGGTTACGATAGTGATCGATTGCGTCGCTACTGCGACCGGTACGGAATACGACCGACGATCCGGCACCGACAGATGCACCGTCGCCCCAAGCCAGGACTACCCCGCCTGTTCGAGCGCCCGCGTTATCGGCGTCGCAATGTGATAGAGCGTCTATTTGGCTGGATGAAGGAAAAGCGGCGACTTTGTACTCGCTACGACAAGCTGGCAAAAAGTTACCGTGCCATGGTCACGCTGGCCTGCATCGAGCGCTGTTTACGGGTCTATTTTTCAGACAGAGCGTAGGACGATCGGAAATGCCGGGGGCAGAAAATGAGCGTAACGCCATGATTTAGGCGCTTTATGGCGTTCCAGGGAACATGGGGAAAAAGGTTTTGGTGCCCCCATCAGGATTCGAACCTGAGACCTGTCCCTTAGGAGGGGACCGCTCTATCCAGCTGAGCTATGGGGGCGGGAGGCGGGTCAGCACTACCGCTGTTCGTCGAGCGAAGCATGTGTCTCGAGCGGCGCATAGTATAAGCGCCGGATTCGCCGAGATAAACCCGCTGGAGCCATTGCGTCGGGACGCTCTGCGTTGGCATTGGTACAATGCCGCCTTTCCGATTCGAGCCATTCCTATCTCATGCCTAGTTCTGATGACGCTTCCGAGCTGCCCGCCGCGAGCCCGCGACACGGCAACGATATCCCCGTGGGGCAGGACCGGATCTTCGACGGCCTGGCCGACAAGTTCGCCAACAGCCTCTACGCCACGTCGCGCGGCCAGATCCGCCTGGCGGTGCTCGATCAGGTGCTGTCGCGCTCGTTGCCGCAGGACGGCACCCCCGCGCTGGATGTAGGCGGCGGCCTCGGCCAGATGAGCGTTTGGCTGGCCGAGCGGGGG
This sequence comes from Salinicola sp. NYA28a, assembly GCF_976982775.1. The sequence continues at coordinate 1,249,582 of NZ_OZ334582.1, forward strand.
CATTGTGTCACCTTGGCGGAGCCTTCCGCGGAGATGCTGGCGTGTGCGCGTGCCGAGTTCGGCGAGTTGCCCATCCAAGCGCTGCAGGCGCCGATTCAGGCGTTGCCGGAGCTGGCGCCGGGGCCATGGCCGCTGGTCGTGTGTCACGCGGTGCTGGAGTGGCTGGCCCAGCCGCGTCTGGCGGTTGACGCCGATCTCGCCGCTGACGCATGCCGATATCGAACGCTGGTGTCGGGAAGAGGGGCTGGTGATCGAAAGCGTTGCCGGTATCCGGATCTTTCACGACTACCTGCGGGAACGCTCGCCGAGCGAAGAACGGCTCGAGACGATCATCGAGCTCGAGAAGCGCTACTGCCAGGTCGAGCCCCACTGGCGCCTGGGGCGCTACCTTCACTACATCATTCGGCACGCCGACAGCGCGGGCCCAGAGGAGACGTTCTGATGTCGACGCAACCCCCGGCGTGTCAACTGCTTGCCCGGCAGGACGCGGATTATCGCGGCTGGCTGTGGGTGGCGCCGCCCCGCGATGGCTGGCTCGAGTCCGGCGAGGGCAGCGTCTGGAGCGCGGAGCTGGATGTCTGCGACGCCTGGCGCCAGGCCGGGCGACCGGCCTACGGCGCCCTGAGCGCGCCGCCGGCCGAGGTGCCGGGCGCGGTACTGTTCTGGCCCAAGAGCCATGCCCTGGGGGAATGGTGGCTGGCGGCACTGAATGCGTCTTTGCCGGCTGGCACGCCGCTGCAGGTCGTCGGCGAGAATCAGGGCGGCATCAAGCGTGTGCCGAAAATACTGGAAGGCTTTCAGCAGGAATGCCGCAAGCTGGATACGGCGCGTCGCTGTACGCTGTTCGCCACCCGCACGGTCGAGCCCGTTCGCGATCCGGATGCGGTCTGGCAGACGTTCACGGCAGAGGGGCTGACGCTGGCGACGCATCCCGGCGTCTTCGGTCACGGCAAACTCGACGAGGGCACGCGGCTGTTGATGGAGGCGTTGCAGCAGTCGCCGTTACCGGCGCGCGGCAATGCATCGCTGCGCGCGCTGGATGTCGGCTGCGGCGACGGCATCCTGGCGGCGTGGCTGGCACGGCAGGGCTGCGAGGTCACCGCGGTGGACATCAACGAGTTCGCGGTCGAGGCGACGCATCGCACGCTGGCGGCGAATCGGTTGACCGGCACGGTCGTTCAGAGCGATGTCTACCGCCAGTTGGAGGGCACCTTCGAGGCCATCGTCAGCAATCCGCCGTTCCATCAGCAGCGTGCGGTCGATTACGGCCCCGCCGAGCGACTGATCCGCGAGGCGCCGGCGCATCTGGTCGATGGCGGCAGCCTGACGCTGGTCGCCAATGCGTTTCTGCCGTACCCGGACTGGCTCGAGGCCGCATTTGGCAGCTTCGAGATCCTGGCCGACAACCGGCGCTTTCGCGTCTATCGCGCCATCAAGGCCTGGCGTTAGCCTGTAGCTCTCGGGCCGTCTGGCGAGCGCGCCGATCGGCGGCCCGGACGTCTTCGGCCTGAATGCCGATCAACTGCAGCCGAGGCCAGGTAATTTCGTCCCATGACTCGCTTTCCAGCCGGATGGCGGTCTCCAGCAGCGCGCCCACCGGGCCGGCGCGGGTCAGCAGTGCTCTGGTGATCGACGCGTGCAGCGGCAGCGACTCGACGAGTTCCACCAGTGGGCGATCGAAGAAGGCCTCCAGGTAGGAAAACAGGCCCGAGATGAAGGCTTTCTCGGCCAGCGCGGGATCGCCCGCCGCGAGTTCCCGACACAGGCAGGCGCGCGCCAGCGCCGACTGCGGCAGTGACTCCGGCTTGTCTTCCATCTCGGACAGTGCCAACAGCGTCGCCAGACTGCGGATGCGTTGCGGGCCGACCAGGCCAACGGCTTGCTCCAGGGAGGTGATATCGGCCTGGCGTTGTTTGGTGTTGTTGACCAGCCTGAGTAGACGCACGCCAAGCGTAGGGTCGTACTCGATGGCGGTGGATATCTCGCGCACGCTCACGTCCGGCTTGCTGAGCGTGGCGATGAGTTTGAGTATGGCGATGCGGTCGGTGACCAACGTGGCGCCGTGAATGATCTGGGGGCGGGCGAGAAAGTAGCCTTGGAACAGATCGCAACCGGCACGCTGGCAGCAGCTGAGCTCGGTTGCCGTCTCCAGCTTTTCGGCCAGTATCTTGAGATGCGGATAGCGTTGACGTAGCTGCTGCACGATACGCTCGAATGCATCGTCGCAGTAGTGTGGATATTCGAGCTTGACGATATCCACGAGGGGAAGATAAGGATGCTCGATATCCTCCTCGGCGTAGTCATCCAGGGCGATGGTGAAGCCTTGCTGGCGTAGCAGCACCAGTCGGTCACGGATGGCGTCGTCGAACGGAATGTCCTCGAGTAGCTCGATGACCAGGCAGGCAGGGTCGAATGGCAGGTCATCGCGCAGCGTCGTCGCGGTAAAATTGACGTACAGCGGCTTCCCTTGACTGACCGTCTCCAGATCGCTCTGGGTGAAGGCATTCAGCAAGACCGTGCTGGTCGCTCGGTTGCCATCGAATGATATCGGCATCGGCCCGCCATCGGTTGGCCGAAACAGCAACTCGAAGGCGACGATTTCGAGCGAGGCATCGAAGATCGGCTGCCGTGCGAACAACACCGAGGTTGCTGGAGATTCGGAGGCGTTCGGCATGGCTGTCCTCAGTGGGTCCCTGTCATTTTGATCTGTCGGGCCAGGTTTGGCTGGCCCTTTGACCCTCTATCGACCGCCTCGGGGATTTGTTGAATTACCGGTGCTTTTTCGGCGTCTTCTCGTTTCAATGGTCGCGATCCGAGTAGGCGATGTCGGTCACGATATAGTGGGTCTCGCCACCCGGTGCAGCGACCACGACATCATCATCGAGCCCTTTCCCCAGCAATGCCCGGGCGAGGGGGGCGTCGACGCTGATCCAGTGCTTGTCGGTATCGGTCTCGTCGTGGCCGACCAGGCGTATCGACAGTTCTTCGCCCTCGTCGTCTTCCAGCGTCACGTAGGCACCGAAGTAGACCTTGCCGGTATCGGCCGGCAAACGGTCGACGACCTGCAGCTCGTCCAGGCGTTTACGCAGGTAACGAATCCGTGCGATGACGCGATTGAGCTCTTTCTTGTTGTAGGTGTAATCCGCGTTTTCGCTACGGTCGCCCAGGGCGGCGGCCTCACCGACTTTCGCCGATAGCTGGGGCCGTTTGACACGTGACAGATGGTCGTGGATGCCCTGCAGTCGATCGAATCCCTGCGGGGTGATCAGGTTGCTTTTCTTTTCCTGACGCGGGTCTTTCTTGGGATCGCGCCAGCGCGTCATGTTTCGGCCTTGCATAAGACGTCTCTCGATGCCTGAAGATCCGGATAGCGTAACGTGAATCCGCCGACCACCACCACGAGCACGGCGATACCCTCGGCCCGCGAGACGTTGGCCGAGCCAGGCCTCGTCAGTCGAGCAATGCTCCGTGGCTGCCGGTATGGGTTGCAGCGGGCAGTAGCAAACGGAAGCAGAACCGTAGCGACAGGAAGTCGCCGTGGCGAATGGCGTCGTGGTGTGTGCCGAAGCGTAACGGAAAGCGGGGAAGGGTTTTATGCGGTTAATCCGGATTAACGAGGAGGAAAGGACGCTCGCTATACTCGATAACGAGATGACAACGAGAGGCGACAATGCAAAATTCGATCCTCATTCCCATGGGAAAAAATCCGGCATCCATGGCGGCTTTGCGAAGGGCGAGAGGCATTGCCCAACATGAACATACTCGACTTTATCTGCTGCATGTCGTCGAGCCCAGCGAGACGGGGGATGTTCTGGGCGCTGCGACAGGCGCCGCTACGCATACTCTGGACAAAGAAGACGTCGCGCGTGCCGAAGCGTTTCTGGAAGCTCGGTGGGACCGTTTGAACGAACCCATGGCGGCCGTGAATTTCGTCGTAAAGGCTGGGAAGCTTTCCGAGACGATCGCTGAAGAGGCCCGGCGGCTGGAGGTCGATACGATCATCATGGGTACGTCGAAATCCTCCCCGAAATGGGAAGGGATGATCGGCAAGGTCAAGAAGTCGACGCCCTGTAAATTGACGATCGTGGATGAAGAGGAGAACGTCGTCCTGGAGTACTCGCCTGGCTCATCTGACACCTAACGCATTTGACTCGCCTGGCTCGCGGAACCGGGACCGATGACGCAGTCCCGGCTCGGCAGATTCTCGACAAATTAGTGCATGAACGTATGCTTCGGCATGTGATCGGCATGGAAATGGTTGAGAATGTGCTCCAGCCCGTTGGTCAGAAGGGCACCACCGACCGGCGGGCCATGACCCGTCGTCGCCATCGCCGGTGACAGCTTCGCGAGTCGCCTGATGGACTCGAAGGCCTGCCTCCAGTCGTGGGTGAAGTAGCGCGGTGGCCCGCTCAGTTTGGCCCGTTGCAGGATGACCTGGCCGAGAGATTCCTGCTGTACGGTCACGAAGGCATCCCCCGCGATCAACGTCTTGTCTTCCTGCCTGAATAGCGAGACATGCCCCGGCGAATGGCCCGGCGTCGCCAGCCAGCGCCAAGAATCCAGCCCGGGAACCGAGCCGTCCTCCGGTAGCGGAGAGAGAACGTCGTTGAAATGATAAGGGCCTCGCGAGAACAGCGGGGAGAGGCGCGAGATGACGCCGCCTCCCGCCGAGGCGTCCGCTGGTGGATAAGGCATCGAGCCGGTCAGATACGGGAACTCCAGCGCATGCGCGTACAGCGGCACCTGCCAGTGGCGACTGAGCGCCAGCGCCGAGCCGATATGGTCGAAGTGGCCATGTGTCAGGATGATTGCCGCGGGTGCCCGATCGCCGAAGAGCCGTTTGGCCCAGGCGATGATTTTTCCCTCTTGCCTGGGGAGCGCAGCATCGACCAGCACCCAGCGATCCTGGCTTGGCTCCGCCACGAAGCAGATATTGACAAACTTGAGCGTCAGTTGCGTCACGCCGGGTGCTACCGGAGAACTTTGATTATCGCGGACTGATATCAGGCCCAGGGCAAGATTCTGACGGGTTTCTTCGTTCATGGCTTATCTCGTGCTGGACGACGGGATGACTCGACTCGATTCGACTCGGTTCTATAAGAAGGCGCGCCAAGATTCGCTAGCCGCTCGCCTTGGGGTCCGCTTTATCGGCCTTGTCATTGATGTTGGACTTGTGGGCCTTCTTCTCCTTGGCGAGCTGGGCGCCAGGAACGGGCGTCTCCTTCACCGTGTCGTTATGGTGGGGCGTATGCCGTGACTTGGCAGACTTTTGATTATCGACGTTTTCATCCGGGCGATAGGGTGTCGGCTCCTCGTGATGGGATTGTGCCGCTTTACGGCCTTCGGCAGCATTGGGGGTATCCTTGTCCATCGCCTTCTTGGCTTGCTGACGCTCTGTTTCAGTCCCTTTGGACCCATCCGTCTGTCGGTTCATCACGTTGCTCCTGAGTGAAGACATTCCCGAGACAGAATCGGTCAGTTTGTCTCCAGTTTAAAGCTGATGCAGCGGGCATGATTAATCGGCATCAACAATCCTCATGGATCGAAGGGGGATCGAAGGACGTATTCCCTTATTCATATCGAAGCATCGCTAAAATGCGTTGCTCGATGTTGAAGACGAAGAGGCCGCTTTCGGCATTGTTTTGTTCATGGCAGCGCTGAATTTACCCGCGAATGGCTGGCCCCTGATCGGGAAGATAACCGTGCCGAAAAGCTGATACTTTTATCAGGTCAGGCACAGTCTGACGCCATGTGGATGCTGGTTTGCCGACTGCCTCAAGACTTCAGGAGAGAGCGATAGCTGTACAGGGTGTAGGTCACGATCAGTGGCAGCGCTATCGCGAGTCCGACCAGGAGGAACAGCAGGCTGGCATGCGAGGCAATCGCGCCTTCCTCCGCCGGACTGCCGATCAGGAGATCGGGGTAGATACAGACATAGACGATCGAGGTCAACAGCAACACCGAGCACGCGGCCCATAAAAAGGATGCCGTACGGTTATTGGTAAGACGTCTGACGAGTACGGCGCCCACAAAGCCGACGGCGGAGAGCCCGGCGATGATGCCGCCTCGTTCTCCTACCCGAGAGGCGAGCAGCGGCTGCTCGATCAGACAGACGACGATCCAGAGAACGAGCATGAGGAGCGCCACGATGCCCAGCGTCAGGCGGTAGGCCGACTGCTTGCCGGTGCTAGTCTGGGAGATTGTCATGCGCAGCCAGGCACTGCCCAGCACGGCATAGCCCAGGATGAACACGGCGCCGCCAAGGGCGCTTTCATATTGCCAGATGTCGCCATGGCCAGGTTCGTCCGAGAGCCCCTGGCCCATGAGAAGCTGCGTGGCGATGGCGCCCTGGAGATAGGCGGCGGCCAGGGCGGTCAGAAACAGCAGTGTCTGGAAGAGCGCAGGGCGCGAGAACTTTTCATAGAATTCGAACACGATGCCGCGCACGAACAGCAGCATCAGCAGCACGACGATCTCGATGTAGAAGGCTGGCAGTATCGTCGAATAGAGCGCCGGAAAGGCGCCGTACAGCGCCGAAACCGCGAAGACCAGCCAGGTCTGGTTGGCATCCCAGAACGGGATGACGGAATGGATGGCGTGTTCCCGAACCTGCTTGTGGCCGAGAAAGGGCATGTTCAGGCCCACACCCAGCGTGTAGCCATCCAGCAGGAAGTAGATGGAAAGCGCCAGGGCGATCAGGATGTAGAGTACCGTTGCCAGCGTATCCATCAGGAGGCCCCGTTATCGTCTTTCGCCAACATGGCGCGCGGTGAACGCCGCGTGAGCTTGAAGAACAGGTAGGTTCCCGCCCCGGACACCAGCGTGTAGATCGTCCACAGCACGGCGAGGCTCGAGATGAGCTGCCAGGTGCCATAGGGCGTCACGGCTTCCTGTGTCGTCATCTCGCCGTAGATGATCCAGGGCTGGCGGCCGGCTTCGGTGGTGATCCAGCCGGCCTCGATGGCGATGAGGCCCACCGGCAGGGTCAGGGTCATCGCCCGCAGGAACCAGCGGGCATCGAAAAGCGACCGTCGGTGGCGGAGATAGAGCGACACCGCGACGATGCCGAGCATGGTGAAGCCGGTATAGACCATGAGCCGGAAGGACCAGAAGACCAGCGGCACGTTGGGGCGTTCCGCCTCGGGCCAGTCCGTCAGCGGCTGGATCTTTTCCGTCAGGCTGTGGGTGAGATAGAGGCTGCTGAGCCGGGGAATTTCCAATACGAAGCGGTTGCTCTCGCTGTCGCTGTCCGGCCAGGCGGCAACGACCATCGGCATGCCGCCGCGCTCCGGCTTGTGCTCCCAGTAGGCCTCCATGGCCGCCACCTTGACCGGCTGGTTCTCGAGCGTATTCAGCCCGTGGAGATCGCCCGCCACGATCTGCAGCGGCACCACGAAGGTCAGCATCCACAGCGCCATCGACAGCATCTTGCGGGAGACGGGGTCGGTGCGGTCCTTGAGCAGGTGCCAGGCCGCGATGGCGGCCACGACGAAGGCAGTGGCGATCATCGCGGCCAGCGACATGTGGACGAGACGGTAGATCGAGGAGGGGCTGAAGATCACCTGGAACCAGTCGACGGGGATGAAGGTGCTGCCATCGCGCCCGTAGCCTGCCGGCGTCTGCATCCAGCTGTTGGAAGCGAGGATCCAGAACGAGGAGAGATAGGCGCCCACAGCCACCATGATCGCCGAGAAGCAGTGCATGCGGGTGCCGATCTTGCCTTCGCCGAAGATCATCAGGCCGAAGAACGTCGCCTCCAGGAAGAACGCCGTCACCACTTCGTAGCTCAGCAGCACCCCGTTGATGCCGCCGGCGGCGCGGGTAAACCCCTGCCAGTTGAGCCCCAGCTCGAAGGCCATGACCACGCCGGATACCACGCCGGCGCCATAGTTGGCGGTGAAGTGGGGCAACCAGTAGTGGTACAGCGCCATGTAGACCGCATCGCCTTTCCACGCCGCCATGCAGCGCAGAAAGGCGAGGTAGGTGGACAGGCCGATGCTCAGTGCCAGAAAGATGATGTGGAACAGCAGGGTGCTGGCGAACTGCAGACGTGCGAGATCGAGCGTGTCCAACGAGAACATGGCTGGTTACCCTTTCAGGAGCGGCGCATCGGCCGCCTATTGATCGGTCGCCTATTGAAAGTCGCTGGGCTTGCCCGTGCGGTCGGAAACCGGCCGTTCGACATCGCGATCCAGACGCTCGGTGAATGTCTTCAGCCCGCCGATCAAGGGCGTCAGCGCGTGCCACAGCTCTTCGTCCTTGAGCAGACGGAAGGCGCCGCTGAAGCCGGGCGCCTTGTCGTGTTCACGCTCCGAGCGAACCTCCGTCTCCATGGCGACGAACGCATCCCGCGCGGCGTAGACCGTCTTGTGGAACTGCCCGGGCGGAATGCTGGAAAGCGCGATCAGTAGTGAAGAGAGGTTCTGAATGGCATTCAGCGACCCCTCGCGGCTGAGCGCGTTGGTGAGTATCTGCGCCAGCTGGGTATTGCTGCGGACCAGATCGTTGGCAAAGCGCAGGAAGCCATGCTCGTGTAGGCCCTCGAGCAGGCGTTCCCACTCCTGCTGGGCACTGGGATCGAGATCGCCGTTGGGCGGTGGCGTGTAGTCGATACGTTCTGCCATCAGCTCTTCTCCGGATGCGATTGGTGTTGCGGTGGCTGACGATAGTCCTCCTGCATCCACTTGACCTCGACCGGGACGCCGTCGATCGGCGTGCGGTGGCCGTAGCGAAAGTTGTTGCGGGGGAGGGGCGGTTCGCCTTTCTCTCGGGGCAGCGGTTCCAGCCTGACCGCGGTTTCCTTGTAGGCCGGCGTGTCGACATCAGGGTCGTGGTGTTCGCCCGTCAGCAGGTTCAGGCCCGGCTTGCCCTGGTGAATCGGCATGAACAGCGTATGGCCGCTTACCCGATCGGTGACGCAGACCTTCACCTCCAGGCTGCCGCGTCGGGACGAGACGCGGACCCAGCTACCGTCTTCGAGATCCATCTCGCGGGCCGTGTCCTCGCCGACCTCGACGAACCACTCGGGAACCTGCTCCAGGGTGCCTACCGTCTGGCCGCTCTGGTTCATGCTCTGGAAGTGCTCCAGCAGGCGGCCGTTATCGAGCATGAACGGGTAGTCGTCGTCGTTGGATTCCGCCGGCGGCCGCCACTCCACCACGTAGAGCTTGGCCTTGCCGTCATCCTGCGGGAAGGAGTCGCGGAAAAGGTAGGGAGAGTCGGTGCCATCGGCGTCGACCGGCCACAGCAGGGAGTTCCAGCCGGCCAGGCGTTCATAGGTGACGCCGGCAAAGAGCGGCGAGATGGACGCGCACTCGGCCATGATGTCGGAAGGGTGGCTGTAATCCCAGTCATAGCCCATCCGGTTGGCCAGCTCGGTCAGTATCTGCCAGTCGGGGCGGCTGTCTCCCAGGGGTGGCATGACTTCATAGAAGCGCTGGATGCGGCGCTCGGTGTTGACGAAGGTGCCTTCCTTTTCGACGCTGGGGCAGGCCGGCAGCACCACATCGGCGAACTGCGCCGTGCGGCTGACGAACATGTCCTGGACGACGAGAAAATCGAGATTGCTGAAGGCCTCGTGAACGTTGTTGGTATCGGCGTCCGAGAAGGCCGTCTCCTCGCCCATCACGTACATCGCCTTGAGCTCGCCCTTGTCGGCCGCCTGCACCATCAGGAAGTTGCCTTCGCCCACCTCGCCGGGGAGCGTCTCCTTGTCGACGCCCCAGCCTTTGGCCCAGCGCTCGCGCACTGCGTCGTCGGTGACCGAGTCGTAGCCGGGATAGGTGTTGCGCAGGCAGCCGAAGTCGCTCGCGCCCTGCACGTTGTTGTGGCCGCGCATGGGGTAGCCGCCGGTGCCGGGACGGCCATAGTTACCGGTGGTCAGCAGCAGGTTGGCGAAGGCCGAGCTGGTGTCCGTGCCGTGGACGTGCTGGGTGATGCCCATCGCCCAGACGATGCAGAGCCGTTCGGCGCGGCCGACGGTTTCCGCCAGTTCGGCCAGCGTTTCCAGCGAGAGCCCGGTGACCTCGGCGGCGAATTCGAGCGTATAGGGTTCGAGCGAACGGCGGAATTCGTCCACGCCGGAGACGCGCTGTTCCAGAAAGTCGAGATCGGCGTAGCCGTGGTCGAACTGATAGCGCGTGATCGCCAGTACCCAGGCGAGATCGGTCCCGGCTCGCGGCTGCAGGAAGCGGTCGGCGCGGTCTGCCATCTCGTGCTTGCGGGTATCGACGACGATGTGCTTCTGATTGCCCTGCTTGTGCGCCGACTTCAGGCGCGAGGCGATGACCGGGTGACTCTCGGCGGTGTTGCTGCCCACCATGATCACCACATCGGCCAGCTGCAGATCCTCGACCCGGCCGGCATCCGCGCCGTAGCCCGTGGTGCGCTTGAGGCCGGTAGAGGCGGGGCTCTGGCAGTAGCGCGACGAATTGTCGATGTTGTTGGTGCCGATGATTTGTCGGGCCAGCTTTTGCGCCAGGTAGGCCTCTTCGTTGCTGGCCTTGCTGGAGCCGATGATGCCGACGCTGTCCGAGCCATAGGTGTCGCGCACCTCGAGCAGCCGGCGTGCCACCAGATCCAGCGCCTCTTCCCAGCTTGCTTCGCGAAAGGCGCCGTTCTCGCGAATCAACGGCGTCTTCAGGCGCCGGTCCGAATTGACGAAGTCCCAGGCGAACTTGCCCTTGATGCAGGTCGAGATGCCATTGACCGGCGCGTCTTCCATCGGCTGGATCTTGAGAATATGACGATCCCGCGTCCACATCTCGAAGGAGCAGCCCACGCCGCAATAGGTGCAGACGGTCTTGGTGCGCTTGATCTCCGGCTGGCGCCATTCCATGTCCATGACCGAAACGCCGGTGATCAGCTGGGCACCGGTGGTCTTCTCGACCTGCTTGGTCAGATCGATCATCGAGCGCTTGAGCTGCTTGGGCATGAACGTGAACGGGCCGGTGTTTTCGTGCATGCTGTTTTCCAGCAGGGCGTTACACGGGCAGACCGTGACGCAGTGACCGCAGTGGACGCAGCTCGATTCGTCGATCAGCTCGCCGCCATCCCACAGCACCCGCGGGTTCTCCATGCTGTAATCGATCGACAGCGTCTCGTTGACCTCGATGTTCTGACACGCTTCGACACAGCGACCGCAGAGAATGCACTGATCGGGATCGTAGGTGTAGAACGGGCTGGAAGTGTCTTTTTGGTAGGGTTTGCGCTGGTAGTCGTAGCGCTGGATGTCGATTCCCATATCGGCGACCGTGTTATGCAAGGTGCAGTCGCCGTTGTTGTTCTCGCATACCGTGCAATAGAGTTCGTGCTTCGACAGCAGGCGATCCATCCCCTCTTCTCGGGCGGCTCTTGCCTTCGAAGAGTCGGTGTGAATCGTCATGCCCGCTTCGCTCTTCACGGCACAACTACGCTTGAGTTCACCGTCGATCTCCACCCAGCAGGTATCGCAAGTCTGAATAGGGCCCAGCGTCTTCAGGTAACAGACATGGGGAATGTCGATGTCGTTTTGTTCGAGGAAATCGACGAGAGAGACGCCCGACTCTCCGGTCAGCGTCTCGTCGTTGACATATAGCTTGCACTGCGCCATTGCTCGTCCACCCGGTCACGGTCGTTTAGCACTTTTGTAGGAAGAGGAGGCGCTGAATCAATGAGCGGGCGCGCAAGCGCAAGGGTACGGATGAATGCCAGATGTACGGAGTGCAGAAACCGGCGCCTGTCGCGGGCGGGCAGGGGCTCCGAGCAAACCCCGCCCCGGCGTCGCTCCCGATCGTACCCTCGATCACTCGTCCGCAGGCATTGACTCAGTGCTTCCTTAGCTACGCTCAGCCTAGTCAGGATTCACTGAGAGGCGAGGATGCGAACGGGCGAACGTTGATCTGGATTAAGGCAGCGTTTGGGTCTGGTCGCCAGCGGAAAAGACTCACGGATCCAGGAACAGATCGCCTGGCGATTCGATGACATCCAGATGGGGATACAGACCGAGAACATGAAAGGCTTTATCGAAGGTAGACAGACGCGTACTGACCGCGATATCGAAGAAATTGTTCATGCTGGAAAGCGTCAATCCCATGGCACCGGCGAAATCGTCCCGCGACCAGCCTTTGTCGATGAGACCGTTCGAGATGGCCACTTTCAAGCGAATGCTGATGGAAGGATACCAGATGTGTCTTGCCTCATCCGTCACCACGCTGTGAGGAATATGCTCTGACGTGGCGAGACAATCTTTGATGATTGCGCTCAGGTTTTTAACGGTCAATTGAGACAGGTCTTCGAGACATTTCGATGTAGCAACGAACTTGGGAAACTCTCGGCATAATGCGATATAGCCAGCTTTGTCTTTTGATACTTGGATGGCATATTTCATGAAAGCTCTATCAAAAGAGATTGGCTAATTGGCGAAATTTAATGATAGTTTCAGATCATGAGATAACCATAACATGGATTAGTTTTGCTAATGGATGGCAAAAGGGAGCACATGTGCTCGAAAGCACGCCAGGACAGTACCCGCCGCTTTCGCGCCTGAGGCGCCTGGGGCATCGTCGTTGGCGGGTATCGGACTTCAGTCGATGCGGTCGACTCGGTCAATGACGAGCCCACTACGCGGATTGGCGGGCATGCGGGTCAGAGCTATCGAAAGGTCCTGGTCCGGGACGCGATAGCGTAATTGATGCGCGAACTTGTCGAGGGTCAAGTCCATCAGCGCCAGCGTGATCCACTCCCCGGGGCAGCGGTGTCCGGTGGCGTACTCGCCGCCGCCTTGCGGGATCGTGGCGAAGCGATGGCAGTCTTCGCTTTCCTGCTCGAAGCGCTCCGGCAGGAATCGATCGGGTTCGTCCCAGCGGTTGGGGTCGTGGTTGGTGCCGTAAAGGTCCAGCACGACTTGCCAGCCGTGATGGAAACGGTAGTCACGCCAGACGAAATCCTGCCTGACTCGCGCGATCAGGAAGGGAAAGAAGGGATAGTAGCGCCGAACCTCCTCGATGAAGCCACGGCGGTAGGCGCTCCTTTCGGCCGTCTGCTGCAGCTTTGCGAGGCTGTCGGGATGCTCATGCATCGCCAGCACGGTGAAGACCATGTAGCGCGCGACGGCCACGATCGGACGGATCAAATTGAGAAGCTCGACGGCCACGATACGGCTGGGGAGTCGTGCGCCAGTCTCGTCCCGGAAGTCGGCAAAGGCGGGCAGGGGGAGAGCGGGATCGACCGATTCGGGGCGCCGCCGATAGTCATCGATCATCGACATCAAGGTGTTTTCGGTCCGGTGGCGGGCGCGACGGGCTTTCCAGTGCTTGGGGCCGACGCTGCCTCCACCCTCTATCATCAGCACGAGACTTTGCGTCAACCCCGCCACATGCTTCTCTTTCAGTGCGATACCGCACCAGTCGCAGGCGGCGCGACAGAGCATTTGATGGAACTCGTCCAGCAATACGAGAGACGCACCGGATTGCCAGTGGGGCATTCGCGCCTGCCAGGACTGCTCGACGAGATGGAGCAGGTCGTCGATTCGCGCCTGGGACATGAAGGCGAGAAACATCGCCTTGCGGCGCCGATGGGATTCGCCCTCGAGCCCCTGGACGCCGCCGACGCCAAAGAGCGTCTTCTGCATCCGTTTGGGAGCCGCCTGCTCTCGGGTCAGGCGATCCTGGTCGTAGAACAGCCGGGCGGCTTCCTCGCCCCGCAGGAACAGGGTCTTCTGCAACATGAGCCGGGAACGGAATACATCGCTACCCAGCCGATCGCACTGCGATCCGATATAGCCGTACCCTTCCTGAATCAACGCGAGCGTACAGTCCCGGTTTGCCCGGGGAGCTTCCTGGTAGCGGCTCATTCATGCATCCCGATCAAGGTGTCTTGGCGATGAAGCTTTTCGAGAACTGTTTGACCGATGCCTTGATGGTATCCAGGGCATCCGGGTCGCCGTGCAGCAGCGCCGACATGTAGGCCTTTGCCTGCTCCTTGGCGATATGGGGCGGGATGGGCGGAATGTCCGGGTCGGTATGAAAATCGAGCACCGTTGGCCGGTCGCTGCCGAGTGCCTGGTCCCAGGCATCGCCGATCTGCTCCGGCGTCGTCACCTCGATCCCGACCAGTCCCAGCGACGCGGCGTAGCGGGCGTAGGAGAACGCCGGCAGATCCTGCGAGGCTTCGTATTTGGGGTCGCCGTCCTGCACGCGCATCTCCCAGGTCACCTGGTTGAGATCGCGATTGTTGAGCACGACCACGATGAGCCGTGGATCGTCCCAGCGGTGCCAGTACTTGCTGACCGTGATCAGTTCCGCGTTGCCGTTCATCTGCATGGCACCGTCGCCGACGAAAGCGATCGAGACCCGATCGGGAAAGGCGAATTTTGCCGCGATCGCGTAGGGCACCGCGTTGCCCATGGTTGCCAGGCCACCCGATACCGAGCCTCGCATCCCTTCGCGAAAACGAAGGTCGCGGGCGTACCAGTTGGCTGCCGAGCCGGAGTCACAGGTTAGCAGGCAACGGTCGGGCAGGCGTTCGGAAGCTTCCCAGAACACGCGTTGCGGATTGATGGGGTCGGCGTCGCTCATGGCGCGTTTTTCCAGCAGCTTCCACCATTCGGCGACGGCGGACTCGATGGAGCGCTGCCAGTGGCGGTCGGTCTTGCGTTTGAGCAGCGGCAGCAGTGCCTGAAGCGTGCTCACGCTATCACCGTTGAGATTGACCTCCATCGGATAGCGCATCCCGAGCATGCGGGGTTCGATATCGATCTGTACCCCGCGAGCCTGACCTTCCTTCGGCAGGAATTCCGAATAGGGGAAGCTCGAGCCGATCATCAGCAAGGTGTCGCATTCGGACATCAGGATCCAGCTGGGGTTGGTGCCCAGCAGGCCGATGGATCCGGTGACATAGGGCAGGTCGTCCGGCAGTACGTCTCGCCCCAGAAGGGCCTTGGCAACGCCGGCACCGAGCAGGCCGGCGACTTCCTCGAGTTCCCGCTCCGCGCCTCTGGCCCCGGCGCCCACGAGAATGGCAACCCGCTTGCCCGCGTTCAGCACCTCTGCCGCCTGGGCGAGTGCCCGAGCGTCAGGCGTGATGCTGGCCGAGGTGTAGCCAATCCCGGAATGTACGGTGCCATGGGCATGCGCGGGTACTTCGACGGCCTGCTGGGACTGCAGGTCGTTGGGCACGATGATGGCAGTGACGGTACGCTCACCATGGGCGATGCGCACGGCACGATCGATCAGATGACGAACCTGCCCCGGGCTTGTCGCCATGTGCACGTAATCGCCGGCGACATCCTTGAACAGCGATACCAGATCCACCTCCTGCTGGTATTCGCCGCCGAGCGCCGTCCTGGCCTGCTGTCCGACGATGGCAACCACCGGCACGTGATCCTTCTTTGCATCGTAGAGCCCATTGAGCAGATGGATCGCTCCAGGGCCCGAGGTCGCCATGCAGATACCGACTTCGCCGGTAAACTTGGCGTGCCCGCAAGCCATGAAGGCAGCCATTTCCTCGTGCCTTGGCTGAATGAAGTCGATCGCCCCTTCGGCACGGTTCAACGCGCCCATGAGCCCGTTATTGCCGTCACCGGAGTAGCCAAATATCCGGGTGATGCCCCATGCCTGTAGCCGACCGATGATGAAATCGCTGACTTGTTCTGCCATTGAGGCCTCCTTTATCCACTGCGCTACCGGTTCTTCCTGAACCGTGAATGTGCGATGACCAGTCAGGCCAGTGTCGATAAAACGGTCAAATCGGTGGGATTGGCTATTGGATCAATGCGATTTGGATGCTGTGGCGGCGCGTTGCCTGGCGCGACTGCAGCTATGCAGATAGGCCGTATTGAAACCGGCTAACGCCAATAGTGCCGGGTAATCGAGAAGCCGAATATTGCGTGAATCCTTATCCCGAGTTAATAGACCCTTGGCTTCGAGCTGGCTCAGACAACGACACACATGTACGTTGGTCATGCCCAATAGATCACCGATGACCTGCTGGGATAGGGGGATGGTCAGATCCCTCATCTCTGAGCGCGAAAAGTTGAGACGCGCATGCAGTTCGAGCACGAAATAGGCGAGCCGTGTCGTTGCGTCATGACTGATCAGATTGTTGAGTCGATCCGCCATGATGTTGCATTGGTGCATGGTGGCCGCGAGCATGGCATGCACCAGGCTGTGGTCTTTCTGCATCACCTGATCGAGTTGGGACTTGTGCATCGGGATGACCAGGCCGTCGGTCAACATGATGACCTCGTCGAAACGACCACCAGCGTGATAGTCACGCAGGCCGACGATGTCGCCAGGCAAGTAGAGATCGATGATCTGGCGTTTACCTTCCTCGGTGACGCGGCAGGAGCATGCCCAACCATCCTGAATCGCCAACAGATATCTGTTATTCAGGTTGTGATTCTTGATCACGCTTCCCTTTTTGAAGCGACGGGGTGCCTGCTGTAGCTCAGCCAGCGTTTCGCGGTTGCTGATCGACAGTGGTGCGTGGTGAGAGAAGATTTCGAAATAGAGTGAATAGTCATGCCATAGCTGGGAGTTCGCCGAGACTCGTCGGGAAAGCTTGGATGGTCGGCCAGTCACTTCGACTAGTGAAGACATAGTGATCTACCTCGGCAAATGTTCTGTCAGATGGTCCGGCAAATTGGCTTGAAAGCCTTTCTACGAGAATCGTTTTGGCCGCATTGGCCTGACATTGAAAGCGCTTTGCAAAAGGCTTTTATTACAAACTGCCTGGCACGGCTGTTCGATGTTGGCTTTGCATCCTGGCGGAATTGTTGACGAAAACCGATCATTCACCGCACGTAAAGGAGCAGGCTGACGGGGCGTTATCCGCGTTGTTTACCGCACCCGTCATGGAGCCTGTCCTTCGACTCTGGATCATCGAAAAGGTGCTTTTTTCAAGGCAGCGCCCTGAAGCGCTGCTTTTTTCGCTATCAACAAGGCTCAATGGCCCTGACTTTTACCGCCCTTGTGGCCAGCCTCGGAGGCCTTCTTCGGATCGTTCTTGAAGTTGCCGGAACTCTCCTGACCGCCCTTGTGACCAGCTTCGGCAGCTCTTTCAGGATCGTTCTTGAAATTACCGGAACTCTCCTGACCACCCTTGTGGCCAGCTTCGGCAGCTCTTTCGGGGTCATTCTTGAAATTACCGGAACTCTCTTGGCCACCCTTGTGGCCAGCTTCTGCAGCCTTCTCGGGATCGTTCTTGAAGTTGCCGGAACTTTCCTGGCCGCCTTTATGACCGGCTTCCGAAGCCTTTTCACGATCATTCTGAAAATTACCGGGATTACGGTTTGTCATTTCAGATTCTCCCTTTCCTTAGGTTCGGTATAAACGATGGCATCGCCATCGATATTCAAGATAGTGGAATCTCATACTGGGTCGAGCTAATCAGGTTTTTAAATGTTATTAAGTGTGATTAGGAAACATTGTTTTTATTTAGCCCTAATTGAGGTTAGTTTTAGTTAGGCGCAAGTCGTTGTTTACAAGACCCAATTGCTCGGGAAGTTCTGATTGTGATCCAGGTTAATTGTTGCGCTTGTGCGAAAAGAGGGGAGGTATTAAACCACTGGGGTAAAGGGGAGAAGAGGCAGAACTGGCTTATGTCGAGCCTGACAGACTGCAGGCGCTTTTCGCGGGGTTCGATTCACGGGGACCGGTTGATCCCTCAGCGCTCGTCGATAGGAGAGCGCAGTCCGTGTCGCAACCCATGGCTCCATCCGTGGATAGGGGGCGCAACCCATGAAAGGAGGCGAACGGATGCGCAAAGCCGAGAAGTATACCGTTATCTTCCCTGGGGAGACGGGAGTCGCGGATGAAGTCTAGGCCCTGGTGGCGAGATCCCATCGTCAATCGTCGTGCCTCGCTCCACGATGCCGCTGGCGAGCCGAAAATCGACTGGTGGGGCGGCGCGGTCATCTATCAACTGTCCTCCTGGAGCTTCCAGGACAGCAACGACGACGGCATTGGCGACCTGCAAGGCATTATTCAGCGTCTGGACTACATCGGCTCGCTGGGCGTGGATGCGATCTGGCTGACGCCGGTGTTCGTCTCGCCGATGGACGATTTCGGCTACGACGTGACCGGCGAACGCGAGATCGCGCCGCTGTTCGGCACCCGGGAGGATTTCACCCGGCTGGTCGATCTCGCCCACCGCCGGGGGATTCGCGTCATTCTGGACATGGTCTGGAACCATACGTCGGACCAGCACAGATGGTTCGTGGAAAGCCGCGCCAGCCGCGCCAATCCCAAGGCGGACTGGTACGTCTGGGCCGATCCTGCAGAAGACGGTGGCCCGCCCAACAACTGGCGCTCTTCGTTTTCCGGCGAGTCCGCCTGGCACTATGACGAAACGCGCCAGCAGTACTACTACGCCAATTTCCTCGCCAGCCAGCCGGATCTGAACTGGTTCAACGACGACATGCGGGATGCGGTACTCGACACGGCCCGCTACTGGCTGGAGGCTGGCATCGACGGGATGCGTCTGGATGCGGTCAATTTCTTCTGTCATCACCCGGAACTACGAGACAACCCGCCACGGGAAGAAGGATCCGGGGTGCCCGACGGCGTCTCGATGGACAATCCGCTGGCGGAGCAGCTGCTGGTCAACAGTTTCTGCCGGCCGGAAACACTGGAACGGCTCGCGCCGCTGCGCGAACTGGTCGATGAGTATCCCGGCGTGGTGCTGCTGGGGGAGGTGATCGAAGCCGAAGACTCCATCCAGCTCGCCGCCGAGTACACCGCGGACGATCGTCGTCTGCACCTGGCCTATCACGGCGCCTTGCTGTTCGAGGAGCGGATGCGGGCCGGCCGGCTGCGCGAGGTGGTGAGCCGGGCGCTGGATGCGTTCGGCGAGGAGGGCGTCTGCTGGATCGTCGGCAATCACGACTTCGGGCGGCTACGTTCCCAGTGGGGCGCTGCCGACGAGGATTACCCGCCCGCGTTCTATCGCATGATGGCGACGCTGCTGCTGGTGTTGCCGGGCTCGTTCTGCCTCTGGCAGGGGGACGAGCTCGGCCTGGAAGAGGCGAGGATTCCCGAGGACATTCCCCCCGAGAAGCTCAAGGATCCGTTCGGCCGAACCATGTACCCCACGCTCAAGGGGCGCGACGGCTCGCGCACGCCGATGCCCTGGGATGACGGTGACGCCAACGCGGGCTTCAGTCGCGCCGAGCCGTGGTTGCCGATACCGGTGGCGCATTATCAGCGGAGCGTCGCGAGACAGCAGTCCGATCCGGATTCGATGCTCAACCACTGGCGCTGTCTGCTGCGCTGGCGCACGTTGCAGCCCGCGCTCAAGGCTGGCAGGACCACCATACTGACGTACGACGACCCGCTATTCGGCCTGCTGCGAGAATCGCAGGAGCAGCGCCTGCTCTGCCTGTTCAACGTCTCCGATCGAGCGATCGACGTGGATCTCGAACCGTTCGGCAACCTGCGCCCGGTGGAAGGGGTGGGCCACGCGGCCGGCCTGGAGACCTCCTGCCGACTGGGCCCCTGGGGTGTGCTCCTGGCCGACCTGGCCGATTCCGCGCCAACCCGGAACGGTTGAAGAGCCGCTGATAGCGCTGCTGCAAGATCTGCTGGAAAGCGCTGCTGGAAAGCACTGCTGGAAAGAACTGCTGAAATAGTCGCTGGAAGAACCGTTGAGAGAACGCTCGAGAACCGCCGAGCACGGCGCGAACGACCGCGTCGTCGATCGAGCCTGCGGCCGACCGGCGACATCGTCGGTCTTCGACGCTGGCCGGTCTTCTACGCTAAGACGACCCGTGCATGAGGATGACCCACCGAGGAGCCCCCACGATGACCCGAGACTGGCGCAACGATGCCGCGATCTACCAGATCTATCCGCGCAGCTTCATGGATGCCAACGACGACGGTATCGGCGATCTCGACGGCATTCGCCAGCGGCTGCCGTATATCGCCGCGCTGGGCGTGGATGCCATCTGGATCAGCCCGTTCGTCCGCTCGCCGATGGAAGATTTTGGCTACGACGTCAGCGACTACTGTGCCATCGAGCCGATGTTCGGCGATATGGCGAGCTTCGAGGCGCTGGTGACGGAAGCCCACGACGCCGGGCTCAAGGTGCTGATGGATCAGGTCTGGAATCACACCTCCGATCAGCATCCCTGGTTCCAGGAGAGCCGCTCGAGTCGCGACAATCCCAAGGCTGACTGGTATGTCTGGGCGGAGCCGGCCGAGGACGGCGGCCCGCCCAACAACTGGCGGGCCACTTTCGGCGGCGAGGCCTGGGCCTTCGATGAGCAGCGCCGCCAGTACTACCTTCACAACTTTCTCGCCTCGCAGCCCGATCTCAACTGGTACAACCCCGACGTGCGCGCCGCTGTGCTGGAGACGGGGCGCTTCTGGCTGGAGCGCGGCGTCGACGGCTTTCGGCTCGACGTGGTCAACTTCTACGCTCACGATCGCACCCTGGCCGACAACCCGCCCCGTCCGTCGGATGCGCCAAGACCGGCCGGCGCGGGAGCTACCGACCCCTACTTCGATACCATCAACGCCGGCACGGTCAGCCGCCCCGAGACGCTGGAGATGCTGCCCGAGCTGCGCGCGCTGGCGGACGAGTATCCCGGTACGCTGCTGCTGGGGGAGATATCCTCCACCGAGGATTCGATCGCCGATGCGGCGGCGTACGTCGAGGAGGGACGGCTGCATCTCGCTTACAACGCCTCGCTGGTGACCGATAGACCGTTCACCGCCGAGACCCTGCATACGCTGCTGTCGCGCTGCCTGGCGCTGTTCCCTCACAACCGGCTGTGCTGGACGTTCGGCACCCATGACTTCCCCCGGCTCAAGGGGCGCTGGTCCGGGCACGGGCAGTTCGACGAGGGGCTCGAGCGGCGCCTCGATGGGCTGCTGGCCGCGCTGCTGGTCGGGCTGCCCGGCGCCTGCTGCATCTACCAGGGCGACGAGCTGGGGCTGACCCAGGCGCAACTGACCTTCGAGCAGCTGCGCGACCCTTACGGCATCGCCAACTACCCCAACATCCTGGGACGAGATGGCTGCCGCACGCCGATGCCCTGGACCGACGACCTTCCCAACGGCGGCTTTACCCGAGCGCGCAGCGCCTGGTTGCCGATGCCTGCCGAACATCTCGCGCTGGCCGTTCAACGTCAGGATGCCGATGACGCTTCGCTGCTCAACGAATACCGCCGCCTGTTGAAGTGGCGAAAGGCGACGCCGGCGCTGCGCGGTGGAGAGACGACGCTGTTCGATGTTCAGGACAACGTGCTGACGTTCGAACGCGGGGAAGGGGAGGCCAAGGTCCTCTGCGTCTACAACTTCTCGGCCGACACCGTGACGCTGCAGCTGTCGCCCTTCTCGGCGCGAACAACCGGCTACCATCTGGGCGAAACGTCTTCATCCGAGGCGCTGATCCAGGAAGGGCAGTTGCGTCTGCCGCCATTCGGCGTTGCTTTCCTGTTCTGAACGCAAAGCCGCTGTTCTGAGCGCAAAGCCGCGGTGGGCGCACGCCGGCCCGGCCTACAGGGCAGAACGTCGTGATCGGAGACGGCGGGTGTCGCTGGCGCGATTTTCCTCGAGTGAACGCAGCCGCGCGCCCAGGCCTTCGGGGGCTCTGGATTCGCGCCGGGCACTGGTCTTGACCCGCATGGTCTGCAACCAGTCGATGGTGAAGCCGTGCCGCTGCAACGTGCCGACGAGCTTGACGTCCTCGTGGGCGACCAGCGGCGCGCACCCGCCCACGGCGAGATAGGCGGCGACGCTGACGCCGAGGTTGGCGTCGTGATATGACGCCCGCCCGGAACGGTCCGCCGCTGGGCCAGGTAGCGGCGGCGAAGTTCGTGGGAGAGATTTGTCCAGTCGAGCAGGTGGACGCCGCCGCAGACGGCATCGGCTCATCCATGAGAAGAGTCGCTATTGGAGCATCGTTCGCTGCGTGTCGTTCGCTGAGCGACATTCACTGCGTGGGAACCGGCAGAACAACTCGGATCGGGGAGGCGGCCTGAACGATGCGCTTATTTATCTGGGTTAATCCGAGCGCCTGTTTCACGAACGAGTACCGGACTTTTGGGGCAGATGGGTCGAATTTTAGCGGGCCCGGCTTTCGTATCGGGAGGATCATCAGCAACGGCGGCTACCTCCGGGCGTGGGAATCATCTTCGACAGGGACTGTGTCATGAAAAAACCGATCAGCTTTTTCGTTCACCACCAGGGCCGGGGCCATGCGCGGCGGACCATGGCGATCATTCGCGAGTTTTCCCCGGACCGGCCGGTCAGCGTCATGACCGCCGACCCGTCGCTGTTCGATGGTTTCGAGCGAGAGATCGACATGGTCGAGCTGCCCGACATGATCGGCGCCGATGTCCCGACGCAGGCTCTGTTCGAGCAGCCGACGCCCTCGGTCATGCATTGCGTGCCGATGGGGGTGGTCGAGATGCGGCAGACCATGCGCCGGATCATCGATCATCTCGATGACATCGATGCCGGGCTGTTCGTCATCGATGTCTCGGCGGAACTGGCGCTGCTGTCCCGTATCGCCAGCATTCCGGCGGTCAAGATTCGCATGCATGGCGACCGCAACGATCCTGGGCATCAGGGGGCCTACGAAGCCTGTGTCGGCATGCTGGCCCCTTATGATGAACGTCTCGAGCAGGCCGACTATCCCGATGCGCTGCGCAGAAAGACCTTCTACAGTGGCGGGCTCTGTACCACGGCGCCCCAGGTGCCGAGCCGGGAGGAGGCGCGCCAGCGGCTGGGGCTGGACCCGGAACGGGAGATCGTGGTGGCGCTGACCGGCGGTGGCGGTTCGGGTACGCCCTATGCCCCGTTGACGGTGGCGGCGCGGGCGGCACCCGAGACGCTGTTTCTGACCATCGGGCCGCTACGCCTGGAAGGCCACGAGACCGATTTCGCCAACCTGATCAACCGTGGCTGGGTCGACAACGTGGTGGACTACCTGGCTGCCAGCGACATCGTGCTGGCCTCCGCGGGGGACAACACGGTGCATGAGATCGCGATGCTGGAACGGCCGTATATCGTCGCGCCGGAATGGCGCTACTTCGGCGAGCAGACCCGCAAGGCCGAGCGGCTGGCCGAGCTGGGCGCGGCGGTCGACATGCCGGTATGGCCTGCCGACTTCGCCGGCTGGCAGGCGATTCTCGAGCAGGCGCGAGCTCTGGATATCAGCCGGCTCAGCGAGCTCTACGCGGCCGATGCCGCCCGTCGCGCTGCACAGTGGCTCGAGCGCTGCGTCGACCGGCTGTGGGAGGGAACCACGACGGGGCAGCCGGCTAACGAAGCCAATGAAAGTTTTCCCGATCGCGTCACTTCCCTGGATGATAGGCGCTCGGTTGCCAGCGAGAGGTATCAGCCGTAGCGCGCGCTGGCCGGCAGACGCGCGGCGGCGATTTCCTGTTCGCCAGGGCGGCGCAGCACCTCGATGCGATCGGCGGAGGGGGACCAGTCGATCGCGCCGGCTTCGCTAAACTGCTCCAGCCAGTAATCCATGCACCAGTGTTGCCAGCGCCGATGGAAGCGCCGCGCGTTGGCAATGATGGCGTCGAAGTGGGGCCAGGGCGGGGCATACAGCGGATGATGCTGGTGCCACGCCAACGCGCCTCCGACCCAGTGGAAGGACACCTCGGCCGCCGCCAGCCGCCAGGCGTAGTCGGTCTCCTCGCCGCCGTAGCCGACGTATTCCTCGTCCATGCCGCCGGCTCGCAGATGATCCTCGCGCATCAGCGCAAACGAGAGTCCCCACAGGTTGCCGGGGTCCGGCTCGGGACGAATCTCGTCGGCCTCGATGGCCGGTCGCGCCGGGTGCCGCTCGCCCAGTCTCGCCAGACGCTCCCGGTCCAGCGTGCCATCGGCCCGACGGCGTACGGCATCGGCCGGCAGGTAGTGCACTTCCCCCAGGTAAAGCGCCGAGCGTTGGCGCAGGGCGTGATGATAGCGCTCGATCAATGTCGGGGAGGCGATGCAGTCGACATCGAGAAACACCAGCGCCTCGAAGCGAGCCGCGGCCACTGCCGCATTGCGCGCCCGCGCCAGGGGCAGCGCATCGCCCTCCACCATGACGTGCCTGACGGGAAACTGCGTGGCGGGCAGGTTCGTCTCGGGTTCGGGCTGCATCCAGGCGATGACCAGCTCGTCCGGGCGATGATGCTGGGCGTCGAGGCTCAGCATCAGGTTGACGAGATGTTCGCGGCGGTGCCGAACCAGCGTCAGTGCGCTCAGCTTCATGAGGCGAGATCTCCCGGCGCGTGACGCCGCTGAAAATGCCTGACCCCTTCGATGATGCCGAGGGCGTGCGTGGCGCCGGCGGCATAGGCGTGCTTCATGCCCGGCGCGTCGAGCAGGCCGTCGCTGTGGTTGGCGACCACGATCGAACACGGGGACGAGCGCAGCATGTCGAGATCGTTACCGGAGTCGCCGGCGACATAGAGCGACTGGCGGTCGATCTTCAGGCGCTGGCGTACGTGTTCGACCGCTAGCCCCTTGGACGCATCGACCGGTAGGATATCGACGTAGCGCCCATGGCTGTGAATGACCGTCGATGCCAGGCCTTGGGCCTGCAGATGCGCCTGGATATCGGCGACGAGGCCGGGATCGCCGTCGCTGAAATAGCTCAACTTGTGCCGACGCTGCTCCAGCGCGCCCTGCGGCGTCAGTCCCGGGAAATCGAGCAGTGCCTGTTGAATCGCCTCCTGCTGCCAGCAGCGATCGATCTGCTCCGACCATTCATGGTCCTGGTAATAGGTCACGCCGTTGGCATCCAGGTAGTGAATCTCGGAGCCAACCGACGAGATGATCAACTGCGGATAGTGGATGCCGGCCTGCTCCAGAATCGACAGGGCGCTATGGAAGCTGCGCCCGGTGGCGACTCCGAACCCCAGCCGGAATTGCGTCCGATACCAGGCGTTGAAGGCGCGAATGCCGGCCGAGGAGCCAGTCAGCGTGTTGTCGATGTCGCAGACCAGCAGCGCCCTCGGCGCCGGCACCTTTGCCAGTGGCTTCGACGGCGAGTGCGACCGGCAGAGCCGCGTGAGCAGGTCATGGTAGCGCTGCGTGTGGCGCTGCCAATCGAACGCCTTGATCGCTTCCCGGCCGTTGCGGGCCATGCGAAGCCAGCGTGGACGGTCCTCGACCAGGGCAAGCGTCTGTTCGGCAATCTGCTCGGTATGGCGTGGGTTGACCAGAATGCCGTTGCCGCACTGCTCGATGATGTCGTTGGGGCCGCCGCTGTCCGTGGCGATCAGCGGAAGGCCCGCCGCGGAAGCTTCCAGCAGGGTCAGGCCGAACGGCTCGTTGAGTGCCGGATTGACGAACACACCGCCGCGTTCGCGGGCCCAGGCGTAGAAGGCCGGCACGTCCTCGGGGGCGTGATGCCGCGGATACGCGACCTGCCCGTAGAGATCGTAGTCGTCGATCAGCTCCAGCAGTTCTCGCAGGTTGTCGGCGAGTTCGGGTTCCAGCGCATCGATGCGATCACGGACACCGGCGACGATCACCAGGTTGGCCTTTTCGCGCAGTGCCTCGTTCTCTCCGAAGGCTCGTAGCAGGGCCGCCAGGTTCTTGCGCGTGACCGGCCGCGCGATGGCCAGGATGGCCGGCTTGTCGGGATCGTGCAGGAACTGGCCCAGCATCGTCTCTACCGCGGGAGTGGACGTGGCTCCGGTGAAATCGGCCAGGTGACTGCCGGGCGCGATCACCCGAATGCGGCCGGCGTCGTAGTGCAGGTAGTCGGCGTACTGCACCTCGGCTTCGTCGCGGGAGCTGGCGATGATCAGCGAGGCCTTGCTGATGGCGCGCTCTTCGAACGCGATGCGCCGCTGCAGCACGCGCTGTGTCTCGATGTCGATCCCCTTGCCGTCATCGGCCAGGCATTTAAGCTTGCCGCGTCCCAGGGAGTGGGCGGTGAACACGAACGGAAGGCGATGACGGGCGCCAATTGCCGCGGCGACTTCACCCGCGTCGGCGTAGTGGGCGTGCAGGGCGTCCGGCGGGGCCGGCAGCGTTGCCAGCCAGCGTTCGAAGGCCTCGATGAACGAGGGCAGCTCCTGCCACAGCTGCTCCTTGGGGAGATAGCCGGAGTGCTCGGTCGGCAGCCGAACCAGCGTCACCTTGGGGCCGACGGTTTCGCTCGAGCAGCGGTAGTCCAGCTCGCTGAAGTCGCAGTCGAAAGCGCGAGTGAC
Source organism: Salinicola sp. NYA28a (assembly GCF_976982775.1). Next base: position 1,275,731 of record NZ_OZ334582.1, read on the forward strand.
CAGGGTGATGCGCTCGATCGCCGGATCCTGCGCCGAGGCCTCGACCAGTTCCAGCAGATAGCGAATATGGCCGCCGGTGTCGGCCGTGATGCCATACTCGACATCGCTGCCACGCAGGCAGCCCTGCAGTGCCACATGTACGATATGCATGATGAAATCCTTTTCACCTGAACAGGGAATGTTCTTGCCATGGCCTTCGAAGCGCGATTACGCATCGCTCAGGTCGCCCCGGTCATTTTTCCGGTGCCGCCGGTGGATAACGGCGGCACCGAACGCATCGTCCACGATCTGACCGAGGCGTTGGTGGCGATGAACCATGATGTGACCCTCCTGGCCCCATCGGACAGTCATACCAGCGCGCGTCATCTTAAGACGTCACCGAGCCTGAGCGAGTGGCAACGGCGCCGGAGCAACGTGCCGCCGGGCGTCCCCGGCGTTCTGGAATCGCTGGTGCTCGAACAGCTGCGCCAGCATCTGGACGAGTTCGACGTCATCCACTGTCACGGCGAGTTCTGTCACGCCGCGGTGCTGGGTGATCGGCGTCGCCACAGCTTGACCACCATCCATTGGCGGGTGGACGAACTGGATCGCCAGCTTTTCTTCGCGGGCTTCCCCGATTTGCCCGTAGCGGCGATCTCCCGCGCGCAGGGCGCCGCGATTCCGGAGTCGAACCGTCAAGGAACGGTCTACCACGGTCTCGATCCGGCGCGCTTTAACGTAGGTAAGGGGGAAGGAGGTTATCTGGCTTTCATCGGCCGGATGACCGATCAGAAGCGTCCGGATCGCGCTATCGACGTGGCGCGGGCCAGCGGCCATGCACTGCGTCTGGCGGGCGATATCGATGTCGGCAATCCGCTGTGGTTCGACCGGCATGTGCTGCCGCAGCTCGACGAGGACATTCGGCACATCGGCCCGGTCAACGATCGCCAGAAGCAACGGTTGCTCGGCGATGCCAGGGCGCTGCTGTTTCCGATCGATTGGCCGGAGCCTTTCGGCCTGGTCATGATCGAGGCGATGGTCTGCGGGACGCCGGTGATCGCCTGGCGCAACGGCGCCGTCGAGGAGATCGTCGAGGAGGGTGTCAGCGGTTTCGTCGTCGACTCTCACGACCAGGCAGTGGAGGCGGTGAAGCGGCTACCCGAGCTGGACCGCCGCCGCGTTCGCGAGGCATTCATGGCACGGTTTACCGCCAGACGGATGGCGCAGGATTACGTGCAGCTCTACCGTCGTCTGCTGGCGGGAGATGACGTCAGGGAAGCTGGCTGAAGCCGAACGATGTTCGGCCGGGCGCGCTGATGAGCGGGCCACCGGCGATCCCGGCGGGCTGCCCGACGGGTTGCGATCGCGGTGACCCGTTGTCGCACCGGTGGGCATGGCTTGTTTCGACGTCCACTTGCTATGATGCCGCTCTCGACGGGAAGGCTGAGGAGAGTAGACAAGCATGCTGAGCGTATTGATGTACCTGCTGATTTTCCTGGGCGTCGCGATCTCCGTCTATCAGGTCTACGACATCTATTACGCCCAGAACTTCGAGGATGACGAGCGCCGTACGCTTGACGACAGCCCGCTTGGCCAGCTGTCGCGACAGGCAGAGCAGTATGCGGCAACGGGCGAGTCCAAGGGGTTGCTGGATCTCGTCGGCCGGCTGTTCGGCGCGCGTTTCGACAAACGCCTTGCGCTTTCTGCGGCTTCCCGCCCCGATGCATCGCAGTACCTGGCGGCGTTGCTGCGCCGCCAGCGTCGGATCGTCTCCAATGGCCAGGTTCGCGTGCGTCATCCGCTCTCCTGGCAGACCAACCCGCCCGTCAGCGACAGTCGTCCGGTGCTGTTGTCGCTGGTGCTGATCAATTGCCTGGTGGTGATGTTCTTCGGCGGGCTCAGCCTCTACACGATTGCCTATCAGGTTCCGGTGGCGTCGCTGGCCTGGATGAACAGCGAATGGATTCTGATGTTGCTCATCTACGCCGTGATCGCCATGACGCATGGTATTTCCCGGCTCGACGCCTACCTGCACGATCTCTATCTGATCGGCACCTTGAATCGCACGGCGGGGTGACGGTCTTTTCGAGGCTCGACGGGCCTTGCCTTGGCGAGTCGGCTTTCCTTACATGGTCTGGCAGCCTGGCCACAAGTGGCGCTTTCAAGGCGGCCAGATCATGGAGTTGTTATTGGTTAATGTATCGGTTGGTCCCTCGTTTCAAAATATAATTTTCGCACTGTCCATTCTTGGATAGTCATTTCTGGATGGTATCGGATCGGCGTTGAATGTTCTGAAAAGCCTCGTCGTAGACGCCTAGAACATTCCCGTTGCCGTATTTACCCTGCCTATCTAACCGGTGTTATGTACCTCCTTTCGCTAACATGCTGTCATGCCTGAAAAATTTAAGAAGGCACGAGCGAATGGGTCAGCAGGATGGCTGTATTGCCCACCATTTCAGTCGCTACGCAACACTTTCTGAAAATGACCGTCGTCAGCTCGACGCACTGGAAGGTACTGCGATTGATGCCACCAAGGGACAGGTGATTTGGCACGAGGGCGACCTTGTGCGTGATTTCTGCGCATTGCGACGAGGGTGGGCTTATTCGTTTCGCTACATGGAGGATGGCACGCGGCACATCCTCGACATATTTCTACCCGGCGATATCATCGGTTTACATGAATTCTCGTTCAAGTATCGGCTCTCCAGCGTTGCCATGCTGGAAGACGGCGAGATTCGAACCATCGCCAACCGCCAATTGCTGGACCTGTTTCGTGAATCATCGAGTCTCATGTCGGTCTGCTTTGCGGTCTGTTCCTATCGGCAGGCCGTGCTGAGCGAGCGGCTGGTGCATCTCTCGCGTCGCAGCGCTCGCCAGCGTGTGGCCTATTTGCTGCTCAAGATATTCTGCCGCCTGCAATATAACGATGACCATCCGGGCGAGTGCTTTCGCTTGCCGTTGTCCCAACAGCAGCTTGCCGATGCGCTCGGTCTGTCGCCGGTCCATGTCAGCCGGACGTTGACGGCATTCCGCCAAGAAGGAGTGATCAAGCTCGCCCGAGGCTGGGTGACCGTGCTCGACAAGCCGGCGTTGGCCAGCGAGGGCCACGTGGTGGGGTGCCTGCACGATCGCGTCGCTCACATTGCCTGACCGGTTCTTTTATCTGCAGGCTGCGGCTTCGGGGCGACGTGCGGGATAAGGGGTGAAATAGGGGGGGAAGTGGAAAAACGATGCATGAGCGTTTGGCAATGAAGGCCAAAAGTCGAACGCCAGACGCCAAAAACTCGCTCCCGTAATTGACGAGAGCGAGCCGAGATGAAACTTGGCGTGGAGTCTTGCTAGACCGCTGCGCGGCGCATGGCGCGGCTCAGTGCGCTGGTCATTTCGATCGCCATGGTCAGATCCGCCAGTTCCCGCGGGGAGAACGCATTCAGCGCCAGTTTGCGCGTGGCCGGATTGGCGGGGCGAAAGTGGGTGAAGGACTCACACCAGGCCAATGCGGCTTTTTCGCGCTCATTGAACTCGTCGGACTCTGCCCAAGCGGCCAGCGCCTGCAGCTTGCTGGAGGAGATACCCAGCGCTTCGGCCTGCTCGCGACGGAAATGCGTGCAGCTCAGGCAACCGTTGATCTGCGAAGCGCGCAACTCGGCCAGGCAGCGAATGGACGGATCCAGTGAGCAGGCGTGCAGTGATCTCGCTGATTTATCGATGTTTTTAACGTCGATCGTTTGCCACTTGTTAGCGTTCATCTCGGTCTCCTGAATTCAGGTGTCATGCGATTAAACGACTATCGTTCTCAAGTTTCCACAGCCTTGATTGGAATGTTTAATTGCAGTTAAAGATTGAAACTATGGTTTAGACGTAACCGGAAAACAGAACGCCCCGCTTGGCGGGGCGTCGGAAAGGCTAGCGACGGCCAATCAACAGGCCGATCACGGCGCCGGCCAGCGTGGCTGCCCCGATACTGGACCACGGATGTTCACGCACGTAACGGTCGCACTCATTGACCGACTGATTGGCGGAACGCTTGACCCGGCGATTGCGCTGGCGGGCCTGGTCCGCCATGCGAGCATATTGCGCTTCGCTCTGCAGTCGTGCCTCTTCGATCGCGTCTTGTGTGTCGTCTCGCAGGTCACGTCCCAGTGCCTGGGCCTGATCGCCGATATCGTCCAGATCGGCACGAATGCGATCGGTACGGGCTTCACGGTCTTCACGCTTGAATAGGCTCATGTTTCACCTCCCTGATGGATTATGGGCCTGAGTGCGTATGACAGCGTAGACGCTGTAAAGTGCCCGTGCCGCTGGAAATCCTGCGATCGCTCGTTGGTCGGTGCCTCGCGGAGTCGGCCGGGCGGCAAGCGTCAGGTATAGTCGATGCGCGGATTTCAATGGCGGAAACAGGAAGTCGACGTGTCGTTGCAACTCTGGTTGTCTCTCTTGGCGGTTTGCGCTCTGGGTGCCATGTCGCCGGGTCCCAGCCTGGCCATGGTCATGCAGAACACGGTCGGTGGCGGCCGCTGGTGTGGCGTGATCGCCGGTGTCACCCATGCGTTGGGGGTCGGTCTCTACGCGGGGTTGACCGTGCTGGGGCTGGCGGCGGTCATCGTTCACCAGCCCTGGCTGTATCGGCTGGTGACCTGGGGCGGCGCGCTCTATCTGGCCTGGATGGGCATTCAGGCTCTCCGGGCCAGCGGTAACGGCGGCTTCAACGTTGCCGAGCGGGCGAGCGACTGGCGCCGCGCCATGCGCGATGGCCTGCTGGTGGCGCTGGGCAATCCCAAGCTGATCGTGTTCTTCGTCGCACTGTTGAGTCAGTTCGTCAGCGCCGATCTGAGTATGGCCGGGCGCTGGCTGATCGTGGCCACCGCCACGCTGGTGGACGGCGGCTGGTACGTGCTGGTGGCGCTGTTGCTATCCCACTCCCGTGTGCTGCCGTGGCTGCAGCGACACGCGGCGTGGATACACCGCCTGACGGGCATCGTCCTGCTGGGGTTGGCGGCTCGTGTGGCGCTGGGCTGAGTCTGCGTCCGGGCGGCTCACTTCATTCAACGCTTTCCTTGTCATTCAGACACTTTCCTTCAGACGCTCGAGGATTGCCGGCACGGGAGCGTTGGCCGGCAGTACACCGAAAATCGGCGACGCGCTGGCAAGCCTCGTGATGCAGAAGGTGTCGGCGATGGCATGAGGGGCATGACGAATCAGCAGGGCGGCCTGCAGCGTCTGCGCCATGCACTGGACCAGCCAGCGCGCCTCGGCCTGCAGCCGTTCGGCGCTGGCCGTCAGTCGGTCGCCGACCGAGTCGACGGCGGCATCGAAGGCGGGATGGTGGCCCCGGGCCAGGTTGAGTTCCTGTCGCAACGCTTCGATGCTGGCCGGGTGCCGTTCCAGGATCCTCAGCACGTCCAGGCAGATGACGTTGCCGGAGCCCTCCCAGATCGAGTTGACCGGGGCTTCGCGATAGAGCCGGGCCAGCGGCGTTTCCTCGACGTAACCGATGCCGCCCAGGCATTCCATCGCCTCGGCCATGAACGCGGGGCAGCGCTTGTTGTGCCAGAACTTGGCCAGCGCGGGGAGCAGGCGGGCCAGGGCGGCTTCGTGCTCGTCGTCCGCGGTGCGGTCCATGGCACGGGCGCCTCGCATCGCCAGCAGCAGGCTGGCCTCGGTCTCGATCTCCAGATCGGCGACGACACGCTGCATCAGAGGCTGGTCGGACAGCCGACGATCGAAGACCAGGCGCTCCTGAACGTGGTGCCAGACTTCCCGCATTGCCTGGCGCATCATGCCAGCCGGCGCGGTGGCCGCATCGAGCCGCGTCTGTTGCACCATCTCCAGGATGGCCGGCACGCCACGACCGGGTTCGCCGACCAGCTGCGCCCAGGCGCCGGCGTATTCGATCTCCGCCGAGGCGTTGGCGCGATTGCCGCATTTGTCCTTGAGCCGCTGGATCTCGATGGCGTTGCGCTGACCCTCCGGCGTGAACCGCGGCGCCAGGAAGCAGGAGAGCCCGTCGTCGGTCTGGGCCAGCGTCAGGAAGGCATCCGACATCGGTGCGCTGCAGAACCACTTGTGCCCCTCGAGCCGATACCACTCGCCGGAACCGGGCGATGACACCGGCCGCGCCTGCGTGCTGTTGCGGCGGACGTCGCTGCCGCCCTGCTTTTCGGTCATGGCCATGCCGAAGGTGTTGGTCGTCTTGTGCCAGGCGGGGATGGCCGCAGGTTCGTACTCTCGGCCCAGCAGCCGGGCTCGCCAAGCCTCGCCACCGTGCAGATGGCGCAGCACGGGCATGGCGGCGTGGGTCATGGTGATCGGACAGCAGAAGCCGGGTTCGGCCTGGGTCAACAGATAGAGGGCGGCGGCGTGCGCCTGGTGCCCGCCGTCATGCTCGCGTTCCCAGGCGACGGCGTGCCAGCCCTCGCCAATCGCGAGCGCCATCAGCGAGTGGTAGCTGAGGTGATAGTCGACCTCGTCCAGGCGCCGGCCGTGACGGTCGAAGGCGTGCAACTGGGGCGGGAACCGGTTGGCCTGCTCGCCCCAGCGTTCGACTTCTGCAGAGCCCAGGCGCTGCCCCAGCGGTGCCAGACGCTCGCTCACCCAGTCCGGGGCGAAGTGCGACACTGTCTCGCGCAACGGGCGGTCGTCTCGCCACAGGTCGCGTTCTGGCTCGGGGGCAGGCTGATTCTCGACCCGATGTGTGGTCAGTTCGATGCGGGGCGCATGGTCGGCCATGTGAATTCTCCGAGTGGGCTGACTCGAGCATAAACCGGACATTCGCCGCCGTGTGCTCCCTTCGACCAATGCGGCATGCCGACGGTGCCACATACCGCCAGTGGATCGGGTCGAAGCCACCCGTGATACGCTGCGGTTCCGTTTTCGATCGTCAGGCCTCCCCATGAGCACGTTTTCCATGAGCCCGTTTTCAGTGAACAAGCGGGTCATCGCCGACGAGCAGGTGCAGCTCGTCGACCCGCGCAACCGGCCCTGCGGCAGCGCCTCGCGTGTCACGATGCGGCAGTTGAACTGCTGGCATCGGGCGACGTACATCGTCGTGCGCAATGGCAAGGACGAGATCTGCGTGCAGGAGCGAACATCGATCAAGGAGACGCATCCGGGCTGGTTCGATCTGGCCGCGGGCGGCGTGGTAGGCGCGGGCGAGGCGTCCCGGCCGGCAGCGCGGCGGGAGCTGTTCGAGGAGCTCGGCATTCGCGGCGTCGAGCTGATGTCCGGTGGCGAATTCATGTTCCAGGAGGCCGGGCTGAATCTCTACGGCAGCCTCTACTGGGTGAGCTACGATGGAGCGCTTCGCCTGCAGCCGGAGGAGGTCGCCGCCGTACGCTGGTTGCCGATCCCGGAGGCGCTGGCGCTGGAAAAGGCGACGCCGGACACGCGGGTGGCATTGTCGAAGGCCGTCTCGCTCGATCACTGGTGAAGTCGCGGCTGGCGTGGCACTCTTTTGGCCGGACCGGCTTTCTGAATCAGGCGCCCGTGTTCAGAACAAGCGCGATGCCTTGCGTTCGCGCTTCGGTTCCCACGATTTGACACTAGCGTTCCTCGGGTCGACTCATCGATGTCGTTATATACGCAAGACTGCCGGACACATGCCGGCGAACCCTTCAATCTGCGCGCGCTGCGCGGCCAGGTGCTGCTGGTCGTCAATGTCGCCAGCCGCTGCGGTTTCACGCCCCAGATGGAGGGGCTGGAAAAGCTCTATCGCCAATATCGCGACCAGGGGTTCACCGTGCTGGCGTTTCCCTGCAACCAGTTCGGACGCCAGTCGCCGGAATCCTCGGCCATGTTCGCCACGTTCTGCGAACAGCGTTACGCGGTCACGTTCCCGATGATGGAAAAGGTCAAGGTCAACGGGGGCGAGGCGCATCCGCTGTTCATGTATCTGCGGCACCAGGCGCCCGGCGTGCTGGGGAGTACGCCGATCAAGTGGAATTTCACCAAGTTTCTGGTGGGGCGCGACGGGCAGGTCATTCGTCGCTTCGGGCCGCGCGCCGTGCCGCGATCGCTGCATCGTGCCATCGAGGACGCGCTGGAGACGCCGTTCTCGGCCTGAGCCAGCGCCGTTCTTCCATCAGACGCGCTGGCCGGCGTCTTGCACGGATAGCCTGTCCGGCCTCGGTTCGTCCGGTCTCGATTACCGCGGGGCTTCAGCTTTCGGGCGGACGTTCGCCTCGCGCGGCCATGAGCCGGATCGCCAGTTCATTGAAGCGTGGCCGGCTCATCATCGTCGTCAACCCCGAGAACAACGACCACAGGGCCTTGCGCCAGCCGCCGAGCTTGCGGTTGTGGCGCACCAGTCGCGTCAGCAGCGCCGTTTCGTCGAACGCGCGCCATTCACCCGCCATGGAGAGCTGATTGCGCGCCATGACCGGCGACATTTCCAGCCGATAGACCCACTCCAGCTGTTGCAGCGTCAGCGCGCTGGCTTCGATCTCGCGGATCATGCGAGCGTATTCGGACTCGCGCGGCTCGCGCTCGAGCCATAGTGGCGACAGCGCCAGCCACAGCGCGCCGCGCCGGACGACCAGGTCTTCGATTTCTTGCTCGTGGTGCATGGGGCTTTCTCTGCTTTCTGGACTGGCTCGGCTTGCCGGGGGGCTATCTTCGAATACCCGCTGCGGCGAGACAAGCCTGGAAGGTTCGGGCCACGGGCGAGCCGATGGGCATGCGCCCGTCGTCGGGTACGCGGGATCTGGCAGCGGGCTGTGGCGAAGGCGCCATGTCACGAGTTCGCCCCCTTTTTTACCACCCTGTTAGAATGCGCCCGGATAGCATTCGACCTGCTAGAATTCGAGCCATGCCATTTCCCGGCGAGACTTGCCGGGGCTTTCCGTTTCGCTGTAGAAGACGAGGTTAGACGTGATCATCAAGCCCAAGGTTCGCGGTTTCATCTGTACCACGACGCATCCGCTCGGCTGCGAGCGCAACGTACTCGAACAGATCGAGACCACCCGCGCCAACCTGAGCGGCAAGCAGGCCGGCCCCCGCAACGTGCTGGTCATTGGCGCGTCCAGCGGCTACGGGCTGGCGGCGCGTATCACGGCGGCATTCGGCTATGGCGCCGATACGCTGGGCGTGTTCTTCGAAAAGCCCGGAACCGAAACCAAGCCCGGCACCGCCGGCTGGTACAACTCGGCGGCGTTCGACAAGTTCGCCAAGGCCGAAGGTCTCTACAGCAAGTCGATCAATGGCGATGCGTTCTCCCATGAAGTCCGCGACAAGGCGATCGAGCTGATCCGTGAGGACATGGGGCAGATCGATCTGGTGGTCTATTCGCTGGCATCCCCGGTGCGCAAGCTGCCGGACAGCGGCGAGGTCAAGCGCTCCAGCCTCAAGCCGATCGGCGAGACCTACACGGCGACCGCCATCGATACCAACAAGGACACCATCACCGAAGCCACCGTCGAGCCGGCGACCGAGCAGGAAGTGGCCGACACCATCGAGGTCATGGGCGGCCAGGACTGGGAACTGTGGATGGATGCGCTGGACAAGGCGGGCGTGCTGGCGCCGGGTGCCAAGTCCGTGGCGTTCAGCTATATCGGTACCGATATCACCTGGCCGATCTACTGGCACGGTGCGCTGGGCAAGGCGAAGGAAGATCTCGATCGCGCCGCCAGCGAAATCGACCAGCGCCTCAAGGCGACCGGCGGCGGCGCCAACGTGGCCGTGCTCAAGTCCGTGGTGACGCAGGCCAGCGCCGCGATTCCGGTCATGCCGCTCTATATCTCCATGGTCTACAAGGTGATGAAGGAACAGGGCGTTCACGAGGGCACCATCGACCAGCTCAACCGGCTGTTCGGCGAGCGCCTTTACGCCGATGGCGAGCCCGAGGTGGACGAAGCCGGACGTCTGCGCCTGGACGACTGGGAACTGCGCGACGATATCCAGCAGGCCTGCAAGGATCTGTGGCCGCAGGTGACCAGCGACAACCTGTTCGCGTTGACCGATTACGCCGGCTACAAGCACGAATTCCTCAAGCTGTTCGGCTTCGAGCGTGACGACATGGATTATGACGCCGAGGTCGATCCGCTGGTGAAATTCGACGTCGTCCAGGTTTGATCACGCCCGACCCCATCGCATGAAACATCGGTCATGAGTCGGTCATGAATGCACAGGGCACCCCGCGCCAGGTGGGGTTCGTCATGCTGCCGGGGTTCTCCCTGCTGGCGCAGGCCTGCGCCATGGAGCCGCTGATCGTCGCCAACACGCTGGCGGAGCGGCGGCTCTATACCGCCACCACGTTCGGACTCGACGGCCGGCCGGTGAAGAGCGTGGCGGAATTGACCCTCTCGCCGGAGAGCGTGGCCGGCAGCGATGCGCGCCATCTCGACATGCTGTTCGTCTGCGCGCCCACGCCGAGCGGTGTAGTAACGGCGGAAGAAGAGGGCGAGTCGCTGATCCACTGGCTGCATCGCCTGGCGAGCCGAGGCGTGACGCTGGGCGGTATTGCCGGCGGCACGCACTGGCTGGCCAGGGCCGGCGTGCTGGATGGCTATCGGGCCTCGATCCCCTATGCCAGTGCCGATGCGTTCATGCGGACGTTTCCGACGATTCATGTCTCTCATCAGCTGTTCGAGATCGACCGTGATCGCCTCACCTGCGGCGGCGGTACCGCGGCGATGGATATGCTGATGACACTGATCGGGCAGCAGCAGGGCGCCGGGCTGGCGCAGCGGATCTCCGAGCATTTCGTCTGCGAGCGCATCCGCATGGCCGACGAGCCGCAGCAGTTGCCGCTGCGCTCGCGGCTGGGGCACGCGCCGCAGAGTCTTCTCGATGCCGTGGCGCTGATGGAAGCCAATATCGAGGAGCCGCTGACCACGCACGAACTGTCGGCGCACCTGGGCCTTTCCCGCCGTCAGCTGGAGCGCTTGTTCAAGAAACACCTGCAGGCCGTACCCAGCCGTTACTATCTGAACCTGCGCCTGCAACAGGCGCGCCGGCTGCTCCGTGAAAGCGACCAGGCGGTGGGGGAGATCGCGCTGGCCCACGGATTCTCGTCGGGCGCGCATTTTTCCACCGCCTATCGCCATCATTTCGGCATCAGCCCGCGAGATGAGCGATTGGGACAGGCCGGAGGCGAATCATGAAGAAGCAATGTGTCGGCGGGGGTGGCAACACCATAAACGACAGCCATTGGCTGGGCTCCGCTCGCCGAGTGATATCGCCCAACGCCAATGAGCGGCCGGCGGGCGAGATATCGGCCGTGGTGCTGCACGGCATCAGCCTGCCGCCGGGGGAGTTCGGCGGCGACGCCATCGAGCGGCTGTTCACCAATATGCTGGACCTGGATGCGCATCCGGCCTTCGCCGCGATCGCCTCGTTGCGGGTCTCGGCGCATCTACTGATTCGGCGCGATGGCGAGTGTGTCCAGTTCGTGGCGTTCGACCGTCGTGCCTGGCATGCCGGCAAGTCGCGCTGGCTGGATGAAAGGCTGCCGCGCCAGGGACAGCCTTTCATCCAGCGTCAGCCTCTCATCCAGCACCAGGGGCAGCTGCGCGAAGGGCTCAATGACTTCACTGTCGGCATCGAACTCGAAGGCACCGACGAGAGGCCCTATCGGGAGGCGCAGTACCGCGCGTTGTCAGGTGTTCTGGGCGCGCTGATGCAGCGCTACCCCGCAATCTCGAGCGCGCGGATTACCAGCCACGCGCACATTGCGCCGCTGCGCAAGACCGATCCCGGCCCCGCGTTCGACTGGGCTTATCTGCGGCGTTGTCTGACGGAGATCGTTTGAATGCTATGCTTTTGTGGGGGTATCGTGCGCATGGATTGCCTGCGATCCTGATGTTGGTAATTTGGCTACAGGAACGGTACTCGCTTTCTTCTGCGAGATTGACCTTCAAGTTGCTGAAGTTGCGGCATTTACGCGCCGTCCCTAGCACAATCGATGTGTCCGCGAATTGGCAGATGCGAGCGTTTGCGGTATCTTCTTCGCCTGATTTCTCGCGTCACGCACGCCTGCTGTAATTCCATTACAGCCAATAAATCTCGGAAAACGGCCCCAAAAGAGCCGTGCCGGCACCGAAGAGCGCATATTCCCAAGCCCCGCTGCGGCTATCCGCCCCGGCCGGGCGAATGGCAAACCTTTTCCCATTCGGAGAGTTGTCTATGAGTCTGGAGACACGAGAAGATCTCGATCCGGTCGAAACCACGGAGTGGTTGGATTCCCTGGCTTCGGTCGTCGAGCATGAGGGCGAAGAGCGCGCTCAATACATTCTGAGTCGGTTGGCGGACCGCCTGCGTCGTGATGGCTCTTCACCGCCGTTTTCCGGTACCACGCCGCACCGCAACACCATTCCCGTGCATCGTGAAGCCAAGATTCCCGGCGATATGTTCATCGAGCGCAAGATCCGCTCGGCGATTCGCTGGAACGCCATGGTGCAGGTCCTGCGGGCCAACAAGAAGCACAAGGGGCTGGGCGGCCACATCGCCAGCTACCAGTCCAGTGCCACGCTTTATGAAGTCGGTTTCAATCACTTCTTCCGTGCCGACAACGGCGACCACAAGGGTGATCTCCTTTACATCCAGGGGCACGTGACGCCGGGCATCTACGCGCGTTCGTTCCTGGAAGGTCGCCTGACTCAGGAGCAGATGGACAACTTCCGTCAGGAAGTCGACGGTAATTCGCTGCCGTCCTATCCGCACCCCTATCTGATGCCGGATTACTGGCAGTTCCCGACCGTTTCCATGGGTCTGGGGCCGATCCAGTCGATCTATCAGGCCCACGTGATGAAGTATCTGCATTCGCGTGAGCTGGAAGACATGAAGGACCGCAAGGTCTGGGCATTCCTGGGCGACGGCGAGTGCGACGAGCCGGAATCCCTGGGCGCGCTGCACCTGGCGAGCCGCGAGAAGCTCGACAACCTGATCTTCGTCATCAACTGCAACCTGCAGCGTCTCGACGGCCCGGTACGCGGCAACTCCCGCGTGATCGACGAGCTCGAGGGCGTTTTCCGCGGTGCCGGCTGGAACGTGATCAAGGTGGTCTGGGGCGGCCTGTGGGATCCGCTGTTCGAACAGGACACCAAGGGCATGCTGCAGAAGCGCATGGACGAGGCGGTCGACGGCGAATACCAGAACTACAAGGCGCAGGGCGGCAAGTACACCCGCGACAACTTCTTCGGCAAGTACGAAGAGACCGCCGAGATGGTCAAGGGCTATTCCGACGAGGAGATCTTCCGTCTCAATCGCGGTGGTCACGATCCGCAGAAGGTCTACGCGGCCTACCATGAAGCGGTCAACAACGCCAACGGCCGGCCGACGGTCATCCTGGCGCATACCGTCAAGGGTTACGGCATGGGCGGCGGCCACGGCGAAGCCGACATGGAAGCCCACCAGATCAAGTCGATGGACGTCGATGCGCTGAAGGCGTTCCGTGATCGCTTCGGCATCCCGGTCTCCGACCAGCAGATCGAAAGCGGCGACATTCCCTACTACAAGCCCGAAGACGACAGCCCGGAGATGAAGTATCTGCATCTCCAGCGCGAGAAGCTTGGCGGTTTCCTGCCGGCGCGCAGAAACGACTTCGAGGCGATGGAAATTCCCGGTCTCGACGACAAGATGTTCGCCACTCAGCTCAAGGGCACCGGCGACCGCGAAGTCTCGACCACGATGTCTTTCGTGCGCGTGCTCAACGGCCTGGTCAAGCACAAGCAGCTGGGCTCTCGCATCGTGCCGATCATCCCTGACGAAGCGCGTACGTTCGGGATGGAAGGCATGTTCCGCCAGCTCGGTATCTATGCCGCCGAAGGGCAGAAGTACGAGCCGATGGATGCCGGCCAGATCATGTATTACCGCGAGGACCAGAAAGGTCAGATCCTCGAGGAAGGTATCACCGAGGCCGGTTCCATGTCCGCCTGGATCGCGGCGGCCACGTCCTATGCCAACCATCACCTGCCGTTGATTCCGTTCTACGTCTACTACTCGATGTTCGGCTATCAGCGGGTCGGCGATCTGGTCTGGGCCGCGGGTGACCTTCAGGCGCGCGGCTTCATGGTCGGCGGCACCGCTGGCCGTACCACCATCAACGGTGAAGGCCTGCAGCACCAGGACGGCCACAGCCATATCCTGATGTCCACCGTGCCGACCTGCCGCGCTTACGATCCGTGCTACGGTCACGAGCTGGCAGTCATCATGCAGGATGGTCTGAAGCGGATGTTCCAGGACAAGGAAAACTGCTTCTACTACCTGACCGTGATGAACGAGAACTACTCGCACCCGCAGATGCCGGAAGGTAGCGAAGAGGGCATCGTTCGCGGCATGTACCTGCTCAAGCCGGGCGAGAACGCCGGCAAGAAGAAGGCGCCGCGGGTTCAGCTCATGGGCAGCGGCACGATCCTGCGCGAAGTCGAAGCGGCGGCCGAGCTGCTGGCGGAAGATCACGGCGTGGTTGCCGATGTCTGGAGCGTGACCAGCTTCAACGAACTGCGTCGCGAAGCGCTGGAATACGATCGCCAGCAATTCCTCGACTACGATGAAAAGCGCGAGAAGCCGTGGGTCGTCCAGCAGCTCGACGGTGTCGAAGGGCCGGTCATCGCCTCGACCGACTACATGAAGCTGTATGCCGATCAGATCCGCGCCTGGGTGCCGACCGACTTCCATGTCCTCGGAACCGATGGCTTCGGCCGTTCGGATACCCGTGAGCAGCTGCGTCGCTTCTTCGAGGTCGACCGCTACTACGTGACGATTCAGGCACTGCGTGCGCTGGCCAATCGCGGCGAAATCGACATCAAGGTCGTCAACGATGCCATGAAGAAGTACGGCATCGATCCCGCCAAGCCCAGCCCTCTGTTGTCCTGAGCCCTGCGGTTGGTCTGGACCGGAGTGTCACGTCAAGGCGCTGCCGCCCTGCGGGGCGGTAGCCAGATTGCCTGAGTGAGTCGACCTGCCCCCGGGCAGGTCGACAGATGATAAAGGAGCGCGACCTTGAGTAGCGAAATCATCAAAGTTCCCGACATCGGCGGCAGCGACGATGTCGAAATCATCGAGATCGCGGTGAGCGTCGGCGATGTCATCTCCGCCGAAGACACCATGATCACGCTGGAATCCGACAAGGCCAGCATGGACGTCCCCGCGCCGAAAGGTGGTAGGGTCGTCAAGCTTCTGGTGAAGGAAGGCGACACCGTCTCCGAAGGCGATGACATCCTCGAGCTCGAAGTGGAAGGCGAGGGTGACGACGATGGCCAGGATGACGCTGAAGAAGCGTCTCCCGGCAAGAGTGCCGAAGAAGCCGACGCCAGCGGCGAAGCCGAGAAATCGGAAAAGCCGAACGGAAAGTCGAAAAAGTCTTCCGGTGGTGGCAAGCGGACCGTCGAGATCAAGGTGCCGGACATCGGTGGCAGCGAAGGCGTCGAGATCATCGAAGTCGCCGTCGGCGAAGGCGACGAGATCAGCGAAGAAGATACCCTGATCACGTTGGAATCCGACAAGGCCTCGATGGATGTGCCGAGCCCCTACAGCGGCAAGATCGTTTCGCTGTCGGTCAAGGAGGGCGATAGCGTCTCCGAGGGCGATCTGATCGGCACCATGGAAATCGCCGGCGAAGGCGACGATGAAGGCGACGCCGACGAAGCTGCTCCGGCAGAGGAATCCGACAGTGCCGAGCCCAGCGACGGTGCCGAGGAACAGGACGCCGAAGATCAGGGCGACGAAGAGGAAGGCGGTGACGAAGGTGGCCGCAAGGTAATCCGCGTCCCCGACATCGGTGGTAGCGAAGGCGTCGAGATCATCGAGGTCGCGATCAGCGAAGGCGACGAGATCAACGAAGAAGACACCCTGATCACGCTGGAGTCCGACAAGGCTTCCATGGACGTGCCGAGCCCCTACAAGGGCAAGGTCGTCGAAGTATCGGTCAAGGAAGGCGACAGCGTCTCTGAAGGCGATCTGATCGGCTATATCGAGGCGGCCGGCGCTCCGGGGGCGGGGGCGAAGAAGCCGGCCGAAAGCGGTGCCAGGAAGGGCGGTGAGTCGAAGCAGGCCCCGGCCAAATCCGATGCCGGCAAGCAGTCCGGCGCCAAGCCGGAGAAGGACGTCAGCGGTGAACCGAGCCCGGAAGCCCGTCACAAGCATGGTGACGACAAGACCGAAGGTGCGCGCGTTCATGCCGGCCCGGCCGTGCGCAAGCTGGCCCGCGAACTGGGCGTCGAGCTCAGCGAAGTCAAAGGCTCCGGTCCCAAGGGCCGCATCCTGAAGGATGACGTCGACGGCTTCGTCAAGCAGGTGATGAAGCAGCGCAAGAGCGGTGGCGGCGCAGCACCAGCAGCGGCCACCACCGGTGGCGCAGGCATTCCGCAGGTGCCGGCGATCGATTTCAGCCAGTTCGGCGAGATCGAAGAGAAGCCGATGAGTCGTCTGATGAAGGCAGGCGCCAACAACCTGCATCGCAGCTGGCTCAACGTGCCGCACGTCACGCAGTTCGACGAAGCGGACATCACCGAGCTCGAAGCTTTCCGCAAGTCGATGAAGGCCGAGGCGGAGTCTCAGGGCGCCAAGCTGACGCCGCTGCCGTTCATGATCAAGGCGTGTGCCTATGCGCTGCGCAAGTTCCCGCAGTTCAACTCGAGCCTGCATCCGGACGGCGACAAGCTGATCATCAAGCATTACGTGCATATCGGCGTGGCAGTCGATACGCCGGATGGATTGATGGTGCCGGTGATTCGCGACGCCGACAAGAAGTCGCTGATCGACCTGGCCAAGGAGTCGGTCGAGCTGGCGAAGAAGGCCCAGAACAAGAAGCTGTCTCGCGAGGAGATGAGCGGTGCCAGCTTCACCATCTCGAGCCTGGGCTCGATCGGTGGCACGGCCTTCACGCCGATCGTCAACACGCCGGAGGTAGCGATTCTGGGTGTCTCCAAGTCGTCGATGAAGCCGGTGTGGAACGGTAGCGAGTTCACGCCGCGTCTGATGTTGCCGCTGTCGCTCTCCTATGACCACCGGGCGGTCAACGGTGCCGATGCGGCACGCTTTACCGCCTTCCTGGCGCAGGTGCTGTCCGATATTCGTCGTATGCTGGTCTGATACGGCGAGCGGTCCATCGAACGCCAACGGCTCCTTCGGGGGCCGTTGGCGTTTTTGCAGGTGGCATGGCAGATCGGTGACGAATACGACGAAATGGTGAGGTCCCGTCGAACTTGCTGCCGCGCCTGGCAGGCCCTAGCCCAAAGCGAGTCTTGTGCGTCAACCGATCGGCAGGTATCGTCTTGAGCCATTGACGATGTCGTCTGCGTTGCGCCTCCGACGCCGCTGGCCGGTCTGAAAATCGATACCATTCTAAGGAGCTGTATCAATGCGTTTGATCCTCTTGGGCGCCCCCGGCGCTGGCAAGGGTACCCAAGCCCAGTTCATCTGCGAGCATTTCCACATCCCGCAGATTTCCACCGGCGACATGCTGCGCGCCGCGGTGAAAGAAGGCAGCGAACTGGGAC
Source organism: Salinicola sp. NYA28a (assembly GCF_976982775.1). Next base: position 1,293,145 of record NZ_OZ334582.1, read on the forward strand.
TCAAGGTCAAGGAGACGATGAACAGCGGCGGCCTGGTGTCCGACGATCTGATCATCGCGCTGGTCAAGGAACGCATTGCACAGCCCGACTGTGCCAACGGCTTTCTGTTCGACGGTTTCCCGCGCACCCTGCCGCAGGCGGATGCGATGAAGGATGCCGGCATCAAGCTCGACCATGTGGTGGAAATCGCCGTCGACGACGAGGAGATCGTCAATCGTCTCTCCGGGCGTCGCGTTCACCCCGACTCCGGGCGTGTCTATCACGTCGATTACAAGCCGCCCCAGGAAGAGGGCAAGGATGACGTGACCGGCGAACCGCTGATCCAGCGCGACGACGACAGCGAGAAGACCGTGCGCTATCGCCTCTCCGTCTATCACGATCAGACCGAGCCGCTGATCGGCTATTACCAGGAGTGGGCGGCGAAGGACGCCGAAGCCGCGCCGGCCTATCATCGCATCGCGGGCGTCGGCAGCGTCGACGAGATTCGCGACCAGGTACTTGCCGCACTGGAATCCTGACGGAACGAACCCGTGGTCGCCCGTCATTCGCTCCGCCTTCATGGCGGAGCGATCGTTTTGATGTCCTGATGGCGATATACTCGCTGACTTCTTTTTGCTGCCATTCTCCGAGAAGCCGATGCCGACGTTGCTGGCGCTGGACGCCTCATCTACTGCCTGTTCCTGTGCGCTGATTCGGGACCAGCTCATCGTTCAGCGTTTCGAAATCGCGCCGCGCGAGCATACGCGCCTGTTATTGCCGATGGTCGACGAGGTGCTGGCGGAAGCGGGTGTGTCGCTCGGCCAGCTCGACGCGGTCGCGTATGGGCAGGGGCCGGGCTCGTTCACCGGCCTGCGGATTGCCGCCGGCGTCGCTCAGGGACTCGCCTACGGTGCCGATCTGCCGCTGATGGGTGTGTCGACCCTGGAGGCGCTGGCGCTGGCGGCGCATCGTAAATGGCACGCCCGCCATGTGATCGCGGCGCTCGATGCCCGCATGGACGAGATCTACGTAGGTGCCTATCACTGCCTCGACGGTGCCCTGACCGTCGCCCTCGAGGAGCGGGTCATGCCGCCTTCGCAGCTGCGATTGCCCAAGGCCGACCATGCCATCGAGTGGCTGGGGATAGGCAGCGGCTGGCAACTTTTGTCCGGCATTCCTGTCGACGTACAGGCCGCATTGCCGCAAACCCTTCCCGACGAACTACCCGCGGCGGAAGATCTCGTTCGTCTGGCTGCCACGTCATGGGAGCGTGGCGCGCGAGGTAGCGCGCCTCACGAGGTCGTCCCCGTCTATCTACGCGATGAGGTCGCGTGGCGAAAGGCGTGACAGTTCGAGGCCCATTGGCGTGGCCTCTTCGTACAAGGATATCGAAAGAAAATGGATGTTTTTCAACTGGCCGCACTCGCCATCATCCAGGGCTTGACGGAATTCCTGCCCATTTCTTCTTCCGCGCATCTCATTCTACCGTCTCAGCTGTTCGGCTGGTCCGACCAGGGGCTGGCCTTCGATGTCGCGGTCCATATCGGCTCGCTGGGAGCCGTGCTGTTCGCCTTTCGCCAGGAGGTCTGGCGTATTCTCCACGCCTGGTCCACCCAGTTCGGCGGACGTGGGCAGACGCCCGAGAGTCGCCTGGGATGGGCGATCATCGTCGGCACGATTCCGGCGGTGATCGTCGGTCTGCTGATCGAGGATTGGGTCGAGAACGCAGGGCGCTCGGTGCTGGTCATTGCCACGACGACGATTGTTTTCGGCATGCTGCTGGGTATTGCCGACAAGCGCGGCAGTCGGGTGCAGCCGATCGAGAAGATGACGCTCAAGACCGCGCTGCTGATCGGGCTGGCCCAGGCGATTGCGCTGATCCCCGGCACCTCGCGTTCCGGCATCACCATGACCGCCGCGTTGATGCTCGGCTTCACGCGTCAGGCCGCGGCACGCTTCTCGTTCCTGCTTTCGATGCCGCTGATCCTGGCGGCCGGGTCGCTCAAGGGGCTCGAACTGGCACAGTCCGGTACCGCGACCCAGTGGCATGAGATTCTGCTCGGTGTCGCTTTCTCGTTCGTGGCCGCCTGGCTCTGCATCAAGCTGTTCCTGGCCGCGCTGGACAGGATCGGCATGATGCCTTTCGTGATCTACCGGCTACTGCTCGGCATTGCGTTGTTCGTATGGGCGACGTGAGCGGCAACGCGCCGTTGGTCGTGGTTGGCGAGTCGCTGACCGACCTGGCCGAACGCTATGGGCTGCCCTGGGCACCGTCGGCGCCGGGGAGCGGGCTGGTTCTGCAGCGAGCCGAGCACGGCCTCGAAATCGCTGGCGATCCCAAGCGCTATGGTCATCCGATACGCGCGGATTTCGTCTCCGGTGCGGCCGCCCATCGCCGCCGCTTCGGTGGCGGTCGCGGCCAGCTCGTCGCCAAGGCCTGTGGTTTCGGCAAGGGCGTGGTGCCCCGGATCGTCGATGCCACGGCCGGCCTTGGGCGGGACGCTTTCGTGCTGGCTTCCCTTGGAGCCGAGGTGTTGATGGTCGAGCGGGTCGCGGCGATTCACGCCTTGCTGGAATCGGCCCTGTCGCAGGCTGAGGCCGACGAGGAAGTCGTCGAGATCGCCGGGCGTCTTTCATTGCGGCACGCCGATAGCGCAACGGCACTGGCGGAAGCGGTGCGCGACTGGCCGCACGCCCCCCAGGTCGTGCATCTCGATCCGATGTTCCCGCATCGGGAGAAATCGGCGCTGGTCAAGAAGGAGATGCGGCTGTTTCGCGAACTGGCCGGAGATGACGACGACGCTCCGCGCTTGCTGGAAGCGGCGCTGGATGTCGCCACGCATCGCGTGGTGGTCAAGCGCCCCCGCAAGGCGCCTCCCATCGAGGGGCCGCCGCCGCAGCATGTCATCGAGGGGAAGACGAGTCGCTATGACCTCTATGTGCATCGTTCCCTGAAAGCTTGAGGCTCGGCACGGACGAGTCCGGCTGGCCCCGATGACGCTTGAACAGGATCAGCCAGAGCGCGATCCCGATGAACAGGCCGCCGACAGCATGAGCCCAGGTGATCTGCTCGCCGAGAAAGAGCGTGCCCCACAACACCCCGAACATCGGCACCAGCATGGTGACCGTCAGCGGCTTGATCGGCCCCAGCTCTTCGACGAGCCGGAAATAGAGCAGGTAGGCGAAAGAGGTGCAGGCAAGGCCCAGCGCCGCGACGGCCCACCAGACGTTGGCCGAGGTCCAGCTGCGGGCGCTGTCGTCCAGCCATAGCTGCGCGGCCATGAAAGGGCCCAGCAGCAGCGTGGCGCCAAGCTGCGATCCCAGGGCGATCAGGCGGGAGTCGAGGCCGCCTCGCTGCGCGATCCAGTCTTTCACCAGAAACCCGCTGAGTCCGTAGCAGCCGGCCGCCACCAGGCAGGCGCCGGCGCCGATCATCAATCCACCGCTGATCGCCACCGGGCCGGTGCCCACCAGTACGCCGACGCCAAGCATGCCCGCCGCAACCCCGATCAGACGATCTCGTGTCAATGGTTCATGGAAATGGATGGCGCCGATAACGACGCCCATCAACGGTGTCGAGGCGTTGAGCATCGCTGAATAGCCGGCGGGCAGATACTGGGCCGCAATGCAGAACATGCCAAACGGGATGCCGGAATTGATCATGCCGATCGCCAGCGTTGCCTTGAACTTGCCGTCGAAGCGCCAGCTCGTGCGCAGGAGCGCCAGGATCATTACCAGCCCCAGCGTCCCGAGGAATACTCGAAAGAAGGCAGTCGGGAATGCCCCTAGTGCTGGCGTTGCGATACGCATGAACAGAAAGCTGGCGCCCCACAGAGCGGATAGCAGCAGCAGGCGGCCAAGCGATGATAATGGCATGTCGAAAGGGTCTCCGAATGTGATCGCGGCTAGCGTAAACGGGTTGTCCGTCGATGTCTGGTCGTTTTCGGCATTGGCGTCTGCAATGGGGGCGTGATCGGGTTTGCCGACATGGCGCGATCGGAGAACGGTCCATTGTCGACCGGCGGATTTTGTCGAGATCCCGCAAGACAACTATGCTCAAGGATCAGCGGAACGACTCTGCTGCAATAACCGCGATCAAGGAGCCGAGATGTACGAAGATCAAGTGAAAGGACGCACCGAAGAACTCAAGGGCCATGCTCAGGAAGCTGTCGGCAGCTTTACCGAAGATGACGATCTGCGTCACGAGGGCAAGGCGCGCCAGACCGCAGGGAAGTTGCAGGCCAATTACGGCGAGAAGCTCGACGAAGTCCGTGAAGCTACCGTCAAGAACCCGATGAGCGCGCTGGCGATTGCTGGCGGCCTAGGCGTCTTTCTGGGGATACTTCTCGGTCGGCGTTGAGACCTGCCCCGAACGGTTCGCCGACTGATGGCTTTCGACCCCGGCCTGGAGCCGGGGTCGCCGTTTGAGACCGTCGTTCGCGCTCGTCGCTTGAACGGGCAACGACTCGCGAGATTTTCCGCCACTGGCGCCCAGCCAGCAGGGCTTGCAGTCTCGCTAGCGAGACCGGAAAGTGTCTCGCTCATCACCACATGGGCCGTTTGCTGTGTTGACTCCTCTCATTTATCTCGCCGCGGCAGTGGCAGAAATCGCCGGCTGTTTCGCTTTCTGGGCATGGTGGCGGCTGGATCGATCGCCTCTGTGGATGGTTCCCGGCGTCATGAGCCTGATGCTGTTCGCCTGGCTGTTGACCCTGGTGGATAGTGACTACGCCGGTCGCGCTTATGCCGCCTATGGCGGTGTCTATATCCTCGCGTCGCTATTGTGGCTATGGGTGGTCGAGCAGCGCATGCCCGATCGATGGGACGTGGCCGGTGCGACGATCTGTCTGGTCGGCGCCGGGGTCATACTGTTCGGGCCGCGTGGTTGAGAGGCGTCTGAAGGCATGGCATTGCCCGGAAGACAACGCTCAATACGGTTGTCACCAACCGCCGCTAAAATCCGCTGGCATTTGACGCGAAAAAGTCTTGAGACCAGTCTCTGACGAGGTCATCATCTGCGGCCTCTTGCCGGTCCCGATGGATCGGGAGGGGGACCAAGACCGGGGTGGCATCGGGTCGGGGTGCGCTGAATCTTGAAAGGTTAGTTGCCCACTACCGATAAGACCTTATCACTGTTGACTTTTCCCGATCTGGAAGGAATTCATGAGCAAAGTCCTGATTGTTGGTGCCGGCGGCGTCGGTGGTGTCGTGACCCATAAGTGCGCGCAGCATCCCGAGGTGTTCAGCGAGATCTGTCTTGCCAGCCGCAACGAAGCCAAGTGCAAGGCGATCGCCGAGCAGTTGCCGCGTCCGATCCAGACCGCCCAGGTCGATGCCGACAGCGTCGAAGCCCTGGTCGCGTTGATCGAGTCGTTCAAGCCGGACATTCTGATCCATGTGGCCCTGCCGTATCAGGACCTGACCATCATGGAAGCCTGTCTGCAGACCGGCGTGCCGTATCTGGATACCGCCAACTACGAACACCCGGACGAGGCCAAGTTCGAGTACAAGGAGCAGTGGGCGTTCCAGGATCGTTACGAAAGCGCGGGCGCGATGGCCACGCTGGGCTGCGGCTTCGATCCGGGCATGACCAACATCTACTGCGCCTACGGTCAGAAGAACCTGTTCGACGAAATCCATCGCATCGACATCCTGGATGCCAACGGTGGCGATCATGGCTATCCGTTCGCGACCAACTTCAACCCGGAAATCAACATTCGCGAGATCACTGCGAACGGACGTTACTGGGAGAAGGGCGAATGGGTCGAGACCGCGCCACTGGCCGAGAAGCGCAAGTTCGACTTCGACGGCATCGGCGAAAAGGATCTTTACCTGCTTTATCACGAAGAGCTCGAGTCGCTGTCCCAGAACATCAAGGGACTGGAACGCATTCGGTTCTGGATGACCTTTTCCGAGAAGTACATCACGCATCTGAAGGTGCTCGAAAACGTCGGCATGACCAGCATCGAACCGATCGAGGTCGATGGCGTCGAGATCTCGCCGCTGCAGTTCCTCAAGAAGGTGCTGCCGGACCCGGCTTCGCTCGGCCCGCGCACCAAGGGCAAGACCAACATCGGTGTCATCCTCGACGGCATCAAGGATGGCAAGCGTCGTAAGGTGTACATCTACAACATCTGCGATCACGAGAAGTGCTACGAGGAAGTCAAATCCCAGGCGATCTCCTACACTACCGGCGTGCCGGCGGTGACCGGGGCGATGCTGATGCTGCAAGGCATCTGGAAAGGCGAGGGCGTGTTCAATGTCGAACAGCTCGACCCCAACCCGTTCATGGAGCGCATCGGCGAGATGGGGCTGCCGTGGCAGATGGTCGAGCTAGATCCCGATCAAGACCCGCTGGCCTGAGCGCGCGATGACTGATATTTCCTCCAAGGCCGAAGGCTATCCCTTCGACATCAGCGCTAGCCCGTCGCCGGCCTACGTGGTCGACGACGCCCTGTTGCGTCGCAATCTGGAGCTGCTGGGCCGCGTGCAGGCCGACAGTGGCGCCAAGATCCTGCTGGCGCTGAAGGGGTTCGCCATGTGGAACACCTTCCCGCTGGTCAGCCAGTATCTGGTCGGGACCACCGCCAGCGGGCAGGACGAGGCCCGCCTCGGCGCCGAGACGTTCGGCGGCGAGGTGCATGTCTATTCTCCGGCGTTTACCGCGCCGGAGATGGACGTGGTGCTGCGCTACGCCGATCACCTCAGCTTCAATTCGCCGCGCCAGTGGCGTCATTTTCGTGAAACCGTGAAAGCGGCCCCGCGCAAGGTATCGTGCGGGCTGCGCGTCAATCCCGAGCATTCCACCGGTGAGGTTGCGCTCTACGACCCCTGTGCAGCGGGCTCGCGCCTGGGCACGCGGGCGGCGGATCTGGCCCCGGAAGATCTCGCAGGGCTGGAGGGGCTGCATTTTCACGCGCTGTGCGAGCAGAACAGCGATGCGCTGGAAGAGACGCTGGCGGCGTTCGAGACCAGGTTCGGGCAGTATCTGGGCGGGCTTCGCTGGGTAAACTTCGGCGGCGGCCACCACATCACGCGTGCCGACTACGATGTGGAGCGGCTGATACGGGTGATTCGCGAGTTCCGGTCGCGCTACCCGCATCTGGAGGTCTACCTCGAGCCGGGTGAAGCGATCGCGCTGAATACCGGCTATCTCGTCTGCACCGTGCTGGATATCGTCGAGAACGATGGCCCCATCGCGATTCTGGACACCTCGGCGACGGCACACATGCCCGACGTGCTGGAGATGCCGTATCGGCCCGAAATCATCGGCGCCGCCAAACCTGGCGAGAAGGCATACACCTATCGCCTGGGCGGCACGACCTGCCTGGCCGGCGACGTGATCGGCGACTACGCATTCGATGCGCCGCTCGAGATTGGCGATCGCCTGGTCTTCACCGACATGGCGCACTACACCATGGTCAAGACCACGACGTTCAACGGCATCCGGCTGCCGTCGATCTGCCGGATCGACGAAGAGAGCCGGGAAGTCCGCACGGTCAAGACCTTCGGCTACGTGGACTATATGCAGCGGCTGAGTTGAGTTCATAGGGAAGGTTCGTGCCTTCGACGCCCCGCATTTGCAATGCGGGGCGTTTTTCATAGCTAGACGGGTGTCGGCTGCTCCGGTGAAATCTGCCGGGAAGACTGGTACTGCGTGATGATATCCAGCAGTTCCTGGCCGAAGCTTGGAAGAACATGATCTTCGCGGATCAGCACGCTGCGTTCCCGATAAGCCCAGGCGTCGCTCAAGTGGCGCACGCTCAGTCGCATGTGGTCCCGATAACGCAAGGCACAGGATTCGGGGAGAATTCCGACGCCGACGCCAGCCTCGATCATGCGGCACGCCGATTCGAAACCGAACACCTGGATCCTGACCGGCAGCGGCTTGCCGAACTCCAGCGCCTTGCTTTCCAGATAATGAAACAGGGTACTGCCCTCATGCAGAGTGACATGCGGATAGTCCAGGGCGTCTTCGTAGGTGATCTCCTCGCGCTCAGCCAAAGGATGATCGAGCGGGGTCGCCAGTACCAGCCTGTCCCGGCTGAACGGCAGGGTCTTCAGCCGGGAGGGCACGTCGACGCCGACCATGATGCCGAGAATGCCCATGTCGGCGGTGCCATCGAGAACGCCGCGAATGATGTCGTTGGTCAGACGCTCCTGCAGGTCCACGGTGATACCGGGGCGTGACGCGAGGAAATCGGCGAGCACCTCTGGCATGAACTCGATGACCGCCGTCGTGTTGGCGAATATCCGCAGGTGGCCGATGGCATCGCTGGCGTAGCCGGAAAATTCGCTCTTGACGCGCTCGACCTGGCGCAGGATGAGGCGCGCATGTTGCAGCAGTCGCTCGCCGGCGGGTGTCAGTTCGACCCCCTGGCTGCTGCGATAGAACAGCCGGCTTTCCAGTTGCGCCTCGAGTGACTTGATGCGGCCGCTGACCGCTGCCGTCGAGAGATGCGCGCGCTGGGCGCCTGCCGTCAGGCTGTTCTCTTCGGCGACATGGACGAAGATGCGCAGATCGGCGAGATCGAAATGCATTAGGCGGGTTCCTTCAGCGCTCGGTAGGTCGCGACAGCGACTCGATGATCTTGCACTCGCCGATGGTCTCGGCCCGACAGGCTCCTTCCAGACGATCCAGCTCCTGCTCCAGCGCCTGGAGATCCCGAATGCGGTCGCGGACATGCTCGCGCTGTTGATGGATGATGGCATCCACCTGGTGACAGGGAGCCTCGCGTTCATCCGAGAGCCGCAGCAGCGCTTTGACGTCGTCGAGCCCCAGTCCCAGGTGACGACAGCGTCTGATGAAGCGCAGACGGTCTCGTTCGACCGACGAGTAGAGTCGATAGCCCGAGGCCGTACGCCTGGCGGCGGGCAACAGATCCGCCTTCTCGTAGTAACGGATGGTGACCGCTTTCACACCGGTCAACCTGGCAAGCTGGCCGATCGTGTAGGGCTCGGGCGGGGTAGCACAGGCATGATTCATCGGCTTGACTCTATAGCGACTATAACCCCCGATCCTATCAGGAGTGACGAATGGGAGTGTAATGATGGATGCCTGCTGCGAAAACAAATCCAGTGAACTGGCCCTGTTGCGTGAGCGTCAGGCAAAGGTGCTTTACGCCGTACTGGCGATCAACGGGTTCATGTTTCTGTTCGAGTTCATCGCCGGCTGGGTCATCGGCTCGACGGCCTTGCTGGGGGATTCGCTCGATATGTTCGGCGATACCACCGTCTACGCGCTGACGCTGTACACGCTGCATCGCAGCGACCGGGAGAGAGCGGCGGCCAGCCTGGTGAAGGGCGGCTTCATGCTGATATTCGGTGTCGCCGTGATCGGCGAGGCCATCTACAAGAGCGTGGCGGGCGCCGCACCCACGGCAGAGGCGATGGGAGTCGTCGGGGTGATTGCACTGATGGCGAACAGCATCTGCTTTTTGATGCTCTACCGCTTTCGCAGCGACGACATCAACATGCGCTCGACCTGGCTTTGCTCGCGCAACGACCTGATCGCCAACACGGGCGTGATCATTGCAGCGGTGCTGGTCGGTGTAACCCGGACGCGCTGGCCGGACGTGGTGGTCGGCCTGATCATTGCCGGACTGTTTTTGCATTCCGCGTGGCGGGTGCTTGGCGAGGCATCACGAGAGTGGCGTGCTTCCGGGCCTCGTGCGGTCAAGGCAGAAGGTGAGGGGAGCGAATCAGTCGCAAAGCGCGATACCTGTCAGCAGTCATCGTGCTGTCGCTGACAATTGGTTTGGATTGCGCCTGGTAACGACAGGAGATTCTCACGAAGGCGGATTTCCCCAATTGGATTAATGACGCGGCTCAGCCGTTGCCATGAGTCCGGTCAGTCTATTTTACGGTTTCATGGGCATGGCTGCGTGATTGGTTGCCTTGGAGTGGGTAATGGCTAAATCTTGGCATTACGGCTTGCTACCCACGAGGGCTGCCATGAGATTACTGCTCCACCCAGGACACGCAAAGTGCGGTTCGACCAGCATACAGCGTTCGCTCATTGCCAATCGCCAGGTATTGGCGGATCACCGTGTCGTCGTGCCGGATCCTCAGTTGCGCTTGCCCGGCGAGGCAGGGTTCGATTCTCAGGGCGAAACGCCGCGGGAGTTCTTTCGCCGGCTGATGGAACTCGGCGATATCGGGCCCCTTGAAGCACGCTTGCGGGCCTGGCGGGAGTCGCCATCGTGGCCGGACGCGACGTTCGTGATTTCCGCGGAAAATCTGATCAATCATCTGATGGGACCGATCGGAGAGCGTATCCACCGTGCACTTGCCGACTACTTCGATGTCGTCCAGGTGATCTATTACATCCGTCGCCAGGACGACTATCTTCTTTCCGCCTGGCAGCAGTGGGATTTCAAGGAGGGCAAGACATTCGCGGAATACAGCCAGGAGGCGTTGCGTCGCGCCAATCCGCACTATCTGGCGGTCGGGCAGGCCTTCGGCAAGCTCTACGGCGCGGATAGTGTCACGATAAGACCAGTGCTGCCGGAGGCGTTGCGCGGCGGTGAGCTACTGCAGGACTTTTTCGGCCGTCTGGTCGATGACCCGTCCACATTGTCGTTCGATCAGGCCCGTAGCAACCTCAGCTTGAATCCCTTTCTCTGCGAGGTGCTCGCTGGGCGAAAAACGCTCTTTCGGGATATCCACGACGACAGTCTGAAACAACGGCTGATCAGGACGTTCGGCGCCGACAGCGAGTTGTTCCAGAGGGAGGCCTCCTTCATGGATCCCGCGTTGGCGAGGCATATCATGGCGCATCATCGGGAAGAGAATCTTCGCCTTCAGAAGCATTTCTTCCCGCACGTGTCATTCGAGAAGGTGTTCGGCGGTCGCGAGCAGGATGGCCCGGGCGACGATGAGCGGCTGCGGATATCGCGGGAGCGAGCAGGACAGCTGCAAAAGCGTGTGATCTGGGATCTACTGGAACGGTTGTAATCGAATCCCGAAACGCCAAGGACTCCGCCCTGACGGAGGGTTACGCTCGGCTAGCGCAGCTGGCTGTCTTTGCTACCGCGGCGATTGTAGTTGGCACGATGGGTCTGGTGGCGGTCCGCTTCGCTCTGACAGGCGATGCATAGCCGAACGCCAGGTACTGCCTGACGACGCGCCTCCGGGATCGGGGCTTCGCACTCTTCACAGATCGCCAGGCTCGGACCCTGGCCGCGGAGCCGCTGGCGGGCTTCCTGAATACCGTCTTCGACGGTGCTGTCGATTTGCTCCTGCACTGCGCCATCTTTTGCCCAGCCGCTAGCCATGGATGCTCTCCTTTTGAAACCTGTCGGTACGCTCTGGTCTCATCGAGCAGGGCGGCAGAGGGTCATGTCTCGCAAGGCCGCCATGATATTGCCTGCGCGAGCGCCGAGAATCAGTCGAAGTCGACGAACTCATGGGTCGCCCGAGTGGCATGCTGGTGCGGCGTCTCATGTACACAGATGACGCGACACTTGGCAACGTGCGTCACCTTGTGCGATACGCTGCCGATCATCAGGCCTTTGAACTGTCCTACGCCACGGCTGCCCATCACGATGGCATCGACGCCCAGCCGTTCGGCTTCGGAGACGATGACGCGCGCTGGCGACCCCTGCTTGATGAGGAGATCGAATTCGCCGTTATAGCCGGGGAAGGAGGGGAGGGTATCCAGCGCGGCATCGAGAATGGCACGGCCTTCCCGATTGGCAGTCTCTACCGAGGCAGCCTTGATCGCCGCTTCGACACTCAATAATTCGGCGTCGTGCAGCTGTGGGTAGGGATCGCGAACGTTCAACAGGTACAGCTTCCCCTGTACCGGTGCCGCCAACTGGCAGGCGACGTTGAGCGCGATGTGGGAGTCCTCGGGTAACTATTCAGGTCACGCTGCCTGATCCAGGCCGTCCCGACGCATGAATTCGGGCACTTCACCGGCAAACAACTGTTCTAGTGCGGTGTGCGCTGCCAGGCCCTGCTTGACCGCCGTCGAGAGGAAGCTGCGCATCCGGCAGAAGATCTCGGCACCTTCCCAGGAGCGGAAACAGCCTGAAATCTTCTGCTGGACCTTGGTCATCCGCAGGTCACGCTCCCCTTGGTTATTGGTGAAGGGCGCGGCGGGGTCGTCGAGGAAACGCAGCACATCGTCCTCGTACGCCTGGAGACGTTCGAGCAGGTTACGTGCCTTGGTACGTTTGGCACGACCGCGCTTTCCCGGTGGTGGTGGGATCGGTGGCGGACACTCGGTCTCACCCTCTGTCAGGCACTGCCGATAGCGGACTCGCCAGCGTTGCGCCTCTTCGGGCGAGAGCGTGCCACCGGCAGCGTCAACGGCCTGATGCATCTCCAGCAGCAGATCATGCAGCGCCTTGGCCCACTTTTGGTGGTCATTTTCCCAGGCCGCAGTCAATTCACGCAGGTGATGGGCGTTGCAAAGTGCGTGGCGGCAATCCGCGTAGCGGTAGTAAGGCTTCCAGTGATCATGCACCAGCACCCCCTGGACATAGGGCAGGATGCCGATGGCATCCATGGCCTCCTGACCTCGCTTGGCGTGAGGCGCCAAGTAGGTCAGGGCGTCATTCGAGGCGCTGTGCAGCCAGTAGCGCTTGCCGCCGACCTGCATCCCGGTCTCGTCGGCATGCACGGTCGCGGCTTGCCTCAGCGCCGGGATCGCCCACTCGGCAAACGCCTCGGCGCGCTGATAGGCCTCTTGATTGAAGGCGAACAGCGTGCCGGTGCTCAGCGATAGATCGCACTGTGAGGCCAGCAGCGCCTGGATGCGGGCATAGGGCAGCAACTGATACTGCGAGAGATAGACGACATGCGCCTTGAGACGTGGGCCATACTGGATCGGGCGGGTCACGCCGTCGGGAAACGGCGCCACATGGCGCCGCCCGAGATCGTCCTCCAGCACCTCGGCGCGATACTCGGTGACGACGGCCTGGATCACGATGTCTTGCACCTGGCGCGTTTCGATGCCGACCGAGCGATAGGTGCGCCCTTTGGGCAAGGTGCGGCGATCGACGCGCAACGACACGATCTCGTCGGGATCGGTGACCGGCGCCAGCGTCTTGCCTTCGTGACCCGGTTGCCCGCCAGGGCGACGCTCGCCCTTGGCCCGGGAACGGCGTTGGCGGTTGGGGTCTTGTGACGGCGGCTTGCTGCTGTTGCGGCTGCTGGTGGCCAGTCGGTCGGCCATCAGCTTGACCAGCAGCATCAGCACGTCGATGGCAGCACGCAAGGAAGGCGAGACCGTGTGGTCTTCCTTGAGCTGCTGCCGGACCCGTTCCAGGGCCTCGTCGACGTTGATATCGCTGATGGTCATGTCACCGCATAGACGTGCCGAAGGATCAGGCACACTATGCCAAAAAAATCAGGTGGTTGGCGACATGCCATCCGCAGCCACCTGAATAGTTACGTCCTCGGAACCATCGATAGGAACCAGCAGCGACTTGAACATGGGCACCTCTCGGTTGTGACAGCATCGAATGGAAGCGCTCGGGGAACGCCTGGTCTCTGGTCGTCACCGCGCTGCGGCTCTCCGACTCGCTTTGCGACTATCAACATATGCCATCCGCGAGGAATGTCATAGTGGATAAATGTCGCACGACATGACGCATTACGATCGGTCTCGAAGGCCCTAGCGGTCCGTCCCGACATGGCGCTGCGTTGCGACATCGTCCAGCCAGCTGCGAGGGCCGACGCTGTCGATGACGCGCAGTGACTCGCCACTGCTTTCGGCGGTGAGATGAGCATCGGTGGCGACCAGCACGGTGCCCGGTTCCAGCAGGGGCAGCACCTTTCTTTTGAAGCCCTCCGGCACGGTCACCTGATTGACGATGTCGGCCGGCACCGCCTGGCCGGCTTCGTAGCCCGGTACGCCAATCGCAATCCACGTCGGCATGGGGGGCGTGCGCGGATGTGCTTCGTCGCCTTCCCGAGAGAGTTGCCGCGGGTTTGGGGGCTGGAAATGCCCTTCGACGATATAGGCGCGGGTACCCGTCATGATGTCCGGTCGACCGAGCTCGACGCGCGAGCGTCCGATCTCGACGCCGTTGCGATAGACCACGATCATGCGATCGCTGCGGCTCAATACCATGGAAACCGGGCCTTGGGTGGGCGGATCCATGACCCATCGCCAGCTGCTGCCACTGGTCAGCATCGGCATATCGATATCGGCACCGGTGTCGGCATCGATGGGGCTCAACGGGCCCGGATGAACGACCGAGACGGGCGCCTGGCCCTCCTGTGCCACGACAACGGTCATGCCGATATTGGAAGCATCGAACAGCAGGCGTGCAAATTCGCTCGGCAGATGGATACAGCCGTGGGATTCGGGATAACCCGGCAGGCCGCCGGCGTGCAGCGCCACGCCGTCCCAGGTCAGGCGCTGCTGATAAGGCATCGGCGCATTGCCGTAGAGGTTGGAGCGGTGGTCCTTGTCTTTCTGCAGCACGGTAAAGACCCCGGTCGGCGTTTCGTAGCCCTCGCGACCGCTGCTGATCGTGGTCACCCCGATCAAGATGCCGTTGCGATAAACATAGGCGCGCTGTTCGGTCAGGCTGACGATGACGGCCAGCGGTCCGCCGCGCTTGTCGTCGCCGCCCCAGATCCAGGCCCCCGGTGAGAGATGATCCACCGGTGTATCGACGGGGCTGGATTGCTTTTCGCCCCAGAAGGGCACCGCGAAGCTCGTTGACGAGAACAGCAGGGCGGCGGTCAGTAGCAGTATGGTTCCAAGACGCGACATGCTGGCTCCCCGATTGGCCTTCTCTTTCTCAATGTCGTACGCGCGAGTCGGTCTGGCAACCCGCCGGCGCTAGCCTGCCTGGTCAACGCGAGCTGAGGAGAGCGTCGTCAGGGCTTTCGCGATCGTCGATACGGGCCTGAGCGCATTGCGCCAGCGCGGAATGCATCAGCCACTCCCGCTCGGGGTAATAGGAGAAGACGAACTGGCCTTCCTTGAGAACGTCGATGACGTCACCAGCGACATCCGGGCGCAGGGCAGGGCAGCCCCAGCTTCGCCCCAGCCGGCCCTGGCGTTCGCCGCTTTCTGGATCGACGTAATCGGCGCCGTGTATCACGATGGCGCGACTCATGGCGGCATCGTTGAAGCCGGGTTCCAGTCCATCCAGACGCAGCGAGTAGCCGTTCTTGCCTTCATAGGTCTGGCGAGTGACGAACAGCCCCAGGCTCGAGGCATGCGAGCCTTCCTGATTGGAGAATCGATCCGGAATATCGCCGCCCGAGCCCTGGCCGTGAGCCACGACTTCCCGATACAAAAGCTTGTCGTGCTTCAGGTCGAAAACCCATAGACGCGGTGTCAGCGAAGAACGGCTGTAATCGATGACCGCGAGGCGCTGTGCGGTTTCGCCCACGCCATGGCGCTGCGCGCACTGCATGGTCGCAAGCCCGAGGGCGATGACATCCGGGTCCGCATCCGGCGCGAGACGCTCGAGCGATGTCGCGGTGGGTCGAGACACCGTGTCGGCGCGGGCCAGCAGGTCGGGGGAAACTGGTGGTGTCGCCGCGACCGCGGGTGCTGCGATCAGAGTCGACGCCATGCTGCCTACCAGAAAGCACAAGGCGGCCGAGCGGGATACCGAGGACAACGAGGGTAGCGAGAAGAGGGTCTTGATCATCGAAGCAGGACGAACCGTGCCATTGGAGGGTCTTCAGCATGCGGGACGATGCGAAGCCAGGCAAGCACCGCGAAGTGTGGCTCTGCCACTAAAGTCTAGATGTCATTACTTAGCCTTCTTCGTAAATTGACGCGGATAGCCAGACTGCGACCGCTATTGGTTCGCCAAACGTACCGATAAAAGTACCTGCCGGATGCCCACAAGGCGTCCTCTCTGCTCCAGGGGCCCTAGATGATTACATTCATTGCATCGATCCTGCTTTTGATAGTGGGCTACTTCACGTACGGAAAATTCGTGGAACGGGTGTTCGTGACCGACCGCAAGCGTCGCACGCCCGCGTTCACCATGCGCGACAACATCGACTACGTGCCGATGAACACGACGCGCAACTCGCTGATTCAGCTGCTCAACATCGCCGGTGTGGGACCGATTTTCGGTCCTATCCTCGGCGCGCTCTATGGCCCGGTGGCCTTCGTCTGGATCGTGATCGGCTGTATTTTCGCCGGCGCCGTGCACGACTATCTGACGGGCATGATCTCGATCCGCAATCACGGTGCGCATCTGCCGCAACTGGCCGGCAAGTTCCTGGGCAAGATCATGAAGCATGTCGTCAACGGCTTTGCCATCCTGTTGCTGCTGCTGGTGGGTACGGTCTTCGTGACGTCTCCCGCGGCACTGCTGGCCAACATGACGCCGCTGTCGATCACGCTGATCACAATGGTGATTTTTGCCTACTATCTGGTGGCGACGTTGCTGCCGATCGACAAGGTGATCGGGCGTATCTATCCCTATTTCGGTGCGCTGCTGCTATTCAGCGCACTGGGCATCGGGCTCGGCATGATCTTCACTGGCGCACCGATCCCCGAGCTGTCGTTCCAGAACATGCATCCGCAAGGGGCTCCGATCTTCCCGCTGCTGTTTTTGACCATCTCCTGCGGGGCGCTTTCGGGCTTCCACGCTACCCAGACGCCGATCATTTCGCGGACGACCGAGAACGAAGGCAATGGCCGCAAGATCTTCTACGGCATGATGATCACCGAAGGCGTCATCGCGATGATCTGGGCGGCAGCCGCCATGAGTCTTTTCCATGGTGACCAGTCGCTGTCGGACGTGCTGGCGGCCGGTGGCCCGGCGGCAGTGGTCAGTGAAGTTTCCACCACCATGCTGGGCGCCATTGGCGGTACGCTGGCGGTTCTCGGCGTGATCGTGCTGCCGATCACTTCCGGCGACACGGCATTCCGTAGTGCGCGCATGATCATTGCCGATTATCTGAAGATCGATCAGCGCCCCATCGTCAAGCGCATCTTCATTGCCGCACCGCTGTTCGTGGTCTCCTACGGACTGACGCACATGGACTTCACGCTGCTGTGGCGCTACTTCTCCTGGGCCAACCAGACCACGGCCGTCATCGCGCTGTGGGTTGCGACCATGTATCTGGTGCTGGCGCGTAAACCGCATCTGATCACGTCGATTCCGGCGACGTTCATGACCATGGCGACCTTTACCTATCTCGCCTATGCGCCGATCGGTTTCGGCCTGTCGCTGCAGATGAGTTACGTCGTGGCTGCCATCGGTACGTTGATCTGCATCGCGCTGTTCATGAAGCGTGTACGCCGCCTGAGCGGTGGCATCTTCGCCGTCGACGAGCCGGAAGTGCCGACCTTCAAGGATGGCAAGCCGACCGGCGCCCTGGCCACGAGCTGATCGCCGATTCGCTTCATTGAACGAGCCTGTCCGACCAACGGGCTCGTTCGGCAAGAGTTTTCAACGGGAACGCTCGACAAGCGCTTTCGACAAGAACGCCTGACAGACAAGTCCGTTCGATGCACGGACTTCATGCAGCACAAAGAAAACGGGCCCGTGCCATTGGCACGGGCCCGCTTCTTTTCAGTATCGCCGCTATCGGCGCAGGGCAGGTCGATGACCGGCTCGGCGATACCGGGCCGGTCGATCGATCAGGACGCCTGGTAGAGCTTGTTCAGCGCGGCGTTGAGCGTCTTGCTGGGACGCATGGCTTCGCTGACCAGCTCGCCGTTGGGGTGGAAGTAGCCCTTGATGTCCACCGGCTTGCCTTGCACGGCATTGAGCTCGTCGACGATCGTCTTCTCGTTGTCGCTCAGCGTCCTGGCGATCTCTTCGAACAGCGACTTCAACTCGCTGTCCTCGGTTTGCGCGGCCAGTTCCTTCGCCCAGTAGAGCGCCAGGTAGAAGTGGCTGCCGCGGTTGTCGAGCTCGCCGACCTTACGCTTGGGCGACTTGTCGCTGTCGAGGAATTCGCCATTGGCCTTGTCCAGCGTGGCCGACAGGATCTTGGCGCGAGCGTTGTCGAAGGTGCTGCCGAGGTGCTCGAGCGAGGCTGCCAGCGCCAGGAATTCACCCAGCGAGTCCCAACGCAGGTGGTTCTCTTCCAGGAACTGCTGGACGTGCTTGGGCGCGGAGCCGCCGGCACCGGTCTCGAACAGGCCGCCGCCGTTCATCAGCGGCACGATGGAGAGCATCTTGGCGCTGGTGCCGAGCTCCATGATCGGGAACAGGTCGGTCAGGTAGTCGCGCAGCACGTTGCCGGTCACCGAGATGGTGTCCTCGCCCTTGCGGATGCGCTCCAGCGAGACCTTCATCGCTTCTACCGGCGCCAGGATGCGGATGTCCAGACCGCTGGTGTCGTGATCCTTGAGGTAGGTCTCGACCTTCTCGATCAGCTTGGCATCGTGGGCGCGGTTGGCGTCGAGCCAGAAGATGGCCGGTGCGCCGCTTTCGCGGGCTCGGCTGACGGCCAGCTTGACCCAGTCCTTGATCGGTGCGTCCTTGGTCTGGCACATGCGCCAGATGTCGCCGGCTTCGACGTCATGGCTGAACAGTGTCTGGCCGTTCTCGTCGGTGACGACGACGGTGCCGTCTGCCGGAATCTGGAACGTCTTGTCGTGGGAACCGTACTCTTCGGCCTTCTGTGCCATCAGGCCGACGTTGGGCACGCTGCCCATGGTGGTCGGGTCGAAGGCACCGTTCTTCCTGCAGTCCTCGATCACCGTCTGGTAGATCGTGGCGTAGCAGCGGTCCGGGATCACCGCCTTGGCGTCATGCAGCTGGTCGTCGGCGCCCCACATCTTGCCGGAGTCGCGAATCATCGCCGGCATGGAAGCGTCGATGATCACGTCGCTGGGCACGTGCAGGTTGGTGATGCCCTTGTGGGAGTTGACCATCGCCATCGGCGGGCGCTCTTTGTAAAGCGCTTCGATGTCGCTCGTGATCGCGTCGCGCTGTTCGCTCGGCAGCGACTCGATGGCGCTGTAGAGATCGCCGATACCGCTGTTGGGATTGAAGCCCGCGAGCTTGAGCGCGTCAGCGTGCTTCTCGAGCACGTCCTTGTAGAACTCTTCGACCACGATGCCGAACATGATCGGATCGGAGACCTTCATCATGGTCGCCTTCAGGTGCAGCGAGAACAGCACGTTGCGTTTCTTGGCGTCCTTGATTTCACTGTCGATGAAATTGCGCAGGCGGCGGCTGCTCATGCATGCAGCATCGACGACTTCGCTTTCCTTGACGGCGAGGCCATCTTTCAGCGTGATATGGGTGCCGTCTTTCTGTTGCAGCTCGATCTTGAGCTTGCCGGCCTTGGCGATCACGGCGGACTGCTCGCTACCGTAGAAGTCGCCTTCGCTCATGTGGGCGACGTGAGACTGCGATTCGCTGCTCCACTCGCCCATGCGGTGCGGATACTTGCGGGCGTAGTTCTTGACCGACTTCGGGGCACGACGATCGGAGTTACCCTCACGCAGTACCGGGTTGACCGCGCTGCCCTTGGCCTTGTCGTAGCTGGCCTTGATCGCTTTCTCTTCGTCGTTCTTCGGCTCGTCCGGGTAGTCCGGCAGGGGATAGCCCTGGCTCTGCAGCTCCTTGATCGTGGCCTTGAGCTGGGGTCCGGAAGCGCTGATGTTGGGCAGCTTGATGATGTTGGCTTCCGGCGTCGTGGCCAGCTGGCCCAGCTCGGCCAGATCGTCGCTGACGCGCTGCTCGTCATTGAGCAGGTCCGGGAACTGCGCCAGGACTCGAGCGGCCAGGGAAATATCGCGAGTCTCGACCGTGATGCCGGCAGTACCGGTGAAGGCTTCGATGATCGGCAGCAGAGAGTAGGTGGCCAGGGCAGGCGCTTCGTCAGTCAGGGTGTAGATGATCTTCGGCGTATTGGACATGTCTATTCGTTAACCTCTCTTTGGCAATGGCACGAAGTGTCGAGCGCTTACGGAAACGCGAATGCGCGTCGCGCTCCCTGTGCGGACCGAGGGGAACGATTCGATCCGTGGAGCGCGATGCACCACGATGGCGGCCTTCGAGACCCTGATGAAGGTCGCCATCGCGATCTGAACTCGGTCGCGGCATCGACGATCGAAAGTTGTCGACAACCTGCGGTCGCGCCAGAGTATACCAGCGCCACGTGACCAACGCATTCACGCGGCCGGTCCGATCATCGCGGCTAGCGGAGCGACACGATCTCCACCCAATTGGTCTTGTTGCCGGTCGGCGCGTCGCTGACGTGAACCAGTTCGCCGCTGGTCGGCTCTATGCGATAGAGCGCCAGGTGATCGCTCAGTTCACCAGCGGCCACCAGATAGCGGCCGGTAGGGTCGACCTCGAAGCCGCGGGGCTGCTCGACGGTGGGCTGGTTGCCAACGAAATGCAGCTCGCCGGAATCCGGATTGGCCCGCAGCGTGCTCAGCGTGCTGCTGGTGCGCTCGGAAAGGTACAGATGACGGCCGTCCGGGGTGATGTGCAGATCGGCCGCCCAGATGCGAGGCGTCTCGTCGCCGGCGGGGATCTCTTCCCGCGGCATGCCAGGCGCCAGGTTCATCCCTTCGGGAAGCCCTTCGCAGACGGCGATCTGGGTCAGGGTTCCATCCTGAGCATCGAGTTCGAAGGTCGTGACGGTAGCGCTGAATTCCCCCAGGACATAGACGAACCGACCGCTGGGCGAGAACACGAAATGACGCGGGCCGGTGCCATCGGCCGTCCTGGCCGCGGGCGGGTCATTGGGGACGAGGGCGCCATCGGCGAAATGGAACTGGGCCAGCCGGTCGTCGCCCAGGTTGGTGGCGAAGACATGGCGATTGTCCGGCGTGGACAGGATCGCATGGGCGCGGCTGCCGGTCTCCAGTGTCTGCGTGGCATCGCCGGCGACCCCGTTGTCATCGATGGGGCTGACACTGACCAGATTGCCGCCGTAGGAGGCTGCCAGCAGGTAACGCCCGGAGCGATCGGTCGCGATATAAGCCATGCTGCCATAGAGCGCGCCGCTGCCGAGCGGGGTCAGGGCGCCAGTGCCCGCTTCGATGCGATAGCTCAGCACCCGTAGCGGATCGCTGCGGATGGCGGCGTAGAGCATCTGCTTGTCGGGGCTGATGGCCAACGGCATGACGTTTTCGGCCGCCTCTGTCGTGGCCAGCGGGATCAGCTGTTCGGTCTGGCGATCCAGGCGATAGCTGCCGATGGTTCCGTCGCCTGCGTTGGCGGCGTAGACGACGGTATCGATAGCAGGTTCGGCTGGGTTCATGGCGCTTTCCTTATCTTTATGAACAGAGCTTGATGGACAAACCTTCCTTTTAGCATCGCCGGCGTGCCGGCGTCGATTGCCGATAAGTCGTGCCCGCCGTTGCCGTTGCCGTCGCCGTTGCCGTCAGCGCTTCGCCTCGAGCCGGCTCTGCAGCAGATTGAGGATCGCGCGCTCGTCCGGTCCGGTCAGCTCGTCGTCCTGTTCCAGTTCGGTTTCCACCAGCTTGCGGAAATGATCCAGCGTGCGTCCGTCGAGATAGCACTCCACGACACGCGGATCGATGTAGCTTGCCTTGGCGATGCTCGGCGTGTTGCCCAGCGTCCTGGCGACCCGCTCGACGGCCTGGCGAATGTTCTTCTGGCTGGCCTTGTCATTCTCGCCCGGGCCGACCTCTTCCAGCGCCAACGCGGCGATCGATGTGCCGGCCCAGGTACGAAAATCCTTGGCGCTGAAGCGTTCACCCATGACGTCGTGGACGTAGTCGTTGAGATCGTGACTGTCGACCCGGACTTTGTGCCCGTCGTCGTCGAAGTATTTGAAGATCTCGTAGCCGGGAATGTCGTCGAGCTCGGCGACGATCTTCGCCAGACGCTCGTCTTCCACCACGCGGTGCTGCTGCTGCCCGCTCTTGCCCTTGTAGTCGAAAATCAGCTCGTCACCGTCGATGGTCAGGTGTTTCGAACGCATGGTGGTCAGGCCGTAGGAGTGGTTCTCCTCACGATAGCGTTCGCTGCCGGGGCGAAAATAGGCGCCATCGATCAGTCGCACCATGCAGGCGAGCACTTTCTCCCGTGGCATGCCGTCGAGCGCGAGATGCTGGCCGGTCGTCCGGCGCATGGGCGTGAGACGCTGCGCGAATTCGATCATCCGATCGAACTTGAGTACCTCGCGCTTCTCGCGCCAATCGGCGTTGTAGATGTACTGCTTGCGACCGGCAGCGTCGCGACCGGTCGCATGGATATGGTGACGCTTGTCGAGCACGATCTCGACGTCACGCCAGGCCTTGTCGGTCATCGTCTTGCCGTTCTGCAGGCGATAGGTGAAGCCCTTGCCGCAGCGGTGACGGGTCGCCCGCCGGGGGGAGGTCGTGGTCATGGCAAGCTCCTTTTGCCGAAACCGGTCGATGTCGTTCGCCGTCAGTGGCGGAACAGGTTCGAGATCAGAATAGACCAGCCTCGGCAAAAGGGTCGCCGATGGCCCGTTTGACGTAGACTTGGCGTGATTCGGTTCGTGGACAGGAGGCGAGATGACAGGGCGGTTTCAATGGATGTGGCGACGGATGCATCGTTCGCTGTGGTATCGCGCGGCACTCTATTCGCTCGCGGGCGTCGTCACGGCGTTGATCGCCTGGATCGCCACGCCCTGGCTGGACGTACCTGCGGTGGTCAGCGTCGGGTCGAGTGCGGTGGACAGCATCCTCAATATCATTGCCTCGAGCATGCTGGCGGTGACGACCTTCTCGTTGAGCGCCATGGTCACTTCCTACGGTTCGGCGACCAGCAACGTCAGCCCGCGGGCGACGCTTTTGCTGATCGAGGACCGGGTCACGCAGAACACCCTGGCGACCTTCATCGGCGCCTTTCTGTTCAGTCTGGTCGGCATCGTCGCGCTGGCGGCCGGCATCTACGATGAAGACGGCCGTACGCTCCTGTTCGCCGCGACCCTCGTGGTCATCGTGCTGGTGGTCTACCAGCTCATCAAGTGGGCCGGCTATCTCACTCGCCTGGGACGGGTCCGCGACACCATCGGCAAGATAGAAACCGCTGCCCGTGGTGCTTTCGAGATGCGCATGGAAAACCCCTACCTGGGCGGCCAGGCGATGCCGGCAACGCTGCCACCGGATCTGGTGCCGGTGCGGGCGAGCAAGGTGGGTTACGTGCAGCACATCGATATGCCGCTGCTCGATTCGCTGGCGGAAGGCGCGGCGGATTCGATCTACGTCCAGGCGCTGCCGGGCACCTTCGTCGATACCCTGGCGGTGCTGGCCTTGACGCCAAGGCTGGACGACGAGCGTGCCGAGAAGATCATGAGCGCCTTTACCGTCGGGCCGGCGCGACGCTTCGAACAGGATCCGCGCTTCGGCGTCATCGTGCTGTCGGAGGTGGCTTCCCGCGCGCTCTCCCCGGGCATCAACGATCCCGGGACGGCCATCGACGTCATCGGCTGCGGGGTGAGAGTGTTCACCCCCTGGTTGCGGCACGCCGCCGGCAGCGTCGAGGAGAAGCCTCAGCCGGTGCGCCATGTCTACGTCGAGGCGCTCGATGGCGCTGATCTGTTCGACGACTTCTTCACTCCCATCGCCCGCGATGGCGCCAGCACGGTCGAGATCGGCATCCGGCTGCAGAAGGCGTTGAAGGCCCTGGCCGCGGTGGGCGACGACCGTATCAAGCGTATTGCCCGCGAACACATGATGCGGGTGATCAAGCGATTCGATCAGGGGCTTGTGCTGGAGGAGGATCGACAGCGCGTCAGAGAAATCGAGGCATCGGCGGCGCCGGCGCTGGGGCCTGACCGGTAAGCAGAATATATCGTCGGCATTTCGAGGGCGCGAAGGCGTCAATCTGTTCTGAAAACGACATCGAGCTATCTAATGACGTTGTGTCTGTCGCGGATGGATAAAAACGCATGCGTCCCGACTTCACAGGGCTTACAGTCGAAACGAGACCGAAAAGGCTTCAGGAAAGCCGCTCGAGATCTTCGTCATGGTCGCTCGCCGGCGTGCCTCGCCACGCACCGGGACCGACAGGCGCCAGGGAAACCGCAATAACAATAATCACCGATACATCCTTGGAGGAGACGTGAAATGGCAATCCATCCCCCTCGAGGCGCCGCTCCCGAAGGTGCCGTGCCGGAGCCACAGACACTCGGCTTCCTGTTGCTGGAAGATTTCACCCTGATCTCGCTGGCGTCGGCCATCGAGCCGCTGCGCATGGCCAATCAGCTTGCCGGCCGCGAGCTGTACCGCTGGTACGTGATGACCATGGACGGGGCGCCGGTGCGGGCGAGCGACGGTATGCAGGTCACGCCGGATGCCAGCGCTCACTCACCGTTGAGGCTCGACTGGCTGGTGGTCTGCGGGGGTGTCGCGCCACAGCGCTCGGTAACGCCGGCGCTGCTGACCTGGCTGCAGAGCCGCCAGCGCCAGCTACGACGGGTCGGTTCGGTGTGCACCGGTAGCTGGGCCCTGGCCCAGGCCGGCCTGCTGAACGGTTACGATGCCAGCATTCATTGGGAGTGCCTGGCCGCGATTCAGGAAGCGTACCCGCGCACGGCCTGGAGCACGCGATTGTTCTCGATCGATCGCGATCGCTTCACGGCCTCCGGCGGCACCGCGCCGCTGGACATGATGCTCAACCTGATCGGACGCGATCACGGTCGGGACCTGTCGGCGGCCATCTCCGAGATGTTCATCTACGAGCGGGTCCGTGGCGAGGAGGATCAGCAGCGGGTGCCACTCAAGCACGTGCTGGGCACCACGCAGCCGAAGCTTCTCGAGATCGTGGCGTTGATGGAGGCCAACATCGAGGAGCCGATCGAGCTCGACGAACTGGCCAGCTATGTCGATGTCTCCCGGCGTCAGCTGGAACGCCTGTTCCAGCGCCACCTACACTGTTCGCCATCGCGCTACTATCTCAAATTGCGGCTGACGCGGGCCCGGCAGCTGCTCAAGCAGACGCCGTTGCCGATCATCGAGATCGCCTCCGCCTGTGGCTTCGTTTCCACGCCGCATTTCTCGAAGTGCTACCGAGAGTTCTTCGGCACGCCACCGCGCGAGGATCGCGGCGAGACGCTGAAGATTCGGCGGTTGGAACCGGCGGTCATGCCGACGGGCGACGCATCACCGACGCCCTCCAGCAGCGCGAGTGTCGCGTTGAGCCATGCCCGGGGGGAGCCAACCTACGCCAGCGTCGCGCTAGGGTGACGGCCTCCTGGCATCTGTGACACGGCCGGCCCGGCGAATCCGCCGAGGTTATCTTGCCGGCCATGCCGGATACATCCGTGCTCGCCCTCCATCGGTCTTTTGCTGACTTGCCCACGCGATCCGCGGCATGGGCGGAATCGTTCTTCTCTCGTGTTTCTCTCCTCGCGCCTTCGCTCGTGACCGTGATATCGGGCGCACCTCGCGTGTGCCTGATGGTTACTGTGGCGCCCGACCTCGATCTTCAGCACGTCCCTCTTTCCGAGCCTTTTCCCAGCCGAACATGGCGTGATGTCTTCCTGACCGGCCGGCGACGATTCGGCGCGGGCGAGAAGCGTGCTCCTGTAAAGGATGAAAAAAAGTAACTATTCAGGTGGCTGCGGATGGCATGTCGCCAACCACCTGATTTTTTTGGCATAGTGTGCCTGATCCTTCGGCACGTCTATGCGGTGACATGACCATCAGCGATATCAACGTCGACGAGGCCCTGGAACGGGTCCGGCAGCAGCTCAAGGAAGACCACACGGTCTCGCCTTCCTTGCGTGCTGCCATCGACGTGCTGATGCTGCTGGTCAAGCTGATGGCCGACCGACTGGCCACCAGCAGCCGCAACAGCAGCAAGCCGCCGTCACAAGACCCCAACCGCCAACGCCGTTCCCGGGCCAAGGGCGAGCGTCGCCCTGGCGGGCAACCGGGTCACGAAGGCAAGACGCTGGCGCCGGTCACCGATCCCGACGAGATCGTGTCGTTGCGCGTCGATCGCCGCACCTTGCCCAAAGGGCGCACCTATCGCTCGGTCGGCATCGAAACGCGCCAGGTGCAAGACATCGTGATCCAGGCCGTCGTCACCGAGTATCGCGCCGAGGTGCTGGAGGACGATCTCGGGCGGCGCCATGTGGCGCCGTTTCCCGACGGCGTGACCCGCCCGATCCAGTATGGCCCACGTCTCAAGGCGCATGTCGTCTATCTCTCGCAGTATCAGTTGCTGCCCTATGCCCGCATCCAGGCGCTGCTGGCCTCACAGTGCGATCTATCGCTGAGCACCGGCACGCTGTTCGCCTTCAATCAAGAGGCCTATCAGCGCGCCGAGGCGTTTGCCGAGTGGGCGATCCCGGCGCTGAGGCAAGCCGCGACCGTGCATGCCGACGAGACCGGGATGCAGGTCGGCGGCAAGCGCTACTGGCTGCACAGCGCCTCGAATGACGCCCTGACCTACTTGGCGCCTCACGCCAAGCGAGGTCAGGAGGCCATGGATGCCATCGGCATCCTGCCCTATGTCCAGGGGGTGCTGGTGCATGATCACTGGAAGCCTTACTACCGCTACGCGGATTGCCGCCACGCACTTTGCAACGCCCATCACCTGCGTGAATTGACTGCGGCCTGGGAAAATGACCACCAAAAGTGGGCCAAGGCGCTGCATGATCTGCTGCTGGAGATGCATCAGGCCGTTGACGCTGCCGGTGGCACGCTCTCGCCCGAAGAGGCGCAACGCTGGCGAGTCCGCTATCGGCAGTGCCTGACAGAGGGTGAGACCGAGTGTCCGCCACCGATCCCACCACCACCGGGAAAGCGCGGTCGTGCCAAACGTACCAAGGCACGTAACCTGCTCGAACGTCTCCAGGCGTACGAGGACGACGTGCTGCGTTTCCTCGACGACCCCGCCGCGCCCTTCACCAATAACCAAGGGGAGCGTGACCTGCGGATGACCAAGGTCCAGCAGAAGATTTCAGGCTGTTTCCGCTCCTGGGAAGGTGCCGAGATCTTCTGCCGGATGCGCAGCTTCCTCTCGACGGCGGTCAAGCAGGGCCTGGCAGCGCACACCGCACTGGAACAGTTGTTTGCCGGTGAAGTGCCCGAATTCATGCGTCGGGACGGCCTGGATCAGGCAGCGTGACCTGAATAGTTACGAAAAAAATAGTCAAAATATATTAAGGAATGTAAATTTCCCCTGATTTTGGCCGTTCTTATGGGGGAGGGCGTCGACTCGATCCCGCCTCCCGTTTCTGCCAAGCCAGGCGTCTGGTAGCCAATCGCCGCCCGCGCATCGACCCGATGTCGTTCCCGATGACGGGATGCCTGCCACTGACGCCGCGGCCTGCCCCGGCGCAGGAGGGGTAGTCTCATGCAGAACCACGCAATGCAGCGACTGCTGGCGCCACCGAGCACGGCCGGGGGAGAGGAAGAGGGCTGGTTGACCAGCTATCTGGACGTGCTGACACTACTGCTGACCCTGTTTGTCCTGCTGCTGGCGATCATCCCCAGGGGGCAGGGAGACGACGCCACGGCAACCGAGGTTGCTGCCTCGGCGGCGAGTGCGGGCGCCGGTATTCAGCCGCGACACGAGGGGTTGAATCCCCGCTTCGCCAACCTCGATATCCCCGGCGTTCGCGTCATCCAGGGGCAGCAGGGTGTCACCCTGCGCATCGAGGACAACCTGCTCTTTCCTAGCGGGCGGTCGACACTGCTCGACCAGGGCCGAACGACGATCGCCAGCCTGATCGGCGAACTGAAGGCGTTCGACGGCGAGATTTCCGTCGAGGGACATACCGACAACGTGCCGATTTCGACGCCGCAGTTTCCATCCAACTGGGATCTGTCGGCAGCGCGGGCGATCGCCGTGGTGCGGTACCTGGTGGGGCAGGGCGTCGATGCTTCGCGCCTGCGCGCGATCGGCTATGGCGATACGCGTCCGGCGGCCAGTAACGCGACCTCGGCGGGGCGAGCTTCCAATCGCCGGGTTGATATTCTGCTGACCGCACCGACGCCGCCATGATCTTCGGGTATGGCTCGGCCAGGGCAGCGATAGAAAAATGGCGATAGAACGTTGGCGGTAGAACGATATCAATAGAACGTTGGCGATAGCACGATATCGATAGAAAACGGTGGCAATAGACCAGCAACAGGCGCTTCCCTCGCCTCGATGGGCGAGGTTTCCGGAGCGATTGCTCATTTGATCATTAAGCATGGTTATAGCGTGACGAGACATTCCCCAGAAGAGATGGCCCATGAACCCAGCATCGCGGAACTGGCCAGTGGCGGGCTGCTGACCTGTGACGTATCGGCAACCCTTGGCGATGCCATTCAGCGCATGCATGCCGCCAGGGCGAGCTGTGTATTGGTGACGCAGGACGATGATATCTGCGGCATCTGGAGCGAAGGCGACGTCCGCCGTCTCGACTTCTCCGATCCCGACCTGCTCGACGCGCCGATCGCGCAATCGATGAGCAGCCCGGTGGTACGTATCGCCCACGGTGCCGGCCTCGACGAAGCCGCCCTGCTGATGAAGCGGCGGTGCCTTCGCCGCCTGCTGGTGGAAGATGACGAGGGGCATCCGCTGGGCATCGTCACCCAGTCGGATATCGTGCTCGGCCAGCGCGTCGAGCATTACCTGACGATGCGCGACATCGGCTCGATCGTTTCCCATTCGCCGCTGGTACTGGCGGCTTCACTGCCCCTGGAACAGGCCGTGATCCGCATGCGTGAAGCGAACGCCGACGCGGCGGTGATCGACCACGGCAACGGTGCGCTGGGCATTTTCACCGAGCACGACATGGTGGCATGGCTGGCGGGCGGACGCATGAGCTGCTGCCTGGGCGAGGCAGGGAGTTCGACCCTGCTGGCCAGGCCGCAGGGCATGGCGCTGGCGCAGGCCCTGGAGCTGCTGCGAGAGCAGGCGTTTCGCCATCTCGGCGTGCTCGACGAGCAGGGCGAGTTGCGTGGCCTGCTATCGTTCGCCGACATCATGGCCGGTCTCGAATACGAAGTCGTGCTGCAACTCAAGGAGACACTGAAGGTGCGCGATCATGCGCTGCGTGCCTCCTCTGAGCATCTTCGCCTCGCCCAGCGGGTCATCAACGCCTCGATGGATGGCATCATGATGACCGACGCCCATGGTGTCATCCAGTCGGTCAATCCCAGTTTTACCGTACTGACCGGCTACAGCGCCGAGGAGGCTGTCGGCAATCGCCCCAGCATGCTGAGTTCCGGGCGCCAGACACCGGAATTCTACCGCAACATGTGGAGTACCCTGCTGGAGCAGGACTATTGGCAGGGCGAGATCTGGAACCGGCGCAAGAACGGCGACGTCTATCCCGAGTGGCTCACTATCACTGCGATTCGAGACGATGAGGGCCAGATTCTGCAGTTTGCTGCCATATTCAGCGATATTTCCGACCGCAAGCGCCGGGAGGCGCAGATTCACCGGCTGGCCTATTTCGATGACCTGACCGGTCTGGCCAATCGGCGGCTGTTTCTGGATCGTCTCGAGCAGGCGCGCGCCAACGCCCATCGCCACGGCCATCGCATGGCGGTGATGTTTCTCGATCTCGATCTGTTCAAGCGCATCAACGATACCCTGGGGCATCACGCGGGGGATCAGGTGCTATCCACCATCGCCAGGCGTCTCCAGGCCACGGTCGGCGAGGGTGAGTCGGTGGCACGACTCGGCGGTGACGAATTCACCATATTGATCCATGAGGTGGAAAGTCTCGACGGGCTCGAATCGCTGTCGGCAAGGTTGATCAAGAGCATCGGTCGTCCGTTCGAAGTGCTTGGCCATCTGCTCAACGTGTCGACCAGTATCGGCATCAGCGTCTACCCCGAAGACGGCCAGAACGGCGAAATGCTGCTCAAATACGCCGATACCGCGATGTACCGCGCCAAGGAAGCGGGCCGCAACCAGTGGTGCTTCTACCAATCGCACATGGGCCAGAACGACCATCAGGCACTGACGCTGGAACAGAGCCTGCGCCGGGCGCTCGACAACGATGCGCTAGAGGTGGTCTATCAGCCCCAGGCGGCGCTGGAAGACAAACGCCTGGTCGGCTTCGAGGCGTTGCTGCGCTGGAACGATCCCGAACTGGGTGTCGTGTCACCGCAGCAATTCATTCCGCTGGCCGAGAAGCTCGGCATGATCGATCGTATCGGTCGCTGGGTATTGGATCGCGTCTGTGCCCAGCTTCATGCCTGGCGACACCTGGCACGCGTGCCGGTAGCAGTCAACGTCTCGGCGCTGCAGCTCAGTGATCGGCGCTTCGTCGACGACGTCGAAAGGTGTCTGGCGCGTTATGCGCTGTCGCCGGAGCTGATCGAGCTGGAACTGACCGAGAGCGCCTTGCTGCCGAATTCCGAGACGACGCATCGAATGTTGCAGCGACTGCGGGACCGCGGCATTCGCCTGCTGATCGACGACTTCGGCACCGGTTATTCGTCGCTGGCCTATCTGCGCCAGTTGCCGATCAGTACACTCAAGATCGACGCCAGCTTCGTCCGGCAACTGCCTGACAGTTACAAAGATGGCGAGCTTGTCGGCGCGATCCTCGCCATGGCCAACGCGCTGGGGCTAGACGTGATCGCCGAAGGGGCGGAAACCGACGCCCAGGCCGATTTCCTGCGCGCGAAAGGTTGCAAGATCGTTCAGGGCTACTGGCTGTCGCGACCGCTGGCCGCGAATGCCGCCAGCGAATGGCTGGGTCGCCTTTCTACCGACGATGCCTCCCCATAGACGCCGCATCACGATATCGGCGATCGTGGCGCGCCATGACCACCGGCGCGGCCGTGCATGAAACGGCAACAGCTTCTGGGGCATGAAACGGCAACAGCCCTTGGGGATATGGTTCACATCAGTGAGCGCGCCACGATCACCACCACCCCGAAAGTCAGTACACCACCCACCACCGGCCAGCCGAGCGAGCGGGTTCGCCGCCAGATCGCCAGCGTCACTCCCAGTCCGATGACGGTCGCGAGCCAACCGGCGGCATCCGGCGTGCGCGGCACCAGTGATACGCCGAGTACCGCCGCGATCATCATCGGCCCCAGGATCACCAGCCACTTGGGCAAGGCGTCGACGGGGCCATCCGCCTCGCTGCGCGTCAGACGCTTCTGCATCCAGAGCAGGGGCAGGAGCCGGATCAGATAGGTGCCCAGTGCGGCCACGATCATGCCGATCCAGAGTTCGAGACTCATGATGGACGCCCCTCTCTAGTCGTCCCCTTGTCAGTCGTTCCCTTGTCCGTTCCGGCCGTTTCCGGCAGACGAATCATGTAGAAGCAGAGCGCACCGCAGGCTGCGGCCAGCGGGATGCCGATATTGGTCAACCCGACCAGCGTGCAGACGAGCGCCGCGGCGACGCTGACACTCAATGAGGCAGCCCAACGTTTCGAAGTGAATCGCGGCACGATCAACACCAGAAACAGTGCGGGCAGGGCGAAAGGCATGACTTCGCCGAGCAACGGCCAGCGGCTGGTCAACCATTCGCCGCCGACAGCGCCCAGCAGGGAACCGGCAATCCAGCTGAGCCAGGCCAGCATCGCGGCGCCGAAGAACCAGCCGACGCGCTGATGCTCCGGCAGCTGCGGCAGCCGGCTGTGGGCGAGGGCGAAGACCTGGTCGGTCAGGCCGTGCATCAGCCACGGCCACCAGCGGCTCTTGGGTAGCCAGGGCGCGATGTTGGGCGCGTAGACGACGTGGCGCACGTTGATCAGCAGCGTCATCGCCACGGTCAGCCATAGCGGCGAGCCGCTGGCGGCCATGCCGACGAACAGGAACTGCGAGGCGCCGGCATAGATCAGCGTCGAAATCGCCATCGTTTCGGCGGTGCTGAAACCGGCCTGGGTGGAGATCAGCCCGAACGAGATCGCCACCGGGATATAGCCGCCCAGCAGTGGAATCGCCTCACGGATGCCGATCAGCCAGCCACGGGGCCGGCGCGAGTGTTCGGTGTCAGCCATTCGATTCGTCTTCCCTGGCGTAAACGATAGTGACCAGCAGCGTCGCTGCGACGTCGCTGGTGCGATAGTCATGAGGGCGATCGGCACGGAAGGTGAAGAGCTCGCCGGCAGCGAGCTGGCGCTCCGCTCCCGTGGGGCCGGCGGCTATCCACCCTTCGATCACCTGGAGCGTTTCTCTCGTTCCGGCGGCGTGGCCCTCGGCGCGTCGGCAGGTGTGGGGCGCGCAGCGCATCAGGTAGACATCCACTGCCGGCTCATCATGACGCTGGTGATGACTCTGCTCGATCAAGCGCACGCTAACCCCATTCTCCTCCACCGGTGTCGCGACGGGCGCCACCAGGGTGCCGAACGGTACCCCGAGCCGCTTCGCCAGGCGCCACAGCGTGTCGATGGTCGGGTTGCCGGCCCCCTGCTCGAGGCGGGACAGGTTCGACTTGGCGATCTCCGCCTGGGCCGCCAACTGCGTCAACGACAGGCCTCGCGCCTGGCGCAGCGCCTGAAGATGTCGCCCTAGGGTTTCCAGTGAAATCTCGTCCATGGTCTTTTCGGTTCGCGTCGTTCTATATATCGAACGTTCTATATAAAGAACGGATCCGAGTCGGTCAATAGGGCTTTTGAGGGGGCAAGGACTGTCGCACAGGGGACAGTCGGCGTGACGCAATCGGAACACTCGGATTCGCTTTCGGTCGGCGGGTGGGTCGAGCGCGGGGATATGCTGCGCAGAACGGTCGCCCCGGCGCTTCATCACGACCTTCCAGCAACCAGCCGACTTGCCGGGGGCGCGCAACCGAAGAGGAACTTTCCATGCCGACGCCATCTCTCCACGACGACGCCATCATCATCGACGGCCTGATCATCGCCAAGTGGGACCGCGCCCTGTTCGAGGACATGCGCAAGGGTGGCCTGACCGCCGCCAACTGCACGGTGTCGGTGTGGGAGGATTTCGAATCCACCGTCGATAACATCGTCAGCGTCAACCGGCTGATGCGCGACAACGCCGAACTGGTACGACCGGTAACCACCACGCGGGATATCACCCGGGCCAAGGAAGAGGGCAAGACCGGCATCATCCTGGGTTTCCAGAATGCCTACGCCTTCGAGGACAAGCTGGGCTACATCGAGATATTCAAGAAGCTCGGTGTCGGCATTACTCAGCTCTGCTACAACACCCAGAACCTGGTCGGCACCGGCTGCTATGAACGCGATGGCGGGCTCTCCGGCTACGGCCGCGAAGTGATCGCCGAGATGAACCGGGTCGGCATGATGTGCGATCTCTCCCACGTCGGTTCCAGGACCTCCGAAGAGGTCATTCTCGAATCGAAAAAACCGGTCTGCTATTCCCACTGCCTGCCCACCGGGCTCAAGGAACATCCCCGCAACAAGTCCGACGCAGAGCTCAAGTTCATTGCCGATCACGGCGGTTTCGTTGGCGTCACCATGTTCACGCCATTTCTCAAGGCCGGCGTCAACGCCACGGTCGAGGACTACGTCGAAGCGATCGTCTACATCATGAACATCGTCGGCGAAGACGCAATCGGCATCGGCACCGACTTCACTCAGGGCCAGGACGAAGCCTTCTTCGAATGGCTGACACACGACAAGGGCTACGCCCGGCGCCTGACCCGCTTCGGCGAGATCATCAATCCCAAGGGCATCCGTACCATCGGCGAGTTCCCCAACCTCACCCAGGCGTTGCTGGATCACGGCCTTTCCGAACCGGTAGTGAGGAAGATCATGGGGGGGAATTGGGTCCGCATCTTGAAAGAGGTGTGGGGCGAATAGGGCGACAGAGCCGGCTGCGCGTCGCGAATACGGCGTTAAAGGCTGCCGGCCTCTGCTCATGGACAACCGCGTCCACTGCGCGAGCCCGGCAGCCTTTGCCTTGTCTTCGCTAGCTCGCTCGGCTCCGCGGTGTCTCGCGCACAATTCCGCTCGTAGCTCGTAGCTCGTAGCTCGTAGCTCGTAGCTCGTAGCTCGCAGCTCAAAGAACAAATTCAGAGGTAACCGATATGACTTTGATGGCCCCTGAACTGCCGATCAGCGTGGACAGCGAAACCGGTGTCTGGACCACCGATGCGCTGCCGATGCTTTATGTGCCGCGGCACTTCTTCATCAACAATCACGTGGCAATCGAACAGGCTCTGGGTGTCGAGACCTACGCGAAGATCCTCTACGACGCCGGCTACAAGTCGGCCTGGTACTGGTGCGAGAAGGAGGCCGAGCTGCACGGCCTCGAGGGCGTGGCGGTGTTCGAGCACTACATGAATCGACTGTCACAGCGCGGGTGGGGAAAGTTCGTCACCGAAGCGATCGATCTGGAGGCGGGGACGGCGAAGGTGCGCCTGGAACACTCCTGCTTCGTCTACCAGCTCGGCAAGACCGGCAAGCGCGAGGAGTACCTGTTCACCGGCTGGTTCGCCGGCGCCATGGACCAGATCCTGGCTGCGCGCGCCATCGATCTCCGCACCCGTGCCGAACAGACCCAGAGCGGCGCGGAAGCCGGCTGTGACGTGGGCTATTTCGAGGTCAGCGCCCTCTAGGCGCGACATCGTTTCTGATAACGAGACCCTGAATTCATGGTGACCGAGATCGATTTGGAAAGCCGGTGAGACGCCCGCTTTCGAGTCGGTCCATGTGAGGTGATTGCGATGGCATACGAGGCACTGTTCAAGCCGATACAGATCGGCAAGTTGACCATTCGCAATCGCGTGGTCAGTACCGCACACGCCGAGGTCTACGCCACCGACGGCGGCATGACCACCGAGCGTTATGTCAGGTACTACGAAGAGAAGTCGAAGGGCGGCGTGGGGCTCGCCATCTGCGGCGGCTCCTCGCCGGTTTCCATCGACAGCCCCCAGCAGTGGTGGAGTTCGGTCAATGTCTCCACCGACCGCATCATTCCCCACTTTCAGAATCTTGCCGATGCCGTTCACAAGCACGGCGGCAAGATCATGATCCAGATCACCCACATGGGCCGGCGTTCGCGCTGGGACGGCCACCACTGGTCGACGCTGCTGTCGCCTTCCGGCATCCGCGAGCCCGTCCACCGCGCCACCTGCAAGACCATCGAGGAAGAGGAGATCTGGCGCATCATTGGCGATTTCGCCCAGGGCGCGCGTCGGGTGAAAGAGGGCGGGTTGGACGGCTGCGAGCTCTCCGCCGTCCACCAGCATCTGATCGATCAGTTCTGGAGCCCGCGCGTCAACAAGCGCACCGATCAGTGGGGCGGCAACTTCGAGAACCGCATGCGCTTCGGCATGGAAGTGCTCAAGGCGGTGCGCGCCGAGGTCGGCGAGGATTTCTGCGTCGGCATGCGAATCTGCGGCGACGAGTTCCACCCGGACGGCCTCTCCCAGGACGACATGAAGCAGATCGCCGCCTACTACGACGCCACCGGCATGGTCGATTTCTTCGGCGTCGTCGGTTCCGGCTGCGACACTCACGACACGCTGGCCAACGTGATCCCCAACATGTCCTACCCGCCGGAGCCGTTCCTGCATCTGGCGGCGGGGATCAAGGAAGTGGTCTCGGTGCCGGTGATCCACGCCCAGAACATCAAGGACCCGACCCAGGCCGAACGCGTGCTCGAAGGCGGCTATGTCGATCTGGTCGGCATGACCCGCGCCCATATCGCCGACCCGCACCTGATCGCCAAGGTCAAGGCCGGCAATGTCGATCAGATTCGTCAGTGCGTCGGCGCCAACTACTGCATCGATCGCCAGTACCAGGGGCTCGATGTGCTCTGCATCCAGAATGCGGCCACCTCGCGGGAGTATATGGGGCTGCCGCACGTCATCGAGAAGACCTCCGGGCAGCGGCGCCACGTCGTCGTGGTCGGCGGCGGCCCCGGCGGCATGGAAGCGGCACGGGTCGCTGCCGAACGGGGCCACGACGTCACGCTGTTCGAGGCCGAACCGCAACTGGGCGGGCAGATCACGCTGGCGGCGAAGGCCCCGCAGCGCGACCAGATCGCCGGGATCACCCGCTGGTACGAAATGGAGCTTTCGCGCCTCGGCGTCGACATTAGGTTGGAAGCCCGTGCCGACGACGCGATGATTCGCGATCGGCAGCCGGACGTGGTGGTGCTCGCCAACGGCGGCCATCCGTTCCTGGAGCAAGTCCCCGAATGGGGCGCGGAGGAAGGGCTGGTAGTCAGCAGCTGGGACATCCTTTCAGGGAAGATCGAGCCGGGCAAGAACGTGCTGATCTTCGACACTATGTGTGAATTCAGCGGCATGTCGACGGCGGATTACTGTGCCAGCCAGGGCGCCACGGTGGAGATCGTCACCGACGACACCAAGCCCGGCGTGGCGATCGGCGGCACCACCTTCCCGACCTACTACCGCAGCCTCTACCAGAACGCCGTGGTGATGACCGGCGACCTGGCTTTGCAAAAGGTCTACCGCGAAGGCGACAAGCTGGTGGCGCTGCTGGAGAACGAATACACCGGCGAGTTTGAAGAGCGGGTGGTCGATCAGGTGATCGTCGAAAACGGCGTGCGCCCGGACGAATCGCTCTACTACGCGCTCAAGGAGCGTTCGCGCAATCGCGGCCAGATCGATCTCAAGGCGCTCTACGCGATCAAGCCGCAGCCGACGCTTTCCGAAAGTGGCGAGTTCGCGCTGTTCCGGCTGGGAGACTGCGTGGCGCCGAGGAATACGCATGCGGCGATCTATGATGCGTTGCGATTATTGAAAGATCTGTGAGCCACGAGCCACGAGCCACGAGCCACGAGCCACGAGCCACGAGCCACGAGCCACGAGCCACGAGCGGAAGAGCTGTAAGCCATAAGCTTTAAGCTGTAAGAAAAATCAAAAACCAAAACTGTTTGATCTGGCAGGTGGAAGCGGTTGTTTGCCTGGCTTACGGCTTACGGCTTACGGCTTACGGCTTACGGCTTACGGCTTACGGCTTACGGCTTACGGCTTACGGCTTACGGCTTACGGCTTACGGCTTACGGCTTACGGCTTACGGCTTACGGCTTACGGCTTCTGTATGAGGCGGCCAAACGAGGAGCAGAACATGTTGCAGACGCTACTCCCCATTCTGATCTTCGCGGCGCTGATCGTGGGTGCTATCGGTGCGGCGCGTCGCATCCGCCTGTGGCGCCAGGGCCAGCGCACGCCGGTGGGCTGGGCTCGCATTCTGCGGATGCCGAAGCGTTATCTGGTCGATCTTCACCATGTCGTCGCCCGGGACAAGGCGATGGCACATACCCACGTGGCGACCGCCGGGGGCTTCGTGGCGGCGATGGCGTTGGCGATCGTCGTCCACGGCCTCGGCTGGCGCAATCCGCTTCTCGGTGGCCTGCTGCTGGCGGCAAGCGCGGTGATGTTCGTGGGCGCGCTGGCGGTCAATCGCCGTCGTATCCATCCGCCGGCCAGGCCGTTCCCCGAAAAGCTTTCGAAAGGCCCGTGGCAGCGGCTCTCCAGGAGTCTGCTCGCCTATTCGGTGGGGATGTTCCTGGTCAGCCTGCCGCTGGTGGGTATCGGTCCTGTCGTTTTCGGTGGTGGCGTACTGGCGATCGTCCTGATCGCGCTCGTCGCCTGGGGCGTGCTGGAACTGGTCGTCGGCATGGGCTGGGGCGGGCCGATGAAGCACGCCCTCGCCGGCTCGCTGCACCTGGCTTTTCACCGACGTCCGGAACGTTTCGACGATCGGCAGGCCCATGCCGGATCGACTAACACGCATGACGCTCATCGCGGCAGCCGATCGACGGCGCTGTTCCCGCTCGATCTGACCGCGCCGAAGCTGGGCGTGGAAAAGCCGGCGGATTTCCAGTGGAATCAGCTGCTGGGCTTCGATGCCTGCGTGCAGTGCGGCCGTTGTCAGGCGGTATGTCCGGCATTCGCGGCGGGGCAGCCGCTCAATCCCAAGAAGCTGATCCAGGACATGGTCGTCGGTATGGCCGGCGGCTCCGATACGGGCTATGCCGGCGCCGGCTATCCCGGCATCGAGATAGGTAGACACCAGGGGGCGCCGGAACAGGCCATCGTGCCTCAGCTTGTCGAGGCAGAAACGCTGTGGGCCTGTACGACGTGTCGCGCCTGCGTCGAGGAGTGCCCGATGCTGATCGAGCACGTCGATGCCATCGTCGACATGCGCCGTTTTCTCACGCTGGAAAAGGGCGAGACGCCGGAAAAGGGCGCGGTGGCGATCGACAACCTGATCGCCACCGACAACCCCGGCGGGCTGGACAACGCCTCGCGCCTCGACTGGGCGGCGGATCTGGAATTGCCCCGCATTCAGACTCGGCCCGAGGGCGTCGACGTGCTGCTGTGGCTGGGCGATGGCGCTTTCGACATGCGCAATCAGCGCACGCTGCGCGCGCTGGTCCAGATCCTGCGTGCTGGCGGCGTCGATTTCGCCGTGCTCGGCGACGATGAACGGGATAGCGGCGATGTCGCCCGACGGCTTGGCGACGAGGCGACCTTCCAGCGTCTCGCCGAGCGCAATATCGCCACGCTCTCGCGCTACCGCTTCCAGCGCATCGTGACGGTGGACCCGCACAGCTTTCATGTGCTGGGCCGCGAATATCCCGATTTCGGCGGCAAATATCGGGTGCTGCACCACTCCACCTTCATCGCCGAGCTGTTCGACGCCGGTCGTCTGACGATCAGGCCGGCCGAGCGCAAGGAGACGGTGACCTATCACGACCCCTGCTATCTGGGGCGCTACAACGGCGAATTCGCTGCGCCGCGACGGATACTCGAGGCACTCGGCATCGAGATCGCCGAGATGGAACGCTCCGGATTCCGCTCGCGCTGCTGCGGCGGCGGTGGCGGGGCGGCGCTTTCCGACGTGCCCGCCGATCTCCCAGGTCGCGCGCGCATCCCCGATATGCGCATGGAGGACGCGCGCGCCACGGGGGCCACCACGGTCGCCGTCGCCTGCCCGCAATGCACCGCGATGCTGGAAGGCGTGGTCGAGCCGCGGCCGCAAATCAAGGATCTGGCCGAGCTGGTGGCCGATGCGCTGGTAACGCCGGCATCGGCCGAGCCCGAAGCGAGTGTCGCTGTCTCGAGCCCGAGTCGCGAGGAGGAACCGGCATGAACGTCAGACGCATCGACCCCTACGCCGAACGGATCCGGCGCAATCGGCTCCACCCGCGCCATCAGGAGTTCGTGCCTCCGGCTTGGCGCTGGACCGGCCCCAACGGGGTGATACGGATCGACCCGCATGCGATCGGCGCCGTTGGCCCCAACGGTATCAGGCGGATCGATCGCAGCGGCGCCGTCGTCGAGGCGCAGCCGCTGGCATCGTCGCCAATCGAGAGCGGGCCTTCGCGCCGCATGGTGGTGATCGACGATCCGGCCGGCTTCGTCATGGTGGTGCCGGAGTGCCCGGAAGGGCGACTGAGCGATCACGATCGGGATCTGTTCGGTCTGGCCAGGCAGTTGGCCGATGGACAGCCGCTCGCTGTCACGGCGGTCACGTTCCAGGGCGCGGGGGCGGGGCTGGAAGAGGCCGGCGCCGACCGCTGGATCGACCTGTCGGCGTGCGTCGAGGGCGATTGTTACGATCCGGAATCGCGTCTCGCGGCGCTGGTGAGCGTGGAAGCGGCCATGTCGCCACGGCATTGGCTGTTCGCGGATAGCTTCCCCGGTGGCGGCGATCTTGGCCGACGTCTGGCGGCGCGGCTTTCTCGCTTTTCCAGCCATGGCGCCAGCGCGCGAGCGGCGACGCGGGTGTGGCAGGTCGCCGAGGGTCTTGGCCTGTCGCGGGCGGGAGATCGGCAGGATATTCAGCGCGAACTCCCGCGTATTTTGCTGGCCCTGCCCGAGTGCGCCGAGCCGGTCAGCGAGACGCGGCACGAGGCGCGGCTAGTGTCGATCGACGCGGTCGGCTCCATGCCCTCGGCCATGACCGCGGTCGGAGTCGTCGATCTCGGCCGGGTCGCGGTAGATCCGCAGCAGATTCCGCTGGCCCAGGCACCGTTCATTCTCTCCGCCGGGCGCGGTGTCGGCGATTGGGCGGGTTTCCATCACGCCGCCGAGGTGCTGGGGGCCAGCGAGGGCGCCTCGCGGGTGGCCGTCGACGACGGCAACATGCCCCGCGCCCGGCAGGTCGGGGCGACGGGAACGTTCGTCTTCGCCAGTTGCTACATCGCGGTGGGGATCTCCGGCGCGGTGCAGCATCTTCAGGGCATCGCCAAATGCCAGCGGGTCATCGCGATCAACCGCGACCCGGGTTGCGATATGGTCAAGCGTGCCGATCTGGCGCTCATTGCCGATGGCGATGCCGTGCTGGCGGCCGTGTGCGAACGGTTGGGCCAGCCGCGTGCCGCCGAGCCGTCCGAAGCTGTGTCAGAGGCCGGGTCCGGGGCCTTGTCGAAAGAGGAGCGCTATCATGACGCCGCCTGATGCTGCCGCATGCCCGGTCGTGGCGCTGGTCTCCAGCGGACGTCATCCGGTTTCCGGGCGGCCGGGACGCGCCCGGGAGGATGCGCGAGCCGTCGAGATGGGGTTGACGCTGGCCGGGGCGCGCCTGCAACTCGTCCATGCAGGCAACGCCGAGGAGCCTGCGCTGCGCGACTATCTGGGTATGTATCATGGGCTGGACGATGCTGCGGCCCAGGGAGAGCTGGCGCTGTTGCCGATGACACCCGCCGACGATGCCGTGCCGTTGCTGGCGACATGGCTGGCGGACAGCGGCTGTCGACTGGTGCTTGCCGGGCAGCGCGCCGAATGTGGCGAGGGCTCCGGGCTGCTGCCCTATCTGCTCGCCGAACGGCTGGGCTGGACGATCGTGTCCGGCGCCGCCACGATCGAGCGGGTCGACGTGGATCGCGTCACTCTGCTGCAGGTGCTGCCGCAGGGGCAGCGCCGCCGGCTGGAGGTGCCGCTGCCTTGCCTGATCACCGTCGATGCCCTGGCACCGTCACCGCGCCAGAGCGCTTTCGGCCCGGCAAGACGGGGCCGCATTCACGTGGTCGACGGGCTGACCGCCGAAGAGGATTCGGCCAGCGGCGAATGGCGATGGCAGCCGGCACGGGCCCGCCCCAAGCGGCTCAAGGTCGTCAAGTCCGGCAATGCGCGGGATCGCTTCCGGGCCGCGGCGGCCAAATCATCGGCGGCTGGTGGCCAGGTGCTGACCGATCTGACCCCCGAACAGGCGGCCGATAGGCTAATTGCCTATCTGCGCGAAGAGAAGATACTAAGTGAAGAGAAGATGCCAAGCGAAGAGAAGATACTGAGCGATGAGATGCCGTGATCGAGCAGCTTCGGCATTCTCGACGAGGACAGCTGGCCAGTGGACGACATGATCGGTCCTTCGCCAGCGCGAGAGGTAAACCAACGACCGAACGGGAGACGAGACATGATGATCGTCGATCTTATCGATGGGGAAGATTTTCGTCAGCGGCTGACTTCGCTGGGCGTGCGTATCCCCGAAGAGGCGTGCCCCGAGACCTGTGCCCGGCTGGCGGCGGGTTGCCATCGTGCCAAGGGTGTCGAGGGGCTGGAACCGGCCATTCGCGACCTGATGCAGCATACCGACGTGATGTTGCCGTCGGTCCGGGAAGCGATAGAGCGCCATCTCTTGCCCGCATTCAACGGTGCCTGATCATCCGGCAACGTCAAAGTCTTCGCAATCCCCACATGAAGTAGACGCCGCCGATCAGCGCGGCGATCAGTCCCGCCGGCAGTTGATAGGGGAAGAACAGATTCCTGCCCAGCCAGTCGGCGGTCACCATCACCAGCATCCCCAGTAGCCCGGCACCGAGCAGTTGGTGGCGGGCGCCATGGAATCCCATCAGGCGTGCCATGTGCGGGGCCATGAGCCCGATGAACGAGAGCGGGCCGATCACCAGCGTCGCCGCGACCGTCAGCAGGGCCACCAGCGCGAGCAACACCAGGCGGCTCCGGTCCACGTCCATGCCCAGCGCCTTGGCGGTGGGGGCACCCAGCGGCAGCAACGTAAGCCAGCGCTGCAACGGCAGCGCCAGCGCGAACAGCATGATCGCGATGACCACGATCCAGGCGCTGGAGGTGAGGCTGGCGTAGTAGGTCGAGCCGCCGAGCCAGGAGAGCAGCTGCTGCGCACGCGGATCTTCACTGGCCAGCAC
The DNA here is from genome assembly GCF_976982775.1 of Salinicola sp. NYA28a. The sequence goes on from NZ_OZ334582.1 coordinate 1,335,011, forward strand.
GATGGCGCGCATCGCATCCAGCAGCGACGAAATGGCGATGCCGGTCAACAGCAGCCGCTCCGGCGCAAAGCCACTGCGGCGGTTGCAGACGATCAGTACCAGCAGCGCAACGGTGGCTCCGCTGAAGCCCATCACGGAGCCGCTCAGTGGGGCGATACCCAGAGGCAGCAGCATCAGCGCGATGACGCCGATCGCCACGCCGGCGCTGATGCCCAGGACTTCCGGGCTGGCCATGGGGTTGCCGGTCATCCGCTGCAGCAGCGTGCCGGCGACGGCCAGCATCAGCCCGGCCGCGGCGGCGGTGGCGACACGGGGCAATCGCCAGTCGACGATCAGCACCAGGTCGTCGATACCGGCCAGGCTGGGATATTTCGAGTGGCTGTCGAGCATGAAGCCGACGACGAGGGCCAGCGCACAGGCGACGAGCGTCATCGCGCCCAGCACCCACAGGCGATGGTGAGGATGCGCAAGGCGCGGCAGCATCAGGCCCGTGCTGGGAGTAGGCCGGGATCCGCCGACTTTGAGTCGTGGCAGAAGCCAGAGCAGCAGCGGAGCGCCAAGGGCCGCGGTCATGGCGCCTGTCGGCAGCAGGGAGGCGGTGAACGGCGCGAGCTGCTGCACGGCGAGATCCGTCACGGCGAGCAGGAGAGCGCCCAGTATCATCGACCAGACGAGTCGCTGGGGGAGCGTGCGGGCGCCGGACAGGCGCGCGATGGCCGGCGAGGCCAGGCCGATGAAGCCGATCAGCCCGATTGCGCTGACCACGCAGGCCGTGATGAAGATACCCAGCCCCAGGCCGGCGAAGCGTAGCTTGCGTAGCGAGATGCCCAGGCTCCGGGCGCCATCCTCTTCCAGATCGAGCAGCGACAGCGGGCGCAGCAGCAGAAGTGCCAGCACCACCACGATACACAGGCGCAGAAGCAAGAACTGCGTGTCGTGCCAGCTGTCCTGAGCGAGCGCGCCCGCCCCCCAGATGAACAGCCCCGACAGGCTCTCCTGGTGGAAAAGCAGCAGCGCACTGTTGATGGCGCTGAAGTAGAGGCTGACCACCATGCCGGACAGCACCACCACCATCGGCGCCAGCCGTCGCTTCCAGGAGAGCGCGAAGACCAGCAGTGTTGCGGCGATGCCGCCCAATAGCGCGAGCCACTCTCGTCCGGCCAGCATCCAGCTCGGCGCCCATAGCGTGGCGATGACCAGCGCCAACTGCGCACCGCTGGTGACCCCCAGGGTTGCCGGGGAAGCCAGCGGGTTGCGCAGCACCTGCTGCATCAGGCAGCCCGCCAGCGCCAGGGCGGCGCCGCCCAGCAGCGCGACCAGCAGTCTCGGGGCGAAGGTGTAGTGCATCACGATCTGCCGGATCTGGTCATCATCCGGTGAGACGATCGCCTGCCACCAGTGTCCCGAGAGGTCGGCAAACTGAGTCTGCAAGGTGGCGGCCCCCAGGCACACTGCCAACAGCAACAGGGCCAGGGCGAACCAGGCCGGCGAGCGGGCGCGAAGCGTCATGGCGCGCCTTCCTCTGTTGCGGCGGGCGGGATCCTGTCGCTGACCGTGACCAGCGAGCGGGCAAGCCGCTGCAGGGAGATCAATCCGCCGTAGGGCCAGATGGGCTCGATGAAGCTCACGCGACCTTCACGCACCGCCGGCAGATGCTGCCAGATCCGATTGTCTTTCAGTGCCTCGCCGACACCGCGCGGATACGGTTCGATGACGATGATCCTCGCATCGGGTCGCTCGGCCAGGCGATCGATCGGGATGCTGGCATAACCCCAGGCATTGGTGGGGCCCGTCCAGGCGTTGGTCAGATCGGTGCGGGAAAAGAGCGTGCCTACCATGTTGCCGTGGCCGAAGACACGCACGTGCTGCGCGTCGCTGAACTGGACGACATAGAGCGGCGTTTCTGAGCCCTGCAATGCCCGGGTTGCGTCTTTCAGCACCTGCTCGGTTTCGGCGATCAGCGCCTCCGCCTGCGGCTCGCGGTCGGTCAGCTGCGCGACCCTGCGGGTCATGGCCAGAGTCGCGTCGTAGAACGGCGCGTCGGTATAGAAGTTGTCGATCATCTTGACCGGCATCAGCCGTTCGAGACGGGCATTGTCCCGGGAGAACAGCGCGCTGGTCAGCAGCAGATCGGGCGGATCCTGGGCCAGCAGTTCGAGATTGGGCTCGTTGCGCAGGCCGATATCCAGCGTCGAATCAGGGATCGGGGGCGCCTGGACCCAGGCGTTGTAATTGGGGATATCGGAAACCGCATAGGGTACGACGCCAAGCGCAATCAGCGTTTCCGCGACCGTCCAGTTGGCGGCGGCGATCCGCAATGGCGGCGAACCGGCGCTCGCTGGCGTGCTCGCAAGCGCGGTAGCCAACCCCAGCAGCACGGTCATGGCGAGTGCAAGGAGAGCAGGGATAGGACGGGCACGCGACAAGATGACGGGTTCCTGGCAACGGGAAACGATGACGCAGACGCCCGTTGACTCGAGGGCGCTGGAAGCGGCGTTGGGCGGTGATGGTAGATCGAATGACAATCGTTATCAATCGAGGAGAGGCGACGCAAGTAAATTGCCGATACACATAGTAATGATTGTTATTTACAATGATATTCGAGAATAATCGCCGGTCGGACGTCGCCGGCTTCCACCACGTCATGAACGGGCACTCGATCCGATGAAATCAGGGAACACCTTTGCCGCCGTCGGCGGTTCGTTGCTGTTGATCTACGCCGGAAATGCTCTCGCGCAGGAGTCGACAGTCAACAACGATACGGTGGTCGTTACCGGGACGGCGCTCAAGGTCGATACGCCGCTGCTGGAAACGCCACGCGCGACCTCCGTCGTCAGCGACTCGGAACTGGAGAAACGATCGGTCAACAGATACGACCAGGTGCTGCGTTACCGTTCCGGTGCACTGTCGTCGCCCTACGGTAACGATGCCAAGGCGGACTGGTTCTTCTTCCGAGGGTTCTCGGGTGAGGATTCGACCTATCAGGATGGCTTGCGTCTGTTCCGCGAGGCTGGCTACCTGTGGTGGAAGACCGAGCCGTTCGGCCTCGAACGGGTCGATTTCCTGAAGGGGCCGGCCTCGATTCTCTACGGTGAGGCGCCTCCCGGTGGCATTATCAACGCCGTCAGCAAGCGGCCGACCGAAGAGACACAAGGGTTGTTCGAGATCCAGGGCGGTAACAAGGGCCACCGTCAGGTCGGTATCGATACGTCCGGCCCGGTCACCGACAGCGGCGATGTGCGCTACCGGGTCGTAGGTCTGTTTCGCGATCAGGATGGGGAACTCGATGGCACCGATAACGAGCGGGTCTATTTCGCTCCCAGCCTGGCAGTGGATCTCTCCGACGATACCACGCTGACGCTGCTGGCCAGCTATCAGCGCGATCATGGCACGCCGGCCAACGTCTTCTATCTGCCTTACGGGTCCGCCAACGACACACCCTTTGGCAAGGTGGATCGGGATACGGATCTCGGCGACAACGACAACGATCGACTCGAGCATGAGCAGATCGCGGTTGGCTATGAGCTCGAGCACACCTTCAACGATACCTGGGAATTCCAGCAGAACGCGCGTCTTGCCTCTCTGGATATCTTTCTGCGTACGGCCTACCCATCCTATATGACGTCGGATGGTCGCAATGCGGTACGTGGCCTGACCTATCGCGACGGTAGCTACGACGCCCTTACCATCGATAACCGCATGATCGGTAGCTGGTACACGGATAACACCGAGAACACGTTGTTGGTGGGCTTGGATTATCAGCATCTGGACGCCGACTATCTCAGTCGCGACAACTTCGCCTACGACACCATCGATATCTTCGACCCTCACAATAGCGGTGTCGGTGAACCCGGCGATCCGACCTACTACGATCAGGGCAAGGAGCAGATCGGCGTCTATGTGCAGGATCAGTTGCGCCTCTACGATCGCTGGATTCTGCTCGCTGGCGCACGGCACGATAGCGTCGACGTGACCAACAAGCAGGACGGCGGCGAAGACCAGAGTTATGACGATACCCAGATGTCCTACACCGGCGGGGTCATGTATCTGGGCGACTACGGACTGTCGCCATATCTAAGCTACAGCGAGTCATTCACGCCCAATATCGGCAATGACCTGAACGGTGATGCCTACCAGCCTAGCGAGGGTAAACAGTGGGAGCTAGGGCTCAAGTACGCGCCCAATTGGCTGGACGGTTATGTCACTGCGGCCGTGTTCGATCTCAAGGAGAGCGACACGCTCTATCCCAGTGGAGGGGCTTCCAGCAACCAGGGCGGGGAACGTCACTCGCGCGGTTTCGAACTGGAGGGCGTGGGCTACGTCACCGACAATCTTCAGGTTACTGCGGCCTATACTTATACCGATGTGACGTTGGATGTCAGCGATACCCAGAAAGAGCTTCGTGCCGGACTGATTCCGCGCCATCAGGCATCGCTATGGCTGGATTACGACTTTGCACAGGGTGCGTTGAAGGGGGTGGATCTGGGTGCCGGGGTGCGCTATGTCGGCACCAGCGTGGACTCGCCTCAATACAGCGACACGAAAGTGGCGGCCTACACGCTGTATGACGCGATGGCGAGCTACGATATCGATTCCCACTGGACCGCTCAGGTCAACGTGACCAATCTGACGGATGAAGATTATGTCAGCGGCTGTGACTACTGGTGCTACTACGGTGAGTCCCGCAGCGTTATCGGCAGTCTGAAATATCGTTGGTAATACAGTTTCCGCACCGAACGAGAGCCCGGCCCAACGCCGGCTTTGTCGCCAATCTCAGGCGCCCCGGACGGGGCGCCTTTTTCATTGAGAAGCTCGTTAGCGAGTTCGTCGGTGAATCCTGGACTGGACGAGATAGAACTATTGCGAAGCGACCTGCAAGTGGCTCGATGTCTCGATGCCGAGATTGGCCCTCAACGTTTCGCTGTACCAGTCGATGAAGTCGATCACGCCGAATTCGTAGGTCTTCGAATAAGGTCCCGGCTGATACGCCAGCGAATTGATGCCGAGCTGGTTTTCCTCGGCAAGACGCCGGTCCTGGTCGTTGGTGGCATCCCAGACCTGGCGCAGGCGCTCGGGGTCATAGTCGACCCCTTCGACGGCATCCTTGTGAACCAGCCATTTGGTGGTGACCAGCGTCTCCTGCGGGCCCAGCGGCAACACGCGGAACACCACGGCGTGATCGCCCATGAAATGATTCCATGAATTTGGCAGATGCAGGATGCGCAGCGAACCCATGTCCGCGTCGGGAATACGCCCCATCAGCTTGTTGCAGCCGGGCTTGCCGTCCAGGGTCATCGAGACGACGCCGTCGATCAATGGCGTGCGGGTGAGGCGGTTGCGCTTGCCGAATCGCGCCAGTTGCCACGGCACCTCGCAGGCGGTCCAGTCGGCCTGCTTGCGGGCGACCAGGTCGTGATACTCGCCGGTGGAGCGGGGGTCGTCGGTATCGTCGAATTCGAGCAGCGAGTTGAGCAGTTCCGGGTGGGCGCCATTGCAGTGGTAACACTCGCGATTGTTCTCGATCACCAGTTTCCAGTTGGCGCGCTCGACGATGTTCGATTCCACCGCGACCTTGACGTTATCCATCTCGTAGGGCGACAGGTAGTGCTCGAGCGAGACGAGAAAATCGTCGATCGGTTCCGGGTCGTCGCTCAGGTTGATGAACACGAATCCGCCCGCGCTCTTCACCGCTACCGGCTTGAGACCATAGGCGCTCATGTCGAAATCGGTGCCCATGTCGCTGCCGGCGAACAGCAGCCGGCCGTCGAGTTCGTAGGTCCACTGATGGTAGGGGCAGACCAGCTTGGCGACCTTGCCCTTGTCCTTGAGACACAATCGAGATCCGCGGTGACGACAGACATTGTGGAAAGCGTGGATGCGATTCTCGGCGCTGCGCACCACGAGGACGGAGTTGCTGCCGATCTCCACCTTGAAGAAGTTGCCCTTGGCGGGGATCTCGCAGCTCATGCCGGCGAACAGCCACTGTTTCTCGAACACGTTCTGCATGTCCAGTTCGAACAGGCGCGGATCGTTGTAGAACGGCTGCGGCAGCGAGAAGGTAGGGTCACGCTGGTCCAGCATGTCGGCCACGGCCTGACGGGTACTGGCGAGAGAATCCTCCAGGCTATCGCGTGGAAGTGGTGACATGGTCGCATCCTCATCAATGACTGGTGTGGGCCGCTTCCGCGTGTCGCGGCGGGAGCGGCATGGGAGATAGGTGGTGGCGGCGATGATCCATCCTTTGGGCGGAGTGTCGCTCAGGTGCCGGCCATGAAATTGTCCACCCGCGACATTCCTCGATGTCAGGCCGACCGGCGGAGATAAATGTTCCCGATATCACGCTGAGGAAATCGGTACGCCAGGTAGGCGTTTGACGGCAGTGTGGGGTTGGTTGGCATGCCTGTGTCGCTGATGGACAAGTCGGCCGACCTCGGCGTGCGCAGAATCCGCTCATGAGGGTAATTCACCGGAAGCGGCGGTGCGGGCCGATGTCGTCTCGCCAGCGCCATCTTCCTCCGATCGAGCGCGGTGATGATGCAATTCTTCAATCCGGTCAATACGCAAACCTGGACCAACGGCCGCCACCAGGTGAGGTGCGTCAAGGTCATCCAGGAAACCTGGAACGTGCGGACGTTCTGCTTCATGGCCGACCAGCCGCTCATGTTCTTCTTCAAGCCGGGGCAGTTCGTCACGCTGGAACTGGAAATCGCCGGGCAGCCCGTGATGCGCTCCTACACGATTTCCAGCTCGCCCTCGATTCCCTACAGCTTTTCGATCACGGTCAAGCGACTGCCCGGCGGCCAGGTCTCCAACTGGCTCCACGACAATCTCAAGGTCGGCGATCCGATGGTGGTCCACGGGCCGGTGGGGAACTTCAACGTCATCGATCACCCGGCGGAAAAAGTGATGATGCTGTCGGGCGGTGTCGGGATCACGCCGCTGATGTCGATGACGCGCTGGTTCTTCGACACCAACGCCGCCGTCGATCTGGAGTTCATCCACTGTGCTCAGGCGCCCAACGACATCATCTATCACCGTGAGCTGGTGCACATGTTCTCGCGGCTGCCGGAGTTCCGTCTGCATATCGTCTGCGAGCGCAGCGACGAGCTGAGTCAGGCCTGGTCCGGTTTCCGGGGCTACCTGACGCGGCAGATGCTGACGCTGATGGCGCCGGACTATCTCGAGCGGGAGATATTCTGCTGCGGACCGACACCGTTCATGAAGGCGGTGCGTCAGGTGCTGCTGGAAGACGGCTTCGACATGTCGCGCTACCACCAGGAGTCCTTCGGCGCGACGCCGCTGAGCGTGCAGGAGGACGTGCTGGAGCTGGCCGAGCAGGCCGAGGCCGATGCGGAAGAGATCGATACGACGAAGCTGATGCCGGTGGAGTTCATGGGCAGTGGCAAGAGTATTCGCGTCAGCGAGAACGACACGATCCACTCGGCGGCGGCCAAGCTCGGCCTGCATATTCCCAAGGCCTGCGGCATGGGCATCTGCGGCACCTGCCGCGTGATGAAGCTGGAAGGCGAGGTCGAGATGGAGCACAACGGCGGCATCACCGAGGAAGACGAAGCCGAAGGTTTCATTCTCTCCTGCTGCTCGAAGCCGAGAGGCAAGGTCGTGATCGATTTTTGACCCGGCTGCGCCGGAGCTGTACGCTGGCTACGGCATGCCTTCCTCGAAAGACCGTGATGAGAGAGATCGTGATTCGAGCGGTCATCGAGAGGGCATCTAAAGACCAGTCACAGGAGTCCACGCCATGTCTTCACCCGCCAACCGCGGCGTCGTCTTTCGCGGCGCCGGCAAGGTCGCCGTCGAAAGTATTCCCTTCCCCGAGCTGGCTCTCGGTAGCCGCCAATGCCACCACGGCGTCATCCTCAAGGTCGTGACGACCAACATCTGCGGCAGCGACCAGCATATGGTGCGTGGTCGAACCACGGCGCCCGAGGGCATGGTGCTGGGTCACGAGATCACCGGCGAGGTGATCGAATGCGGTCGCGACGTCGAATTCATCAAGGTCGGCGACATCGTTTCGGTCCCGTTCAACGTTGCCTGCGGCCGGTGCCGCAACTGTCGGCGTGGCGATACTCATATCTGTCTCAACGTCAACGGTGACCGTGCTGGCGGTGCCTATGGGTACGTCGACATGGGTGGCTGGGTCGGCGGCCAGGCCGAATACGTGATGGTGCCTTATGCCGATTTCCAGCTGCTGGTCTTCCCCGACCGGGAGCAGGCGATGGAGAAGATCCTCGACCTCACCATGCTTTCGGATATCTTCCCCACCGGCTTCCATGGTTGCGTGACTGCCGGGGTTCAGCCGGGATCGACAGTCTATATCGCCGGTGCAGGTCCGGTCGGGCTGGCTGCCGCGGTTTCCGCCCAACTGCTGGGTGCCGCGTGCGTGATCGTCGGCGACATGAACGACAAACGTCTGGAGCAGGCGCGAAGCTTCGGCTGTGTCGGGCTTGATCTCAAGCAGGACGCCAGCATGTCCGAGCTGATCGAGTCCGTGCTGGGCGTCCCCGAGGTCGACGCCGCGGTCGATGCGGTGGGCTTCGAGGCCAACTGCCACGGCCACAACCATGCGCATGAACAGCCGGCGACAGTGCTCAATGCCGCCATGGAGATTACCCAGGCCGGTGGCCGGGTCGGGATTCCGGGGCTCTACGTGACCGAGGATCCCGGCGCGGAGAGCGAGGAAGCGAAACAAGGCAATCTTTCGATGAAGTTCGGCCTTGGCTGGGCCAAGGCGATGTCGTTCCACACCGGGCAGACACCGGCCATGCGCTATCAGCGCCAGTTGATGCAGGCGATCCTCCACGACAAAGTGCAGATCGGTCGCGCCGTAAACGTCCAGACCATTTCGTTGGACGAAGCGCCGCAAGGCTATGCCGCCTTCGATGGTGGCGCGGCGAAGAAGTTCGTCATCGATCCGCACGGGACGCTTCGCTAGTCACGAGCTACGAGCTACGAGCTACGAGCTACGAGCTACGAGCTACGAGCTACGAGCGACGAGCGACGAGCGACGAGCTACGAGCTACGAGCTACGAGCTACGAGCTACGAGCTACGAGCCGGCGATGCGTTGGGGCATCGCCGGCTCTTTTTCGTTTGGCTGCGCCAGCGATAGACGGCAGAATCGGCCCCACCACGACCCTGCGAAAACAATCCCGCGAGAGCCGATGATGAGTGAACTGATCCCTGACCTGCCGCGCTGTGCCTGGGCGCAGACCCATCCGCTGAATGCCGAGTATCACGACGAAGAGTGGGGCGTTCCCGAATACGACAGCCGCGCGCTGTGGGAAAAGCTGATGCTCGACGGCTTCCAGGCCGGCCTTTCCTGGTTGACCATTCTCAAGAAGCGCGACGCCTTCCGGGAAGCTTTCGCGGGCTTCGATCCCGAGCGGGTTGCTCGATTCGATGCCGACGACGTCGAGCGGCTGATGGGCAACGTCGGCATCATTCGCTCCCGCGCCAAGATCGAGGCTACTATCGGCAACGCCCGCGCGTATCTCGCCATGCGAGACAACGGCGAGGAATTCTCCGAGTTCCTGTGGGGCATGGTCGGCGGCCGACCGATCCAGCGCTCTTTTGAAAACGACGGCCCCGTGCCTGCGCAGACGCCGCTTTCCCTGGAGATATCCAAAGCGCTCAAGAAGCGTGGCTTCAAGTTCACCGGCCCAGTGATCGTCTACGCCTGGATGCAGGCCGTCGGCATGGTCAACGACCACGCCGAGGAGTGCCATCGGCGCGAGCTTGTAGCAGCGATGGCATGAGACGAAGTTGCTGAATGGGGAGCACGGTTGTATTCCCGCGCGTGAAATCCATGATCGTTCTGGCAGCTTAAAGTCTGTTAACCATCGTAATTGTCTGGTGACGGGATGGCTTCTATACCGGTTAGGTGATCGAAGGCGAAGGCTTTCGATGCTGTCAACGGCAGTGATTTATCACCAGCAAGGAGTCATACCATGCGCATTTCTCGCTTTGCATCGATAATCGCCATTGCGTTGTTCTCCACCGGGGCCATGGCACAGTCCAACAGCACCGACCAGTCAGGCAACGACGTCCAGACGAAGAGTCAGATTGGCGAAATGAATAGTGAAGATAACCAGACTCAGAATAACCCCGGCATGCAGGCGGACACGGTCGAGGGCCAGAATCAGGGCACGTCGGCACAATACGAAATGAGCAGCGAGGATGGCCAGACCAGCGACGATGTCGACGCTGGCGATTCCGGTTCGCCTTCCGCCCGGGAACAGCTCATGAAGGGCACGCAGCAGGAAGAGGAAGCAACGCCGCCAGCCGAGAGCACCGGCGAGCAGCATTGACCGCCCTTTGTCTGACTTGCCGGCGGGCCTTGTGCCATTGCCGGCTTCAAGACACAATGCGCTCAGCACGGAAGGGGAGTATCCCACGGGCAGGATCGTCGATCCTCCCCGACGATAGCGTCGTCAGCACGGGCCACATGCCCCGGCGCTATTGGTCGCTCTGTCAGCCATGTCCTGACTCGGGACAGGGGCAATCAGAGTGACGGGAGAGACTTTCGGTGACGTTCACCGTCTACCGGAGGTTTCTCTATGCACGTACCCGTCTGGGTCTGGCTGGCGACTGTCGCCGGCATTGCCGCACTGTTCATCTTCGATTTCTACGCCCATGTGCGTAAGCCCCACGATCCCTCCTTCAAGGAGGCGGCCTGGTGGTCGGTCTTCTTCATCGCCCTGGCGATGGTCTTCGGCGGCGGTCTCTGGTGGGTCTGGGGGGCGCAGCATGGCGCCGAGTATTTCGCGGGTTTCATCACCGAGAAGAGCCTGTCGGTCGATAATCTCTTCGTCTTTCTGATCATCATGGCCAAGTTCGCGGTGCCGCGCGCCTACCAGCAGAAGGCGCTGCTGATTGGCATCGTGATCGCGCTGATTCTGCGTGGCATCTTCATCGCCGTCGGCGCTGCGGCCATCGCGCAGTTCAGCTGGGTGTTCTATCTGTTCGGGCTGTTTCTGCTCTACACCGCGATCCAGCTGGTGCGCGAGGGCACGGGCGGTCATGACGAGAACGAGGAGTACGAACCCAACGCCATCGTGCGCTGGATTCAGGAGCGCCTGCCGGCCACCGATGAGTTCGACAGCGATCGCCTGCTGACGGTCAGGAACGGCAAGCGTCTGGTGACGCCGCTGTTCATGGTAGTGGTGGCGCTGGGCATGACCGACGTGCTGTTCGCGCTGGATTCGATCCCGGCGATCTACGGGCTGACCAAGGAGCCCTACATCGTCTTCACCACCAACGCCTTCGCTCTGCTGGGGCTGCTGCAGCTGTACTTCCTGCTCGGTGGTCTGTTGACGCGTCTGGTCTACCTCAGCCTGGGGCTGTCGTTCATTCTGGCCTTCATCGGGGTCAAGCTGATCATCGAGGCGATGCATACCAACAGCCTGCCGTTCATCAACGGTGGTCAGCCGCTGCATCTGGTGCCGGAGATCCCGATCTGGCTGTCGATGACGATCATCCTCGGCACACTGGTCATCACCACCGTGGCCAGCCTGATCAAGAGCCGGAACCTGAAGTCGGCGCCGTCTCATCAGGAGTGAGGTTGCCGTAGAGCCGGTGCAGCAGGCCGCGCATCCCCTCCATGGGGATCGCGGCTTCCGGCCCGGGCGGGAACATGCCGGGCCGGAAGCCGTTGTCGATGAACCCTCGGAGCAACGTCGGATCGTCGCTGATGACATGCAGCGGCACGTCCCGGCCGGGGTTGTCGCCGATGATCGCCGGTGCAGCCTGGTGATCGCCGAGCACCATCAGCAGCGTGCGGTTCCCGCTGCTGTCCTGGCCCAGGTAGCGGCGGGCAAAGCCGCTGGCGGCCTGTAGCGCATAGTCGATCGCCGGGGCGTAGTTTCGGCGCATCGCCGCCGTGTCCTGCCACAGCGTGGCGTAATCCTCGCCCGCACCTTCCCACCGATCGAAAACCCGGCCGTCGCCGATCGACGTCCAGTCATCGATCACATCGATCACCGGCGACCACGGGGCGTGGCTCGAGAGCGTGGCCAATTCGGTGAAGGTCGGGCCGTCGTGGCGTGACAGGACGTAGTCCTCGACCCGCTGCCAGGTGAACTGGTCCGGCATGCTCGCCCAGCCCATCGCAGGCCCGCGATAGCCCATGCTGTCCGAGGTGTGGATGTCGTCGTAACCGTAGAGACCGCCTTCCGGCCACTCCCGGGTGATGCCCGGCATGAGGGCGACGGCGTCGTGGCCGGTGGCCTGGAAATCGTCGATCAGGGTCGAATGGGGGCTGTTGATCATCAGCTCGAAGCGCAACTGGGACGTGACCGGCAGGCCGCTGGTAAAGGTGGCGTGATTGAGCCAGGACTGCCCGCCCAGCGTGGCGGCGGTGACGCGCCCGGTGACGACCGACAGGCCTGCATCGGCAAGCTGGCTCTCGACCTTGCTGAGGCGTGGCCTGATTTCGGCCTCGAACGGTGCGCGCTCGATGGCGGCGACGCCATAGGATTCGATGAAGCCCAGGATGACGTCGGTATCGGCCAGCCCCGGCAGTGGTTGGCCATCGGGCCTGGCGTAGGCGTGGTCGTCTTCGTATAGCTGGCGTCCGAATGCTGCCATTGCCTGACGGGTTTCCTGTGCACGCTGCCATTCGAAGGTCACGAAGCTGACGGCAGGGTGGCCGATCCTGGCCGTGAGTCCCGTCGTCTCGTCGCGGTTCATGGCGTCGATGCGGGCCAGACCCGCACCCCCCAGAAGGATCAGCAGCAGCGCGAATCCGCGCGACGTGTTGCGGCCATGAAAGCCCTGCAGCAGTTTCGTCAGCACGAGGCCAAGGGCAAGCAGAGCCAGGCCAATGACCAGCAGTCCGGCGATCGCCAGCGGCAGGCCAAGATTGGTCACGACCAGTTCGATCAGAATGGGGATCAGCTTGATGTCGGTATAGAGGTTCAGCGACCGGCCCTGCATGGTCTGGGTCAAGGCGTTGCCGGCGGCACCGAGCACGATGACCAGCGCCAGAAGGGCAATCAGGCCGGCGATCCAGCGCCGCCAGGGCGCTGGCGGCAACAGTGCCAACAGCCCGACGACCAGCGGCGCTTCGAGTGCGATCCAGTGCCTTGGCGGGAACCCGGCCCAGGGCAGTTCCGGCGTCAGCAGCAAGCCGTTGAGTAACAGCAGGGCCAGCACCAGGCGCCAGCGAGGCGCCCGGTCGAGAAAAGACATCATGGCTCGTCCTTGAGTCGGGTCCGGCGATTCGGGGTCAGCATAGCATCGGTCCACCAGGGTGAGATGAGGCGCTATGGCCGCTTCATTGAACTACTCCTCGAATACTCCTCGAACTACGCATCGAGCTACTCATCGAACTATTCATTGAACTATTCATTGAACTATTCATTGAACTACGCAGCGGGCAAGCTTTCGGATGGCACGTTAAACTGGGTGGCGAGAATCTTGAATCCAAACTGGGGCGACGAGGACGATCCAATATGGCATCTGCGCAAGAATTGATCATTGAACCGACGAATGGGCGACAAGCCGAGGCCTGCGTCATTCTGCTCCATGGGCTGGGGGCGGACGGTCATGATTTCGAGCCGCTGATACCGGCGCTGGGGTTGCCCGATTCCCTGGCCGTTCGCTTCGTGCTGCCCCACGCGCCGCAACTGCCGGTTACCGTCAACGGTGGCATGACGATGCCGGCGTGGTACGACATTCTCGAGATGAATCTGGGGCGGCGGGTCGATGTCGAGCAGCTGCGGGCATCGGCCAGGCGGGTCCACGGGTTGATCGACGCACAGATCGCCGCCGGCATCGACAGCCGTCGTATCGTGATCGCCGGCTTCTCGCAGGGTGGGGCGGTGGCTTACGAGGCGGCGCTCTCCTATCCGAAGCCTTTGGCGGGCTTGCTGGCGCTGTCGACCTACTTCGCCACGGCCGACAGCATCGAGCTGGCAGAGGCCAATCGTCACCTGCCCATCGAAGCCCATCATGGCTCGGCCGATCCGGTCGTCCCGGAATCGCTGGGCCGGGAAGGCGCGGAAAAGGTCGAAGCGCTGGGGTATCCGGTCAATTACCGGACCTACGAGATGGGGCACAGTCTCTGCCCCGAGCAGGCACAGGACATCGCGGCCTGGTTGACCGCGACGCTGGGATGATCGGAGTTCGACATGAACAGCATGGATAACCTCGAGCGCGAGGGAGCCGACCGGCGCCTGTCCAGCCCCGCGGCCCGGCGCAACCGGGAGCCGATCCTGGACGTGTTGCGATCGACGTTGCCGCAGACGGGGCGGGTGCTGGAGATCGCCAGCGGCAGTGGCGAGCATGCGGTCTATTTCGCCCACCATCTGGCGCCGCTTTGCTGGCAGCCTTCGGACCCCAGCGAGACGGCGTTGGCGTCGATCGCGGCCTGGCGCGAAGCCGAGGCGCTGGACAATCTGGCGGCGCCGGTTCGTCTCGATGTCACCGGGCAGTGGCCGATGCTGCCGGATCTCGCCGCGATCGTCTGCATCAACCTGTTGCATATTTCGCCCTGGGATGCGAGCGAAGCGCTGTTTGCCGAGGCTGGCCGGCGACTTCCGGCGGGTGGTGTGCTGGTGGTCTACGGACCTTTCCGGCGTCATGGCGAGCATACCGCGCCCAGCAATGCCGCGTTCGATGCGGACCTGCGCTCGCGGGATCCGCGCTGGGGCGTTCGCGACCTCGAAACGGTCGAGGCTTTGGCCGGCGACAATGGGCTGACGTGCGAGGCGATCCGTGAATTGCCGGCCAACAACCTTTGTGTCGTCTGGCGGCGTTGAGATCGCTGCGATTTCCTGACGCGTCAGGAAGATATCGCCGCAGGCACCCGCAACTCGACTACACTCAACACAGACATTCAGTGGCCGACAAGGAGTGACGCCATGTCAGACTTTTCCGATGAGTTTCGCATGCCCAAGGGCTGCCCCAATTGTGGCAACCACATGATGAAGGTTTCCCAGGCCAAATCCGCGGATGATCAGGTCTATTGCACCTCCTGCAATGCCGAGGTCTGCTCCTGGGAAGAGGCCGAGCGGATCATGGCAGAGACACCGCGCAGCGAATCCGAGCAGTTGATCGAAGACGTCATGAACAACAAGAAGCCTTCCGAAGAAGACTATTGAAGCGCGATGCGGTGAGTGTCGAACGCAAACGCCCCGGCCAAGCCGGGGCGTTTGCGTCTGGGTTTCGATGGGAATGGATCTAGAGCAGCTCTTCCGCCGCCAGGGCAAGTCTCGAGCGCTCGACGCTTTTCAGGGTGATGTGACCGGCATGGGGCCAGTCGCGGAAGCGTTCCACCACTGCGGCCATTCCGCAGGTGTTGGCGGTGAGATAGGGTGTATCGATCTGGCCGACGTTGCCCAGGCAGACGATCTTGGTATTGCGCCCGGCACGCGTGATCAGGGATTTGAGCTGCTTGGGCGTGAAGTTCTGAGCCTCGTCGATGATCAGGAAAGTGTCGTTCAGCGTGCGTCCACGCATGAAGGTGGGTGAGCGGATCTGCACGCGAGAGCCGATCAACTGGCGCGTCGCGCCATCGTTCCAGCTGGACGAGCCCTCACGCTCGTCACGTAGCAGGTTGTCCATGTTGTCGTGGAAGGCGCCCATCCACGGCGACATCTTCTCTTCCTCGGTGCCTGGCAGGAAGCCGATGTCCTCTCCCATCGGAATGGGTGCCCGCGTGAAGACGATACGTTCGAACTGCTTGCCGTCCAGCGTTTGCTGCAGCGCAGCCGCCAGGGTCATGAAGGTCTTGCCGGTGCCCGCGCTGCCAGCGAGGGTGAGGAAATCGATGGAGGGATCCATCAACAGGTTGAGGGCGAAGTTCTGGCGGCTGTCGTGTGCATGCACGCCCCAGACGCCGCCATGATGCCGGTAGTTCGTCAGCAGTTGCAGCGTCGCCTTGCTGGGTCCATGGCTGCGTACGATCGCTTCGAATTCCGCGCCGTTGTCGCTGTCGGAAACGAGCATTCCCACGTGCCAGTCCTCGGGAATGCGGCCTTCCAGATGATAGAAGGTGTGGCCGTCGGCGCGCTCGACCATGACTTCGACGTCCAGCGACTCCCACAGACTGCGACCGTCGCGGCCTGCGTCGGCGTAGACCTTTGCGCCTTCGATCATCGCGTCGAGGTCATCGAACGCCTTGTCATTGAGATAGTCTTCGACCGGCACGTTGAGTGCCGTGGCCTTGACTCGCAGGTTGATGTCCTTGGTCACCAGGATGACCGAGGCATCCGGCCGTTCATCGCGGAGCCGGCAGGTTTCGGCGAGGATGCGGTTGTCCGGGGAGTTTTCCAGCGTCTCCAGCGGCGCCAGGTCTCGGTAGCAGAGGAAACGCAGGCGGCCGGCAGGGCCGCCGGTCACGCGAGGAATGGGGATGCCTTGCTGGATCTCCCGTGGGGTAACGTGAGCGGTGAGGTCGGATAGGGTACGGCTGATCTGTCGGGCCGTGCGCGCGATCTCGCGCATGCCGTTCTTGTGTTTGTCGAGCTCCTCGAGCACCGTCATCGGGATGACGACGTCATGCTCTTCGAAGTGGTAGAGGGCTGTTGGGTCGTGGATCAGGACATTGGTGTCCAGTACGTAGAGCCTGTTCGCTTTCTTGTCGATTCGCACCATCGGCAAAAGCACTCCTGTGAGTTCAAGGCTTCTCGACCCTGACAGAGTGCGGTGACAGCTCGATGTCGCCCGACTCACTCCGTCAGTGCCACTATCGTTGGAACGTAAAGACTGTGTCGGCTTTACCTCTCTGACGGATGAAGTCGTTACCAGAATGACCCCACGACGCCGAAAGCGCTACCCCCTTTTTTCACATCGGCAGCAAAAACCGGTCGCGTGATCTTCTGATGGCCGGTACCTATCCCTGCGCTGACGAGGGAGAGCCAGACGGCAGAAACGAAAAAGCCCTGCCGAAGCAGGGCTCGATGAACGGGCGATCCGTGATCTCAGGTATTGTCGTCGGCGTCGTCGCCTTTCTTGACTTCCACCTGCGCGATAGCCGGTTCGTTGTCATCCCGCTGATCCAGCTTGGCCAGCAGGTTTTCCGATTCGCGCTTGAAGGCGGCGAGGGCATCGCCACGCAGGCTCTGGGATTCCGGCAGCTTCACGCGCATGGCATCGACCTGGTGATTGTTGACCAGTACCTCGTAGTGCAGGTGAGGGCCGGTAACGCGACCGGTACTGCCCGAGAGCGCAATCTCCTCGCCCATCTTGACGTGTTCGCCGGGTTTGACCAGGGCCTTGCTCAAGTGAAGGAAGCGAGTCACATAACCGTTGTTGTGCCGAATGGTAATGTAACGACCGGCAATGGGGTGGTTGACCACGCGTTCGACGACGCCATCGGCCGGCGCATCGATGGGCGTGCCGCTGCGCATCGCGAAGTCGGTGCCTTTATGCGGGCTGATGCGCCCGGTGACCGGGTGATGCCGACGCAGGTTGAACGAGGAACTGATGCGGTAGTGACCCTGGAAAGGGTAACGGTTGAAAGCCGGGTCGAGGCTGTTGCCATCCGGCGTGTAGAAATGATCGTCGGCGCTGTTGCGAAGCACCGTCAGATTCATGCGCTCGCCCTCGTATTCCGCAGCTAGCACCTTGGAATCCAGGGGGTGCCCGTCGATCATGTCGGACTCCACCAGTACCCGGAACTGATCGCCGGCCCGTGCATCGCGACGGAAATCGAGTTTCTTGGACAGCACATTGGTGAGCTCGGAGACTTCGGCGTTGGAGAGCCCCGTCGATTGAGCCGATAGTGCGAACGAGCCATTGACCGTGCCACTGAACATGCGCTGAGCGGCTTCACCGGCTTTCTCGATCGGTGAATAGGCAAAGTCGGCCGATTCATCGTCGCGCTGGATCAGGTAGCCTTCTCGAGGATCCTTCATCACGCGCAGTGCCAGCAGCTGGCCATTCTCGTCGAGCTTGTAGTCGAAGCTATTGCCGACACGCCACCGGGTCAGGACCTTCTGATCCGGTACGGTATTGAGGATCTGCATCACGTCGCTGTATACGAGACCCAGCGTTCTTTCGGCTGTCAGAGCGAAGGAGTCACCGCTTTGAATGGTATAACTCTGCCATTCGGGGACGTAGGTTTCCTCGGAAGCGATCTCGTCACCCAGCTCGGTATCGCCGGAGGGGTCCATCGTATTGTCGAACGACCAATCTTCGTAAGACGTGCCCCCGATGTCGCTACCGTCGTCGTCGGACGCCGGTTGTACATCTTCCGCAGGCAGCTGCATTGCTACCTGTTTCGCGCCGGGCTCGATGGCCGGCTTGATGATGGGAGAGATCGCCTGCGCCTGCGAAGGCACCGTCGAACCTTCGTCAGCCTGCGCTTCAGAGATGAAATCGACGTGCATTACCTCCAGCGGCTTGAGTTGCGCCAGGGGAATGTCTTGCGTTAAATCGCCGAAGGAAAACGTGGGTTCGGCCGCCTCTTTCGGGGCGGCTGAATTGACGATCGACTGAGAAATGGTCGTCGTCGTCGCGACAGGAATCTGCTGCTGGTCGTTTTCGGCATCTCCGAAAACGCCCATGATTTTTTGCGTACCCAGCACGGTGACCATGGTGGCAACCGGAAGCAATAACACTTTATGCGTGCGGGGTAGCGAATGAAATATTCGCAACATGAAGATGAAGGCCCGGATGAAAAAGGATGACAAGTTTAAATAAAGGCCGGGGAACCATACCCCAAGCTGGTGTTAATTGTCTAGTCTGTATTTAAATACAGTGTACGAGGCCACGGCTCGCGGGGCTTCGGCGAAGAAAAGGCATCAGCTGAAAGTATGGGGCGAGGGTGGCCGAGCGTAAGTACATGTAACGCAGTGGTGCATGATTGCGCACCACTATGGTGCACAATAAAGCGCTGTTTTCCAGCAGAATCTTCGCCCGTAAAAGTTTTGTAGGACTTTTATTGTTCCAGAAGATTGCCATGGTCAGGTATTTTTTTCGGCATCGTAACAGCAGGTCAGTCATGGTCATGGCGCTGACGCTTAACCTGACCGCAGAATATCGAATCGAAGAAAAGCCGGGCTTTCATGGGATTCTTCTGCGCATGAAGGTCCGAAGCCAACGGGAGAGTATTGTGCCGAAAGTGACGTTGCTGCAGTGGCAAATGCTGGCGGCGGTAGCCGATAACGGTGGATTTGCCAAGGCTGCCGAAGTGATTCATCGAAGCCCGTCGACGCTCAATCACGCGATCCACAAGATCGAGGAGCAGCTGGGCGTGGTGCTTTTCGAGCCCAGGGGGCGCCAGGTCGTGCTCACCGAAGCGGGAACCCTCCTGCTGCGCCGAGCGCGTCAATTGATCGAGAACGCTGCCTCGCTGGAAGACGTGGCCGAGCGTCTCGCCGGCGGCCTGGAGGCGGAAGTCACCTTGGCCGTGGATCAGGTCTTTCCAGCGGATGCTCTGGCCGAGGCGTTGACGCGGTTTTCGGATGCGTTCCCGCACGTGCGCGTGCAGTTGCAGGAGACCGTCCTCAATGGTGCTGTCGAAATGTTGTACGAGGGGCGCGCCGATCTCATCATCTCTGGCGTCAGCGCCCAGGGATTTCTGGGGCAATCCATCGTCGACGTGCCCTTCATCGCGGTGGCTCATCCCCGGCATCCCTTGCATCAGCTGCAGCGCGAGCTGGATTTGCGCGATCTGGAGCGACATCGGCAGCTGGTCATCCGGGATTCCGCAGTGCGTCACCGGCTCGATGCAGGCTGGCTGAAGGCCGAGCAGCGCTGGACGCTGAGTCATCTATCGACATCGATCGACATGCTGGAGCGGGGCCTTGGCTTTGCCTGGGTGCCGGAAACGCGCATTCGGGCGGCGCTGGACCAGGGACGATTGAAGGTGCTGCCGTTGCGCGTGGGTGGCGTGCGCCGGGTGTCGCTGCAGCTCGTCTATCGTGACATCGATGGCGCCGGCCCTGCGACGCGTGCTCTGGCCGAGGCGTTGATGGCCAGCGTGGTAGCCACCTGCCCGCAGGATGCCCAGCCGCAGAACCCGAATGCATCGACGCAGCCGAACGAATGAGCCGAGTTATTGCGCTCGATCTCTGACCGAAGACGCCTATCCTGTCCTGGAAACGCCCTCCTGACGATGCTTGCTACCGGGCGAGTGGGGCGAAGGGGCAAATAACGTCGAATGGTCGATGGTCGGCATCAATAGTCGGTCGGCATCAATAGTCGGTCGGAATAAATAGCGGAATGGAAAGGGGAGAGCGTCATGGGGCTGCTAGTCGAGGGAGTTTGGCAGG
Source organism: Salinicola sp. NYA28a (assembly GCF_976982775.1). The sequence continues at coordinate 1,355,249 of NZ_OZ334582.1, forward strand.
ATCAGTGGTATGACACCAAGAGCCACGGCGGCGAATTCGTTCGCGAGTCCGCCAAGCTGCGTGACTGGATCACGCCCGCCGGCGAACCGGGGCCGCAGGGGCAGCCAGGGCTCGCGGCGGAAAGTGGACGCTACCACCTATATGTATCGTTGGCCTGTCCGTGGGCGCACCGCACGCTGATCATGCGCAAGCTCAAGGGATTGGAGGCGCTGATCGGCGTCTCCCATACCAGCCCGTTGATGCTCGAGCAGGGCTGGAGCTATCGCGTGGAGGAGGGATCGAGCGGCGACGAGGTCAATCACGTCGACTATCACCACCAGCTCTATACCTTGACCGATCCTCGCTACACTGGCCGTGTGACGGTACCTGCGCTGTGGGACCGGCGACAGCGGCGCATCGTCAACAACGAATCGGCAGAGATTCTGCGGATGCTCGGCTCGGCATTCGATAAACTGACCGGCAACCGTCTGGATTTCTATCCCGACGACCTGCGCGACGTCATCGACGAGGTCAACGCGGACGTCTACGACAACGTCAACAACGGCGTCTACAAGACCGGCTTCGCAACCGAGCAGGCGGTCTACGAGAAGCATTTCGTGGCGCTGTTCGACTGTCTCGACCGTCTGGAAGCGCGGCTCGAGAGCCAGCGGTATCTGGCGGGTGAGTGGCTGACCGAGGCCGATATCCGGCTGTTCACGACGCTGGTACGCTTCGATGCGGTCTACCATGGCCACTTCAAGTGCAATCGCCAGCGCATCGCCGACTTTCCGAACCTGTCGAATTATCTGCGCGAGCTATATCAGTGGCCGGGCATCGCGGAGACGGTGGACTTCGACCACATCAAGCGACACTACTATTACAGCCATCCGACGATCAATCCGACCCGGATCGTTCCGTTGGGGCCGTCGCTGGCGCTGGATGCGCCGCATGACCGTGGGCGACTACCCGGGCAGGGAATTCGCGGCGCCGCCTGAGAGCCTGTTCACGACCTGCTGCGCGCCGGCCGTGGCCGTGTCAGCCACGGGCATGGCGTTGCAGCCAGCGATCCAGCGCGTTGGCGAACTCCCGGCGATCACCATCGGTATAGGCGTTGGGTCCCCGAGTATGTTCGCCGCTGGCGCGCAGCGTCTCCATGAAGTCCCGCATCTGCACTCGCGCCTTGATGTTGTCGATACTCAGGCTTTCACCGCGGGTGGTCATGACCTCGGCGCCGCGTTCGATCACTTCCTGCGCCAGCGGCAGATCGCTGGTAATGACCAGATCACCGGAAACGACAGCCTCGACGATCGCGTTGTCCGCGGCGTCGAAACCATGGGCCACCGAGCGCGACTTGACCCAGGCCGACGGCGGTAACGGCAGCGCGTGATTGGCGACCATCCAGGTCTGAGTCTGCGTGCGTTCGGCGGCCCGGACGATGATGTCGCGAGCGACGCGGGGGCAGGCGTCGGCATCAATCCACAGCGTGGGTTTGGGTATCGGCATGGCGAAATGCTCGGTGTCCGGAAAAAGGAGCGCACAGTCTACGGCCTTCGACGAGGCGCTTCATCCCGGCGGTCTCATTCCCGTTATCTGTAGGATTTTTACGTTCCGGTGGTGAAACGCTTACACCGATGGTATAGTGGCGCCTCCTCGCATGTGTTGACCCCACCATCCTGCCGATATGTCTGTAATCGACGCCATCGATCCGTGAATCGATGCCCAGCACCGGACGTATCTCGTACATGACGCACGGCCAAGCCGTTTTTCGCGTCCGGATGCAACGATGGAGCGCCTAGATCGGTTGATGTTTCAAGCAACCGGGCGCATCAAGGTCGCCACATACGCTATCGCTTCCGCCATTCGCGGGGCGATATGCGCAATGCCAGGTGCGACCGGCATTCCGTGGTGATCACGCCACCGATGCCATGACATTTTCGCCGGTGCCTACCGGCCACTCCAAGGTGTGAAATGACCTCGACTGTTACTGCTTCGCCAAGCTTTGGCGATCTGGCTCTATTGCCGGAAGTACTGACTGCCCTCGAAACCCTGGGCTATGAAACTCCTTCACCGATCCAGACGCAGACCATCCCTGCGCTGCTGGAAGGTCGCGACATGCTGGGCCAGGCGCAGACCGGTACCGGCAAGACCGCCGCGTTCGCGCTGCCGCTGCTGAGCCGGCTCGACCTCGGCCGGCGTGAACCGCAAGTCCTCGTGCTGGCCCCGACGCGGGAACTGGCACAGCAGGTCGCCGTGTCGTTCTCCAAGTACGGCCAGAATCTGAAAGGCCTGGAAATCGCCACCCTTTGTGGCGGTCAGGATTATCGTGAGCAGCTGTCGGCGTTGAAGCGTGGCGCGCAGGTCGTTGTCGGCACGCCCGGACGAATCATCGATCACCTGGACCGTGGCAGCCTCAAGCTGGACGGTTTGTCGGCTCTGGTACTCGACGAAGCCGACGAAATGCTGCGCATGGGCTTCATCGACGATGTGAAACGCGTGGTGTCGGACACGCCGAAAGATGCCCAGCGGGTGTTCTTCTCGGCCACGCTGCCGAGCGAGATCGAGCGTATCGTCAACCGTTACCTGGTCGATCCGGTCAAGGTCGCGATCGATTCCAAGGTCAGCACTGGCGAAAACATCGAACAGCGTGTGGTGCGGGTCGAAGGTCCCAGCAAGCTGGAAGCGCTGGCTCGTATTCTCGAAGTCGAAGCGGTCGACGCGGCCATCGTGTTCGTGCGCACACGTGCTGCGTGCACCACGCTGGTCGAGCAGCTCACCGCCCGTGGCGTCAACGCCGCCGGGCTGTCGGGTGATCTCGACCAGAGCCTGCGCGAGCGCACCGTGACACGCCTCAAGCGTGGCAAGGTCGACGTGCTGGTGGCCACCGACGTCGCGGCTCGCGGGCTCGACGTGCCGCGCATCACGCACGTGGTCAACTATGACCTGCCGCAGGATTCCGAAGCCTATATCCACCGAATCGGTCGTACCGGCCGTGCCGGTCGTGACGGTGTTGCCATCACCTTCGCCGGCGGTCGCGAGACCCGCAAGGTGCGTTGGGTCGAGCAGGCGACTGGCCAGGCCATGACCGAGATGCCGCTGCCCGACGAAGCAGCCATTCGTGCTCACCGCGACGACCGCTTCAGTGCGCGTCTGCGCGAGATGCTCGACGCCGGCGCGGATCATCAGCGCGCGCTGATCGAGAAGCTGGTCGAGGAAGGTCACGATCCGATCGATCTGGCGGCGGCGCTGGCCACGCTGGCGCGAGCCGGTGAAGCTCCGATCGGGCGTATCACCAACTCACCGTCGCGCCGCGAGGGCGGCCGAGATAGCGGCCGAGATAGCGGCCGTGAACGCGCGCCGCGCCGCCGCGACAGCGCGCCGCGTGAAGGCATGACGCGCTATCGCGTTTCCGTGGGCCACAAGGATGGCGTCAAGCCGGGTCAGCTGGTCGGTGCCCTGGCCAACGAGGGCGGCATCGAAGGCGGACGCATCGGCCGTATCGATATCCGTAACGCCTTCTCCGTGGTCGAGCTGCCGAGCGGTCTGCCGTCCTCGATTCTGGCCAAGATGGCACGGGCTCGCGTCGGTGGCCGGCCGCTGGAGATCTCCGAAGACGAAGGCGCACCCGAACGCGCGCCGCGTCGTCGCAACGATGGCGACGCGCCGGTGCGACGCTCTCGCGCCTGAACTGCCGACGACTGATCCGATAGCGGGGCCCAGCCCCAGGTAGCATCGAGACGCCGCCCACTTCGAGTGGGCGGCGTTTTATTTTGCCTGTCGTCGGCCCGGCGTTGACCGGGCCTCTTCCGGGTGATTCAGGACGGGGCGTAGTCCCTAGGTCGGGCAGCCAGTGACGATCTTTGTATGCAATACTCGTTATCGCTGAATCGTGGCACGTCCCGGTTCGCGCTCTCCTGACACACGGCGGGAATGCGTTCGATGGCAAAGACACTCAAGGATCAGTTATACGATGCGCTGCTGCGCAGCATGGCGAGCGGGCACCTGGAGCCGGGGCTGGTGCTGCTCGAAGGCAACATTGCCGAAATCTTCGGCATGAGTCGCTCTCCGGTACGCCAGACCCTGGGGCGGTTGCATCAGGAGGGGGCCATCAGCCGCTTCGAGGGGCGCGGATTCCTGGTGGGGCGCGAACCACACTCGGTCGTGCGGCGTTCGCTGACTGCCGCCGATTTCCGCGCGGCGGGCGGGCGGGCTTCGGTCAGACGCACGGACTCCTGGCGCGCCCTGGCGGAAAAGGTCGAGCACGATATCGTGCTCTGCTCGATGAAGGGGCGTCTCGAGCTCAACGAGCTGCAGCTGGCCAAGTCGCTGGATGTGAGCCGTGCCACGACGTATCGCATCCTGCTGCAACTGCAGTCGCTGGGGGTGGTCGAGAAGATCAAGTACAGCAGCTGGAACGTGGTGCCGCTGGACGACGAGCGGTTGCATCAACTCTACGAGGCCCGGCGGCAGCTGGAGCCGTTCATGATCGCGCGCGCCTGCGACCGGATCCCCGACGCTGCGATTCGCCGCTATCTCGACAGGTTGGATCAGGCGCAGGCCCGCTATCCCGAGGTTCAGGCCAGTCAGCTCGATGCGCTGGAGAACGACCTGCATCACGAAGCCTTGGAGCATGGCGGCAATGCCGAGATCCTGATCATGCTGCAGCGCACGCGGCCAATCCTGCTGATCAGCAAGCACCTGCTGGGAGAAGAGATCGAATTGCCGCCGGGCGATCCGTTCTTTGCGGCGCATCGGCAGGTATTCGAGGTCATGCAGGCACGCCGCCCCGCGCTGGCCGGCTCGGCATTGCATCAACATCTCGAGGCATCGGAGTCGCTGGTTCAGGAGCGACTGGCCAACTTCCGCCATACCGGCGAACTGGAGGCGCCGGGCTATCTGCGCTGGCTCGGCCAGCGCTGACCCGAAACGCGCAAGAGGGCGGGGCGCGCAAGAGAGCGGGGCGCCCGCCAATGTATCAGTCGACGGCCATGCCATTGCGACGGTGGAGTTCCCGGATCAGCGCGCTGTGGTCCAGTTCACCGTCGCCGTGGCTCAGCATGTCGCCGAACAGCGCATCGGCCTGAATGCTGACCGGAAGATCCAGTTCCAGGCGAGTCATCTCCGCCATCGCGGTCTGGGTATCCTTGTACTGCCACTTGGCAGGGCCGCCGGGGGCAAAATCTCGCTCGAGCATGCGCTGGCCGTGCATCTTGAGGATCGTCGAATCCGCGAAGCCGCCCATCAGCGCCTCACGCACCTGCGCGGGATCGGCGCCGCCACGTTCCACCAGCAGCAGCGCTTCCGCCACCGTGGCGATGGTATTCGCGACGATCATCTGGTTGGCGAGCTTGGCAAGCTGGCCGCTCCCGGCAGGGCCGACGTGGGTCGGGCGGCCGAGATTCGCCAGCAAGGCCCGGCAGCGCTCGAAGACTTCCGCCTCGCCGCCGGCCATGATCGCCAGCGTGCCGTCGATGGCGCCGCGTTCGCCGCCGGAGACCGGGGCGTCCAGGTAGCCGACGCCTTGGCGGTTCGCGACTTCCGCCTGGTGCCGAGCCGTATCCACGGGAATCGAGCTCATCACGATCAGGCTGCTGCCGGGCGGCATCATGGCAATGACACCGTCCTCGCCCAGCAGAATCTCGTCACAGACCGGCCCGGCGCTCAGCATGACGATGACGACATCGGCGTCGCGGGCGGCGGCCACGGGAGAGCTGGCCGCTTCCACGCCTACGCGCTGCAACGGAACCAGCTTGTCCGGCGAGCGATTCCAGGCGCGTACGCGATGGCCGGCGGCGGCCAGACGGCTGGCCATGGGCGCGCCCATGATGCCGGTGCCGATGACGGCGACGGTCCGGCTATCGGGATGGGCGGGACGGTCCGAAAGCGTGTGGGAATGGGGCATGACGAAATTTCCTGAACGGGATCGAGCGCCGGGTCCGAGCCCGGCGCGTCATTCGGCGGGGCGGGGGAGAATGCGACCGGGAGACATCAGGCCGCGGGGGTCCAGCAGGTGCTTGAGTCCCCGCATGATGTCGTATTCCGGCTCCGACAGCATCTCCATGAAGGCGCTCTGCTTGAAGCGGCCAATGCCGTGCTCGGCGCTGATGCTACCGTCGAAGTCGTCGACGATCTCGAACAGACGCTCCTCCAGCTCGTGCAGCAGCGCCGAACGTTCGTCAGCTCCGAGCTCGGGCGGCGGCAGGATGTTGAAGTGCAGATTGCCGTCACCGATATGGCCGTAAGCGATGATCGTCGCCTGCGGACATAGCCCCTGGATCTCCTCGGAAGCGCGCTGATGAAAGGCGCTCAGCGACGAAATGGGTATCGAGACATCCGTGCGCAGGTGTTCGCCGCGATTGCGTTGCCCCTCCAGCATCGCCTCGCGAATGTGCCACAGATTCCCGGCCTGGCTTTCACTGGCGGCGAGCACGCCATCGGTGAGGGCGCCAGCTTCGAACCCGCGTTCGAAGAGGTCTTCTATCATGGCGTCGAGGTCCAGTGGCCCGCTGGCGGCGACCTCCATCAGTACGTAGACCGGTGCCGGAGCGTCGAGCGGGTCGCGCAGATCGGGGGCCGCCTCCATCGCCAGTTCGAGGCAGGTGCGCGGCACCAGTTCGAACGCGGTCAGTAGATCGCAGCAACTGCGTCTCGCCAGGGCGTAGAGCGCCAGCACCGCATCCACGTCCGGGCAGGCCAGCAGCGCCGTGCGGCTGACCTGAGGACGCGGAAACAGCTTGAGGACGGCACCGGTAACGATGCCGAGCGTGCCCTCGGCGCCAATGAACAGCTGCTTCAGATCGTAGCCGGTGTTGTTCTTGTGCAGCGCCTTCATGCCGTTGTAGATACGTCCGTCCGGCAGCACGACCTCGAGACCCAGCACCAGCTGCCGCATCATGCCGTAGCGCAGCACATTGAGACCGCCGGCATTGGTCGAGACATTGCCGCCGATCTGGCAGCTGCCCTGGGCCCCCAGCGAGAGCGGGAAATCACAGTCGGCCGCCTCGGCGGCATCCTTGATCGACTGCAGGACGCAGCCGCCGTCGACGCTCATGGTGAAGTTGATGGGGTCGACATGGCGAATCGACGCCATGCGCTCGAGGCTGATGACCAGCTCGGGGTGATCCGCATCCGGCAGTGCACCGCCGACCAGCCCGCTGTGGCCGCCTTGCGGCACCAGCGGGATGTCGTGGCGATGGCAGTAGCTCACCACGTCGGCTACCTGGCGCGTCGTCGAGGGGCGGGCGACGGCCAGCGGCTCGGCGCCGCGATGGCCTGGCCAGTCGACGCGATAGCGCTCCATGTCGTCAGCGTCGGTCAGCAGCCCGCCCTTGCCCAGTAGGGTAGCCAGATCGTCGAGCAGCGCAGCCTGCGGGGTCATGAATCACCTCTACAGAGGTTATCGAAAGGGACATCGTCGAAATCATTCAGCATCATCGAAATCACCTGGCCTCAGCGATACCACAGCACGATCTGGGGGAAGAGCAGGAACAGCGCCAGCAGCGCGATCAGCGTGAAATAGAAGGGCAGCAGGCTCTTCACCAGGCTCTCCATGCCGACCTTGCCCACGCCGCAGCCGACGTAGAGTACCGTCCCCACCGGTGGCGTGATCAGGCCGATCCCCAGCACGAACGACATCAGCACGCCGAAATAGACCGGATCGACGCCCAGCTTGACCACCACCGGCGTCATCAGCGGCGCCAGAATGACCATCGCCGGGGTCAGGTCCATGAAGAAGCCGACTACCAGCAGAAAGGCCGTCAGTATCAGCAGCAGCAGGAACTGGTTCTCGGTGATGGCCGACAGGCTGACAACCAGCTGCTGTGGAATCATGTTGGCCGTCAACAGCCAGGCCAGCACGCTGGCGAACGCCAGCAGCAGCATCACGACGCCGGTGAGCTTGCCGGTGGCGATGCAAAGCTCGAAGAAGCGCTTCAACGTCAGGCTGCGATAGATGAAGAACGACACCGCGAAGGCGTAGACCAGGGCGATCGCCGCGCTCTCCGTCGGTGTGAACACGCCGGAGAGAATGCCGCCGACGATGATGACCGGCAGCAGCAGCGCCAGCAGGGACTCCTTCAATGCCGCGAACAGCTCAGGCACCGAGAACGGCTGGCCGCGCCCGTTCTTGCGCGACTGGACATAGGTGGTGACCGCCAGCCCCAGCGTGATCAGGATGCCGGGCACGATACCCGCCATGAACAGCTGCGATATCGAGGTGTTGGTGACCACGCCGAACAGAATCATCGGAATCGACGGCGGAATGATGATGCCCACCACCGAAGCGGCAACGACGATGGCCGTTGCCATTGGCGCACTGTAGCGATGCTGTTTCATCGGCTCGATCATCATGCTGCCGACGGCAGAGGCATCGGCCACGGCGGAGCCGCTGATGCCGCCGAAGAACATCGACGTCAGCACCGCCACCTGGCCGAGGCCACCGGCGACGAAGCCGACCAGGGCGCTGGCGAGACGAACCAGTCGAGTGGCGATGCCGCCCGCGCTCATCACCTCGCCGACCAGAATGAACAGGGGAATCGCCAGGAGAGGGAAGGAGTCCAGGCCATTGACCGCCTGGGATACGATCGGCGTCAGCGCATAGCCGGATTCGAAGAAGATGAACAGGCTGATGGCCGCGAGGCCGAACGAGATCGGCATACCGATGACGATGCAGATCGCCAGCCCGATCAGAATGCTCCACAGGATCATGGTGTCTTGCTCCGAAACAGGGCGCCTCTGATCAATTCGACCAAGGCAATGGTGTTGGCGATCATCGTCAGGATCGCCATCACTGGCATGGCGCTGTAAAGGAAGGTCTGGGGAATGCCCAGCATCGGTGTGGCGCTGGTGTAACCTGAGATCACTTCCTTGAACCCCAGCAGAATGCAGATACAGACGATGTAGATGATGGCAATGCTCAGCAGGACCGCGGCCTTGCGCAGGCCGGCGGGCGCCTTGTCGCGGAAGAAGGTGACCGCCACATGCTCGTTGCTGAGACTGCCGACGCCGGCGCCCAGCAGCACCAGCCAGATGAACAGCACCCGGGAGAGCTCCTCGGCCCAGGTGTAGGAATAGTTGAGTACGAAACGACCAAAGACGTTGGCCGTGACGCAGAAGACGACACCGAGCACGAGCAGCCCGGCGGCGATTTCCAGCGTTTGGCGGAGCCAGCCCAGGAGACCCCGGGTGGCGGGGGAGTCGGCATTCATCATCACCTCCATGATCACGCAGGGCTAGCCGCAGGCGTCCGTGACGCCTGCGGCGAATCGGCACTTACTGAGCCTGGGACTCGGCGCGGATACGGTCGATCAGGTCGCCGCCAATCTTGTCACGCCACTCGTCGTAGACCGGCGCCAGATCCTCCTGGAAGGTCGCGATCTGTTCCGGCGTGAGCTCGGTGATCTGCATGCCCTCGTTCTTCAGCTCCTGCTTGATCTGGTCGTTGAGGGTGCGGCTGACCTGGCGTTCGTAGTCGCCCATCTGCTTGGCTGCCTCACGCAGCAGTTGCTGGTAGCTCTCCGGCAGGCGGTTCCAGAAACGCTCGGAAACCAGCGTGATGAACGGTGTGTAGACGTGGTTCGTCTCGGTGGCGTAGGGCTGGACCTCGTTGAACTTGGAGGACTCGATGGTGATCCACGGGTTCTCCTGCCCGTCTACGACACCCTGTTCCAGCGCGGTGAACAGCTCGGCGAACGACATTGGCGTCGGGTTGGCGCCAAGCGTACGCCAGATGTCCAGGTGGATCGGGTTCTGCATGGTACGGACTTTCAGCCCGTCCAGGTCCGAGGGGGAGGTCACCGATTGCTTGCTGTTGGTGAGCTGGCGATAGCCGTTCTCGGACCAGCCGATAGCGACCAGGCCTTTCGTCGACGCCTCTTCCAGCATCTGCTGGCCGATATCGCCGTCGAGCACCTTGTCGGCGATCTCTGGCGTCGGGAACAGGAACGGCAGGTCGAACACCGCAAACTGCGGGAACATGCTGACCATGGGTGAGGTGGAAGGCGCCGTCATTTCCAGCGTGCCGGCCTGGAGGGCGCTGACCGACTGAAGGTCATCGCCAAGCTGGGCGCTGTGGAAGGTCTGCACCTCGATATGGCCGTCACTACGCTGCTCGACGATCTTCTTGAAGTATTCCAGTCCCCGGTACTGCGCGCTGGACTGGGTCAGGCCGATGTTGAACTTGAGGCTGTAGTCGTTGCCGTCGCCCTCGACGACATCGCCGGTCACTTCCGGGAAGGGCGGCATCTCGGTGGCGGCCGTGGCGGAGAGACTGGTCAAGCTCAGGACGGTCGCCACCATCAGCGTCGTCAACGGAGAACGGGCGCGGCGGGATCGTGTGGCGGGATGCGATGATGTGATTGTTGTCATCTTCAGCTCCAGAACGTTAGTGAAGTGAATAGCGCAATTGGCGTGCATGGCGTGAGTGACGTGCAGTCCGGCGCCGCGGGTCTCGGCGGCGGCCGAATGCTCGGGTCGGCGGCGCCGTCATTGCCAGGCGCTGCCATCGGGATATCGATGAGCGGCGAGCGAGTCCGCCTTCATGGTGACGCCGTAGCCGGGGGCATCCGGCACCAGATAATGCCCGCGACGGATTCGTACCGGGTCGACGAAGTGTTCGTGGAGATGGTCGACGTATTCGAGCAAACGGCCTTCCAACGAGCCGGAAACCGCGATGTAGTCGAACATCGAGACGTGCTGGGTGTATTCGCATAGGCCCACGCCGCCGCCATGGGGGCAGACGGGAATGTCGTACTTCGCGGCCATCAGCAGCACCACGATCACTTCGTTGAGGCCCCCCAGCCGGGCGGCATCGAGCTGGCAGAAATCGATCGCATCGGCCTGAAACAGCTGCTTGAACATCACCCGGTTGTGGCAGTGCTCGCCGGTGGCGACGCCGATCGGCGCCAGGCGATGACGAATCTCGGCGTGACCCAGCACGTCGTCGGGGCTGGTCGGCTCCTCGATCCAGTGAGGGCGAAACTCCGCCAGCCGTCGCATGTTGGCGATCGCCTCGTCGACATCCCACATCTGATTGGCGTCCATCATCAGCAGGCGCGCTTCGCCGATCTCCTCGCGCAGGATACGGGCGCGACGTCGATCCTCTTCGATGTCGCCGCCGACCTTCTGCTTGAAATGATCCCAGCCGTCCGCGATGGCATCGCGGCAGAGCTGGCGCATCTTCTCTTCCGAGTAGCCCAGCCAGCCGGCCGAGGTGGTGTAGCCCGGATAGCCGTGCTCGCGTAGCGCGGCTTCGCGCTCGGCCTTGCCGGCCTCGCGACGCTTGAGCAGGCCGATCGCCTCTTCCGGGGTCAGCGCATCGGTAACGAAACGGAAATCGAGACACCGCACCAGCGCCTCCGGCGTCATGTCGGCGAGCAGCTTCCACACCGGCTTGCCTTCGTGCTTCGCCCACAGATCCCAGACGGCATTGATCATTGCCGAACAGGCCAGATGAATGACGCCTTTCTCCGGACCCAGCCAGCGCAACTGACTGTCGCCGCTGGTCAGCTCGCGCCAGTAGGCACCCATGTCGCCGGTGATATCCGAAAGCGAACGCCCCTCCAGGCGGGAGGCGAGAGACTCTACCGCCTTGACGCAGATCTCGTTGCCCCGGCCGATGGTGAAGGTCAGGCCATGGCCGGTGATGCCGTCGTCGGCGTCGGTATGCAGGATGACGTAGGTGGCCGAGTAATCCGGCGCGGCGTTCATGGCATCCGACCCGTCCAGCTCGCGGGAGGTCGGGAAACGAATGTCCTGAACTTCGACCCGTTGAATCGTGGGCATGCTGACGAGATTCCTTGCCTTATGGATGAAGGTTGTCACGATTTTCATGGAAAACTTCGAAAAATACCGGACGCCAATTCGATATCTTTAGTCGTAGTATTACCGATGATTGGTGCGGTTATTTCAGGAAAGTCATCATGAAACCCGGCTGTCTTTTGGGGCTGTGTCGTCAGACTAATTGGCGCTCGTTGGCACTGACCAATCTTTTTTTTTGCAACCTCGATAACCGGGGGTTATTGTCTTTGACCAAAGGCTTATCCGGATCGGAATGATGTCCAACGATAGTCGTAATCACGTCAAGGGTTGGCTGCGTATCAAGCATCTCGCGCTGCTTGTCACGCTGGACGAAAGTCGCAATTTTCACGCCACGTCTCGCCATATGAACATGAGCCAGCCGGCGGCCAGCAAGATGCTCAAGGACATCGAGACCTTCTTCGGCATGACGCTGTTCTATCGCCAGCCTCGCAGCATGGAGATCACCGATGCCGGGCGGCTGCTGGTGCGTTACGCCCGGACGATCCTCAACGACACCGATCGCCTGATAGACGATCTGGTATCGCTGCGTGAAGGGGGCCACGGCAAGCTGGTCATTGGCGCGGTCCCTGGCGCGGCACCGTTGCTGTTGCCCAAGGCGATCACCACGATCAAGTCGCGACGGCCGCAACTGGCGGTCAGCCTGTTCGAGAATTCCAGCGATCGGCTGCTGGCGGACCTGGAGTACAAACGGCTGGACGTGGTCATCGGACGCGTGACAGAACACGCTCAGCATCACCTGTTCGACTTCCTGCCTCTTCAGGCAGAGCCGGTCTCGATCGTGGTGCGGGCGGGGCACCCGCTGTGCGAGCGCCCGCCCGGCCTGGGCGAGGTCGTGCGCTGGCCCTGGGTGCTGCATCCCATGAGCAGCCCCATGCGGGGGTTGTTCGAGGTGGCGCTGGCCGAAGCCGGGGTCGCGACGCCGCGCAACGTGGTGGAAACCACCTCGACGCAGACCACGCTGCAACTGGTCAGCTCGTCGGATGCCATCGCCCTGCTGCCGACGTCGGTGCTCAAGACGGCCATTTCGGCGGGCAAGTTCACCGCGCTGCCGCTGGTGATCGGCGAACCGCTGGGCTACTACGGCGTGTTGACCCGCAAGGGAGAGGCGATTTCCGATGTGGTCGGCGAGTTCATCGATACGCTGTTGATGCGCGACGAACCCTGAATCTCCACTGCCGACGCCAGGGCAGCATCGGCAGGAGAGGCGATGGACTCACGCTGAACCGGCGTCAGCGCTGACCGAGGTGAGCCAGCAGTGCGCGGATGCCGAAGGTCCATGGCGGCAGGCGGTCGCTGCGGTCGACGACGTTGCTCAGCGACCCCAGCCTGGGCGTCGAGATGGTCACCCGGTCACCGATGTGGTGAGTGAAGCCCTGGCCTTCGCCGTCACGGTCCTGAATCGGCGAGAACATGGTACCGAGAAACAGCATGAAGCCATCCGGGTACTGATGATGGACGCCGTAGGTCTGCGCCACCAGATCCAGCGGATCGCGGCTGATCTCGCGCATGTCGCTCTGTCCTTCCAGCAGGAAGTCGTCGTCCGCGCCCTCGATGCGCAGTGATACCTGTGCATTGCGCACGTCGTCGATGCCGAAGTGCTCGTCGAACAGCCGGATGAACGGCCCGATCGAACAGGAGGCGTTGTTGTCCTTGGCCTTGCCCAGCAGCAGGGCGCTGCGACCCTCGACATCGCGCAGATTGACGTCGTTGCCCAGCGTGGCGCCACGCACTTGCCCCTGGGCGTCCACGGCCAGCACGATCTCCGGCTCCGGATTGTTCCACTCGGAGGCGGGATGCAGCCCGACGCGGGCGCCATGTCCGACGGCGGACAGCGGCTGCGCCTTGGAGAACACCTCGGCATCGGGGCCGATACCCACTTCCATGTACTGCGACCAGCCGCCACGCGCCTGCAGCTCCGCCTTGAGCGCCATCGCCTCTTCCGAGCCCGGCTTGATCCGCGACAGATCGCCACCGATCAGCGACTGAATCTCCTGACGCAGTTCGGCAGCGCGCTTGAGATCGCCGCCCGCCTGCTCCTCGATCACCCGCTCCAGCAGGCTGACCGCAAAGGTCACGCCGCACGCCTTGATCGCCTGCACGTCGCAGGGGGCCAGCAGATAGGGCGCGCGCGGTGCGTCCTCGAGGCTGTTGGCGAGCACTTCTGCCAGCGTGCCAACGCTGTTACCCGGCGCTTCACGGGCGAGCCAGGCGGCGTCGTCGCGTTCCAGCAGGTCGGCCATGGTCGAGACATGCTCGGAAAGGTCGACCAATACCTCGCCGCGCAGCGCTACCAGCGCCGGGCCGGCGCGGCCATCATCGCTGGTCAGCCAGACGCGCCCCACCAGCAGCGCCTGATCGGCATCTTCGGGAAGACAGTCGTCGTGAAGGCGACCGGGATCATTGGGTTGGGTCATGAAAAACAGAGCTCCTGTCGAGTCGAAAGGGATGTGTGCTTGTTAGGTGCTGTCTGAAAAGTCGACGAGCGAAGGCCAGGCAAGGCAAAAATCGGCGAAAGCGGACCGGGCTGGCGCTCCAGTTTACAGGGTGTAAATGAGCATTTTGACCGGGCTGGCGCTCCAGCCGATTTTTAACGCCGCATGGGCGAGCGCAGTACTTTTCAGACAGTGCCTAGCCGAAGGCTGTCTTGCCGGCCAGAGATGAGTCTGCCACGGCATCGCGCATGGCCTCGACCACGTCCGAGGGCAGGGGAATGCCGTTGTCGAGATAGTCCCGGCGCCGGGCCAGGCCGGACTGACCGGGCAGACGCACCGGCCTGGCGGGGTCGCGCGGCCGGCTGTCGAGGCAGCGTCTGGCGACATGGTCGGTCTCGTCGAGAAACGACTCGGTGCCGCCGAAGCGGGCCGGATCGATCACCATCACCATCACCGAAGCGCCCCAGCCCTCGGGGGCGTCCTTGCGGCCGAAACCGGACAGGGCGGAGGTCAGCGCTTCGACCATCAGCCCCAGCGCGAAGCCCTTGTGGCCGAAGGCGAGTTCCCCCAGCGGCAGAATGCTGCCCGGAGGCTCGGCGAAGTAGTCTGCCGGATCGTCGCTGACCTCGCCCTTGCCCGAGAGAATCGCCGGATGCGCGAGTTTGTCGCCGGCAGCGTGGGTCTTGCCCACGGTACCATTGGTGATGGTCGACATGCTGACGTCGATCAGCTGCGGCTGCTCACGACCGGGAATGCCGATCGCCAGGGGATTGGGGGTATAGACGCGGTCCAGACCGCCGAACGGGGCCACCGAGGCGACCGCCGGGTCGGAACTCAGGATCAGCGGAATCAGGTTAGCCTCGACCAGCGGCTGCAGATAGGCGGCCAAGCAGGCGATATGGTGTGAGCGCTTCACGCTGACCATACCGATACCGAAGTGCTCGGCCGCCTCGCGACCGTGATCCAGCGCCCGTTGCACCACGTAGGGGCCCAGCAGATAGTGGCCGTCGAACAGGGCCGCCACCGGGCTGTTCTGGTGAACTTCGAGGACCGCGTCATCGCCCTTGGCATGGCCCGCGCGCAGATCCTTGAGATAGCCGTTGGCGAGTTTGACGCCGTGGGTGTGGTGGCCGAGCAGATCGCCCTCGACCAGAATCCGGGCCGTGGTCTCGGCGACCGTTGGCGTGGCACCGTTTTCGGCGAAGAGCGTTGTCAATGTCTCGCGCAGCGTGGCGGCATCAAAGCGTGTCATGGGGACCTCGGTGTCTGTTGGGGGGCAGGCTGTCCGCGCAGGCGACGAATCAGCCGCAGCAGCAATGGCAGGAACCAGATCAGGATGACCAGCGTCCCCAGCGCGGCGCTGATCGGACGCTCGAAGAAGGCTAGCAGGTCGCCGTTGGATTTCAGCATCGAGCTCATGAAGCTGTTCTCCAGGGTACTGCCGAGCACCAGTCCGAGAATGGCGGGGGCCATCGGGAAGTCGTTGCGGGCGAGCACGAAGGCCACCAGTCCGATGATCAGCATGATCCAGATATCGGTGATCGAGTTGTTGATGGCGAAGGCGCCGACGATGCAGAAGCTCAGGATGACCGGCATCAGGATCTTGCGCGGTGTCAGGATGAACACCTTCGAGGCGCGGATGGCGAGATAGCCGATGGGCAGCATGATCAGGTTGGCGACGAAGAACACCGTGAACAGCGCATAGACCTGACCGCCGCCATTCATGAAGATCGTCGGGCCGGGGTTCATGCCCTTCATGTAGAGCACGCCGATGACGATGGCGGTAATGGTGTCGCCGGGGATGCCGAACACCAGCGCCGGGACCCAAGCGCCGCTGATGCCGGAGTTGTTGGCGGAGCTGGCGTCGACGATACCCTCGATATGGCCCGTGCCGTATTTTTCCTTCTCCTTGGAGCGGCTCTTGCCCAGTGCGTAGGCGATCCAGGCGGCGATGTCCGCTCCGGCACCGGGTAGCGCGCCGATCAGCGTACCGAGGGAGCTGCCACGCAGGACGTTACGCCAGTAGGTCTTGATGTGCCCCGGCGCCTTGAGGAAGACGCTGTCCTTCGCTGTCACCGGGACATGGCGTTCCTCGACCCGCGAGCCGTAGAACATCATGATCTCGTTCAGCGCGAACATGCCGATCATCACCGGGATGAAGTTGATCCCGGCCATCAGGTCGGGAACGCCGAAGGTGAAGCGGGGCGCACCGCTCATCATGTCCAGCCCCACGGTCGACAGCAGCAGGCCCACCGTCAGCGACAGGAAGGCTTTGACCCGGGATCCGATGGCGATGAAGATCGAGCTGCTCAGGCCCAGCAGCGCCAGCCAGAAGTATTCGAAGGAGCTGAAATTGAGCGCCATTTCGGCCAGCGAGGGTGACACGAACACCAGCACCATCGTGCCGAACAGCCCGCCAATGACCGAACAGACCAGGTTGGTGCCCAGCGTTTCGCGGGCGCGCCCCTTCTGCGCGAGTCGATAGGATTCACCGACGTAGGCCGCCGATGCCGGCGTGCCGGGAATGTTGAGATAGGTGCCGGGGATATCACCGGCGAAAATCGCCATCGCCGACGTCGCCACGATCGCGGCGATGGCCGGGGTGGCATCCATATAGAACGTGATCGGCACCAGCAGTGCCACCGCCATGGTAGCGGTCAAGCCGGGTATGGCACCGACGAAGAGCCCGAAAACGGCCGCCGCGACGATGACCAGCATCGTCTGGAGGTTGAACACCATTGCCAGGCCTTGCAGAAAAGCGTCCATGAGCAGTCACCAGGCGAAGGGAAGGGTTTGGGAGAAAAGGGTGCCTTCCGGCAGCGGGATCAGCAGGTAGCGCGAGAACAGCACATAGATTGCCACGGCGACGATGATCGAGACGATCAGCGCAAGCCATAGCCTGGCGCCACGCATCAGCATCAGGACCAGCATGCTCACCGCCATACACAGCGGCGCGCCCAGAAATTCACTGGCCAGGATGTAGAACACGATCAGCACGCAGGGCAGCAGCGAGATCAACAGGCCGCGGTAATCGTAGCGCGTCGCCAGGGTGTGTGGACCCGCGCGAGGACCGGCGAGCGCGTTCCTGAGTTGACCCACCCGAGTCAGTGCCAGCAGCAGCCCGCCGACCACCATTCCCCCGCCGATCAGCGAGGGGAACAGTGACGGGCCGAACTGCAGCGCCGGCATGGTCGGATAGGTCTGGGCGACGGCAATGACCACGCCGCCGCCGATCATGAACGCCAGTCCGAGCAGGAAATCTCTCATGAGGTCGTCTCCCGGTCGGGTCGTCGGATCACTTGGCCAGACCTACCTGTTCGACGATCTTGCCGAAGCGCTCGTCCTGTTCGGCCATGAGCTTGCCGAAATCGTCCGCGCCCCGCCATTCAGTGCCGAAGCCCTGCTTGGCCATGAAGTTCTGGTAGGTGTCGCTGTTGTAGGCAGCTTCGACCGCTTTCTCGAGGGTCTCGACGACGGCCGGATCCATCCCCTTGGGACCGGCGATGCCGCGCCATTCGCCGATGGCGTAGTCGCTGCCGATCGCTTCCTTCAAAGTCGGGACGTCGGGGAAGCTGTCGAGCCGCTCCGGCGCCATGATCGCCAGGCTCCTGGCCTTGCCAGCATCGATCATCGAGCGCCCTTCGGGGACCGAGCTCGGGACGATATCGATACTGCCGGCTGCCATTTCGGTCATCGCCGGGGCCGAGCCCTGGCTGGGTATCCACGAGACGCGATCGGCCTCCATTCCCTGATCCAGCAGGAAGCCGGCGAAGGCCAGATGCCAGACGCCACCCTGTCCGGTACCGGAAGCGGTATAGGTTCGGGCAGGCTCGTTCTTGACCTGTTCGACCAGCGATTCGACCGAGTCGAACGGGCCGTCGGCGGCGACCTGGATGCCGGCGTAGTCGTAGTTGATCTGGGCGATCGGCGTGTAGTCCTGGTAGGTGAGCTGCGTCAGTCCCTGCCAGTGCATCATGTTGATCTCGCCGGTGATCAGACCGAGCGTATAGCCATCCGGCTTGGCCATGGCCATGGCGGTATGTCCGACCACGCCACTCCCGCCGGTTCGGTTGACCACATTGACCGTCTGACCCAGCTCCTCTTCCAGCGCGGCAGCGATGGTTCGAGCGGTCGCGTCGGTGCCCCCGCCGGCCGCCCAGGGAACGATCAACGTAATCGGCTTCTCGGGATAGTCGGCCATTGCCGGCAGCGGCAGCAGTAACGACAATCCGAGCAATCCTGCGAGATGACTTCTGGTTATTGACGTCTTCATGGCATGTTCCTCGGCGGGGATATTTTGTGTGGTTATGAACCTGCATTTCGCTCAATGAAGCTATGGTTTATGACCATTGAGTGCAATATGCGTATTGGCTAGACATTGGTATAACTGCGAAACCATGGCCATGCCTTTCTGGTGACGCGACATGCTGAAAACGGATCGGATGAAGGCAGTTTTATTCTGGCTAATCAATATCGTCAGGCAAATCGTGGAGAAACCCTTCGTGCCGAACAATGACCTTCACCGCTAGATTACGCCGGTTCGCTTCGGAGGTATTTGCTCCGAAAGTCTATGTTGTACTTATTTTTCATATGTTCAACATAGGCGTCAGGTGATAAACGGCGGCCGTTGCGTCACGAGGCGCCGACGCCGGGCCGGGTGGCCAGCCGGATGAGATTCGAGACGTCCCGCCAGGGTGGTCGAGACGTCGTGGTGGCAATGACCGATGAGCGATGGAGGAGAAGAACGATGCGCCTGATACAGTGCCTGAACGACGACCAACTGACCGTGGCGATGGTCATCGATGAACGGGAGGTCCAGGTCGTCGACGCCGACGAGGGCGTCTACGGTCTGGCCAGACGCGCCATCGACGAGGGCAAGCCGCTGACCGCGGTAGTCGAATCGGCGCTAACCGAGAAGCGTCTCGACTACGCGCAGATCGTCGCCGAGCGTCGCCTGCTGCCGCCATTGACGCATTCGGATCCGGCGCACTGCCTGGTCACGGGAACGGGGCTGACGCATCTCGGCAGCGCCGATACCCGTTCGGCGATGCACGCTGCCGCTATGTCCTCGCCTGACAGGGTCGAGGAAAGTGAACTCACCGACTCCATGCGCATGTTCCGCATGGGCATCGAGGCCGGCAAGCCGAAGGCGGGGGAAGTCGGGCCGCAGCCGGAATGGTTCTACAAGGGGGATGGCGACTGCGTGGTGGCGCCGGAAACCGACATCCCGTCCCCGGCGTTCGCCCAGGATGCTGGCGAGGAGCCGGAGCTGGCCGGGCTTTATGTCGTCGGCCAGGACGGCACGCCCTGGCGCGTCGGTTACGCCATCGGCAACGAATTCTCGGATCACGTCACCGAGCGCTTCAACTACCTGTGGCTGGCGCACTCCAAGCTGCGCGCCTGCAGTTTCGGCCCGGAGCTCTTCATCGGCGAGCTGCCGGAGAACCTGGAAGGCACCAGCCGCATCGTGCGCGACGGTCGCACGCTATGGGAGAAGCCGTTTTTGACCGGCGAGGGCAACATGGCTCACAGCCTGGCGAACCTCGAGCATCACCACTTCAAGTATCGCAACTTCCGCCGTCCCGGCGACGTTCATGTCCATTTCTTCGGCACCGCGACACTGAGCTTCGCCGACAAGGTCGTGGTCGAGCCGGGCGATCGCTACGAGATCGACCTGCCGGCACTGGGTCGCCCGCTGCGCAACACGCTCGGGAGCGAAGAGGATTTTGGCTACGCGGCCGCAAAAGCGCTATAAGCGTTCGCCGACCCAACGCACCAATGCTTCAGCACCGGCCGGGCCAGCGATCGTTTACGCCGCTGGCCCGTCGGCCAAGTCAGTGACAAGTTTGTGAGAGCCCCGATCATGACCGAACGTCCCCGCCGAACCCCCGATCAACTCCGTTCACGCTGGTGGTTCGATAATCCTGACCACGCCGGCACCACGGCGCTGTGCCTCGAGCGTTACATGAACTACGGCATCACCCTGGAAGAGCTCTCTTCCGGCAAGCCGATCATCGGTATCGCCCAGTCCGGCTCCGATCTCACGCCGTGCAACCGCCATCACATCCAGCTGGTGGAGCGGGTCAAGGCGGGTATCCGCGCGGCGGGCGGCGTCCCGTTCGAATTTCCGCTGCATCCGATTCACGAGAACGTACGCCGGCCCACCGCCGCGCTGGATCGCAATCTCGCCTATCTCGGTCTGGTCGAGGTGCTTCACGGCTATCCGCTCGACGGCGTGCTGCTGACCACCGGCTGCGACAAGACCACGCCGGCCTGTCTGATGGCCGCCGCCACGGCGGACATCCCGGCGATCGTGCTCTCCGGCGGGCCGATGCTCAACGGCTGGCGCGGCAAGGAGCGCGTCGGCTCCGGCACCATCGTGTGGGAGCTGCGCAAGCGTCTCGCCACCGGCGAGATCGACTATCCCGAGTTTCTAGCCCGCATCGCCGATTCCGCGCCCTCTGTGGGGCACTGCAACACCATGGGCACGGCGTCGACCATGAACTCCATGGCCGAGGCGCTGGGCATGAGTCTGCCCGGCTCGGCGATGATTCCCGCCCCCTACAAGGAGCGACCGATGGTCGCCTACGCCACCGGGGCGCGCATCGTCGAGATGGTGTGGGAAGACCTGCGTCCGAGCGACATCCTGACGCGTGAAGCGTTCGAGAACGCCATCGTCGTCTGTTCGGCACTGGGCGGCTCGAGCAATGCCCCCGTTCACATCAACGCGATCGCCCGTCACGCAGGAATCGAGCTGACCAACGACGACTGGCAGCGGCTGGGTCACGACGTGCCGCTGCTGGCGAACGTGATGCCGGCCGGTGCCTATCTCGGCGAGGAGTTCTACCGGGCGGGTGGAGTCCCGGCGGTGGTTCATGAACTGTTGGCGGCAGGACGACTTCATGGCGCCGCGCTGACGGTCAACGGTCAGACGCTGCATGCCAACTGCTTCGGCCAGGAAACTCAGGACGAAGACGTCATCCTGCGCTACGGCAAGCCGCTGGTCGAATCGGCGGGCTTTCTCAATCTCAAGGGCAATCTGTTCGATTCCGCGCTGATGAAGACCAGCGTCATCTCGGAAGACTTCCGGCGCCGCTTTCTTTCCAATCCGGACGATCCGGAAGCGTTCGAAGGCAAGGTCGCGGTGTTCGACGGCTCCGAGGACTACCATGCGCGCATCGACGACCCGGCGCTCGAGATCGACGAGAACACCATCCTGGTGATGCGCGGTGCCGGCCCGGTGGGGCATCCCGGGGGCGCCGAGGTGGTCAACATGCAGCCGCCGGAAGCGCTGATCAAGCAGGGCATCGAATCGCTGCCGTGCCTGGGCGACGGACGCCAGTCGGGAACCTCCGGCTCGCCCTCGATTCTCAACGCCTCGCCGGAAGCGGCGACGGGCGGCGGCCTGGCGCTACTCGAAACCGGCGACCGGATCCGTATCGATCTCAAGCGGGGCGAGGCCAATCTGCTGATCGACGACGAGGAGCTGGCAGCGCGACGCGCCAAGCTCGAAGCCAGCGGCGGCTACCCGTATCGCGACCACCAGACCCCGTGGCAGGAGATCCAGCGTTCGATGGTCGAACAGCTCGACCGCGGCATGACCCTGGCGCCGGCGACCAAGTACCGGGCGATTGCCTGGGACTTGCCACGAGATAATCACTGACGAGCTACGAGCTACGAGCTACGAGCTACGAGCTACGAGCTACGAGCTACGAGCTACGAGCTACGAGCGAAGGTCAGCATTGGGCGCTATAGAAGGCGGCGCTAGCCTCCGAGCGCGATGGACAGAGGCGCGGCTCGGGGCGCCTCGACCGAGATTGAGGCGCGGTCTCGGGCGTCTTAGATAGAGGCGCAGTCTCGGGCGCCTTAAAAAGTTCCTGGATAGGCGCCGCCGTCGAGCAGGATGTTCTGGCCGGTCATGTAGGCGGCCTGGCGGCTGCAGAGGAAGGCGCAGACCTCGCCGAACTCCTCGGGGTTGCCGAAGCGGCGGGCGGGAATCGCGTCCAGACGCGTTTGTGCCACCTCGTCATGCGTGCGGCCGCTCTTGCTGGCGGCCTTGTCGATGCCGCCCCTCAGCCGCTGGGTGTCGAAGGCGCCCGGCATCAGGTTGTTGATGGTGACGTTGCGGCTGGCCAGTCTCGACTGGCGAGCGGTGCCGGCGACGAATCCGGTCAGGCCGCTGCGGGCACCGTTGGAGAGCCCGAGCACGTCGATCGGGGCTTTCACCGCCGACGAGGTGATATTGACGATCCGGCCGAAGCCGCGCTCGGCCATGCCATCGACGCAGGCCTGAATCAACGCAATGGGCGCCAGCATGTTGGCGTCCAGCGCCGCGATCCAGTCGTCCCGCTCCCAGTCTCGGAAATCGCCGGGAGGCGGGCCACCGTTGTTGTTGACCAGGATATCGACCTGGGGCGGCGCGCTTAGCACCGCCTCTCGGATGGCCGGATCGCCGATGTCACCGGCAACTGTACGCACTTCGATCGCCGGATCGAGTGCGCGCAGCTCCTCGGCGACGGCGTCCAGCGTCTCCTGCCGGCGCGAGTTGATGACCAGATTGACCCCTTCCCTGGCCAAGGCAACGGCGCAACCCTTGCCCAGTCCCTGGCTGGCGGCGCAGACGATGGCCCAGCGGCCGTTGATACCGAAATCCATGTTGGTTCTCCTCTGACGAGATCGAGGCGGGCATCGCAGGCATGCGAGTTTCCGCGCTCCTTGGGTATCGCGCTGCCGGCACGCGAGGACGGCGCTCAGCGCTCGACGGCTGCCGGCACTTCGCCCAGCAAGGTCTCCGGCATCTCCATCCCCAGCGCGTCGGCCGTTCCCTGCAAAACCGCCACCGAGGCGAAGAAGGCCTCGCGGGGCCGCCGGGTTCGAATGCACTCCATCAAGTGGCGGTGGCGCTCCAGGCTCTGCTCAGGATCGCTGGCGCTGACGTTGGAGGTCTCCACCAGTAGATGAATCGAGGGCTTCAGGATGTGCGATAGCTGCTTCCAGACGATGTTGTGGGTCGCCTTGAAGATGGCTACGTGGAAGGCGACGTCGTGGTCGCTGTGAAGCCTCCCGCGGTTGGCCGATTCGGGGTTGTGGAAGTCACGGCCCATGCCTTCGAAGGCTTCTTCGATCGCCACGAGATCCCTCGCCGTGGCGCGCTTGGCCGCCGTCATCGCCACATAGGGCTCGACGTCGAGCCGGAAGGTCAGGATCTCGCGCTGAATACCCGGGTTGGGTGTGGCGAAACGCACCATCCACTCGGTGACCTGCGGGTCGAGAATGTTCCACTCGGCATAATCCCGAACGCGGGAGCCGTAACCGGAGATACGCTCGATGATGCCGGCGTCGACCAACTGGCGCAGATCGCTGCGCACCGCCGAGCGGTTGAGCGCGAACTGCTCGCAGAGGTCGATCTCCTTGGGCACGAATTCGCCGGGCTGGTAATGGCCGGCGAAGATCTCCCTGACCAGCGCTTCAGCGACGCTGGGCCGGCGTGGGGAACGCGTTGTCGAGGTGTCCTTCACGTCAGTCGAATCCCGGCCTTCGAAGTGGGTTGAGCCGTATGGTCAACATTTGCTGTTTCGACTTCATCTTACCTGTCCGGCCGCCGAACGCGCGACCGGGAAAGGCCGACATACGGCCATGGTCGTACTCGGAGGCTTGCGTTCAGGGCACGCTCCCGGGTCAGAACACCCAGTTGGGTAACGCCAGCGAGATCGCCGGTACGAAGGTCACCACCAGCAGCAGGGCGACCAGCAGCAGCCAGTAGGGCGCGATGGCGCGAATGAAGGCGCCGATCGAGACGCCGGTGATGCTGCAGGTCGTGAACATCACCGTGCCCAGGGGTGGCGTAATGGTGCCGATCGAGGCGTTGAGGATGAACACGATACCGAAGTGCACCGGGTCGATACCGAACTGGGCCGCCACGGGAGCCAGCAACGGCGAGAGCACGATCAGAATCGCGTTGCCCTCCAGAAACATGCCGAGAACCAGCAGCAGGACGTTGGCGATCAGTAGAAACGCCACCGCGCTGCCGACGCCCGAGGAGAGCATCAGCGCGATCTGCTGGGGAATCTGCTCCCAGGTCAGCACGCGAGCGAAGCCCGAGGCGACCGCGATGATGAACAGCACGTTGACCGACGCCATCAGCGACTCCCGCGTCGCCAGCGCAACGCTGCCCAGCCCCATCTGCCGATACACGAACAGCCCGACGATCAGCGCATAGAGTACGGCCATCGCGCCTGCTTCGGTGGGCGTGAAGATGCCGACGCGGATGCCGCCGATGACGACCACCGGCAGCAGCAGCGCGATGATCCCGGCGCGGGTCACGCTGATCCATTCGTGACGAGTGACACGTTCGCGGCGCGGCTTCTGATAGCCGAGGCGGCGACACTGGATCGACACCAGTACCATCATCGCGACCGCCATCAGCACGCCCGGCACGACACCGGCCAGAAACAGCCGCCCGATCGAGACGTTGTTGACGTAGCCGTAGACGATCAGCGCGATCCCCGGCGGGATGGTCGACGTGATCAGCGACGACGAGGCCGTGATCGCGCTCGAGAACGCCTTGGGGTAGCCGGCAGCCGTCATGCTCGGCACCAGCAGTTTGGCGTTCATGGCGGCATCGGCGATGTTGGAGCCGGAAAGACCGCCCATGAAGGTACTCAACAGTACGTTGGCCTGCGCCAGACCGCCGTGCATTCGACGGGTCATCAGTTCGGCCAGCGTCAGCAGCCGTTCGGTGATGCCGGAGTGGTTCATGAACACCCCGGCCATGATGAAGAACGGAATGGCCAGCAGTGAAATGGACTCCAGCCCGCCGGCGAGGCGCTGGATCAGCATTACCATGGGCTGATCCGCACCGACGAGGAAGTAGGTCAGACTCGACGCAAACAGCGCGAAGGCCACCGGCGTGCCCAGGCAGAACAGGATGAAGAGCGCGGCGAGCGCGATTCCAACGGCCATCGATATCACTCCTTGGCGGTAACGACGTCACGGGTGGCTTGCGGCGGAGCCAGTTCCCGTTCGTCGGCAATCAATCGGTCATTGGTGATCAGGCGCACCAGACTGTGATAGAGCATCAGCGCTGCGCTGATGGGGATTGATACGTGAATCCAGTAGTAGGGGATCTGCAGCATCGGCGTGCTGCGGAAACGCGAGAAGGGCAGCAGTTCCAGCCCCCAGAAAAGCATCGCCACCGCGCAAAGCATGACAATGCCGATGTTGAAAATGCGCGTGTTCCAGTGCGCAACGGCTGCCGGCAACCTGTCGTTGAGCAGGCCGATCAGCACGTGCTCGTTGCGCCGTACCAGTGCGCTGGCGCCGAGGAATGTCGCCCACACCATCAACAGCTGCAGGATCTCCTCGCTCCAGGCCAGCGGCGACGAGAACAGGTAGCGCATGAAGACGTTGGCGATGGCGACCACGAACAGCCCGAACAGCGCCAGGCTGGCGATCACCTCATCGAGTCGCATCAGGCGGTCGAGCGCCTTGAAAAACGTTTGCATGAATATTCAACTCCTAACGACGTGAGCAACAGCTCACTTCGCAGCGTTAAACAAAGGAGGGTCGATAGTCCCGCGCAACGCCTCGATTCGCTGGGGACGCCGAGTCCGCGCAAGATTCGAGATTGCGACCGCCATTCCTGACGGTCGCCTTTCGGACCATCGCTGTGCGATGTCCAGAATCGCTCCCGGCGATTTTGTCAGCCGTTGATGATATCGCTGACCTGCTGATACAGCCCGTCGCTCCACTGCGGGAATGCCGCCGGGACTTCCTGCTGGGCACGCTCGCGGAACGGGGCGGTATCCACCTCGTGCACCTGGACGCCGGCATCCTTCAACTGCTGAAGCGATTTGTCGGTCTCCTTCTCGACCAGGCTGCGCAGGTTCTTGGCCATCTCCTGACCGGTCTCGGTGAGGATCTTCTGGTCTTCCGGGCTCAGCTGTTGCCAGAACGCTTCACCGGTGACGAACGGCGCGACCGTATGCATGTGGGCGGTGAGATTGAGATTCTTCACTACCTCGTAGAACTTGCCGCCATACAGCACCGGCAGCGGGTTCTCGACGCCGTCGACCAAACCCTGGGCCAGCGCCGGATAGACATCGCCCAGCGACATCGGCGTGGGCACCGCGCCCATTGCCTTGATTGCGGCGACGTACATCGGCGAGTTCTGCACCCGCACCTTGACCCCGGCCAGATCCTCCGGCGTCGAGACCGCTTCTCGCGAAAGCAGGTGGCGCACCCCGTAGACGGAATTGGGAATCACGATGTGATAGCCGGATTCCTCGACCTTCTTTTCCTGCTCGGCGAACCAGTCGGACTCGAAGACCTTGAGCTTGCTGTCGAAATCGTCGGAGAGATACGGCGCGTCCAGTACCGCCAGATCCGGCACCGAACTCATGAAGTTGGAGTAGGCGGTAATGGTGATCAGCGGCGAGCCGAAGCGCGCCTGCTCCATCACTTCGGTCTCGCCGCCGAGCTGGCTGGCGGGGAAGGCTTTCAGCGTCAGCTCGCCGTCGCTGGCTTTCTCGACGCTTTTCGCCCACTCCTTGACCGCGACATCGACCGGCTCGCCGGGCTGATTGCCGTAGGCGACGCGGATTTCGGTCGCAGCCTGGGCCATGCCCGTGAGCGCGAGCGTGCTCAGACCGGCCAGGGTGAGTGAAGCGGTGAAGCGGAAGAATCGTTGGGTGATCATTGGCGTGCTCCGGATGTTGTCGTCTTGGATGCTTCGTGTTGTCGCCATCAGCTCAACGCCTCGTCGAGCCTGGGCGTGGCGCGCCCTTGGAGGCGTGCTTTATCCACCACCGGCTGCAGGCGTCGCTGCAGTTTGGCGGCGTGATGCTGGGCGATATCGTCGAGGCGGTGATCGAGGAAGGGGTTGGCGAACCGTTCCATCGTTACCGCCAGATACGGCTCCAGCTGGTTCATGGGCAGTTCGGCGGCGAGCGTCGGCAGCACCTCCTCTTCGAGGGTGGCACGCAGCGGATCGACCAGCGCGGCGCACTCCATCGCCTCGCGCACGAACTCGACCGGGCGACCGGCTTGCTGCCATCGGTCGACCAGATAGGTATGGGCCAGGTTGAGAATGTGCAGCTTGCACATCGCCTGCGGGGTCAGGTCGTCGACGATCTCGACATCCGGATGCACGCAGGGGATCGCCATGCCCGGCTGGCGGGCAATGGCCCAGAGCGCATAGGGTTCGGCGATGGCACCGAGCGGTTCGAGCGGCGCCGAGACGATGCGGTCGACCAGCGTGTCGGCCCATACGCAGCGGTTGTCCAGCCAGTCGAGAAACGCCGCGTTATCGGCTGTCGCCTCGCCGTCGCGGCGGGCCATTGTCGTCACCAGCGACTTCAACTGCCGGGCGTTCTGCTCGATCAGCTCGCAGGGCAGGATCGTCAGGCCATCGTTACCGGCTTCGAAGCGGGCCCGCAACAGGTGGGTCAGCTTGCCGGGAAAGCTCGCCGGCACTGTCGCGAGACTCGAGTCGTCTCCAATGTCGTAGCCGTTGTCGGCGGTGTTGGAGACGATGATGCGGGCGTGCTCGACCACGTGTCGCTTGAGCACGTCCCACTGTTCGGCGGCGATCAGGCAGCCGGCGATGCTGTCGACGGTCTGCTTGCGATCAATCGTTTCGCCGTCGCGCCGACCGCGAATCCGCACGGGATAGCGGCGCTGCTCGGCGAGCAAGCGCGCCTTGCGCTTGCCTTCCTCGCGGGTCGAGCTCTGCACCACCAGAATGCGCTCATCGCTGTCTCCCTTCTCCAGCGATTCGGATACCAGGGCATCGACATGGGCGAGCAGGAAGCGTCCGGTGCCGAACTGGACGATACCGGCGTCGCGGTAATCGGACGCGCTCGTCGAGAGCCGTGTCGAAGCGCTCATAGAGACACCCCGCGCTTCCAGGGAATGAAGTCGTGCTGTGAGAGACGCTGGGCATGCGAGCGATGGCGTCCCGACGCGACCTCGATGCACAGCGCCAGCAGCTCCTCGGCCAGCTCGTCGATGCCGCGTTCGCCGCGCACGATGGGGCCGGCGTCGAAATCGATGATGTCGCGCATGCGGGTCGCCAGTTCGCTGTTGCTGGCGATCTTGAGCACTGGCGTCACCGGGTTGCCGGTGGGCGTGCCGAGACCGGTGGTGAACACGATCAGGTTGGCGCCGGAGCCGGCCAGCGCGGTGGTCGATTCGACGTCGTTGCCCGGCGAGCAGAGCAGGCTGAGACCGGGGCGACGGTGCGGCTCGGTGTAATCGAGCACGTCGACTACCGGCCCGTCGCCGCCTTTCTTGGCCGCACCGGCGGATTTCATCGCATCGGTGATCAAACCGTCGCGAATGTTGCCCGGAGACGGGTTCATGGCGAAATCGGCCCCCACCGCGGCGGCATGGCGCTGGTAGGCCTGCATCAGATCGCGGAAACGTTCGGCGACCGCGGCGTCGGTACAGCGGGCGACCAGTTCGTGCTCGACCCCGCACAGTTCCGGAAACTCGCTGAGAATGCCGCTGCCGCCGAGGGCGACCAGGCGATCAACCACGGCGCCGACCAGCGGGTTGGCGGAGATGCCGGAAAAGCCGTCGGAGCCGCCACACTCGACGCCGAGCGTGAGCTTGGCCAGCGGCGCCGGTTGGCGCGGGATTCGGTCGGCGGCTGCCAGACCGTCGAAGATCGACTGTAGGGCGTTGCGAATCAGCGCTTCTTCGCTGGGTGAGGACTGCTGGTCGAAATAGTCCACCGTGCGCAACCGTTGCGGATCGCGTTTGGCCACCGCCGCCTTGAGCATCTGAATCTGCGCCTTCTGACAGCCGAGACTCAGTACCGTCGCGCCGGCCACGTTGGGATGGCAGATATAGCCGGCCAGCAACTGGCACAGCGCTTCGGCATCGTCGTCGGTGCCGCCGCAGCCCAGGGTATGGGTCAGAAAGCGCACGCCGTCGACGTTGGGGAAACGTCTGGGCGCGGTGGCGTCGAACGAATCGGCGCTCTCCGGCGTGTCGCTCTGGCCGCTCAGCATTTGGCGCGCCATGCGCTTGTAGTCACGATAAGGGTCATCGCCCAGCGCATCGGCGACACACTGGCGCAGCACCTCGATGTTGCGGTTCTCGCAGAACACCAGCGGAATCACCAGCCACACGTTGGCCGTGCCGACGCCACCATCCGGGCGATGGAAACCGTCGAAGGTCGTGCCCTGGAAGCGCGTCACGTCCGGCGGCGTCCACGACTTGCTGCCGGGGCGGACCTCGTCGCTTTCCGTGGCGTGGGCGACGTTGTCCACGGTGATCACGCCGCCCTCGGGGATGTCACGCGTCGCCTTGCCCACGGTCACGCCGTACATGGTGACGA
The DNA here is from genome assembly GCF_976982775.1 of Salinicola sp. NYA28a. Next base: position 1,384,817 of record NZ_OZ334582.1, read on the forward strand.
TATCGCCCGGCGACAGCGCCGCGAGCGTGAACTTGTGCTTGTGGCGGACGTTGTCGGCGAGCGTGACGGCGTGGTCGTCGATGACGACCTGGCGACCGGCGGGCAGGTCGGTCAGCGCCACCGCCACGTTGTCGCGTGGGTGGATGCGCAGGGTGATGCGAGCCGGGCTGTCGGTGCCGATGGTGTCATTCATGCTTGATGCTCCGCTGCGCTGTCGTGGCCCGCGCTTTCGAGCGTCACCATTGCCTTGATCACGCCACTGCCGGGCGCGCACCACTGGGGCATCAAGGTCGGCAGTTCCTCGAGTCGCCCCCGGTGGGTGATCAGCGGCTCGGTGAGAATGTCGCCTCTGGCCATCAGGCGGGTGACGGTTTCAAAGTCTTCCCGCGTGGCGTTGCGGCTGCCCATCAGCGTCAGTTCCTTCTTGTGGAAGTCCGGGTCGTTGAAGGTGATGTCGGCCTTGACCACGCTGACCAGGACGTAGCGCCCGCCGTGCCCGACGAAATCGAAGCCGCGATTCATCGCCTTGGGATTGCCGGTGGCATCGAACACCACGTCGGCCAGGGCGCCATCGTTCATCGCTTCGATCTCCGCAATCACGTCGTCTTCGACGGCATGCCAGACGGCGTCCGCGCCGAGTTCATCGCGGCACAGGGCCAGGCGGTCGCGATTGGTATCGATCATCGCCACCCGCGCGCCGCGACTCCTGGCGACCTGCAGCACGCCGATGCCGATCGGCCCGGCACCCACCACCACGACCAGTTCGCCTTTCTCGACCTGCCCACGCCGGACGGCGTGGGCGCCGATCGCCTGGCATTCGACCAGGGCCAGCTGCTCCGGCGGCAGCGACGTCACCGGGATCAAGTGCGAGGCGGGCACGTTCAGATACTCCGCCATGCCGCCATCGCGATGCACGCCGACCACTTCGAGACGCTGACAGCAGTTGGTACGGCCCTGACGGCAGGCCCGGCATTCGCCGCAGTGCAGATAGGGAATGACGTAGACCGCCTGGCCGACGAGGCCGGAATCGACACCGTCGGCGGCGGAAACCACCTCGCCACTGAGCTCGTGGCCCAGCACGCGGGGATAGACGAAATAGGGCTGGTTGCCGCCGAAGGCGTGGATGTCGGTACCGCAGATGCCGACACGGCGGATCGCTACCAAGGCCTCGCCAGGCGCACAATCGGGCACCGGCCGGTCGATGACGGCCATCTCGTTCGGGTTCGAACAGACGACGACTTGCATGTATGCGCTCCCAAGAATGGCGATCTTAAAGTTGACCTATAGGCCCAATGGTCAGGCCAATATTGGCCCACCGCCCCCTCCGGCATGACCGGCGGAGGGGGGCGTCCAGTTCTAGTCCATCAGCTCTCGACGCAGCGCTGCTGCTGCTCGCCGAGCCCTTCGATCCCCAGACGCATGGTCTGGCCCGGTTTGAGGAAGACCTTGGGGTTCTGGCCCATGCCGACGCCCGGCGGGGTACCGGTGGAGATCACGTCGCCCGGCTGCAGGCTCATGAAGCGGCTGAGGTAGGCGACCAGATGCGGCACCTGGAACACCATGGTCTGGGTCGAGCCGTCCTGATAGCGCTTGCCGTCGACTTCGAGCCACATCGAAAGATTCTGCGGATCGGCGATCTCGTCGCGGGTGACGAGCCACGGGCCGAGCGGGCCGAAGGTGTCGCATCCCTTGCCCTTGTCCCAGGTGCCGCAGCGTTCGAGCTGGTATTCGCGTTCGGAGACGTCGTTGACCACGCAGAAGCCGGCGACATGGTTCATGGCGTCCGCTTCGTCGATATAGCGCCCGCCCTTGCCGATGATCACGCCGAGCTCGACTTCCCAGTCGGACTTCTCCGAGCCGCGGGGGATCTCCACGTCGTCGTTGGGGCCACAGATGGCGCTGGTCCACTTGTTGAAGATCACCGGCTCGGCGGGCACCTCGGCGCCGGTTTCCGCGGCGTGGTCGGAGTAGTTCAGGCCGATGCAGATGAACTTGCCGACGCGGCCGACGCAGGGGCCGAGACGCGTACCCGCGGCGACTTCCGGCAGGCTGGCGGTATCGATTTGCGCCAGTTGCGCCAGACCCGCATCGGAGAGTACGTCGCCGGCGATGTCATCGATCTTGCCGGACAGATCGCGAACAGTGCCGTTGGCATCGACGATACCGGGCTTTTCCTGACCCTTGGGGCCGTGGCGTAGCAGTTTCATGCGGAGTTCCTTATACGTAAAAAATGGGATGATTCGTAATGAGGGTATCTACAAACGTTGCGAGCGAAGGCCAGGCAAGGCGGAATCCAGCGAAAATGCGCAGTTTACGAGTCTGTAAATGAGCAGTTTTAGCTGGATTCCAACGCCGCATGGGCTAGCGCAGTAGTTTGTAGGTGCCCTCATCAATTCGACCAGCCCCCGTCGATCAACTGCACCGTACCGGTGATGAACGAGGATTCGTCGCTGGCCAGATGCGTCGCCAGTGCCGCGATCTCCTCCACCTTGCCCAGGCGGCCCATGGGCTGGCGGGCAATGAATTCGGCGAAGACCTCGTCGGTGGTGCGGCCCTGCTGGCGCGCCTGCTCGGCGACCCGTTCGCGCAGGGAGGGGGAGTCGACCGTGCCTGGGCAGATCGCGTTGCAGCGGATGCCGCGGGTCATGTAGTCGGCGGCGACGGATTTGGTCAGCCCGACGACGGCAGCCTTGGTGGTGCCGTAGGCAAAGCGGTTGACCACGCCTTTCACGCTGGAGGCCAGCGACGACATGTTGATGATGCTGCCGCCGCCATTGTCGAGCATTGCCGGCAGCGCAGCGCGAATGGTGTAGAACATCGAGTCCACATTGAGCCGCTGGGCGAAGGCCCATTGGGCATCTTCGCATTCGAGGATCGAACCGCTCGGCACCGTGCCGGCGCAATTGAACAGTACGTCCAGCGGCGGCAGCGACTCGATCAGACTCCGCACGGCTTCCGCGTCGGTGACATCGAGCGCATGGCACTGAGCCCCCGCCAGCCCCTCCAGCTTGGCCGCATCGATGTCGGTGGCGATGACCTGGGCACCTTCGGCCAGAAATCGCTCGACGGTGGCTCGGCCGATACCCTGGCCGGCGGCGGTAATCAACGCGGTCTTGTTGGCGAGTCGCATGGCCGATGGCTCCTGAAGGCGGTTTGGATTCCGAGTTTTTTGCTTCCTAGGGCAGGGTTGGTTCTAATGTCTAAAGGCCTGACCTTTGGTCCGAGTATTATCCTTTGTGGAAACGGCCCGCAAATCGCCAAACGTCTAATAGCCTCGGCCAAGCCGGTAAAAACGTTGGAAATTGCGACCAATGTCTAGGTTTTGTCTGAAAAGTCGTCGAGCGAAGGTCAGGCAAGGCAAAAATCGGCAAAAAGACGGAGTTTACGCGGTGTAAATGAGTACTTTGAGCCGATTTTTAACGCCGTATGGCCGAGCGCAGACAGTTTTCAGACAAAGCCTAATTCGTCTTGCTCATGAAACCGGGAGATCGATGGATGCCGATCCAGACCATTCGTGCACAGCGGCTCTATCGCCAGATTGCCGACCAGTTGCTGGTGCTGATCCGTCAGGGGGAGTTTCCCCCCGGTTCGCTGTTACCGCCGGAACGGGACCTGGCGCAGCAGCTGGGAGTCAGCCGGGCGTCGGTGCGCGAAGCGCTGATCGCGCTGGAGGTGGTGGGCCAGGTGGAGGTTCGTGTCGGCCATGGCGTGCTGGTGCTGGCGCGCGACGACGAGGTGGGCAGCTCGGTGATGAGCGCGGCCCGGCGCCAGGAGGAGTGGGGGCTCGACCCGGAGTTCGCCAGCGAGATCGAGCTCGATCTGGATCAGGAGATCCCGCCGTTCTCATTGCTGCAGGCACGCCGTTACCTGGAACCGGAAACGGCGGCGCTGGCGGCGATCAATGCCAGCGACGACGATCTCGCCGCGATGCGTGCCGCCTACGCGCGCAATGTCGAGGACAATCGCCACGGTGGAAGAAACCAGGCCGGCGACCGGCTTTTGCACATTCGTATTGCCGAGGCCTCGGGCAACGCCGCCTACGCCATGACCATCAAGCACCTGCTTGGCCACCAGTACGGCAAGATGTTCCGACGTCTTCAGGAGCTGTTCATGGAAACCGACATGCCGCGCCAGTCACAGGACGATCACGAGCGCATTCTAGCGGCGATCGAAAGCCATGACCCCGATGCGGCGCGCAGAGCGATGGAAGTGCACATGGATCACGTGCTGCGGGTGTTCTTCGACGCCTGAGCAAGCGTGGCCTCACGCCACGGCCGGCCAGCCTCCCTGGCGAATCACCGGGCAGCCGGTCACGTCCCGGTTGTAGAGATAGACCCAGGCGGGGCCGAAGGCGGTGTCATGCACGGCGCGATCGTAAGTGCCGGACTTCGGCCGTCTTACCCGGTAATCCTCCAGGCAATCCAGCCTTTTCAGACCAGCCGCATCGACGCGGAAGACTTCGATCTCCACGCCTCGCGACGGCTCGGCCCTGGCGCCCGGATAGGGGCCGATATCATAGAGCGTGACGCTGGTGAGGATATCGGTGCCAACGAACTCGGCGCCGTCGAGCCAGTGATGGTTGCGCAATCTGCGCTTCAAGGTGCCATAGACCGCGACCAGGGCAGTGCGGCGAACGGCGAGAACAGGGGTATGCATGATTCGTCCCGGTAGCTAAAGGAATAGAGTAGCGACGGTGCTCAACGCGCCATTCGCTTGCCCAGTCGTTGCATGAAGCGGTCGCCGGCTTCGAGCTGGCTGATGTCGATGTACTCGTCCGGCTGGTGGGCCTGTTCGATGCTGCCCGGGCCGCAGACGATGGTCGGCAGGCCGGCGCGCTGGAACTGGCCGCCTTCGGTGGCGTAGGCAACGCCGCCGGTGTCGACGTTCGGGTCGTCGAGCAGCTCGCGGCAGAGCTCGATGGTGGGGGCGTTGTCGCGATCGGCCAGCGCCGGCACCGTGTCGACGAGCTGCTCGGTGACGATACGAACATCCGGCACCCGCTGCTGGAGCTCGGCTTCCAGTGCCCTGGCGTAGCGGTCGAAGCGGGCGAAGACCGCCTCGAATCCGTCGCTGGGCAGGTGACGAATCTCCCAGTCGAACTGGCAGTGGCGGGCCATGATGTTGATCGCGGTGCCGCCCTCGATCAGGCCCACGTGCAGGCTAGAGTGCTGCACGTTGAAGACCTTTTCCAGCGCGCCCTCGTCGACCAGCTCCTGCATGATCGCCTCGATCCGCGTCACCAGTTTGGCTGCGACGTGAATCGCCGATACGCCCTGGTTGATCTGGCTCGAGTGCGACTCCCGGCCGGTCACCGTGGTGCGCATCGTGGTGATTCCTTTCTGCGCGACCACCGGCTGCATCGAGGTGGGCTCGCCGATGATGACCGCGCCGGGCAGTGGCTCGTCCGCCATCAGGCGTTCGATCATCGCCGGCGCGCCGAGACAGCCGATCTCCTCGTCATAGGAGAAAGCCAGATAGATCGGTCGCTTCAGGTCCAGCGCCTGCCACTCGGGCACCCGGGCCAGGGCGCAGGCGAGGAAGCCTTTCATGTCGCAGCTCCCGCGGCCATAGAGTCGGCCATCCTGCCTGTCGGTCAGCGTGAACGGATCGCTGCGCCACGGCTGGCCGTCGACCGGCACCACGTCGGTATGACCGGAAAGCACCACACCGCCTTCGACCGCGGGGCCAACGCGGGCGAGCAGGTTGGCCTTGCTGCCATCGGCGTTGGTGATGCGCTGGGCCGGCACCCGATGAGAGGCGAGATAGTGCTCGACGAAATCGATCAGCGCGAGATTCGAATGGCGGGAGACGGTATCGAAGCCGACCAGGTTGGCCAGGAGATCGCGGGAAGTCGTCATGGCTTGCTCCGATCCACCAGCGTGGACCACGGTTGGGTGAGTGAGCGCACAGAATAGCGGCTAGCCCGCTACCGCAACAAATGCCGGCCCGAGGCAGACGGATGGCACGATGATCGCGCGTTCGCAGAGCGTTCGATCTTTTCGGCCTTTCGCCACCAAAAAACGCAGTATTGTTGCCATGGCATCGGCTGGGCGCGCGGGCTAGCCTTGGAAATGTTTCGTCTCGAAACCCTGTCTTCTCAAGGGAAGCCCTGCCTTTCAAGGGAAGCCCTGTCTTTCAAGGAAAATGCCATGAGCAAAGTGCTGGTGTTGTATTACTCAAGCTACGGCCATATCGAAACCCTCGCCAAGGCCGTGGCGGAAGGCGCCCGGGGCGTCGATGGTACGCAGGTCGATCTTCGCCGAGTGCCCGAACTGGTGCCGGAGGAGGTAGCGGTCAAGTCCGGCTACAAGACCGATCAGGAGGCGCCGCTGATCGAAGGTCCCGACGCGCTGGCCGACTACGATGCGATCATCGTCGGCACGCCGACCCGTTTCGGCAACATGGCCTCCCAGATGCGCAATTTCTGGGACATGACCGGTGGCCCTTGGGCGCAGGGCAAGTTGATCGGCAAGATCGGCAGCGCGTTTGCCTCCACCGCGACGCAACACGGCGGGCAGGAAACCACGTTGACCTCGATTCACACCACGCTGCTTCACCACGGCATGGTCATCGTCGGCGTGCCCTACAGCTGCCCCGAGCTCTCCAACATGAACGAGATCACCGGTGGCACGCCCTACGGCGCGACGACGCTGGCCAACGCTGATGGCAGCCGTACCCCGAGCGAGAACGAACTGGCGATCGCCCGCTTCCAGGGCAAGCATGTGGCCGAGATCGCGTTCAGGCTGGCAGGTTGAGCGCGCAGCTTGCGCCATCACCTTACACAGCAATATCAATAACAGTAAGGCAGGATCGCGATGGCACAACACGATGAAACGGCGCTTCTGGCCGATCGGCAACTGGTCGTGCTTGCCGGGGAGGCGGCGTTTGGCCGGGGTCTAGATTATTACCGCCAGGGCATGGTGCTCGGTTGGATCAAGCAAGGGGCCACCATCACTGCCGATGTGGAGGGCAGCGAGCGCTATACCGTGACACTGAAGCTGAGCAAGCGTGGCCTGGACGGTGGATGCGATTGCCCGGCCTCGGAGGGCATCGACTTCTGCAAGCATTGCGTGGCGGTTGCCTTGACATATCGGGCGGAGCAGGCCGAGCAAACGCGCCTGACGGAAGGCGATGTCTCGGATCGCCTGCATGCTTATCTACAGCAGATGGACAAGGTCTCGCTGGTCGAAGCGCTTGAGTCACTCATCGAGAGTGACCCGGTGCTGTACCAAAAGTGGTCGATGCGCGCCGATGCGGTACTCGGTGTTCTGGATCACAAGACGCTGAAAAAACGCATCACGGCGGCATTTCCCGTCAACCGCGATCTGTTTCGTTTTGGGCAGGTGCATGCCTACTTCGCCAAGGCGGAGCCGGTTGTCGATCAGCTTGTCGAGCAAGCGCCGCAGTTGCCGGCTGATAAAGCCTTGATGCTGGTGAATCATGCGCTGTCGCGCCTGGACCGGGCGCTGGAAACCATTGATGATTCGGGCGGCTTTCGACTCCACTGCGAGGCGGATTTGCAGACATTGCATGTCGAGACCGTGCAGCGGCTCGATTGGTCGGCCGAAAAATTGGCGGCGCACCTTTATGAGCTGGCGTTCGGCGAACGCAGTGAGAGGTTTCCGCCGATCCCCGACGCTTATGCCGAGGTGCTGGGCCAGGCCGGGCTAGAAGCCTATCACGCTTGCTTGCAGCGGGCCTGGGATGACTTGCCGAACCTGCCGAGGAATGCCAGTTGGTCGGAGCGGTACCGCTACCTGCGGCTGCGCGACCCCATGCTCAAGCGCGCCGAAGCTGCAGGTGATTTATCCACCATCCTGGCGCTTTATCAGAAAACCGCTAACGACGAGAAGGACTGCCTAGACGCCGCGAGAGCGTGTATCGATCATGGCGGCTGGGATCAGGTCGAGCAGTGGCTTTCTCGCGCGGCCGAAGTGGAGTCGAAGGACCGGCCCCGCTGGGAAAACGAACGCCAACGGCTGGAAATTCGCCTACGTCTGCATCAGGAAGACGTCGAGGCAGCGGCGCAACTGCAGTGGGAGATATATCGACTTACGCAGCGGGTTGAGGATTATTGCTACCTGGTGGAGCTGGCGGAAGCGCATGGCTTGCCCGTCGACTATCGCCAGCTTGCTATCGACTGGCTGACCGAGCGGCTCGGTGAGACTGCCGGGCCTCGCCTTGCTTGGGCGCCGGCGCCGGAAAATAGCTTGCTGGAAATCTATCTGTACGAGGGTCGCCTGACTGAGGCTCAGGCCCTCTGTGCTCAGCGGCGAGTGGCGTCGGGTTTATTACACGCCCTGGCGCAAGCGCTGAAAATCCCCGATGAGAGCTTGCCGCTATATTTGCGTCTGGTGCGTAGTGAAGTGAGCAAGACCAATAACCAAGGCTATCAGCAGGGGATTGCCTTATTGAAAGAATTACGCGACACGCTGGAAACACCGGCTCAGCATGAAATCTTCGCGGAAGTCCTGATGCAACTACGCATCGATTTCAAGCAAAAACGTAATTTTATCGTAACTATTCAGGTGGCTGCGGATGGCATGTCGCCAACCACCTGATTTTTTTGGCATAGTGTGCCTGATCCTTCGGCACGTCTATGCGGTGACATGACCATCAGCGATATCAACGTCGACGAGGCCCTGGAACGGGTCCGGCAGCAGCTCAAGGAAGACCACACGGTCTCGCCTTCCTTGCGTGCTGCCATCGACGTGCTGATGCTGCTGGTCAAGCTGATGGCCGACCGACTGGCCACCAGCAGCCGCAACAGCAGCAAGCCGCCGTCACAAGACCCCAACCGCCAACGCCGTTCCCGGGCCAAGGGCGAGCGTCGCCCTGGCGGGCAACCGGGTCACGAAGGCAAGACGCTGGCGCCGGTCACCGATCCCGACGAGATCGTGTCGTTGCGCGTCGATCGCCGCACCTTGCCCAAAGGGCGCACCTATCGCTCGGTCGGCATCGAAACGCGCCAGGTGCAAGACATCGTGATCCAGGCCGTCGTCACCGAGTATCGCGCCGAGGTGCTGGAGGACGATCTCGGGCGGCGCCATGTGGCGCCGTTTCCCGACGGCGTGACCCGCCCGATCCAGTATGGCCCACGTCTCAAGGCGCATGTCGTCTATCTCTCGCAGTATCAGTTGCTGCCCTATGCCCGCATCCAGGCGCTGCTGGCCTCACAGTGCGATCTATCGCTGAGCACCGGCACGCTGTTCGCCTTCAATCAAGAGGCCTATCAGCGCGCCGAGGCGTTTGCCGAGTGGGCGATCCCGGCGCTGAGGCAAGCCGCGACCGTGCATGCCGACGAGACCGGGATGCAGGTCGGCGGCAAGCGCTACTGGCTGCACAGCGCCTCGAATGACGCCCTGACCTACTTGGCGCCTCACGCCAAGCGAGGTCAGGAGGCCATGGATGCCATCGGCATCCTGCCCTATGTCCAGGGGGTGCTGGTGCATGATCACTGGAAGCCTTACTACCGCTACGCGGATTGCCGCCACGCACTTTGCAACGCCCATCACCTGCGTGAATTGACTGCGGCCTGGGAAAATGACCACCAAAAGTGGGCCAAGGCGCTGCATGATCTGCTGCTGGAGATGCATCAGGCCGTTGACGCTGCCGGTGGCACGCTCTCGCCCGAAGAGGCGCAACGCTGGCGAGTCCGCTATCGGCAGTGCCTGACAGAGGGTGAGACCGAGTGTCCGCCACCGATCCCACCACCACCGGGAAAGCGCGGTCGTGCCAAACGTACCAAGGCACGTAACCTGCTCGAACGTCTCCAGGCGTACGAGGACGATGTGCTGCGTTTCCTCGACGACCCCGCCGCGCCCTTCACCAATAACCAAGGGGAGCGTGACCTGCGGATGACCAAGGTCCAGCAGAAGATTTCAGGCTGTTTCCGCTCCTGGGAAGGTGCCGAGATCTTCTGCCGGATGCGCAGCTTCCTCTCGACGGCGGTCAAGCAGGGCCTGGCAGCGCACACCGCACTGGAACAGTTGTTTGCCGGTGAAGTGCCCGAATTCATGCGTCGGGACGGCCTGGATCAGGCAGCGTGACCTGAATAGTTACATTTTATCAAGTGGCTGAATGAGGCGTTTTCGGCTTGAGGAGGTGCGACAAGATATCAGCGGGGTGACGGCAAAGCGATAGCTTTTCCTACCCTCATTCAGCCCAAAATGACGGCAAAGGCGTCCTTCCGTTAGGGTGAAAGGGGGACGCTGCTCAGCGGCAACGACGAGGCCCGCGCCATCTGACGCGGGCCTTGTTCGTTGCGTACCACGTTATTGTGGCGTTCAGTTCCCCATTTGGCGAACGCTTACTCGTAAACCATCTCCTCGAGTTCCTGACCGTTGGTTTCTCGTACGAAGCGGGCAACGAAGATGACCGACAGCAGGGCGCAGATCGCGTAGAAACCGTAAGCCCCGGTAAGGCCGATCGATGCCAGCATGATCGGGAAGGTCATGGTGATGGCAAAGTTGGCGACCCACTGGAACAAGCCGGCGACGGCCAGGCCCGAGCCGCGTACCTGGTTGGGGAACATCTCGCCCAGCATGACCCACATCACCGGCCCCCAGGACACGTTGAAGCAGAAGACGTAGACGTTGGCCGCGAGCAGGGCGAGAACGCCGTTACCGGAGGAGAGCGCCAGGCTGCCATTGACGATGTCGGCGGTGGAGAACGCGTAGACCAGGATCGCCAGGGTTATCGTCATCCCGACGGAACCGGCCCACAGCAGCGGTTTGCGACCGATGCGGTCGATCAGGCCGATCGTGACCAGGCAGGCCGCGATGCTGACGGCACCGCTGATGACGTTGATCATCAACGCATCGCTTTCGGAGAAACCGACCGCCTGCCACAGCACGGCGCCGTAGTAGAACACCACATTGATCCCGACCAACTGCTGGAACACGGCCAGGCCGATGCCGATCCAGACCAGTTTCAGCAACTTGCTGGTAGCGGGGTTGATCAGATCCGACAGACGCGGCTTGTGACGGTTGGACAGCGATGTGCGGATGTCTTCCAGGCGCTTGCGGGTGCCGGCTTCGTCGTAGACCAGGCGCAGAACCCGTTCCGCCTTGTCGTCATGACCGGCACTGACCAGGAAGCGCGGGCTTTCCGGGATGAACAGCAGCGCGATGAGGAATATCCCGGCGGGGATCAGCTCCATCCAGAACATGCAGCGCCAGGCTTCGAAGCCGAACCACAATGGCGCCGTGGAGCCACCCGCGACGTTGGCGAGGATGTAGTTGTTGAGAAACGAGAAGAACAGGCCGCCGATGATCGCCACCTGCTGAATCGTCGCCAGTCGGCCGCGCAGATGAGAAGGGGCGATCTCGCTGATATAGGCCGGTGACATGACACTGGCTGCACCCACCGCCAGGCCGCCCAGGATCCGATAGATCACGAATTCGAGCGATCCATCGGCAATGCCGGAGCCCCAGGCACTGACGATGAAGAAGACGGCGGCGACCAGCAGCAGTGTGCGGCGACCGAATTTGTCCGCCAGGCGCCCGGCGAAGAAGGCGCCGACGGCGCAGCCAAGCAACATCGAGGCGACGTTGAAGCCGGTGCCGACGCTCTCCGACTGGAAAGCCTGCTGGAGGCCGTCGACGGTGCCGTTGATGACCCCGCTATCGAAGCCGAACAGAAAGCCGCCGATGGCGGCCACGCAGCAGATGAGCAGAACCACGATGGGGTGTTGTGAAGCACTTGATATTGGCATTGTTGAACTCCGGTGGCGTGTCGATGAAGGTCCTGGAGCGGCTCGCGATCAGAGCCAGCCGGCGTCGACCCAGTAGTTATGAGCGGTACAGGCTGCTGCCGCGTCCGAGGCGAGGAACAGCACCGTGGCAGCGACGTGGTGGGGGTGGATGCGTACCTTGAGCTTCTGCTCGGCGACGATCTGTGCCTCGTCTTCGGGGGTATACCAGCGCGATTGACGCGCGGTCTTGACGTTGCCGGGGATCACGCAGTTGACACGGATCCCGTCGCTGCCCAGTTCGCTGGCCAGCGCGCGCGTCAGGCCTTCGATGCCGGCCTTGGCGGTCTCGTAAAGCACCATGCCGGGCTGGCCGAGGTGCCAGCTGATCGAGCCCAGATTGACGATCACGCCCTGGCCACGACGGCGCATCGCCGGGGCGACTTCACGGGCGGCCAGCACCAGATGGCGCAAATTGACCGCCATGCGGTCGTCCCAGTATTCGGGGGTGACGTCCTCGAGGCGGTGGCGGTCGTCGTTGGCGGCATTGTTGACCAGTATGTCGACCTCGCCGATGGCATTGAGCGTGCCGATCAGGGCCTCGGCGTCGGTAAGATCGCAGTGGTGGAAATGCACGTTGTCACCCAGCGCTTCGGCCAGGGCCCTGGCCTCTTCGAGAATGTCGAGGAAATGGACTTCGGCGCCCTGCTCGGCAAAGGCGCGTACCAAACCCTCTCCGATCCCGGAGCCGCCGCCAGTGATGACGACGCGCTTGGTCTCGAGACAGGGGTAGATGGCTGTTGGCATGATGGTTCCTGCTGATTAGTAAAAACTGTTAACTAAGTTGTGGAAGGAGCATGCGCGTTTGCGAGAACGGCTGCCATTGACCATTAGTGTTAAGACTTAGGTCCCGCCATGGCAGACGCTTTTCGGCCGAACTCGTCGGGCTTTGGTATAGTCGTCTCAATCAGCCATTACTCGATGTTGCCGCCTCGCCCATGCCGAATTCCTTCACGCCGCAAGTCGCTGGCGATCTCAACTATCTGAAGAGTCTCAACCGCAGCACCATTCTCAGCACCGTGAGGCGCAGTCCTGGATTGTCGCGGGCGGATATCGCCCTCCAGACCGGTCTGACCAAGGCCACCGTCGGTAGCGTGGTACAGGCGTTGTCCGAGGGTGGCTGGCTGCGTGAGGGTGAGCTGCATTCACGTGGTGGCGGGCGCCCGGGGCGAGCGCTTTATCTCGATGGCGATCGTCACTACATGCTGGGCGCCGAGGTCGGGGTCAAGGGCCTGCGGCTGGTTGCCTGCAATCTGGTGGGAGAGATCCTGGCGAGCCTTCACCAGGAAGTTTCTCCCACCACGCCCGAGGCCACGGCAACGCGCCTTGCAGAGCTGCTGGTGCAGCTCCGTCAGGATCCCGCCCTGGGAGGGCGTTCCTGCCTCGGGCTCGGCGTCTCCGTGCCCGGCCCCGTTTCTCCCCGCGCCCCCATTCTCAGACTGGCGCCCAATCTGGGCTGGACCGACATCGACTTTCTGGGGTTACTGCGGGAACAGCCGGATCTGCCGGGTGGCGTATGGCTGCTGGACAACGAGGCCAATGCCGCTGCGTTCGGTGAGTTCTACTTCTTCGACGGCGTGCCGCCCGAGTCGATCGCTTACATCAGCGCCGACATCGGTATCGGCTGCGGCGTGGTCAGCGGTGAACATTTCCCCGTGGTACCGAGGGGATATCAGGGACTGGTTGGCGAGATCGGACATACCGTGATCCAGCCTGGCGGCGCGTTTTGCCATTGCGGCAACCGCGGCTGTGCGGAAACGCTGGTAAGCGGGTGGGCGCTGCGCGAAGCGCTGAACGTCGAGCCGGAGGCCAGTCTCAGCGCGGCGGTACAGGCCCGGGCCGACGAGGAAGCCGTTCAAGCCCTGATCCAGCGTGCGGGAGAAGCGCTGGGGCTCTTGATGCTCAATCTGCACCATACGCTCAATCCCTCGATGCTGATTCTGGGGGGCTCTTTGATGCGGTTGGAAGCGCGTCTGATAGAGCCGGCCCTGGCCTACTTCCACGACCATCAGAACGATCTGCTCAGGAAGTCCCAATCCGTTCCGATCAAGATCATCGAAGACAGCACGTTCCCTGCGGCCAGAGGCGCCGCCGCCCAGGTCATGGCCCGGGCGGCAATCGAGGTGTAGATGCCAATGGTCCGGCAGGGCGGATTCCTCAGCGGTGCCGAATCGCCACTCGGCTGGCGCCGTTGCCGCTGGGTTCGACCCGTATCTGCAGCGGAATTCGCTCGTGCATTTCCTGGACGTGGGAGATCACTCCGACCCGACGCCCTTGCGCCTGCAGGCCGTCGAGGGCATCCATTGCCAGTGCCAGCGACGCCGGATCGAGACTGCCGAAGCCTTCGTCGATGAACAGCGATTCGATCGCCAACTGGTGCGATGCCATCGAAGCCAGACCCAGGGCGAGGGCGAGCGAGACCAGGAACGTCTCGCCGCCGGAGAGCGAATGCACCGAGCGGCGTTCGTCGGCCATGTCGCCATCGATCACCAGAATGCCGAGCTCGCTGCCACCGCGCGTCAGCCGGTAGCGGGGCGTCAGCGCCCGCAAGTGCTGGTTGGCGTGGGTCAACAGGTGATCGAGATTGTAGGCCTGGGCGATGCGCCGAAACTGCTTGCCATCCGCGCTGCCGATCAGGTCGCCGATCAGCCGCCAGCGATTGAGCTCGTGCTGTGCCGCCTCGCGCGCCTGGGCGCCTTCGCGCTGGGCCTGGCGGCGGCGGTTGTCCTCGCGAAGCCGGTGCTGGGCCGCATCGCGACTCTCCTGACGCTCGTCGCGCTGTCGTTCCAACGCCTGCAGCGTCTCGCGCTGGCGGGCCAATTGCCCCGCCAGCTCGCGGCTGTTGGCCTCGTCGAGCAGGTCCTTCTCGTCCGATGCCGGCAGTAACCGGCGACGCTGATCGTGCAGCGCCTGTCGGCGCTCCTCCTGCTTGACGGTCGCGGCGGCCAGGTCGCGCTCCAGTCTGGTCAGGGCCTCCCGCCGCCGGCGATGATCCGCTTCGCTGACGGCCAGCAGCGCCTCGACCGTCTCGTCGTCGAGGGCAGGGCGTTCGCGGCGCCAGGCCTGCCAGCCGCCGTCGAGTTCGTCGAACTCGGCCTGGGCGTCTTGCTGGCGCTGTTCGAGATCCACCAGCTTTTGGCTCAGCTGCGCGTGGGTCTGGGCCAGCGTCTGCCAGCGCGCCTGATGCTCCTCGAGGGTCGCTTCCGCCTGCCGGCACTGCCGTTCCAGCGCTGCCTGCCAGGCCGGAACGGATTCGTGACTGCCAAGCCGGGCCGCCAGCCGACTGCCAATATCTTCCACCTGCTGCTGACGTGAAGGTAACAACGCCTCGAGCGCCTGCAGGCGTTGGCGATTCAGGGCGCGGCGCTCTTCCAGCTTGCCCAGCTCGAGCGACAGCCGTTGCCAGTCGGCTTCCAGCGGCTGCAGCAGGCGCTCCGCGTCGTCGAGCGCGGCGAGACGGTCGCTGGCCTCCTGCCATTGCCGATTCAGCCGTTCCCGCCGGCTCTCGAACCAGCCGTCGGCCGACTCGTTCCGGCGAAGCGCCGGGGCGTCGTCGTGGGCATCGATCGCCGCGCGGGCCTGATCGAGCTGCCGGGACAGCGTCTCGAGCTGGCGCTCTCTTTCCTGCATGCCCTGGCGACAGGCACGATAGTCGGCGCTGCACTGATGGTAGGTTTGCTGGGCACGCTCGACCTGCTGGCGCTGGCCTTCGAGCCGTTGCCGCTCCTGGCGCTCGATCGCCTCGATCATGGCGACGCCGGGGTGCGCTGGCGGTGCGTGCCGGAAGGGATGATCCGTTCCCCCACAGACCGGGCAGGGCTCGTCTTCCCGCAGGTATTGGCGCAGCTGTTCGACGCTCTCGCTCCGGGCCGCTCTTGCCGCTTCGATCTGATCGCGGATCGTCTCGTCTTCGGACTCGGCGGCCTTGAGCCGTTCCGCGGCCTGTCTGCCTTCGGTTTCCAGCGTCTTTAGCCGGTGGCGTTCGGCATCGAGCTGCTGGCGTGTCGCGGTCTGCTCGCGGTGCAGGCGTTCGCCTTCGCGCCAGTCATGCTGCAGGCTTTGCAGCGTTTGCAGCTCATGTTGGGCCAGGTCGCGTCGACGGTTCAGGCTCGCACGCAGCTCGTGGGCGCTTGGGTATGTGCTTGAGTGTTCGTTTGCGTGCTCGCCGGGCTCGTCGGTGGCTTCCAGCAAGCGCGCCAGCGCGGCCCGCTGTTCATCGAGACGCGCCTCGAGCGGCTGGCGTGTCCGTGTCAGTGCTTCGTGGCGCTGGTCATCGGCCAGTGCGGAGTCGGCGAGCTGGCGGTGTTCCTGCTGCTGCTGGGTGAGCTGCTGCCGCTGATATTCGAGATCGGCGGCCAGCCGGCGCGCTTCG
This sequence comes from Salinicola sp. NYA28a, assembly GCF_976982775.1. Next base: position 1,400,941 of record NZ_OZ334582.1, read on the forward strand.
TCCAGCAGCGGCTGGGCTTCCCGTTCGTCCTGCCGGGCCTGCTCGTGGGCTTGGCGCGCCGCGGCCAGCCGGGGCTCCAGAGCTTCGCGTTCGCGGTCGCCATCTTCGGACAGGCGGCGCTGTTCCGCCAGGGTCTGGCGATTGGCGGTCAAGATACGCTCAAGCGCCTGGCGTCGCCGAGCCCGTTCCCGCCACGGGGCCAGCTCGTCGAGCTGAGCGAGCTGGTGGCGCTCGGTCTGGTTCTGCTGCCACTCGTGTTCGGCCTGGCGCCAGCCGGCTTCCGCCTGCTGCCACGCCTGAAGGAGTTGAGCATCGCGTTCGAGCTCGATGCCTTGGGCCTGGTGGCGCGACAGTTCCGCCTGCAACTCGGCCAGCGCCTGCTCCTCGGCCCGGGCCTGCTGCTCGTAGGTGGTACGGGTGTCGGCGTCCACCGGCAGGGCGTCCGCCAAGCGGGTCTCGATGGCCTCGAGGGTCGCTTTGGCCTCGCGCACCCGTCGATAGGCGGCCTTCGAGATCTCGGAATAGTGCTGGGTATCGGTCAGGCGCTCGAGCAGTTCGCTGCGTTCGTTGTCGTCGGCCTTGAGAAAGGCGGCGAACTCGCTCTGGGCCAGTAACACGGCGCGGGTGAACTGGTCGAACTTGAGACCCAGACGCTCGGGCAGCAGCTTTTCGAACTCCCGCGTCTGGGCGGTGAGCAACTGGTTGGCGTCCAGGTCGGTGAGAGACTGCTCGGTCTTCTGCAGGCTGCCGTCGACCTTGTTGCGGGCACGGCGCACCGACCAGCGCGCCCGGTAGCGACGGCCATCACGGCCGACGAAATCCACCTCGGCGAAGCCGCTGGCGCAACCCCGCCGCAGCAGGGTGCGTGCATCGGCGGTGGTCAGCGTGTCGTCGTTGATATCGGCGATCTGGGAGTCCCGTCGGGGCGCCTGACGCAGGCGCGGCGTGCTGCCGTAGAGCGCCAGGCAGAGCGCATCGAGCAGCGTGCTCTTGCCGGCGCCGGTGGGGCCGGTGATGGCGAACAGACCCTGGTCGGCCAGCGGCGAGGCGGTGAAGTCGATCTCGTGGAGTCCGGCCAGCGAGGCGAGGTTTTCCAGGCGAATGGCGAGAATCTTCATGCCTTGTTTTCCACATCGTTCTCCTGTTGGCTTTCCGCGTCCTGAACCTGCTGCAGGAGGCTGGCGAAATCCGTCATCACCTCTTCCGGTGGTGCGTCGCCGTAGCGCGCCTGCCAGGTGCGGCCGAAGATCTCCTGTGGGGTCAGGCTGTCGAGATCGACACTGGCGTCCGCATCATCCTGCGAGCTGGCATTGGGATAGCGGCTGTGAATGCGCAGCAGACGCAGCGGCTTGCCATCCAGGGCGGTTTCGATGCGCGCACGCAGATCGGGGCGGGGCGCATCGAGATCGACCCGAATCTCCAGCCACGGCCAGCGTTCGCGAGGCATCGTGGCATCGGGGAGCGCGGCGTCCGTCTCCAGCGTCTCCAGCGCCTGTTCGACCTCTTCGAGACTGCCCGGCCCCACGCGTTGCAGCGCGACGTGTCGCGGGATCGGTAGCGTCTCGATCCCGCCCAGCGCTTCGCCGTCGAGGGTGAATTCGATCACTTGGTGCGGATAGTGGCTCTCGCTGAAATCGAGCGGCAGGGGCGAGCCGCTGTAGCGGATGCGTGGCTCGCCGACCTGCTGGGGCCGATGCAGGTGGCCAAGCGCGACGTAGGCGATCGATTCGGGGAACAGCGTCGCCGAAACCGACTCCTCGCCGCCGATGACGATGGGACGCTCGCTCGCCTCCGAGACGGCGGCGCCCTGAAGATGGGCGTGACTCATCGCCACCAGCGCCTGGCCCGGCTGGCGGCGTGCCTCGGCGGCTGAGATCAGTTCGCCATGCACCCGCGCGATGCCGTCGCGATAGTCGTCGATCTCGCCGCCGGTCACCTCCGCGGGGCGCAGAAAGGGCAGCGCCAGGCACCACGCCTTGAGCGCGCCGCCGGCGTCGTGCAGCGGCACCAGCAGGTGGTCGCTGTCGAGGCGGCCGTCGTCGAGCCAGTGCACGCGCCCTAGGGCGTGCGTCCTGAGGCTCTTCATCAGCGGCGCAGGCAGCTCGATGCGCGAGCCGCTGTCGTGGTTGCCGGCGATCATCACGATCTCTAGCGCCGGCAGCGCGGCGTGGGCGGCAACGATGAAGTCGTAGAGCAGTTCCTGGGCGCGTAGCGAGGGATTGACCACATCGAAGATATCGCCGGCGATCAGCAGTGCGTCGGGCTGGCGCTCGACGAGTGTCCCCAGCAGCCAGTCGAGAAAGGCGCGATGTTCGACATGGCGTTCCTGGCCATGGAAGGACTGGCCCAGGTGCCAGTCGGCGGTGTGGAGTAGTTTCACGGCGCGGCGCCCTGTTGCGTCTGAGAGAGTGAAGCGGCAAAAGCGTCGCCAAGTGTAACGCGACGTCGCGTCCGTTGAAGGCCGAATCGGACTTGAAGGGCGAATCGGGATTGAAAGGCGAATCGGGATTGAAAGATGAGTCTAGGTCGGAGAGCGGCGCGGCCGTGCATGAAACGGCAACAGGCCCTAGGCTGATGTCCTCAACCTGGATGGCGGGAGGCGCAGGATGGCGCTACATGAATGGAATCTCACGCCCGAGGCGGCGATCGCCTTGCAGAAGCAGCTGGCACCACGGATCGTCCGCGAGGAGGCGCTGGGAGAGGTCGGCCTGATCGCCGGCATGGATATCGGCTTCGAAGATGGCGGGGAGACCACGCGGGCGGCGCTGGTGCTGCTCGAATGGCCGTCGCTCACCTTGATCGAGCAGGTAGTGCATCGCGAGCCGACGCGCATGCCCTACGTGCCGGGGCTGTTGTCGTTTCGCGAGATTCCGGCGGCGCTGGGGGCGTTCGAGCAGTTGTCGCAGCGCCCGGATCTGATCATGGTCGATGGCCAGGGCATCGCGCATCCGCGCCGTCTGGGCATCGCCTCGCATCTGGGGCTCTGGCTCGATCTGCCCACCATCGGCGTGGGCAAGAGCCGGCTATGCGGTCAGTTTGGCGACGTGCCCTTGGAGAAGGGCGCATGGACGCCGTTGACCGACCGTCGGCGCGAAGAGGACCCGAACGACGTTGCCCTCGACGAGCGTGGCCGCGTCACCATCGGCGCGGTGCTGCGTTCGCGGGAGGGGGTGAAACCGCTGTTCGTGTCGCCGGGGCATCGAATGTCCCTCGATGGCGCCGTCGACTGGGTGGTGCGCTGCCTGGGCAAGACCAAGCTGCCGGAGCCGACCCGGCTGGCGGATCGGCTGGCATCCCGGCGCGGTTCGGTGGCAACCACCGGTCAGCTGCCGCTGTAGGAAACGGTGTCGCCATGGGGATCGTTCTGACCTCGGGGCGGTTCAAACGATATCCAGCGATACCGGCTCCTTCGGGGCGGGAAAGGCGTTGTCGAGCTGGGTGAGGTCGTCGCTGTCGAGCTCGATCTCCAGCGCGGCGGCATTGGCCTCGACATGAGCCAGGCTCGATGCCTTGGGAATCGCGATGACGCCTCGTGCTCCATCCTGACTGACACTGGTGGGGCGAATGACCCAGGCCAGCAGTACCTGGGCAGCGCTGACGCCGTGCTTGTCGGCGATGTCGTTGACCACGGACGAGGAGAGCAGCTTGGATCGCAGCCGCCCGCCCTGCGCCAGCGGGCAGTACGCCATCACCGGAATATGGTGATCCTGCATCCATGGAACGATATCGACTTCGGTGCCGCGGGAGCCGAGGTGGTAGAGCACCTGATTGGTGGCACAGTCGGCGGCGGCGGGCAGCGCCTCCATGGCTCTGAGGTTGCCGGCATCGAAGTTGGAAACCCCGAAGCGCCGGATCTTGCCCTGGTCACGCAGCCGTTCGAATGCCTCGAACGTCTCTTCGAGGGGAATGTTGCCGGGCCAGTGCAGTAGATAGAGGTCGATCGTGTCGATGCCCAACCGTTCGAGGCTGCGCTCGCAGGCCGCGATGGCGCTCTCCCGGCCGGCGTTCCAGGGGTAGACCTTGGAGACGATGAAGGCGTCGTCGCGCCGCCCGCGGATTGCCTCGCCGACGACCTCTTCGGCGCCGCCGTCGCCGTACATCTCGGCGGTATCGATGACCTCCAGCCCGAGATCCAGCCCATGGCGCAGCGCCGCGACTTCCTGCCGGCGCGGCACCTGGTTTTCTCCCATGTACCAGGTCCCCTGGCCGATGGCCGGAAGGAATATCGAGGGCGCTGCCTGGCTCTCTGGCAGCACGATGCACGGTGGCGTACTTGGGCGCGATGGCGTACTTGGCATGGAACCCCCTGTTCGTTAAGGCGTTGCTGTTATGCTGGCTGCCACTCGCGGGTTTCGCAAATGGCTTTGTCGATCACCCTATGGTTCGACGATCGTCTATCTCGGCAACCGTCTATCTCGACAATCGATTAATATCGCCGGGTGCCCGCGAGACGTCGATTGATTTCATGTGAATCGTTTTTCGACGGGTACGATCGCCTCATTCGGTTCACGTCCCTGACTCAGGAGCTCTCCGTCATCGACCTTTCATTTATCGGCCGCACGCGGGCCTGGCTGGAATCCTTCGTCGTCGCCCACGATATCTGCCCCTTTGCTGGCCGCGAATCGCGACGGGACGCCATCCGCTACGCGGTGGCCGATGCCACCGATCTCGAGGGGCTGCTCCACGAACTGGTGACGGAGTGCCGTCGCCTGGATGCCGAGCCCGGAATTGCCACCACGCTGCTGATCGCGCCGGCCGGCATGGAGGATTTCGACGACTATCTGGATTGGCTCGAGCTGGCGGAGCAACTGCTGGAGGAGCTCGAATACACCGGCATCTACCAGTTGGCCAGCTTCCACCCGGATTACGTCTTCGACGGCGTCGAGGCGGCCGACCCGGCCAATGCCACCAATCGTTCGCCTTACCCGATGGTGCATATTCTCCGGGAAGCGGAGCTCGAACGAGCGCTGGCGAGCTATCCCGATCCCGAATCGATCCCGCAGCGCAACATGGCAAAGTTGCGAGCGCCAGATTCAGAGGCGCTGAAGGTATCGCGCCGTGTCCTGGCGCGGGCGGGGTGCGAAGCACAGGAATAGGCTATGCTGGTCGGTGGCGCGGGTGTCACCGGATACGCCGCTGCGATCCTTTCAATCGCTTCGCCCTTGAATCATTCCTTTCGTTTAAATCCATTCCTCTTGTTTGAATCGTTTTTTGGAGAGACAGCCATGCAGAGCGTGACGCGAGGCGGCGTACCCGTCGAGGTGGGAGGCGACTTTCCGGTCGTCGGCGAGACGGCGCCTGCCTTTACCCTGACCGGTGGCGAGCTGGAAGGCGTGTCGCTGTCGGATTTTGCCGGGCGCCGCAAGGTGCTCAACATCATTCCCAGCGTCGATACCAGGACCTGTGCAATGTCCACGCGCAAGTTCAACGAATATGCCAGCGGGCTCGACAACACGGCGGTGCTGATCGTATCGGCGGATCTGCCGTTCGCGCAGAGCCGTTTCTGCGGCGCCGAAGGGCTGGACCGCGTGGTCACGCTCTCCTGCTTTCGCCATCCGGAATTCCGGGAGCATTACGGCGTCGCCTTGCAGAGCGGGGTAATGGCGGGGCTCTGCGCGCGGGCCGTCATCGTGATCGACGAGCAGGACAAGGTCGTGCATGCCGAGCTGGTCAGCGAGATCAAGAACGAGCCGGATTACGACGCGGCGCTGGATGCGCTCAAGGCGTAGCGAATTCGCGGCTCACGCGGGAGTCGGTGAGTCGGGGCGGATGACGTCTGGCGCAAGTGGTCTACACTGATCCTCATCCCATCCACCGCGATGGCCGATGACGTCGAAACGTCATAGCAAACCAGAAGGAGTTGACGATGACGATCAAGAAATTCGGATCTGCCGAATGGAAAGGCAGCCTGAAGAAAGGCAAGGGTGTCGTCTCCACCGAGAGCGGCGCGCTCAAGGAGAGCCCCTACGGCTTCAATACCCGTTTCGAAGGTCAGCCCGGCACCAACCCGGAAGAGCTGATCGCATCCGCTCATGCCAGCTGCTTCTCGATGGCGCTCTCCATGATGCTGGGCGAAGAGGGCATCGAGCCGGACAGCATCAAGACGGATGCCACCGTGATCATGGAGCAGGACGACAGCGGCTTCACCATTACCGAAGTCCAGCTCAAGACCGTAGCCAAGATTCCGGGGGCCGACCAGGCAACCTTCGACAGCGCCGCTCAGAAGGCCAAGGAAGGCTGCCCGATCTCCAAGCTGCTGAACGCCAGGATCTCGCTGGATGCCAAACTGGAAAGTTGAGCATCGGTGATGTCGAAAGCCGGCCCCGCGAGGCCGGCTTTTTTGTGTCGATCGGGAAAACCGACGCTCTCGGCGATACCTCCGAAGGGGTTGTCGCTTGACAACCCCACACTGACGGAACTTTTAAAGTCTGGTAATGTCATGGCCCCTTCATGCGGCGGACGGCATCCTCTGTCGAGCATCCGTGACGCACGTTGGCTACTGGACACTCGCACGTTTCAACGCCTCAGAAAAAAGAACACGGCTATGGCTAACGCACCTCAATACGATGCGGCTCCGTCGCGTCCGCTGTCACGCGGTGACATCAAGATCCTGTCGCTATCCGCCCTGGGCGGCGCGCTGGAGTTCTACGACTTCATCATCTTCGTCTATTTCGCCACGGTGATCGGCCACCTGTTCTTTCCCGCCGACATGCCGGAATGGCTGCGGATGGTGCAGACCTACGGCATTTTCGCGGCGGGTTATCTGGCGCGTCCGCTGGGCGGCATCATCATGGCGCACTTCGGTGACCTGCTGGGCCGCAAGCGCATGTTCACGCTGTCGATCTTCCTGATGTCGGTGCCGACGCTGCTGATCGGCTGCCTGCCGACCTACGAAACCATCGGTTATCTGGCACCGCTGCTGCTGGTGTTGATGCGTATCCTGCAGGGTGCGGCGGTTGGCGGTGAAGTCCCGGGTGCCTGGGTCTTCGTCACCGAGCACGTCTCGCGCAAGGACGTCGGCCTCGCTTGCGGCACGCTGGCCGCCGGGCTGGTGGCCGGCATCCTGATCGGCTCGATCATCTCGGCGTTTCTGAAGTCGTACTTTACCCCCGAAGAGATGACCGCCTACGGCTGGCGCGTGCCGTTTCTGATCGGCGGCGTGTTCGGCTTCCTGGCCGTCTACCTGCGCCGCTATCTGGAAGAGACGCCAGTGTTCGCCGAGATGCGTGCCAAGAAAGCGCTGTCCGAAGGGTTGCCGGTCAAGCGGGTGCTCAGCCGGCATCTGGATAGCGTGGTGCTGTCGATGGCGGTGACCTGGATCCTTACCGGGGCCGTCGTCGTGGTCGTGCTGATGACGCCGAGCCTGCTGCAGTCGCTCTACGACATCGATGCCTCGCTGGCCAACGTGTGGGCGATCGTCTTCGTGATCATCGGCTGCGTGGTCTCGGGCTGGTGCTGCGATCGTATCGGCAGCGGCATCACCATCATTCTGTGGAGCCTGCTGCTGGGAATCACCTACTGGATCATGATGCATACGGTACCGTCTCAGCCCGACCAGCTGATGCTGCTCTACTGCCTGGCCGGCTTCGGCGTGGGGATCGTCGGCGTCGTGCCCACCGTTGCCGTCAAGTCGTTCCCGGCCGCGGTGCGCTTTTCCGGGCTGTCGTTCTCCTACAACGTCGCCTACGCCATCTTCGGCGGCTTCACGCCCGTCGTCGTCTCGACGCTGATGGCTAGTCATCCCGCCGCGCCGGCATACTATATCGCCGCGCTGGCGCTACTCGGCGTAGTGATCGGCATCTTCCTGCTGCGGGCGCCGAGCGGCCAGCGCCTGGCGGTGATGCAGCACTGAAACCGATTCTCGAGCCCCGCGCCACGCCGACGCGCGGGGCTCGGGCTTCGCCCGGAATGACCGTGACGGCGCCCTGGGGCGTCGTCCTTCTGGAACACCGATATGGCTCACGATCCCACGACGATCCCGTCGCGCCCGCTCTCCCGCAACGATATCAGGACGCTCTCGCTGTCGGCCCTCGGCGGCGCGCTGGAATTCTACGACTTCATCATCTTCGTCTACTTCGCCACGGTCATCGGCCAGCTGTTCTTTCCACCCGACATGCCGGAATGGCTGCGCCAGATCCAGACCTTCGGCATCTTTGCCGCCGGCTATCTGGTCAGGCCGCTGGGCGGCATCGTCATGGCGCACTTCGGCGACCTGCTGGGGCGCAAGCGGATGTTCACGCTATCGATCCTGCTGATGGCGCTGCCGACACTGGCGATCGGTTGCCTGCCGACCTATCACGCCATCGGCTACCTGGCGCCGCTGGTGCTGGTGCTGCTGCGCATGCTGCAGGGCGCGGCCGTGGGCGGCGAGGTGCCGGGTGCCTGGGTGTTCGTCACCGAGCATGTCCAGCGTCGCCATGTCGGTCTCGCCTGCGGCACGCTGTCGGGAGGATTGGCGGCCGGCATTCTGATCGGCTCGCTGGTGGCGGCGATCATGAAGTCCTACTTCACCCCGGCGGAACTGGCCGGCGGCGCCTGGCGAATCCCGTTCCTGCTCGGCGGCATCTTCGGGCTGGTGGCGGTCTATCTTCGCCGCTGGCTGCGCGAGACGCCGGTCTTCGCCGAGATGCGTGAACGCCAGGCGTTGGCCGCCGAGATGCCGGTCAAGGCGGTGCTTCGCGATCACTTGGGCGGCGTGCTGCTGGCCATGGCAGTAAGCTGGATCCTGACCGCGGCGATCGTCGTGGTGATGCTGATGACGCCGCCGCTGCTGGCGGCGCAGTACGCCGGGCTGGATGCCTCGCTGGCCAACGTGGTGGCGATCCTGTGTCTGATCGTGGGCTGCGTGATCGCCGGCTGGTGCGCCGATCGTTTCGGTAGCGGAGCGACGATGATCGGCTGGAGCGCGCTGCTGGGGGCGAGCTACTGGCTGATGATGAGCGTCGTTGGCCAGCGCCCGGATCAACTGATGCCGCTCTATGCGCTGGCCGGCTTCGCAGTGGGGATTACCGGCGCCATTCCGGCGGTAGCGGTCAAGGCGTTCCCGGCCGCGGTTCGCTTCAGCGGGCTCTCGTTTTCCTATAACGTCGCCTATGCGATCTTCGGCGGTTTTACGCCGATCATCGTTACCACGCTGATGCGCTGGTACCCGATGTCGCCGGCGATCTATGTCGTTGCGCTATCGGCCATGGGCGTCGTCATCGGCCTGTTTCTGCTGCGTTCCCCGGCAGGGCGGCGGCTGGCCGTGATGCCTTCCTGAGCTTCGGCATCGTCGTGGCCGGTGTTCCGCGTACCAGGGTGCACACGACAAGTCGCACATAACAAGACGAAAAGGGGTGTGGCGTGGACGTCTCCCTCGAGCAGAAGACACTCAAGCTATCCATCGTCACGACGCTGGTCGTGGCGGGACTCGGCGTCGGATTCGGGCTGCTGTCGGGGTCGCATTCGATTCTGTTCGACGGCGTCTTCTCGTCGATCGATGCGGCGATGTCGCTGCTGGCACTGATGGTATCGAAACTGGTCGCCCGTGAATCGACGCGACGTTTCCAGCTGGGTTACTGGCATTTCGAGCCGATGGCGGCGGCGCTCAACGGCGCGATCCTGCTGCTGCTGTGCTTCTACGCCTTCCTCAATGCGCTCAGCACGCTGCTTCAGGGCGGCAACCCGCTGGCAGTCGACATGGCGATCGGCTACTCGCTGATCGTCTGCGTGATCTGCTACGTGATGGTGTTCGTCGAACGTCGGCTCAACCGTCAGGCCCGGTCCGACTTCGTGAAGATCGACATCCAGAACTGGCTGATGGCGGCACTGATCACCAGCGCCCTGCTGGTGGCGTTTGCCGCGGCGCTGGTGATGCAGGGGACGGCTCTCGCGCCCTAGATACCCTACGTGGATTCGACGCTGCTGGTGGTGCTGACGCTTGGCTTCATGCCGGTGCCGGCAGGCATCGTGTATCGCGCCATGCGGGAGGTACTGATGATGGCGCCATCGCGGCTCGACCGCGAGGTTCGCGAGGCGATGGCGCCAGTCATGCAGCGGCCGGGGCTGGAGCGCTTCGAGAGCTATGTCGCCAAGACCGGGCGGGTGCACAACATCGAGATCCACATCGTTACCACACCGGATTTCGCCAGCGGTAGCGGGATCGCCGAACTCGACCGGATCCGGGAAGAGATCGCCGAAGGTCTCTCCATCCCCGCCGAACAGCGCTGGTTTACCGTCTCCTTCACGGCGGATCCGCGCTGGCTTTGACCTCGCTGCCTGTGGCCTCGCTGGCCTCGACGTCGCTGATGTTGACGTCTCTGGCTGTGGCCTCTCTGGATTCAGCCTCGCGGTGCCTCGCGGCTTCTACCAGCGCTCGGATCAGTCGCTGCTGGGAACGGCTGAAGAGCAGGAATTCCGGGTGCCACTGCACGCCGATGAGAAACGGGTGGCGTTCGCTCTCGATCGCCTGCACGAGGTCGTCGCGGTCCTGGGCGACCACCTTGAGGCCGTCCCCGGGGCGATCCACCGCCTGGTGATGCAGGCTGTTCACGTGGCAGTAGCGGCGATTGAGAATGTCGGCCAGCTGGCTGAACGGTTCGATCTCGATTCGCTTACGGGGCAGCACCGTGCGCCGGTTCTTGATGTGGCTATAAGTCGTCTGGATGTCTTCGATCAGGCTGCCGCCGCAGTGGATGTTGATCATCTGGGCGCCACGGCAGATACCCAGGATCGGCACGCGGGTCGGCAGGTAGTCGGCCAGCAGGTCGAGCTCGAGCTCGTCGCGGGCGGGGTCGACGCGGACATTCAACTGAACCTCGCCCCCGTAGCGTTGGGCACCGATATCGTCGCCGCCACCGATGATCAGGCCATCCACCGCCTGCTGTAGCGGGCGCGCCGGAGAGATCCGCACCGGCCTGCCGCCGGCGCGCCACACCGAAATCCAGTCGCACCACCAGGCCAGAAGGCTCTTGTGATCCGAGGTGGTGATGCCGATCAGCGGACGGCTTTTGTCGTTTCCCAGGGCTATCGCCGCGTGTTTCGGTGAAGCCATCAATGACGCATCCAGTGACGCAGGGAATCGAGCCAGCGGCTCAGGGTCGGCTGGGCGAGATGCTCGCGATAGGCTGCGCTGCGCTCCGCCAGGCGATCCGGATCGGCGGCGAGACGTTCGACCTCCGCCCAGCGGTTCCACTCCACGCTCACGCCCCATTCCGGGTCGGAGAGCGCGGCGTTGGGCAGGCGGTAGTGATAGGTCGGCCGTGGCTTGACCAGCGTTTCCCGTAGCAGCGCGTTGGGATGATCCGGCATCAGCCAGGCGAACAGCGGCAGCAGGTCCAGCTCCCGGTTGCGGGTCGGGTTGGCGACCAGGTAGTCGTCGATCAGAGCCTGCAGGGTGGGGCAGTAGTCCGGTGCCAGTATCTTGCGGGTGTAGTCGCTGTGAAACGGCCGCGTATGGGGCAGCATGTCCCGGGTCACGTCGACGACGATCTCGTCGCGCAGCCAGTCGGCCAGGATCAGATAGGCTCGCAGATAGGCCAGTATGCTCTCCACCTCGGGAGAAGGGATTTCCGGATTGAGATGGAGGCCGAAGCCGTAGAGCAGGCTGGCATCGGTGCCTTCCGCGCCGTGGCGGCGCAGCGCCGCGAACAGCTCGTCCAGGCGCGCCAGCTCGTCCCAGGGAATCGGCGGGCAGACGATCTCCGTCGGCACCAGGCCGGCGACCATATCGCCCAGCCATTCGCGGGTACGGCTGTGCACGCTGGCGCGCAGGTGCTCGCCGAAACCCGGCGGCTGACCATCAGTGGTACGAGCGCGATCGAGCAGCTGTTCGTCCGGGTGGACATACTTGCTGTCCAGCTCGATGTGGAACGTGCCCCATGGTGTTCCGGTGACCTGCAGTCGATGCGCGCTGTGCTGTTCGACACGACCACCGAAGGTCATTTCGACCAGACGCGCCGCCTGGATCGGCCCGATGCCGGCGAACTCGAGCTCGACGCCGACCCGGCGCGGTTGGCCGTCGGTGTTGGTGGCGTGCGGTGGAGCGGTGAGAGGCAAAATGGGCTCCTTGCCGATCGCTGTCGTGGTGATGGCTGTCGCCTCGATGGCTCGAGTCCGGATATGGGGCGAATGCGCGCCGGAAGCGGGTAAAGCGGCGTTGGCAGAGCGAGAAGTCATTGCTCCTAGCCTAGCAGTCCTGACGCAGGATGACAGTCGACGATCAACCCCAGTGCGCCAGGATGACGCCACCCAGAATCAGGCCGCCGGCCAGCAAGCGTTCGCGGTGCAACGGCTCCTTCAGCCAGACGATACCGATGGCAATGGCGAACAGCACGCTGGTTTCCCGCAGCGCCGCCACCAGCGCGATCGGCGCCTGGGTCATGGCCCAGATGGTGATGCCGTAGGCACCGATGGAGAGGGCGCCGCCGAGCAGGCCGACCCGCCAGTAGCGGGTCAGCTCGGGCAGGGCGCGGACGCCACGCATGGCGACCAGCGCCAGCAGCATGCCGAAGCCATCGAACAAAAACAGCCAGACCACGTAACCGATCGCATCGCCGTTGGCGCGGGCACCGCTGCCGTCGGCCAGCGTATAGCCGGCGATGAAGACGGAGGTCGTCAGCGCGTTGATCAGCGAGGCGCGCTCCAGCCGCGGCCCCGTGCCGCCGCGAAAAGCCATGCACAGAATGCCGAGCACCAGCACCGCGATACCCAGATAGCCGATCCATGACGGATGTTCGCTGAGCGCGAAGACGCTGATCAGCGTGACCAGCAGGGGCGCGCAACCGCGAGCAATCGGGTAGATCTGGCCGAGATCACCGACCCGATAGGCGCGGGCCAGGAACACGTTGTAGCCGATATGCAAAAGCGTCGATACGGCCAGCCACGGCCAGGCGGCCGGCTGAGGCAGCGGCACGAAGGCCACGCCGGCGAGCGCGATCACGGCGCAGGCGGCCTGGATCAGCGAGATGCTCAGCAGTCGGTCCAGGCCGACCTTGACCAGAGCGTTCCAGCTGGCATGCATCAGAGCACCGGCCAGCACGGCGAGGAAGACGGGTGTCGTCAATGGAAGTCCTTGTTGCTACGGTTATTGTTATTAGTCACTGCGGAGGTCGTCATGGCTACCGTGAACGTTGCCATTGGCTGCCACGGAGGCAGTGATGGCGGCGACGACATGGTTGACACGAGAACGTCCCATCTTGCCACAGGCACCGGGTGATCGTCGTCCCGCACCACGGTAGGATGGCGTCTTTGTCGAAGCCTCATCGACCCTCGATCCAAGAACCCGGGAGAGCGGATGTTCAGCGTCCTGCATGCCAATCACCTCGAAGACCTGCACGATCTGGCACTGGCGTTGATCAAGCGCCACCGGTTGCCGCCGCTGACCCCGGAAACCTTCCTGGTGCAGTCCAACGGCATGGCCCAATGGCTGCGCCTCTCGCTGGCCGAGGCCGACGGCATCGCCGCCTCGGTGGATTTCCCGCTGCCGTCGAGCTTCGTCTGGCGTGCCTATCGTGCGGTGCTCGAACAGGCCGGAGAAGACGGCGAAAGCCGGCCGATTCCGCTGCATTCGCCGTTCGACAAGCGCCCGCTGGCATGGCGCATCCTGCGGCTGCTGGAAGGCGAGATCGCCAGCGACCCGGTCACCTTCGCGCCGCTCGCCCACTATCTGAGCGCCGGGCTGGAAAGCGCTACGGCGGGCCGACCGCACGGCGACGAGGGTGCCGAATCGTCTGCGGCGATGGAGGAGGGCACGCAGCGCCGGGCCGCCGAGCAGGCCGAGCGCAAGCGCTGGCAACTGGCGGTGCGTCTGGCGGATCTGTTCGACCAGTATCTCAACTACCGCCCCGACTGGCTGGCCGCCTGGGAAGCGGGGGAGGACGCTCCGGCCGACCTGCCCGCCGACCAGCGCTGGCAGCCGGCGCTATGGCGAGCGTTGATCGCCGACGCCGACCCGACCGAGCGAGCGTTTCACCGCGCCAGCCTGCATGGTCGTTTTCTGCGCGCCGCCAGGCAACTGGAAAGCTGCCCGCCGGAACTGCCGCCCCGGCTCTTCGTGTTCGGCATCTCGGCGCTGCCTTCCCAGACGCTGGAGGCGCTGCACGCGCTTTCCGGCGTCATCGACGTCTTCCTGATGATCACCAATCCGTGTCGCCATTACTGGGGCGACATCGTCTCCGACCGGGAGGCGATCAAGCGCGCCGGGCGGCTCTCCGCCGAGGCGATGGCACGACAGCAGTCCCGGCACCCGGAAGCGCCATGGCTCGAGGCGCTGGACGAGGAGGCGCTGCACCTTCAGGCCAATCCGCTGTTGGCTGCCTGGGGCGCGCAAGGGCGGGATTTCATCGTCGGCCTCTACGAGTTCGAGAGCCAGGATGGCGGCTTCGACGTCGAGACCGACCTGTTCCGCGATCCGGTCGATGAAGCGCATCCCGAACGGGCGCCGCTGCTCAACCAGCTGCAGCAGGACATTCTCGATCTCAGGCATCCCGGAGAACGAACCCGGGAAAGCGGCAAACGGCTGATCGCCCCGGACGACGCCTCGCTGTCACTGGTCAGCGTGCACTCGCCGCTGCGCGAGGTGGAGGTACTGCACGATCGGCTGCTGGCGGCGTTCGAGGAAGCCAGCAGCCAGGGTACGCCGCTGCGGCCCCGGGACATTCTGGTGATGGTGCCGGAGATCGACGTCTACGCGCCCTACATCGAGGCGGTCTTCGGTCAATTGCCGTCCAACGATCCCCGCCATATTCCGTTCACCATCGCCGATCAGGTCGCCAGTGAAGCGCATCCGATGATGGTGTTGATCCTGTCGCTGCTGGAGCTTCCCGAACGGCGGCTGGGCGTGAGCGAGCTGCTCGATGCGCTGGACGTTCCGGCGTTCCGGGCACGCTTCGCCATCGAGGAGTCGGAATTGCCGCGCCTGCGCCAATGGCTGGCGGAAAGCGGCGTGCGCTGGGGGCTATCCGGCGCGCACCGCCGCTCGCTCGGCTTTCCGGCATTGCATGAAAACAGCTGGGCGTTCGGGCTCGAGCGCATGTTGCTGGGGTATTCCACCGGCACTCTTCCATCTACCGGCCCGATGCCGCCGGGACGATCCACCGGCCCGCTACCCGCCAGCGCCGCGTGGCAGTTCGACGAGATCGTGCCCTACGACGAGGTGGGCGGGCTGGAAGCGGATCTCGCCGGGCGGCTGGCCGAGCTGATACGCATGATGGCCGCCCAGTGCGAGGCGTTGAGCGCCGCCGTCACGCCGGAGGGGTGGCTGGCGCGCTTGCGACACCTGATCGACACGCTGTTCGCCCCCACGGCGCTGGACGAACACGACGTGCTGGCGCGGGTGGATCAGGCGCTGGGCCGCTGGCAGCAAAGTTGCGAGCTGGCCGCCTTCACCCAGCCGATCGGTCTCGCCGTGGTGCGCGATGCGCTCAGGGCGGAGCTCGACGAGGGCGGCCTGGCCCAGCGTTTTCTGGCCGGCAAGGTCAACTTCGCCACGCTGATGCCGATGCGCGCCATTCCGTTCCGGCAGGTCTACCTGCTCGGGATGAACGACGGCGCCTATCCCCGCACGCGCCAACCGCAGGATTTCGACCTGATGGCGCAGTACCCGCGTCCGGGGGACCGCTCCCGCCGCGACGACGACCGCTACCTGCTGCTCGAGGCACTGCTCTCCGCCCGCGAACGGCTGACGTTCTCCTGGGTCGGCTTCGATCAGCGCGACAACACCCCACGACCGCCCTCGGTGCTGATCGGCGAACTGCTCGACACGCTGGAGCAGGGCTGGCGGCCGGACTCGGGCGACGCTTCGACACAGGACGACGAAGCGGCGCTGGCGGCGAGGCTGATCGAGGCGCATCCGTTACAGCCGTTCTCGCGGCGCTATTTTCACGCCGACGATCCGCGTTACACCTTCGATACCAGCTGGGAGCCACTGCATCTGCTGGCTGAGAACCCAGACACCGAGATGGCGCAGCCAGCGGCGCCGGATGCCGTGCCCGCGCCAGCGGAAGCGCTCGGGCTTGCCGATCTGCAGCGGCTGTTGCGCCGGCCTTGGAGCGTCTACCTTGGCCGCCTGGGAGTGCGCTTCCAGGATCCCGACGTGCCCGACGAGGACAGCGAGCCGTTCATTCTCGATGCCCTAGAGGATCACACGCTCAAGCGCGAGCTGCTGGATGCCGGCCGTCGCCACGAGCCGCTGGCGCAGGTCGCCGACCGGCTGCGTCTGGCAGGGCGGCTGCCGGCGGCGGGTTTCGGCCTGGCGACGATCGAGCCGCCGCTCAGGCGCCTGCAGACCCAACTGGAGAGCTGGCATCGCCGGGTCGACGGCGCCGAAGCGCTGACACCGCCCATGCTGCGGTTCGCGATCGACGCGACGACCGACTGTCCCGCGCTGGCGCTGGAGGCCAGAGTCGACGGTCTTTATCTCGATAAAAGCGATGACCGCGACAAAAACGATGAGGGTGACAAAAACGATGACGGCGGGAAGGCAGGCAGTCTTGGCCTGGTGACGCTGGAGACCAGCCACTTCGGCCATTTCAAACCCGATGGTAAGGGCTCGGGAGACGGCCCGTGGAAGAAGCTTGGCAAGCCGCATCGACTCTACGCGGGCTACGTTCGTTGGCTGCTGGTCAACGCCAGCGGAGAGTCACCCTGCCGGTGGACGGCGATTTTCGAGGACCGCTGGCTGGAGTTCCCGACGCTGGAGAGGGCGCAAGCGCGGGCGAGTCTCGGCCACTGGCTTCGCACCTGGTGGCGCGCCTGGTGCGCGCCGCTGCCCGCCAGCGATGCGCTGGTCAAGACGCTGTGGAGCCTGGCCGATCGCGAGGCGCTCGGCGGGCTGGCGGCGGGGGAATCGCTCGATCCCGGCTGGCGCGACCAGCTGGCGGAAGCGTACGACGAGGGCGGCTTCGGCATGCCGTCGCTGGCCCAGCGCGAAGGCGGACTTGGCCAGCTGTGGCCGGATTTCGAGACGTTCGAGGCGGCCGGTGGCGTCCGCGAGAGCGTGGCCCACTATCAACCGATACTGGAGATCCTGTTGCGAGCGTCCCAGCAGACCCATTCCCATTTCCGTTCCCAGGCGGTGGCAACGCCAGCGTCATCGAAGCCGTTATCGAAACCCTCATCGACCCGGTCTCGAGGGGGGGCGAGCGAATGAGCGGTGTCACGAATGAAAACCGGGAACAAACCGTCCCGCTCGAGCTCGTCGGCCTGCCGTTGATCGGCCATCATCTGATCGAGGCCAGCGCCGGCACCGGCAAGACCTTCACCCTGGCCGCGCTCTACGTGCGGTTGGTGCTGGGGCCGCTGCCCGGCCGCGAGACGGTGGATTTCCCCCGGCCGTTGACGCCGCCCGAGATCCTGGTCGTGACCTTCACCGAAGCCGCCACCGCCGAGCTGCGCGGGCGCATTCGGGCGCGTCTCAAGCAGGCCCGCGACTGGCTGCTGGCAAGCGCCGAGGATCGCCACGATCCGGTACTGGCCGAACTGCTGGAGCCGCTGGCCACGGCGGGCGAGACGGCCTGCCGCAGCGGCGCCCGGCGGCTGGACCAGGCGGCGCGGCTGATGGACGAGGCGGCGATCTTCACCATTCACGGCTTCTGCCAGCGCATGCTGACCCGCCACGCCTTCGACGCCGGCGCACGCTTCTCCGCCGAGCTGCTGCAGGATGGTCAGACGCTGCTGGCTCGGGCGGTGGAGGATTACTGGCGGTGCGAGTTCTATCCGCTCGACGAGCGCTGGCAGCGCCAGATCCGTTCGCAGTGGAGCGGGCCGGAAGCGCTGGCGGCCGCACTGCGGCCGTTGCTGAAGGATGGCGAACCCCAGCCGCTGTGGGTCGCCGGCGAGGCGGTAAAAGCGCCGGACTCCCTGACCGCGCTATTCGCCGAGCTGGAAAGCGGGCTGGACGAACGGGAATCCATCGAGTCGGCGCTGGCGGCGGCCTGGGATCGCGATGCCATCGGCGCCTCGATGGCCGAGGCGTTCCACGATGGCGTGCTCAACAAGAGGAGCTTCAAGCCCGACGAACTGGCCGATCGGCTGGCGGCGTTCGAGAGCTGGCTGGCCCGGGGCGAGTTCGATGCCGCCGATGAGATCACCGACAGCAGCGGGCGCTTCTGGCTGAGTCAGGAAAAACTGGCGGGAGCGTTGATGAAGGGCGCGGCCCAGAAAGGGCTGACGGTGCCAACGCATCCGTTCTTTGCCCATCTCGATCGCCTCGCCGCCCACGGCCGGCCCTTCGACGCGGTCGCCCGGCAGGTGCTGGCCCACGCCCGCGACCGCATCGCGGTGAGTTTCGCTGCCGACAAGCGCCGCCAGGGGTTGTGGGAGTTCTCGGACCTGCTCAACGATCTCGATGCCGCCCTGGCCCGGCCGGCCCCGTCATCGGATGGGCCGGCGGATACCGCGAATGCGGCACGCGCCGACGACAGCGCGGCGCTGCGGCTGGCGGCGCGCATTCGTCACGAGCTGCCGGTGGCGCTGATCGACGAGTTCCAGGACACCGATCCGGTCCAGTATCGGATCTTCTCGAACATCTACCGTGCGCCGGAGAGCGACCCGGCAACGACGGCGCTGTTGATGATCGGCGACCCCAAGCAGGCGATCTACGCCTTTCGCGGGGCCGATATCCATACCTACCTGCGGGCGCGCCGGGCGACGCCGAGTCGCTTCACGCTGATGCGCAATTTCCGCTCGACCCAGGCCATGGTCGAGGCCACCAATGCGCTGTTCCGGCGTCATCCGCAACCCTTCGGCAGCGACGAGATCCCGTTCGTCGCCGTCGAGTCGAACCCCAAGTCGGCGCGGCTGGTCGACCAGGACGGCCGGCCGGTGGCAGCGCTGGGCGTCTGGTGGCCGGATACCGAGCGCTACTCCCGCGGCGAATACCAGAACGTGATGGCGACGGCGACGCGGGCGGAGGTGCAGCGGCTGCTGGAAGGCGGGTGGCGGTTCGAGGGGGCGAAGGGCGAGCGCCCGGTGCAGCCCGCCGATATCGCCATTCTGGTCCGCCATGGCGGCGAGGCGCTCAAGGTTCGCGGTGCGCTCGCCGAAGGCGGTATCCGCAGCGTCTACCTGAGCGAACGCTCGAGCGTGTTCGATACGCCCCAGGCGTTCGAGCTGCTGCAGCTGTTCGAAGCCGTGGCCCAGCCGCGTCAGGACGCCAGGCTCAAGGCGGCGCTGGCGACCAAGCTGCTCAACGACTCGCCCCGGGCGCTGGAGCCGCTGCTGGCCGACGAACTGGCCTGGGAACGGGAGGTCGAGCGATTCAGCGAATACCACCGCCAGTGGCAGCGACGCGGCGTGCTGCCCATGCTGCGCACCGTCATGCGGGACTTCCGTATCGCCGAGCGGCTCGCCCAGCGTACCGACGGCGAGCGGGCGCTGACCGATCTGCTGCATCTCGGTGAACTGGCGCAGAACGCCCAGCAGCGGCTCGACGGCGAGCAGGCGCTGCTGCGCTGGTGGCATCGGGCGCTGCAGGAAGGCGTCGAGACGCTGGACAGCCAGGCGCTCAGCCAGCGCCTCGAGAGCGACGAGGATCTGGTGCGGGTGATCACGGTGCACAAGTCAAAGGGACTCGAATATCCCATCGTGCTGCTGCCGTTCATCTGCTCGCACCGCCCGGCGGAGCCGGACCGCCAGACCGGGCTGCTGGCGTTGAAGTCGCCGGAGGGCGAAGGCAGCGTGATGGTGGCGTCGCCGGACGACGCCCAGCAGCGCGAGGCCGATCTGGCTCGACTCGACGAGGACGTGAGGCTGCTCTATGTCGCCCTGACCCGCGCCGCCTACGCCTGCCGATTGGGCGTGGCGCATGTCGGCCGCGGTCGTGGCAAGAGCGGCTGCCTGCACGAGACGGCGCTGGGGCGGCTGCTGGGCAGCGACAAGGAAGACGACGGCGCGGCGCTGCTGGAACGGCTGCGCCAGGGCCAGCACGCGGGATGGCTGGCGATCGAGCCCCCGCCCGAGGCGCCGGTTCACCGGCTGCGAATCGATGCGTTCGCACCGCAGACCAAGCCGGCACGCGTCTTTCGGGGGCAGATCGATGACGACTGGTGGATCGCCTCCTATACCTCGCTGATTGCCGACGCGCGCCGGGCCCTGGGCGATACCGGCCGGGAAGAGGAGGCGTGGCACCGCGACACGGCCGGCGAAGGCGGTGGAGAGGATGCGGCGGCAGCCAGCGAGGATCTGCCGGCGACGCTGGACATCGAGGTCAGCCGCGAGCGCGACCCGATACCGCGGCCCAGCATCCGTTCGCTGCTCGATTTCCCGCGAGGCCCGCGGCCGGGCACCTTCCTGCACGGCTTGCTGGAAAGGCTCGATTTCGATCGGCTGGAAGACCCTGCCTATGCCGTGGCGTTGCGCCGCGATATCGAACGGCGCCTGGCGATGAGCGGCTTCGACGCCGATTGGGCGTCGCTGCTGCACGCCTGGCTGCTCGAACGGCTGCGGCTGCCGCTGATGCATGTCGATGGCCACCCGGTGCGTCTCGACCGGCTCGAGGCGTGGCGCACCGAGCTGGAATTCTGGCTACCGGCCTCGGATGCGTGGAGCGAACCGCTGGACCGGCTCGTCACCCGGCTCGAACCGTTGCCCGGACTGCGGCCCCGGCTGGCGCCGCGCAAGCTCAACGGCATGCTCAAGGGGTATATCGATCTGACCTTCGAGGCGGGCGGGCGCTGGTACGTGCTCGACTGGAAGTCCAACCATCTGGGCGACGATCCGGCGGATTATCAGGGCGAGCGGCTGGCCGCGGCGATGGTGGATCACCGTTACGACCTGCAGTACGTGCTCTACGTGCTGGCGCTGCATCGCCTGCTCAAGTCGCGGCTGGAGGATTATGACTACGACCGGCATGTGGGCGGTGCCTGCTATGTCTTTCTTCGGGGGCTTGCCGAGTCGCCGCTTTCCATGGCGCCGCTCTCCATGGCGCCCGAAGACGCGCCCGAAGATGCACCCGAAGATGCGCCCAAAGAGGTGTCCGAAGTCGCCCCCGGGGTGTTCCATCGCCGCCCCGACCGGGCGCTGATCGAGGCGCTGGATGCCTGGCTCGAAGGGGACGCCGAGCCGGCGAGAGCCTTGTTGCGTCAGTCCAGGGAGACTCATTCATGAACCGCCGACCCTCGTCGCAGAAACCCGACCGACAGCCGGATCCGCATTCCCGCGAGGCGGATCAGTTCACCCTGGCGCTCGATGTCGACGAGCCGGCGCTGACGCGAGAGGCGCTGTTCGAGGCGCTGGCGCTGTGGGTGGAGCTCGGCTGGCTGCGCCAGCTCGACCGCCACTTCGCGATCTTTCTCGCCGAGCGCGATCCGGACGACGATCCGTTGCTGTGGCTGGCGGCCGCGCTCGCCAGCCACCAGGTGGGGCGCGGTCACGTCTGCCTGTCGCTATCCCGCGTGCTGGAGGCGCCGCGTTCCGCGCTGTCGTTGCCGCCGCTGGAGGAGGGGAACGACGCCGCGCAGGCCGTGGTGCTGCCGGAATCCCTGCTCGAGGGCGTCACGCCACAGCGGTGGGCGGCGGTGCTGGCGGCGTCCTCCATCGTCGCGCTGGCCGGGGAGGCCTCGGGGCTCGCCACGCCGCTGGTGCTCGATGGCGAACGACTCTATCTGCGCCGCTACTGGCAGGCCGAGAGCGGCGTCGCGGCGCACCTGCGTCAGCGCCTGGGCCAGCCGCTGGCCGTCGCCGACGAACTGGCGGAGCAGCTGGCGGCACTGTTCGCCGGCAACCAGCGCGAGGGAGACGACCCCGACTGGCAGCGCGTGGCGTGCGCACTGGCGCTGCGCCAGCGGTTGACGATCATCTCCGGCGGCCCCGGCACCGGCAAGACCACTACCGTGACGCGACTGCTGGCGCTGCTGCAGCAGCAGTCGCTGGCGCGGGACGGCGAGGCGCTGCGTATCCGGCTGGCGGCACCCACCGGCAAGGCGGCAGCCCGCTTGTCCGAGTCGATCGCCGGGGCGGTCGGGCGCCTGGCGGTGCCGGCGGCCGTGCGCGACGCGATTCCGCAGGAGGCGCAGACGCTTCACCGCCTGCTGGGGGCGCGGCCGGACACGCGCCATTTTCGCCATCACGCCGAGGCGCCGTTGAGCCTGGATCTGCTGGTAGTGGACGAGGCCTCGATGGTCGACCTGGAGATGATGGCAGCGCTGCTCGAGGCGATGCCGGCGGATGCCCGCCTGATTCTGCTCGGCGACAAGGACCAGCTGGCCTCGGTGGAGGCGGGGTCGGTCCTGGGCGATCTGTGCGCGGGGGCCGGCGTCGGCGACGGCACGGGATATTCCGAGCCCCTGCGTGACTATCTGCAGGCGGTGGCCGGCGAGCCGCTGCCCGCCGCCACCGAGACCAATCCGCTGGCGGACCACGTCGCCATGCTGCGCAAGAGCTTTCGCTTCCGGGCGGACAGCGGCATCGGGGCGCTCGCCAGAGCCGCCAATGCCGGCGACGGTCGCGGCTTTGTCCAGGTGCTGAAAGACGGTTTCCAGGATCTGGCGACGCTGGATATCGACGCCACGGCGTTCGAGCGGGCGATAGTGGCGGGTTACCGGGAACTGTTCGAGGCGCTGCGGGCCGGGGCTTCGCCGTCAGCGATCCTCGCGCTGCAGAGCCGCTTTCAGGTGCTGTGCGCGCTGCGACGCGGGCCGTGGGGCGTCGAAGGGTTGAACGAGCGGATTGCGCGGGCATTGTGGCAGCAGGGCTGGATCTCGCGCACCGATGGCTGGTTCGCCGGACGTCCGGTGATGGTGACGCACAACGACCCGCAACTGGGGCTCTACAATGGCGACCTGGGGCTGACGCTGCCCGACGAGGGTGGGCGGCTGCGGGTCTGTTTCCCGCAGGGCGACGGCGTGCGTCAGGTGCTGCCGTCGCGGCTCGATGCGGCGGCGACCGCCTTCGCCATGACCGTTCACAAGTCGCAGGGTTCGGAATTCGAGCATGTGCTGTTCGCGCTGCCGGCGCGAGCCAACCCCATCGTCACGCGGGAGTTGATCTACACCGGTATCACCCGAGCGCGCTCACGGCTGACGTTGGCTCTGGCCCAGCCTCAGTCCCGCGGCGGCAGCGACGAGCGGATGCTGCGCGACGCCGTGGCGCGACGGGTGGTCAGGGACAGTGCCATCGCGGAGCGGTTGCTGAAGACCTCGGCGGCATCCACCGCAACCGATTTGTCAGGGAGGGAAGCATGAGTCTTCATCAGTGGCAGGAGCTGACCAGCACCGAGCTTGCCGGGCTGGTCGACGAGACGACGGTGGCGGTGTTGCCGCTGGCGGCGATCGAACAGCACGGCGCGCATCTGCCGCTTTCGACCGATCTGGATATCGGGCTGGGGCTGCTCGACGTGGCAGCGGGGCAGCTCGAGCCGACCCGGGGCGTGATCGCGCTGCCACCGCTGGCGCTGGGCTCGAGTCTGGAGCATGCCGATTTTGCGGGAACGCTGAGCCTGATGCCGGAGACGGCGATGACCGTGATCGAGGCGCTGGGGGAGGCGGTGCATCGCGCCGGCATCCGGCGCCTGGTGCTGTTCAACAGCCATGGCGGCAACAAGGCGGTCATCGATCTGGCGGCACTCAAGCTGCGCGCCGCCCATGGCATGCTGGTAATCAAGGCCAACTACTTTCGCTTCGCGCCCCCGGAGCAGGCGCTTCCGGCCGAGGAGCTGCGTCATGGCTTGCACGGTGGCGCGCTGGAAACGTCGATGATGCTGCACCTCGCGCCCCACAAGGTTCGTCTCGATCATCTGGCGGATGCCGTCTCCGAAGGCCGTCTTCGCGAGCAGGCCGGCTCCACGCTAGGCCCTGAAGGCGATGCCGGCTACGCCTGGATGGCCCAGGATCTGCACCCGAGCGGCGTCACCGGCAATGCGACGCTGGCCGATGCCGATACCGGGCGACGACTGGTCGAGCATTTCGGTGCCCGCCTGGCGCGGGTGATCGAGGAAGCGGGGCGCTTCGACCTGGCCACGCTGCGCGGTCGGGATCCGGGCGACGCCTGAAGATCGGCGTCGTCCGGAGGCCGGTCTGCATTCGATACAGGTCTTCGTCCGAGGCGCCCGTCAGCGGGCCATGGGGCGCTTGAGCGGTGTCACCGGCCCGTTTTCGTCCTCGTTGAGCACCTCTTCCAGCCAGTGGCCGGCGCGCTTGGCCTTGGCGTCCAGGTAGCGCCGGTTCTGCTTGGTCAGCTTGCCGTAGACACCGCGGCGGTTGACGACCTCGACGCCGCCCTGGTCCATGGCGGCGATCTTCTCCGGATTGTTGGTCAACAGCTCGATGCGGGTGATGTCGAGCTGTTCCAGCATCTCCAGCGCCACGCCGTAGGTACGCTCGTCCTCGCCGAATCCGAGCACTTGGTCGGCGTCTACCGTATCCAGCCCGCCGTCCTGCAGCGTATAGGCGCGCAGCTTGTTGGCCAGACCGATGCCGCGTCCTTCCTGGGCGAGATAGAGCAGCACGCCGCCGCCGCGTTCGTCGATGGTGCGCACGCTCTCGCGGAGCTGTTCGCCGCAGTCGCAGCGCAGGCTGCCGAAGAGATCGCCGGTCAGGCAGGCGGAGTGCAACCGCACCGGCACGGCGTCGTTCCACTCCTCGGGATCGCCGATGACGATGGCGATGTGCTCGCGCATGCCGTCGGCCTCGCGGAACATCACGAACCTGGCGCGTTCGGCGTGGGACAGCGGAATTTCCGCGTCGCTGGTGCGCTTGAGGAAATGCGATCGCGTTTCCGAATAGCCAGCGATCTGCTCGGCGGCGACGGCCAGCACGGTGCCTTCGGCGACGAGAGCTTCCACCTGAGCGCGCTTGCCATCGCTGACGCTGGCGACGATCGCGGCGGGGAGAAGCAGGCCAATGCGCATCAGGTCCAGCGCCGCCACGCTGCCGTCGTTGGCGATCAGCGGCCGGTTCTCCAGCGAGAAGCGCTGCTCCTCGGCACTGGCCCAGGCAATGACCTCTTCCGCCCGGTCGGCGGGGTCGATCGGCACCAGCCCCACCCTGGGCTTGAAGTCGATGCCCAATCGCGAGAGCCGATGCCGGGTCAGCGCCAGCGCGGGCTGATTGCCGCTGAAGGCGTGCAGGGCTGCCAGCGCTTCGTCGTCGCAGCCCTCGAGCGGGTGAACCATCACGTCGCCATGGCTGGCGCGTACGAGAACCGGAAGGCCGCGTCGCAGATCGAAAATCGCGCGTTCTACCTGTCGCATGCTCGTCTCCTTATCCTGTCATCCATGATCCGTCTCTGCATGATCGAGAGCCGTGATCGTCATCCATGATCGAAGGTGCGTGTCGTTGGCGGCCTTGGCATTCCTCATCGAGCCGCCTCCGCCCGAGGGGCGATCTTTGCTACGCTGTGGTGCCGTCTGGCCAAGGAATGACCATGACTTTTTCTTCTCGTACTTCCTCTTCTCGTACTCCTCCTGCTCCTCCTGTACATACTCCGCAGGCCTGGAATTGGATTCGTCATGCGGCGGATCTGAACCGTGACGGCGTCTTCGAGGGAGCTATCATCGATGGGCGCTACCGGCTCGATATCGATGCCCGGGGCGATTGGCGCTGTACCCACGAGGTCGACGAGGAGGCCGCGCAACTGCTGTCGATCTGGCTGCCGTGGTGCATGGCGGACATCACTCGTGGCCCGCGTGTCATCGCGCAGATCGGCCAGAGCCTCGACGGCCGAATCGCGACGGCAAGCGGGGCTTCCCACTACGTCACCGGTGCGCAGAGCCTGGTTCATCTCCACCGGATGCGGGCGCTGGTCGACGCCGTGGTGGTAGGCGCCGGCACGGTGGATGCCGACGACCCGCAACTGACCGTGCGCCATGTCGAGGGCGACAACCCGCTGCGCGTGGTGCTCGACCCGCGAGGCCGGGTCCCTGCCGAGCGCGGCGTGTTTCGGCGGCCGGCGGCGCCGACCTGGCATCTCGTCGGCGAAGGCGTTGCCGGTCACGGTGGCGCCGATCATGTCAGCGTCAAGTCGGTGACGCCGGGGTCGGCGGGTATCGATCCCGTGCAGGTCATCTCGCTGCTGGCCGAACATGGCCATCGCCGGATCCTGATCGAGGGCGGCGGGCTGACGATCTCGCGCTTTCTCGAAGCGGACTGCCTCGACCGAATGCACAGCGTGGTCGCGCCCCTGCTGATCGGCTCCGGCCGCCCGGCGTTGACGCTGCCGGAGATCGAGACGCTGGACGGGGCGCTGCGGCCGGCTTGCCGGCACTTTTGCCTGGGCCAGGACATGCTGTTCGATCTGGATCTGCGCGATCGCGCCGCGACGTGATTGAGAGTTCATCCGGTATGCCCTCCCGGGGCGGCCTTGCCCCGCGCGGGCGTTCGAGCCGACCGCGTGGCCTGTCGGTTCGACCGGCGGCCCCATAGCAGCACGGCCAGGCCCGGCAGGCTGGCGGCGAGAATCAGCAGGCCGTAGGTCACCGACAGCGCCACGCCTTCCTGTGCCGGCAGACCGGCCAAGGGCCAGATCACGGCGGCGGCGCCTTCACGCAACCCCCAGCCGGCGATGGTCAGCGGAATCGCCATCGCCATCAGTAGCGGCGGGATCAACGGCAGCAGTTCCGTCACCGATCGCGGCAGTCCCAGCGCCTGGGCGGCGCAGAGAAATACCGCCACGTAGGTGGCGACGATCAGCAGCGAGCCGATCAACTGTGCCGGCCAGACGGAGAGCGCCAGCAGCGCCCGCCTGGCATCCCGGCCGAATCTTGCCAAGGGGGGCCAGGGCCGATGGCGCAGCCATTGGGTGGCGATGGCGCACAGCAGCAGAATCGCCAGCATGATCCACGACCCTGCTTCCCGGTGCGCTGTCCACAGTCCGGCAATGCCGCCGCGCAGCGCCGGCGAGAGCAGAATGGCGGCGACCGCGACCAGCAGCAGCGCGAGCTGTCCGGAGGCACGTTCGATGATGACGGCACGGATTGCTGCCCCGGATGGCGTACTGGCGTGGGCTCCCGGCCGTCCACGGGCGCTGCCGTGACGCCAGGCGCGCGCCGCATCGCCCATTACCCCGCCCGGCAAGACCTGATTGAGAAAAGTTGCCAGATAGTATTCGCGGATGGCGGTCGGCCACGGCAGCGCGATCCCGACCTGGTGAGCCGTCATGCGCCAGCGCCAGGCCGACAGCACGACCTGGGGAAGGCCGATCAGCACGGCCAGCAGAACCCAGCCCGGCGACAGGTCACCGAGTCGCGCCAGCAACCGGTCGATATCCAGTTGCCAGGCGAGCATCCCCAGCAGCGCCAGCGTCACGGCCAGGCGCAGCGCAGGCGATAACCAACGGTTCACTCTGGCGCTCCCGGGACGGCGTTCGCGATGGGTGTGGCGAACAGGTCCCGATGCCCGACCGTCACCGTCAGTTTTTCACGCATCAGCCCCTCCAGCCGCTGGGCGTGCCAGCGGTCGACGCGGCTGCGCTGCTGCGGCAGTTGCTCGTGGAGGGCGGTGCGCCAGCCGGCCAGCAGGGCCTCGGCGAGGGCCAGCGATTCCGACCCGAGACGCCAGGGCGTCGTGGCCTCGCGGATGTGGTAGCCACGACGATGGAAGCTCTCGCGGAGATGGCGCGGCGCCTGAGTGCCCATGGCGGGACCGCCGCCCTTGTCGCGCTGCTGATGCGCCTGCAGTGCCGCCAGCATGAATCGGTCGTCGTCGCTGGACAGCGGGGTGCCGCTGGGGTCGTGAAAGCGGATCTGGCCGTCGACGCTGAGCGCGAACAGTACGGCGCAATCGTTGGCCCGGCAGGCATCGGCCAGCGCTTCGATATCGGCGGCTGTCAGCAGGTCGAACAGCGCCGAGGCGGTAACCAGGTCCGCACCCTGCAGGCCGTGCTTCCAGGCATCGGCGAGGCTCAGATTGCGGGTCTCCAGGTGAATCGGCTGGCCGTCGGCGCTGGTCAACGGCTCGCAGCGCAGTCGGGCCTGGGCCAGCAGTGCTGCATCGTGATCGATCAGACGCCAGTGCTGGGCGCCGTGAAGTCTTGGCGCCAGGTAGCGCGGATTCGAACCGCTGCCGCACCCCAGATCGACCAGCGTGCGCCGCGTCTCGAATGGCCGAGCCTCGAGCGGTCGGGCCTCGAGCGGTCGGGCCGGGGTGGCGCGCTGCGTCAGCCAGCGATCCGCGGCGTGGGCGAGCTGGGCGTCGCGCGCCAGATGATCGGCGGGCTCGCGCAGTGTCAGCCATTGATCGCTGAACAAGGCATCGCTGAACAGGGCGTCGGCGGCGGGCGTGGACGGCTTCGACATCAGTGCGTCGCCTCCGCGGCCCTGGTGCGTTTCAACGCCTGACCGAAGGCCTCGGCGGCACGGTTCCAGTCGCCGAGCGTGTCGCGAATCTCCCGCGCACCTGTCTGATAGCGCCGATAGGTTTCCGGCTCTTCAAGCATGCGTTTCAGCGCGTCGCGAAGTGCGGTCACGTCTCCCGGCGGGACCTTGATACCGGCTGCGTCCGGCAGCGTGTGGGCGAGGGCGCCGCCCGTGGTGGTAACGACGGGAAGACCATGGGCGAGGGCTTCGGTAATCACCATGCCGTAGCCTTCATAGTGTGACGGCAGCACGAACAGGTCGGCCTGCCGATAATGCTCTGTCAGACGATCGGTGGGTTGGGAGCCCAGCAGCTGAATGCGCTCGCCCAACTGATGTGCGTCGATGGCCTTGCGCACCTCGTCGACGTAGGCGTCGGCTCGATCAAGGGCGCCGATCAGATCGCACTGCCACGGCAGAGATGTGAGGCCCGACAGCGCCTCGACCAGCAGATCCTGGCCCTTGCGCGGGGTGATCGTGGCGATGCAGAGCAGGCGAGGCGTTCCGCTGCCGTCGCCGCTCGCCAGCTGGCCGAGCTCGACGCCGGGTTCGATGACGGCGATCTTCTCCGCCGGTACGGCGAAGTCGGCCAGACGGCGGGCGGTGTAGACACTGGTGACGATCACGTGGCCGACGGCGGCCAGAGCGCGGGTTTCGCTGATACGAAAACGTTGCTGCTCGGGCGCCCCCAGACCGGTTTCGTCGGCGAGCGGGTGATGGACCAGTGCCGTGATCGCCAGACGCGAGGCGTGACGCTCGACGATCGCCTGCAGGCCGCCCATGGCGA
Organism: Salinicola sp. NYA28a; assembly: GCF_976982775.1. The sequence continues at coordinate 1,429,992 of NZ_OZ334582.1, forward strand.
GCCCGTCGATCACGGCCTGGCTGCCGTCGGGCAGGGCGGTCAAGGCACTGTCCAGGGCATGGGAGGCGACGGCATCCGGCTCCGGGAAGCGCCCGTCGAGCCCGACGACATCGATCTTCCAGCCGCTGGCGCGCAGGGCTTCGACGATTCGTGCGTCGTAGACGTAGCCGCCGGTCAGCTGGCCGGGGTCGCCGGCAACGATAAGCGTGAAGTCGCTCATAGGCCCCCTTCGTAACTTGCCCAGGCGATGTGGGATTCATGGAGCGTGACGGTCATGGCGGTAAGGTGGCGGCCGCCATCGCCCAGGGCGCCTTCTCGAATGGCGTGGGACAGGCGGTCGAAAACGACCCGGGCCATGAATTCGGTGGTGGTATTGCGGCCCTTGAACTCCTCGATCTCGTCGAGATTGTTCAGCGTGAACTCGCCGAGAATGCGCTTCAGGGTCTCGCTGGCGAGGCCGATGTCGACGACGAGATCGTCATGATCCAGCTCGGGGCGCTTGAAGGTGACATCGACCACGTACGTCGCGCCGTGCAGTTTCTGTGCCGGGCCGAAGGTTTCGCTGTGGAAGCTGTGAGCGATCATCATGTGATCGCGGACGGTCAGGCTGAACATTCCTTTCGCTCCTTGAGGCATGAGTCCTTTGAGGCATGTGCCTTTTGATGTGTGTGCCTTTGATACACGAGCCCTTGGTGCATGAGCCCGTGGTGATTCGATCCTCGCCGCCGGTCATTCTTCACTAGGTCATTCTTATACTGCCGGTGCCAAGGCGGTTACGCGGCTTCAGCCGTAGCGGATGCGCTGACAGAGCGTATCGTCGTCGGACTGGCTCAGCCGTTTCAATGTCTCGGGCAGATCCCGGAAGTGGCTTTCGCCGCTGATCAGCACGTCCAGGCAGTCGTGGTTGAGCAGCGACAGGGCGAGCGAGAGCCGCCGCTTGTGATCCCAGCGCGGGCGATGCCCCGGGGAAACGCTGCCGACCTGGCTCGACCGCAGCGTCAGGCGGCGCGCGTGAAACGCCTCGCCGAGCGGCAGATTCACTTCGCGACTGCCGTACCAGCTCATCTCGAGCACGGTCGCCTCGAACCCGGCCAGCGAGAGGGCGGTCTGCAGGCCGCCATCCGAGGCGCTGGCGTGGATGACCAGATCCTGCTCGGCGGCGGCCGTTTCCGGGGTATGAAAGTCGACGCTCAGCGCCTCCCCCAAGAAACGCTTGCGCTCGTCGATATCGATCAACTGGACGTGGGCACCGGGCAGGCGGGCGCAAAGCCAGGCCACCAGGGCGCCGACCACGCCAGCGCCGACGACGCTGATTCGGTCGCCGATTCCCGGGGCGGCATCCCACAGGGCGTTGAGCGCCGTCTCCATGTTGGCGCCGAGAATTGCGCGTTGGGGAGGCACGTCCGGCGGCAGCGGAACGACATCGTCGGCACCCACGCGGTAGTGGGTCTGGTGTGGATGCAGGCAGTAGACGTATCGGCCGTGCCAGTCGTGGGCTCCCTGCTCGACGACGCCGACGTTGGAGTAGCCGTATTTGACCGGCCCCGGAAACTCGCCGCTCTGGAACGGCGCGCGCATTCGCTGGTATTCGCTGACCGGTACCTGGCCCTTGAAGACCAAGGTTTCGCTGCCACGGCTGATGGCCGAGTAGCAGGTTCTTACCATGAGATCGCCGCTGACACTCAGCTCGGCCTGGCGAATTTCGCCGGTACCGTCGCCGAGCGACCAGAAAGCATGGGCGTAAGGCGTCGTCATTGAGATATCCGCTCCTTGATACAGATCGGGATGTCCGGCTTGCTGTCGCTCTGAATGGCAGTATGGCAGAGTATGACGATTTAGCATTGTACAAGTAATGTACAATAAAAGAGCCGCAAGCAAGAGTCATCGAACCCGGGTTGGATATCTGCTTTCTACCCAGAACTTCGCGGGATGGTGCAGAGCCGGATAGGGCACCGTCCGCTTCCGGTAACGAAGCCGACAGGAAGTCGTTTCTCGCAAATCGGTCAAAGTGCATCCAGACTTGTACGAGGTGCGTAACGATGCCTGACTACTGCGTCCCTGGACGGGATGAGGTGGCGAAGGAGGGGCGATCATGGCAACCAGGGAGAGACCGGCGATGCGACATTCATCGGCACGTATGCGGGCAACTCCGTCTTCACGGCGATTTCGGTCCGTCCGGGGCTGGATGGAGATGGCGGCGGGCCTGGCTCTGGTGGCGCTGCTGGTCGAGTGGGTGCAGTGGGCGTTTTCCGCGCCGTCGGGCCTGCGGTTCACCGCCGGTGGCGTTTACTTGGCGATCGCGACGGCCGTGCTGTGGGTCTGGCCCGCCGCCCGTCATGGCCTGGGTTGGGCCAATCGCGTCACGTTGCTGCGCGCCGCGTTGATTGCGTTCGTCGCTGGCGTGGTGGTCTATCCGGATTTCATCCAGCGCCACGCCGAAGGTATCGCTTCGCTCTGCTTGCTGGCGCTGTCGCTCGACGGTATCGATGGCTGGGTGGCGCGCCGCACTGGTTCATCGAGCGCTTTCGGTGCCCGTTTCGACATGGAACTGGACGCCTTCTTCATCGTCGTGCTGTGTATGGCGCTGATCGCGTTGGAGAAGGTCGGCGTGTGGGTGCTGGTCATCGGCCTGGCTCGTTACGCGTTCGTGATCGCCGGGATGTACTCGCCCTGGCTCAATCGGGCGCTGCCCGAGAGCTATTTCCGCAAGACGGTTTGCGTATGGCAGGTGGCGACGTTGATGGTCTGTCTGCTGCCTTTCGTCGAGCCGGCGTGGGCGACCGGATTTGCGCTTCTGGCGGCGACGCTGCTGCTGCTCTCCTTCGGCCGCGATGTCGTCTGGCTCTGGCGCCATCGCCCGGCCGACGATGCCGAGTTCTGACTTTCTTCGTTGCCGGTGCCTCGCGCAGCCGTGATCCGCTTTCGAATGCTTTCGGATCGAGGGGAGGAGGGGAGGGGCCGCGCCTATCGGGCGGGAAGCCGGGCAGCAACATGACTCGCCTTGATCGTGCGATGGCTTTACGATCATAAGATCTTCAATTACCAAGGGTTGTCATGGCGCAGGAAGCTTTCACACTTGCGGGCGAACGAATCGAGCCCGGTACGCGTCGCCAGATCGATGTACCGGTCGCCAAGCTCTATACGCATGCTCCGATGCATATTCCGGTCGAAGTGGTTCACGGGCGCCAGCCCGGGCCGGTGCTGCTGGTTTGCAGTGCCATTCATGGCGACGAGCTCAATGGTGTCGAGATCGTCCGTCGACTGTTGAAGTTGCCGAACCTGTCGAGGCTTCGCGGAACGCTGATCGCCGTTCCGGTCGTCAACGTCTTCGGCTTCGTGCAGCAGTCGCGCTACCTGCCGGATCGGCGCGATCTCAACCGCTGCTTTCCGGGGAGCGAGAGCGGGTCTCTGGGTTCACGAATCGCGGCGCTGCTGCGCGAGGAGATGGTCGATCGGGCCACGCATATCATCGACCTGCATACCGGGGCCATTCACCGTACCAACCTGCCGCAGATCCGATCCCAGCTGCGTCAGAATCGGGAAACCCAGGCCATGGCCGAGGCGTTCGGGGTGCCGGTGATCCTGAATGCCGAGCTGCGCGAGGGGAGCCTGCGCGAGTATGCCCAGAATCGCGGCGTGCCGGTGCTGACCTACGAGGCCGGCGAGGCGCTGAGATTCGACGAGTGGGCGATAGCGCCCGGCGTCAGAGGGATCCGGCGTGTCATGCGGCTGATCGGCATGCTGCCGGCAGACAGCCGGCGACGGGCGCCGCCGGCGGCCGAGATCGCCAACGGTTCCAGCTGGGCGCGGGCGCCGATCGACGGCATTTTCAGACCGCGCGTGAGGTTGGGTGTGCGGGTCGCCAAGCAGCAGGTACTGGGCGTGGTCGCCGATCCATTCGGCAACGATGAAGCGCCGATCGTCGCAAGTGCCGATGGTATCGTCATCGGGATGAGCAACCTGCCACTGGTCAACGAAGGCGAGGCGCTGCTTCACGTTGCCCGCTATCAGGAAATCGATGACGTCGAGAACATGGTGGAGAATTTCCAGTCGCGCTACGAGACGACCGGCTTCTAGGTTGGTACGAAAAGTCGGCGAGCGGTGCCCTGTCTTTGGTCCGTTCCTTGCGGGCCATTTTCCTGCGGCAGCTAGGCCGTCTGTGCCAGCCGGCTTTCGTCTATCAGGCCGACGGCATCGTCGTAGACGCTGATGCCGGCACCTTCCCGATGGGCATGCTCCGATAGGTGACGACGGAAGCGTCTTCCGCCCGCGCAGCCCTGGAACAGCCCCAGTAGATGCCGGGTCACGTGGTTGAGCCTGGCGCCCTCGGCGAGCCGCTCGATCACGTAGGGACGGAAGGCGCGTGCCACGTCGTGGCGGCTGGATGCCGGTGGCGTCTGACCGTAGAGCTGGCTATCGACTTCGGCCAGCAGCCAGGGGTTCTGATACGCCTCGCGACCGACCATCACGCTATCTACGCCGGCCTCCAGATGCGCCCGGCACGCCTCCAGCGTCTTGATGCCGCCGTTGATGCCAATATGCAGCTCGGGGTGGGCGGCCTTGAGGCGATAGACCCGTTCGTAGTTCAGCGGCGGCACGTCCCGGTTCTCCTTGGGGGAGAGCCCCTGCAGCCAGGCCTTGCGGGCATGCACGATGAAGGTATCGCAGCCGGCGGCTGCCACCCGCTCGATGAAGCGCTCGAGATCGGCATCCTCGTCCTGGTCGTCGATGCCGATACGACACTTCACCGTGACCGGGATCGATACCGCGCCACGCATCGCCGCCACCGCATCGGCAACCTTGTCGGGATAGCCCATCAGGCAGGCGCCGATCAGGTTGTTCTGAACCCGATCGCTGGGGCAGCCCACGTTCAGGTTGACCTCGTCATAGCCCCACGCCTCGGCGATGGCCGCGCATTCGGCCAATTCCCCGGGATCGCTGCCCCCCAGTTGCAGCGCCAGCGGATGTTCGACGGCGCTGTAGCCCAGAAAACGCTCTCGCGGCGAGCCGTGCAGGATCGCGCCCGTGGTCACCATTTCCGTGTACAGCAGCGCACGCCGCGTGAGGCATCTCGCCAGCGCGCGGTAATCGCGGGACGTCCAGTCCATCATCGGGGCGACGGAGAAGGTTCTATCTAGCGCGGGGCGCGTGGTTGTAGGCTTTCCGGCGGTTGTGGCGTTTTCGTTCATAACCATAGCTGGTAATATTTACAGTGGTTTTGCCGCGTTTTGCGCGTCGTGTTGTCACAAATCTGGCACCGCGCGGCATCCGGATTTGTCACATTACGGGAGGGGCTGTGGCCACCATCGTTAAGCGGTGGAAGAAGGACGGCAGTTTCTCATACCTGGCACGGATCCGCATCGCCCGCTAAGGGAGCGGGGATTATACAGAATCGCGGACCTTCCCGCGCAAGGCGATGGCCGAAGAGTGGGCCAAGCGTGATCTCTCGGTAGGTTGTTCATCCGTGTAGTGGTTCACTAAAACCGGACACTCATTTAGGTGGTATCGTCGCCACCAAAGTAGAGGTGATCCATGGCCAGAAAACGTCGTTCATTCTCCACCGAGTTCAAGCGGGAAGCCGCCGGGCTCGTACTTGACCAGGGCTACTCCGTGGCTCAAGCCGCTCGCGCCGTCGATGTCGGCGAAACGCCTCTGAGACGCTGGATAGATCAGCTCCGGGCAGAGCGCGGTGGTGTCACGCCAAAGTCAAAAGCGCTGACGCCCGAGCAGCAGCGAATCCAGGAACTCGAGAGCCGCATCAACCGGCTGGAGCGGGAGAAAGCGATACTAAAAAAGGCTACGGTAGATTCAACCGGTCAACGCAAATATACTTTGCAGCTTCTCCACAGGTGTCAGGTAGTCGAGTGTTTTCCTCGGTCGGTCGTTCAACTTTCTAGCAAATGCATTTAGCTGCTCCTGGGAATAGCCCGATAAATCAGTCTTTTTCGGGAAATACTGGCGCAACAGCCGATTGGTGTTTTCGTTGCTGCCTCGTTGCCAAGGGCTCTGTGGGTCACAGAAATAAACCTGCATGTCGGTGGCAAGCGTAAATCTCTTGTGGTCACCCAGCTCACCCCCTCGATCCCAGGTCAGGCTTCTCTTCAATTCTGCGGGGAGCTGGCCAACCTCCCGACAAAGCGCCGAAACAACGCTCGCCGTATCTTTGCCACAAACATGAACCAGCATCGTAAATCTAGACTGCCGTTCTACAAGCGTCGCAATATGGGAGTTCTTGGATCCGGAGATCAAGCCTCCTTCCCAATGACCAGGAACAGCCCTGTCTTCAATATCTTTTGGCCGAGCACGGATAGAAGCTAAATCTGAGATGCTCGTGCGGGATTCTGCCTCTTCAGAGCTTCTGTGCCGTGATCTACGCATACCGCGTCTTGATCTGAGGTGTTTAACAAGTTCCTTCTTCAGAACACCTCGGGCTTGAATAAAGAGACTTCGGTAAATCGTTTCATGGGACACATGCATCGACCTGTCGTCTGGGAACTGGCGTTTTAGCCAGCCTGCTACCTGCTCTGGAGACCAGTCAAGGCTGAGCTTTTCGGCGACGGCTACACGAAGATCTTCGTGTAGTGCGAGCAGGCATTTTTTCGGTCTTTTGGATTGGATCCAGGCACGCTGATCTGCCACGTTCGCCCGGTAACGGCTTCTTCCTCCTTTCCGATTTACCTCTCGACTGATGGTTGATATAGACCGTCCAATCAAGCCAGCAATCTGAGTTAATGTCAGTCCTGCTGAGATGCCTCTTGAAATCTCCTCGCGCTCAGAGCTACTGAGCACCCTCGCTGATCTGGAGCGTCCCAGTGTGGCAATGCCACCATGTATGGCGAGCATTCCAGTAATCGATCCAGCATGCTTTCCAAGGGCTCTGCCAATCTCGCTAAGCGACTGCCCTTTCTTCCATCGAGCCCATAGTTCTTGCTTCTGCTGGTAGGTCAGTCCTCTGGACTTTGAAACTTGCTTCAGCATTCTGAAAGCCCCGACAACTACAAGTGGAAGGTGTATATCACTAACGGTCCGGAAGACTGATCATGGGATTAAGCGAGCCGCTGGAGCAGCGGCTCGTTATACCTTCAGTTTCTGAGATCACCCAAGCGGCTCATTGATCGCCTAGCAATCGACGCTCCGTCCGCCAGATGCCCATACAGGCTCGGCCCCGCTGGCGACTTTAGCGCCCCCAGCACATCGTAAAGCCGATACTCCCGATAGATCCCTTACGGCCGCAGAACATGGCTGCACAGCGCATGTAGGTTCACCCGATCCGCTTCGTCCAGCCCGCCATTGTTGGCCGGTGCGGGTAGCCACTGACCATCCAAAGCGCAGGCGGCGACGAAGTTGCAGGTGCTATCCAGCTCAGCGGCGGGGATCATCTCGGCGCGGGACACGTTGAAGCGGATATGCACCAGACTCCACAGCTTGGAGCGGGCCTGCCGCTGGGTGGTGCGGGGCAGCACCTCGATCTTCTTGCCGATCAGTTCGTGGAGATATGCAGGCCATCCGTGCCGATGGTGGCAGTGGCGATGTCATAGCGGCCGTGCTGCCGGATCGCGGGCAGCACCTCGGCGGTGCCCCATTCTTGAAGCGTTTCGCCTCAGCCTTGCGCGAGCGCAGGATCGCGGAGTAGAGGCCGGATTCGTTGATGACCGTCATTTCCTGATCGCCGAAGGGGTACGCACATTCCGCGTACCCCTTTCGTCGTTATCGAGATAGCGGGTCATGTCACTCGCCATCCGGTACTGAAGCGCGGCAGCGACATCGCTGGCGACGAACCACGGCTGATCGTCGATCAGCAGCGTGCGGACTTCGTGGGTATCGAACTGGAAGGGCAAAATCTGGGCGGTAGCTGTCATGGCGAAAACTCCCTGATGCTAGCTGGAGTCCACCGCTTCTCGCCAAAGAAGGAGGCGGACCGTACGCAGGTTGGCGAACAGGGGCATCAAGGAAACCCGGCAGGGCCGAAGCCCTCCCGCGCACGGCCCGCCATAACACGGGCACAAAAAGCGCCTTGCGGCGCTGTGCGCCTTGTGCTGATCGGGTCGCCAAACCCGGCCGCTGATTTGGCAGCGGCAAGGAGATGGTGGGTCAGGGCGCGGGGGAGTCAATGCTAAAGGGTTATTTCTTGAGAGGACGGCCTTTCAATCTTGGGTTATGCGCCCAAGGGACTTCGTACCATGTTGGCTGGGACGTGGCGTTTATCAGTCGTGAGATATCGGGCCACCATTTGATCAATTGCATGGCTTCTTTCCAGCCCCGGTATTTGGACCATTGCTTGTCCAGATGAAAAACGGTCAATCCAGCGGCTCGGAAGGCGTGGATCTCAGGATCGTTCTTATCGAACTTGTCCTTGGAAAGAATGACCCAGTTCCCTTCATCGATCAGTGTCTGTAACCACACTTCGTCGGGAGTGCCCGGACTCCCAAACTTGTCGGTGGCATGCTGAATAGTGTGCTCTTCAGGCAGGAACTTCTGAAGGTGATGCAGGGCTATCGTGAGATGCGGGCTTAGATTTTCGTCAATGAAGATGTGCACCCGCAGCTATCCTTTTTTCAAAGTTCGCGGCGCGGATGACTTCATCCTCGGTGATATCGAAATAACGAGCGACGGCCTCGGCGTTCTCTCCCTCTGCGGCATAAGCCTTGGCTAGCGTGCGCGTAGGCAGATAGCTGGGTAACACGTATGGCTTACCGAACCCCCGCTTCGGGTCGATCTGAATGGTTGGGTCCAATGGGTCTGGCCGCCAGGTCACCGGGTTCTGGCATTCATCAAACGAGATACTCTTCAGGATCGCGGGACTCATGACTTCAGCGAATACCTTCTGGCGCTTGGCCAAATCGGAAATCCACTCTTCACCGCTTTCCGCAATCGTACTGAAGAAGACGTTCTTGCCATCGGTTGCCAAGCGAGGGCTCGTCAGCGGGTAATCGACCTGATAGTGACTTTTCAGGTTGTCGAGGGCACGGCGGATGGTCTGCAGGGAGACGCCCTGTTGCCGGAGTGCCCAAACAGCCTTGACTTCAAGAAGGTCACGAAAGCTGAAAGCGTCCGGGGCACCCTTCGCCTCCGGTTCCGGATTCCAAAGGGGCTTATGAGTGGCGTCATCACGCAGCAGCCAGCGTCTGAGCAGCTCGGACTTAATGCCCGTCAGCTCTGCCGCCTGTCTTGGGCTGTACAGCCCGATACCTGTGAGTGATGTCATGTTTCCTCCCCCTGCTACGAAAAGACCCCGCCCGCATGGCGGGCGAGGGCGAGATTAGATGTAGCAGCTGCTTTCATCTTAACGGCAGGTGCCAAAAAAGGACAGCGCTGCGCAGTGTTGGACTCTGCGGTTCAGCCAATGAGCTTGAGAGTAGTGCGATCCACTCTGTCTCAAGGACTAGCACGGCCACGTCTCGAGGACTAGCACGGCCACTGAATGCTGCTCACGCCCTTACGGTGCCACGCCGCGCCGTCGACTCCCCGCCCCGTCTGCGCGCTAAATGGGTCGGAAATGATGCAACGTTGCATCTGGCCCTAGCCCGCGCCGATGCTGGATACTCTCACGGTTTACAACGATTTTTTGCGATGCGGAATGATGCATTTTGAACGGCGGATTTTTGGAAGGGTGGAGAGAGACGTTGGAAGGGTGGAGAGAGACACATGAAGGAGAGGCTGGTTGCCACTCTGCACCAATAGTGTACCAAGGTAGCCACGAGGACCGTGAAGGCGGGCTATATGGTCCAATCCATCATCGGGGCGACGGAGAAGGTGCGGTCGAGCTGTGGCGCTGTGGTATTGGTTTGAAGGTCAGTCATGGCATCGAGGTCGAGTTGGCAGGATGTCTTGGCAGCGGGATCCGAATAGCGAGACGAGTGATCCGGCGGACCACAGGGCGCGAGAGTGTCGCATATTTTCGAGCAGGTCGCATGACTCGAGACGAATGCAAGGGGCGGGCTAAAGTCGCATGGCTATCTGCCGATAGAGTATTCATCCAACGGTCTGGTGCGCGCATGAGCGCCAGTAGCCGGGTATGTTTTTCGGCGTCTTCTGGCCGAATTCGCCTACCACTTTGTGTCGCTTCCCTGCGACTGCTTCGACCCGGCGCACATGGCAACCATCCTCGTGTGCGACGGGTCGCTTTTTCTCGCCGATTCTGCATCGAATGTTCAACCGACTGCCTTGAAAACCGCTGGCTCATTGCGGCTTTTCGTCATGTCGGATAGCGATATTGCCTGGAGGACGCACCATTCCGGAAAGACGGAAGAGAATTATCATACAGCCTGTATTTGGCCCGAGAAGGCGATCGATTCGGGAATCGCGAAATGCCAATAGATCAGGAAAATGGTGCCCGGAGTCGGACTTGAACCGACACGACCTAACGGTCGAGGGATTTTAAGTCCCTTGCGTCTACCAATTTCGCCATCCGGGCCAACGACGTCCGGTCAAACTATCCGGTAACCTTTTGAAAGGCAAGGCGCCGGTGACCAAGGAAGCGATCGAACCTGCGTGATTCGATGCTGAGAAGAAGTGGAGGCTGGAGTCGGAATCGAACCGGCGTACACGGAGTTGCAGTCCGCTGCATAACCACTCTGCCATCCAGCCTTTTATCGATTTACCAAGGACTGCCGCTCGGACTGGTCTGGCCAGTAAAACCTGCGTCAATTCAGTAGGATCGAAAATCGTGTTTTGGAGCGGGAAAGGAGATTCGAACTCCCGACCCTCGCCTTGGCAAGGCGATGCTCTACCACTGAGCTATTCCCGCTGAACACGCCGTCGCATTATAAGGATAACTTCGTAAGTGTCAAACGCTTATGGCAATTTTTAGTCACAGCGAGCGAGTCAATTCCGGCCAGGCTGCCTTGAGATACTGGATCATCGACCACAGTGTCAGGCCGGCCGCGGCGTAGAGCAGAACGATGGCGAGATCGGCGATCGGAGAACCGGGAGGAAAGCCCAGCAGCAGCAGCAGGGAGATCATCTGCAACGTCGTCTTGGACTTGCCGATCCAGGAGACGGCAACGCGCTTGCGCTGGCCTATCTCGGCCATCCATTCGCGCAGCGCGGAGATCACGATCTCGCGCCCGATGATGACCAGGGCGGGAAGCGTCAGCCAGATCGCCTCGTAGCGCTCTATCAATAGGGCCAGGGCGACGGCGACCATGACCTTGTCCGCCACGGGATCGAGAAAGGCGCCGAAGGGAGTGCTCTGGTTCCAGCGTCTGGCCAGGTAGCCATCCAGCCAGTCGGTAATCGCGGCCAGCCCGAAAAGCGCTGCGGTCAGCGGAAGGCTCCAGGCGTAGGGGAGATAGAACAGCACCACCATGAGCGGGATGAACACGATTCTTGCCAGAGTGAGCATGTTGGGAATGTTCATCGTGCCGCTAGCGTCCTTACTGGGGGTTGGGAATCGGCCATTTTACGCCTGCTGCTTGCGCTCATCCATGGAGCGCCTGATGAATGGTAGCCGCCATCTGTTCATTGATCCCGGGAACGCGCGAAAGATCGTCTCTGGTTGCCTTGCGCACGCCCTGCAGACCACCGAAGAAGCGTAACAGTTCTCGGCGACGTTTCGGCCCGACGCCGGGTATATCCTGCAGCGAAGACGTTCGACGCTGCTTGTCGCGGCGCTGGCGGTGACCGGTGATCGCGAAGCGATGGGCTTCGTCGCGTATATGCTGGATCAAATGCAGTGCCGGCGAGCTGGTATCGAGATTCAGCGTGCGGTCCACGGTTTCGATGAACAGCGTCTCCAGGCCGGCCTTTCGTGTCGTGCCCTTGGCGACGCCGATCAGCGCCACGCCGACGACTTCCAGCTCGACCAGAACCTCCCGGGCCATGTTCAACTGGCCCTTGCCGCCATCGACGATCAGGATGTCGGGCAGTTTGCCTTCGCCTTTCTGCAGCCGTTTGAAACGGCGGGTCAGCGCCTGTCGCATGGCCGCGTAATCGTCACCGGCGGCCACGCCCTCGATATTGAAGCGCCGATAGTCGGACTTGGCCGGGCCGTTCTGGTCGAACACGACGCAGGAAGCCACTGTTGCTTCGCCATGGCTGTGGCTGATATCGAAACACTCCAGCCGCGCGGGCGCCGTCGGCATGTCCAGGGCTGCTCGCAGAGATTCGAAGCGCTTGCCCAGCTGACTGCGGTTGGCGAGCTGGGTGGCCAGATGCTGCTCGGCGTTGGTGATCGCCAGTCGACGCCACTGGGCACGATGGCCGCGGACTTGCGACGTCACCCGGACCCGGCGGCCGGCGTGCTCGCTCAATGCCGACTGGAGGAGTTCGCTGTCCGTCATCGGATGCGAAGCGATGATCTCGAGCGGGATCTCCTTGGACTGGCCGAGATAGAACTGGCTGACGAACTCGCTCAGCAGTTCGCTGGCGCCAAGATCCAGACCGTTATCGGGTTGATGGTGCCGCGCGCCCAGCATGCGCCCCTGACGAATGGCCAGTACGCTGATGCACAACCCGCCCGGTTGCTCCGCCAGCGCAAAGACATCGGCGTCGCCATCGGTGTTGTCGACGTACTGCTTCTCCTGCAGTCTCCGCAGTTGCTGAACCTGATCCCGCAGCCGGGCGGCTTCCTCGAAATCGAGGGAATCGCTCGCGCGCTCCATGCTGGCAGTCAACTGCTGCGTGACCTGCTCGCTGCGCCCCTCGAGGCACATCACGGCGTGCTCTACATCCTGGCGGTAGTCGGCTTCGCTGATGTAGTCGACGCAGGGCGCGCTGCAGCGCTTGATCTGGTACTGCAGGCAGGGTCGCTGGCGATGGGCGAACACGCTGTCTTCGCAGTTGCGGATGCGAAAGATCTTCTGCATCAGCGAAAGGCTCTCGCGCACCGCGGTGGAGCTGGGGTAGGGGCCCAGGTAACGGCCGTCGCGACGCTTCTGCCGAACACGCTTGAACTCGAGCGCGGGGTAAGGGTGCCGATCGGTGACGAAGACATAGGGGTACGATTTGTCGTCGCGAAGCAGGATGTTGTAAGGGGGCCGCAACTCCTTGATCAAGGTCTGCTCGAGCAGCAGCGCTTCGGTTTCGCTACGGGTAATCGTGACCTGAATGTCATGAATCCGGGCGACCAGCGCCTGGGTCTTGGTGTTCAGTGCGCCACGGAAGTAGCTGGCCAGTCGTGGCTTGAGTCGCTTGGCCTTGCCGACATAGAGCACGTTGGCCTGCTCGTCGAGCATGCGGTATACGCCCGGGGACTCCGAGACCGACTTCAGGAAGTGCTTGGCGTCGAAGCGCGATGGGGTATCGATCGAGGATTCACTCATCCTCGCAGTATATCAAAAACCCGGGCGGGCACTGCGAGGATTGAACATTTCCACTGGGCTCATCGCGCCTGGCCGAGGTTCAGGTCCGAGGTTCAAGGCTGTCCAGTAAACCGTGCCGCAGACCGAGATGGGTCAGCTCGACATCGGACTGCACCTGCAACTTGTCGAAGATTCGGTAGCGGTAGGTATTCACGGTCTTCGGGCTAAGCGCGAGTTGCTCCGAAATGCGACTCACCTTGTAGCAATGGATGATCATCGTCGCGATCTGCAGTTCCCGGTGCGAGAGCTGATCGAACGGATTATTGCGGCCTTCGCTTCGGGCCAGCACGACGCGCTGGGCAATGTCGGCGCTGATGAAGCGCTCGCCATCCGCTATTCGGCGCACCGCGTCGATCATCAGATCCAGCTCGGTCCCCTTGCTGATGAACCCCGCTACGCCGGCGTTGATCAGGCGTTGCGCCGTCCCTTCGTCGACCTGCCCCGTCAGCGCAACGATTCGAATGCCGGATGGCGCCTTGAGAAGCTTTAGAATGGTTTCCAGGCCCCCGATTCCCGGCATGCGGATGTCGATCATCGCGATGTCCGGTAGATGATCTCGGCAGCCTTGCAATGCAGCCTCTCCGCTGTCGGCTTCGGCAACGACCTCGATGTCGGGCTCGCTGTCCAATACGCGAGCAATACTCGTGCGCACCAGATGGTGATCGTCGGCTACCAATACCTTGATCAAGATAACTCCTGGATTCCTGCTGTCCTTGAAACCTGCCTGTGGCAAATGTGCAGCAATCGACGCGATGGAGCGCCCTGGGCCTTTATCGGGTCGATACGCGCCGATGTTGGCTTCTTTACGGAAAGCCGATGTTGGCTTTGTTACGAAAAAGAGTATGAGCAAATCGTGAAACCGGCACCGTTGCCGCTGTCGTCTCCCGTTCCCTCTGTTACGTAGTGTGACATGTTATTGGGCCAAATACTCCCACCCGACCTCGAGATTTGCGCTCGGAAAATCGCTTCGATCGGTCTTCCCGACGCGGTTTTGACCATGCTTTTCCCATTGGGGGTTGACCTTGGCCTGTCAGGCTTTTATAGTGCGTCGCGTCCTTCGGGGCAGCAGCTATTCGGGGCCTTAGCTCAGCTGGGAGAGCGCAACACTGGCAGTGTTGAGGTCAGCGGTTCGATCCCGCTAGGCTCCACCAAGAATACCTATTGAATTAGCCGCTTCGCGCTTCATGTGCCTGGCGGCTTTTTCATGTCTGAATGCCTGTCCTTGTCATCATTCCCTCGAGCCGGATCATTCGATTGGGAGCTCCAGCCGTAGCGCTTGCGCTACGCCATGCAGCGGGCTGTCGCAATTCGGCTGCGGCAATGAATTAGCCTACTTATCTGCAGATACTTATCTCTTTTGCCGCGTCGAGCGACTCACACAATGCAGTGATTCACTGCGATGAATCAGCGGTTGACCTGAGTAGCCAAGCGCATTGCGGGGGCTGTATGCGAGAGTTCATTTTCGATGTCGCGATCAGACCGGCAGGTGCGTCTCGGCAGCGCTGGGAGGCGTTGGTGCCGGCCTTGCCCGGCCTGACGGCAGAAGCCGCGACCGATATCGAAGCATTCGAACGTCTCCAGGACGTGGTCATTCCTTTTCTGGCTCAGCGGCTCGCGAAGGGTGAAGGCGTTCCTCTACAATCTCGAGTCGGCCACTACATGAGCCGCTATGGTCTGGTCTTCTGGCAATTTCTCTGTATCCGCCTGGGCCCCTTGAGGTCTGGCCAGCTAGCGATCGAACCCATTTTTCCCGATATCGATGAACTGCTGACGCGCCTCGATGGAAATGGCGTCAACGAGTTGCCAGGCCCCGAAGCGTGAACCACACTTTATGGACGAGATAGGCGTTTCAATCACATGAACAGAGATACTGAGGCAGCGGCTTAATTTCTGTGAGAAACATAGGTGCGAAACCATGGTATCAGGCGTTCACTTTTCCAATCGTCTATCCCCCAACGACCTGATGATTCGAAAACTGGAAAGCATATTCAGGCTTTCCGACGACGAGAAGCAGGAGCTTCAGGATATTCCGGTGCAAGTGGAATCGCTCAAGCCCGGGCAGGATATCGTCCGCATCGGTGAGCACGCTTCTCGAAGCTGCCTACTGTTGGAGGGGTTTACCTGCGTCTACAAGCTGACCTCGGACGGAAAACGCCAGATCATGGCGGTTCATGTTCCCGGTGACATGCCGGATCTGCAAAGCCTGCATCTCAAGGTCATGGACATGAGCATCGCGTCGATCAGTACCAGCATGGTCGGATTCATCCAGCATGATGTCTTGAAGCAGGCCTGCGAACGTTCCCCCCGCCTCACCGCAGCCTTCTGGCGCGAGACACTGGTCGATGCGTCGATATACCGGGACTGGATCCTCAACATCGGGCAGCGAGGCGCCTATCCGCGGGTGGCGCACCTTCTTTGCGAGCTATTGATGCGGCTGAAAGCCGTAGGGTTCGCCGAGAATGATTCTTTCCGCCTGCCGATTACGCAGGCCGAACTGGCAGACGCGATAGGTATCACTCCGGTCCATATGAATCGCGTATTCCAGGCGCTGCGCGCGGACGGTCTGATCGAAGCGAAACGAGGGAAGGTGACCATACTGGAGGAGAAGCGCCTGAAAGAGGAGGGGGACTTCGACCCGCTCTATCTTCACCACATCAAGAGCGTCTCGAATTGAACGGCGTTGGCCCGATTCCTTTTGGAAGGCAGGCGATAACGGCGTTGACACCCTGCGTGACGACGCGGCACTATATTTCCCATGATCGCGAACCGAATACGCAAGCATAACCAGGGGTTGTGGCGCCTTTGATCCAAGGGTGGCACGCCTACGTCTGTCTGACGTTTGAAAAGAATGCCGCCCCACGGGGCGGCATTTTTGTGTGTTCGTTTCGCTTCGTGAGGTCGGCATAGAGGCAGCGATCGACTTGGATCGCATTCGGGTAAATCTCGAGCCAAGAGTCGATTTAATCGATATATCAGGAGTTTATTCCCATGTCAGTCCTCATGATCGACAATTATGATAGCTTCACCTTCAACATCGTTCAGTACTTGGGCGAGTTGGGGGCTGATGTCGTCACCGTGCGCAACGACGACGTGGATCTTGCCGAGCTGGAGCGCCACGAACCGACTCACCTGGTGGTCTCGCCCGGGCCGTGCACACCCAACGAAGCGGGTATCTCGATGGAGGCGATTCGCCATTTCGCTGGCAGGATCCCGATATTGGGTGTCTGTCTCGGTCATCAGGCCATCGGTCAGGTCTATGGTGGCGACGTGATCCGCGCGCCACAGGTGATGCACGGCAAGACGTCTCGCATTCGTCACCGCGGTGAAGGGGTTTTCGAAGGGCTCGAGGATCCGCTGGAGGTGACGCGTTACCATTCCCTGGTGGTCGATGCCGAGACACTGCCGGAGAGTCTGGAAGTGACCGCCTGGGTGGATGACGATGATCCGACGCCGGGCCTGATCATGGGGTTGAAGCACAAGACACTGGACATCGAAGGCGTACAATTCCATCCGGAGTCGATTCTCTCTCGCCAGGGGCATGAACTGCTGGCCAATTTCTTGAAACGCCGCGCCTGATCTGACACAGCTGGCCGGGAAGGGCGAGGAACCAACATGCAAATGCGGGATGCGATCGGCGCGGTCATGCGCCGTCAGAATCTGAGTTACGACGATACCCACGCGATCATGCAGGCGATCATGACCGGCGAGGCGAGCGATGCCCAGATCGGCGGCTTTCTGATCGGGCTGGCGATGAAGGGCGAAACCGCCGACGAGATCACGGCGGCGGCGCAGGTGATGCGCGAGCTGATGCAGCCGGTCTCGATCGACTGCGACAACATCGTCGATATCGTCGGCACCGGTGGCGATGGCGCCAATCTCTTCAATGTCTCCACGGCCTCGAGTTTCGTGGTCGCGGCGGCAGGAGGTCATGTTGCCAAGCACGGCAACCGGGGCGTTTCCTCCTCCGCCGGCAGTGCGGATCTGTTCGACGTGGCGGGGATCTATCTGGATCTCGACGCGGCGACCATCGCGCGCTGCATCGAGCAGGTCGGGGTCGGATTCATGTTCGCGCCGCGCCATCACCAGGCGATGCGCCACGCCATCGGCCCGCGGCGCGAGATGGGGGTTCGCACGGTCTTCAATATCCTCGGCCCGCTGACCAACCCGGCAGGGGCGCCCAATCAGCTGCTGGGCGTCTATGCACCGTATCTCGTGCCGCTGGTGGCAGAGTCGCTGCGCAAGCTGGGCAGCCGGCACGTGCTGGTGGTCCACGCCGAGGACGGCCTGGACGAAATCTCCGTGGCAGCGCCGACGCAGGTGGCCGAGCTTCGCGACGGCGAGATTCGTGAATACACGATCACGCCCGAGGAGCTGGGCATCGAGCGCCAATCCCTCGATCCGCTGAAGGTCGTGACCGCCGAAGACAGTCTCAAGCTGGTCAAGGAGGCACTGGTCGGCAAGGGCGTGGCTGGCGACATCGTTGCGCTCAATGCCGGGGCGGCGCTGTTCGCTTCCGGTGTGGCGGATTCGCTCAAGGAGGGTGTGCTGATGGCGCAGGACGCTCAGGCCTCCAAGCTGCCGCTGGAAAAGCTCAAGGAGCTTTCCGACTTCACTCGGGTCTTCGCCAACTGACCGCTCGCGACAAAACCGGCGTCTTCGCCGAACCAGCGTCTTTGCTGAATCAGAACCAGCTCAACAGGAATCTCCACGATGACCGATGCCGCCGATAGTGAACTGCCTACCATTCTGGCCAAGATCCTGGCACGCAAGCGCGAGGAGATCGCCGAACGCCGCGCGGTCGCCAGCGAGCAGACCTGGCTGGAGCGGGCAACGGCGCAGGGCGCGCCGCGAGGCTTCGTCTCGGCGCTCAATGCCTGTATCGATGGCGGCGATCCTGCCGTCATCGCCGAGATCAAGAAGGCGTCGCCCTCCAAGGGTGTCATCCGTGAAGACTTCCAGCCCGCCGAGATTGCGGCCGACTACGCCGCGGCCGGTGCCAGCTGTCTTTCGGTGCTGACGGACGCCGACTACTTCCAGGGGCACGAGGATTACCTGATCGCCGCCCGGAACGCCTGCGACCTGCCAGTGATTCGCAAGGACTTCATCATCGACGGCTACCAGGTGGCGGAAGCCAGGGGTATCGGCGCGGACTGCATCCTGCTGATCGTGGCGGCGCTGAGCGACGAGCAGCTCAAGGATCTCTACCAGCAGGCGACGGCACTGGGCATGGACGTGCTGGTCGAGGTGCACGATATCTTCGAACTCGAACGGGCGCTGATGCTCGATCTGCCGCTGGTGGGAATCAACAACCGCGACCTGCGCACGTTCGAGACTTCGCTGGACACGACCTTCGAGCTGCTCAAGCGAATCCCCCAAGGCGTGACGGTCGTCACCGAGTCTGGCATTCATGGCCGGGATGATGTCGAGCGCATGCGCGAATTCGACGTCAATGCCTTTCTGGTCGGCGAGGCTTTCATGCGCGAGCAAGAACCCGGTAGCGCGCTTCGCCGAATGTTCTTTTAGCCCGGACCGCGTCACACGTCCGCGCCGGGCTAACGAACGCACGGCGGCAACGTACGAACCCCGCTTCCCGATCGTCGACTCGGGAAGCGGGGTTCGTCGTTATGTGGCCCGGTCGGAACTCATGATCCAGAGTCCCAAATCCAGAATCCGAAATTCAGAGTCCGAAATTCAGAGCCCGAAATTCAGAACTCGGGCGAATCCGGGAATATCAGGCTGATCAGCGTATCGCCCGCCTTCGGGTTGAGCGGTTTTTCGGCCGTGGCGATACGGATCCGGCCACTGGTCGAGAGCGTGAACAACGTCAGCAGGCGATCGTGATGAATACGCCGATAATCGTCGATATCGAAGTTGTCGCTGATATTGGCGTGGCGAACCACGGCGCCCTGGCCGATCAGACTCGACAGGCGGGTGAATGTCGTATTGCCGTCGAACAGCAGCGGCAGGTGCGCCAGCGCCTGTTGATGGTGACGCCGCGCATTACGGGAGGACTCCACCGCCAGCCGGAAGACCTTGCCGTGGCCGAGGACGTGCTCGAAGTGCAGCGCGGCCAGATTGTTGAGCTCGCGGTAGGGCGACAGCGGCAGCAGGTGGCCGATGCCGGTCAGCCCCAGATGCTGGGCGGCGTGCTCCGACAGCGGGTTGCCGTAGTAGGTCGGGATATTGGTCATCCGCGCTTCCTGGATGGCGTCCCAGTTGTGATCGCACAGCCGCACCGCGAAACCGGCTTCCTGAAGCGCGCTGCCGAATGCCCGCGAGACGGGGTTGGCGCCGATGATCAGGAATCCCGATGCGGTAGGAGCGTTCACCTTCAGCAGCCTCGCCAGCGGGCGCGAAAACAGGCTCTGGACGACGACGGTGCTGATGATCACCAGAAACGTGACCGGCACCAGCAGCTCGGCGCCGGGAACCTCCAGCGCCTCGAGGCGAATCGCGAACAGCGAGGCCACGGCCGCCGCGACGATTCCGCGGGGAGAGAGCCAGGCCAGCAGCGCCTTTTCCCGCCAGTTGAGCGAGCTGCCCCAGGTACACAGCCACACCGCCAGCGGCCGCGCGACCCACACCAGGATGACCAGAAACGCCCACGCTTCCCACGACAGCAGGCTCAACTGGGCCAGGCTCAGGCGCGCGGCCAGCAGGATGAATAGCCCCGAGATCAGCAGGATCGATAGCGTCTCCTTGAACTCCAGGATCGGCTGGGTCGGTACGCCGCGCATGTTCGCCATCCATACCCCCATGACGGTGACGGTCAGCAGGCCCGACTCGTGGAACAGCAGGTTCGATGCGGTGAACAGCGTCAGCATGATCATCAGAGTGCCGAAGCTGTGCAGCCGTTGGGGCAGCCAGTAGTGACGCAGCACGCTGCCCCATAGATAGCCACCGGCCGTGCCCAGGCCGAAGCCGATCACCGCGGTCTGGGCGAAGCTCAGCAGGGTATGCGCTGCCGCACCGTTGGAGAGCCCCAGGGCGACGAACTCGTAGACCAGTACCGCGCCGATGGCGCCGATCGGATCGATCAGGATGCCTTCCCAGCGCAAGATCTGGCTGACGTGTTCCCGGGCGCGCAGGGTTTGCAGCAGCGGCAATACTACTGTCGGGCCGGTCACCACCAGTAACGCCCCCAGCACGCTGGCCATCTCCCAGGAGAGGCCCAGTACCAGATGCGCGGCGGCGATGGCGATCAGCGCCGTGATCAGCGCGCCCCAGGTCACCAGCCGGCTGACCGTGCGGCCATGGCCGCGAAGCTCGCGGAAATCCAGCGTCAAGGCGCCCTCGAACAGGATCACCGCCACCGCCAGGGAGACCAGCGGGAACAGCAGGTCGCCCAGCACCGCGTCGGGATCGAGGATACCGGTCACCGGGCCGGCGGCGATGCCGGCGATCAGCAGCGGCAGAATGGCGGGCACCCGGAGCTGCCAGGCAAGCCATTGGCAGATCAGCGCCAGCAGGCCGATGCCGGTGAGGGCAAGGGCAGCGTTTTCCATGGCAGTCTCTCCAGGAGGTGGCAAAAGGCGCGCAGACTAGCGGCGGCATTGCATTGATGCAATGCCGAATCGAAGGCAAAGGAGGCTTCAGGGTGTGGCGAGTTGTCGCTGGGTCCAGTTGACGATATCCGCGGAGCCCATGGCACCGGCCTGGCGCGCGATCTCTCGCCCGCCGCGGAACAGGATCAGCGTCGGGATGCTGCGAATACCGAATCGCGAGGCGATATCCGTCGCGGCTTCGGTATCCAGCTTGCCCAGGATGACGTTCGGCGACAACGCCCTGGCGGCTTGGGCGAACCCTGGCGCCATCGCCTTGCAGGGGCCGCACCAGTCGGCCCAGAAGTCGATCAGAATCGGCAGATCGCTACGCGACACGAAACGATCGAAATTGGCCGAATCCAGCGTCAGCGGCTGGTCCCCGAACAGGGCGTTGTGGCAGCGCCCGCACTGGGGGCCGTCCCGCAGGCGCTCGTTGGCGACTCGGTTGACGGCATGACAGTGCGGACAAACGACATGCTTCGCGGCGGACATGGGTTGGCTCCTGGTTGGCGAGGGAAGCGGTCGGTCAATGGATACAGCGGCCGCGGGGGCTCGTCTTCGAACCCCGTTTCTGTTCGACGGCTCAATGGCTCAATGGCTCAATTAATAGACCCATCCGCGATCTTGATCCATTTCAACAGCGCCTGTAACGGGTGCGGCAGTATCTGATCCGACAGCCGCTTGACCTGGCTGCGACAGGAGTAACCCGTGGCGAGCAGGCGACCGGTATTGGCGTCATCTTCCACCGGTTCGCGCCACGAGAGGTCGTAGATTTTTTCCGAGGTGTCGCGGTTGCGCGCTTCGTGCCCGTAGGTGCCGGACATGCCGCAGCAGCCGGTGGCGACCAGATCCAGTTGAAGCCCGAAGTGCGCGAACAGCTGCTGCCAGCTCCTGGGGCTGCCCGGCGCGTTGGTCTTCTCGGTACAGTGGCTCATCAGGCGATAGCCGGGGTCGGTGCCGGTCGCCTCGTCGCGCCAGCCTCGCGGCAGAATCGATTGCCCCAGCGATAGCAGCCACTCCTGCAGCAGCAGTACCTCCGGCACCGCCTGCGGCCCCAGCGTCTTGACGTATTCCTGACGGTAGGTGAGCGTCATCGCCGGATCGATACCCACCAGCGGTACGCCGAAGCGGGAAAGCGCTCGGAGCCTGGCCGCCTGCCTTGCCGCCACTCGCTCGAAGCGACCGAGGAAGCCCTGCACGTGCAGCGGCTTGCCATTGGGGTGGAAGGGCGCCACGAACACCCGGATATCCAGGCGCGACAGCAGCTCGACCACATCCATCACCAGTCGCGACTCGAAGTGGCTGGTAAAGGCGTCCTGCACCAGCACCACGCTGCGGCTTTTCTGGGCCGCCGTGAGTCGCCCCAGCGTCAACGGCGTGGCTTCGGCGACGCCCCAGGCGGCGAGCGTTTTCCCGAGGCTGGCGCGGGAGAGTTTCGGACTGTCGACGATGCCGAGACCCTTCGCCAGGAAGCGGTCGACCAGGCGGTTGTCGAGCAGGGCGTTGTAGAGTGGCGTCACCGGTCGAAGATGCGGCACCACGAACTCGAGCCCGCCGATCAGATAGTCGCGCAGCGGGCGCGCGTAGCGGCTGTGGTAGCTCTCCAGAAAGCGCGAGCGGAAATCCGGCACGTCAACCTTGATCGGACACTGGCCGGCGCAGGACTTGCACGCCAGACACCCGGCCATGGCGTCATGAACCTCGTGCGAGAAGTCCGCTTCGCCGCGCCGCCGGGCGATCGACCGCCCGATCTTGCCGGGCTGGGCCAGGAGCCAGGCGCCGAGGCCGCCGCGGCGCTGGGCTCGGCTCACCTCGATCACGTCGACACCGGCGTTGCCCTGGCGGCGCAGCCATTCGCGCATCAGGCTGGCGCGGCCCTTGGGGGAGTGGATGCGTTCACGCGTCGCCTTCCAGGAAGGACACATGGCATCGGCCGGATCGTAGTTGTAGCAGGCGCCGTTGCCGTTGCAGTAGACGGCGCTGGCGTTCTCCTGCCAGACCCGCTCGTCGATCTGGCGATCCAGCTCGCCGCGCGTGGTAACGCCATCGATCGCCAGCAGCCCCGGATCGAAGCCGTCGACGATGCCGATCTCGCCTGACCTCTCTCCCGACGCTGCGGAATGCGTGGTTGTACCTTTCGCGCTGCCCGCGTCTTCGGGCGGGATGGAAAGACCCGCGGCTTCGGGCGGGATGGAAAGACCCGCGGCTTCGGGCGGGATGGAAAGACCCGCGGCTTCGGGCGGGCTAGAGAGCGGTGTCGCGACCTTGCCCGGGTTGAACTGGTTGTGCGGGTCGAAGGCGGCTTTCACCCGTTGCAGCGCGGGGTAGAGCTCGCCGAAGAAGCGCGGCGTATATTCGGAACGCACGCCCTTGCCGTGTTCACCCCACAGCAGCCCACCGTAGCGCTGGGTCAGCGCTGCCACCTCGTCGGAAATCTCGCGAATCAGGCGCGCCTGCGCCGGATCCTTCATGTCGATGGCGGGGCGGACGTGCAGCACGCCGGCGTCGACGTGGCCGAACATGCCGTATTCGAGGCCCCGAGCATCCAGCAACTGGCGAAACTCGGCGATGTAGTCGGCCAGTCGCTCGGGCGGGACGGCCGTGTCCTCGACGAACGGGATCGGACGCTTCTCGCCCTTGGCATTGCCGAGCAGGCCCACGGCGCGCTTGCGCATGGCATAGACCCGGGCGATCTGCGGGCGGCCCTCGGCCAGGGTGTAGCCGAGCCGTTGGACGCCGGCATCCGAGCCGAGATGCGCGACGAACGCCTGAACGCGCTCTGCCAGCCGCGCCGGATCGTCATCGTTGAACTCAACCAGGTTGATGCCGCGAATCGGTGTCCCGCGCTCGCCATTGTCACCAACGACGGGGAAGAATTCCGCCACGCTGTCCCAGACGAAATCCTCCATCGCCAGCTGCAGTACCCGGTCGTCGATGGTTTCGATCGATGTCGGGCTGCCTTCCGCCATCAGCGCCTTGGCATCGCGCAGCGCGTCCATGAAGCCGGTATAGCGCACGTTGACCAGGGTCGAGTGTTTGGGCAGCGGCAACACGTTGAGCGTCGCCTCGTTGAGCAGCGCCAGCGAGCCCTCGGCGCCGCACAAGACGCTGTTGAGATCGAAGCGGCCTTCGTCGTCGGTCAGATGTGCCAGATCGTAGCCGGTCAGACAGCGGTTGAGCGGCGGAAACGTCGCCGCGATGCGCTCCCGCTCGGTAGTCACGATGTCGCTCACCGCGCGGTAGATCTCACCGACCCGGTCGTTGCGCTGGCAGGCGGCCGCCAGTGCTGTCTCGGTCAGCGGCCGACTCTCGAGCCGTTCGCCGCCGGGCAGCACGACATCGATCTCGAGCACGTGGTTGCGCGTCTTGCCGTATTCGCAACTGCCCTGGCCGCTGGCATCGGTGGAAATCATGCCGCCAATCGTGGCGCGGTTGGAGGTGGAAAGCTCCGGGGCGAAGAACAGTCCATGGGGCTTGAGCGCGGCGTTGAGCTGATCCTTGACCACGCCGGCCTGAACCCGCACCCGGCGGTTCTCGACGTCGATCTCGAGGATCCGGTTCATGTAACGGGAGACATCCACTACCAGCCCGTCGGTCAGCGACTGGCCGTTGGTGCCGGTGCCGCCGCCGCGCGGGGCGAGCACGATGTCGCGGTGCGCCTCGCGTCCGAGCAGGCGGGCGATCAGTTCGAGATCGGCAGCATCGCGCGGATAGAGCACCGCCATCGGCAGGCGCTGGTAAATGGAGTTGTCCGTCGTCAGCACGGTACGGTTGGCGGCATCGTCGCCGATGTCTCCCCGGAAACCCGCATCGGCCAGCTCGGCGAGGAACCGGCGATAGCGCTCGGGCAGGGTGAGATCGGCACTGGCCGGATCTAGGCGTGTAATCATCGTCATGCATCAAGCCATCACGTCGGGCCGGTCGGGCGGCCGTCGCCGGACGGATTCCATCCGGCAGGTTATCGGTTCTTGGCGCCGGAGCGCTCGAGGGCGGATAGTTTAGCGCGCCAAACAGCGCTGTGACACGAATCCCCGGTGGTGCATGGTGCCGGGGTGGGGTTTTCCTTACAATGAGCGCTCTTCGCTGGCCTTTGCTGGTCTTCGCTGACCATAGAATAATCGGCCGGGGCGTCGTGACTCTCATTGGGTTGCGCCGCGTTTTTGGTCGTATCCAGATCAAGATTCTCTGCTTTCAACTAACGGAACTCAGTCATGCTCGATCCGAAGCTGTTGCGTAGCGATCCGCAGTTCGTCGCCCAACGCCTGGCCCTGCGGGGCTTCACTCTCGATACCGAACAGCTCGAGTCGCTCGAGTCCCGGCGTCGCGAGCTGCAGACGCGGACCGAGCAGTTGCAGAACGAGCGTAACGTGCGTTCCAAATCGATTGGCAAGGCGAAGGCCGCCGGGGAAGACATCCAGCCGCTGCTCGCCGAAGTGGGTCAGCTTGGCGATGATCTCGACCGTGCCAAGCGCGAGCTGGGCGAAGTGCAACAGGCCTGGGACGATCTGGTGGCCGGGCTGCCCAACCTGCCTCATGAAGACGTTCCCGAGGGAGCCGACGAGGGCGACAATGTCGAGCTGCATCGCTGGGGAACGCCACGCGAATTCGACTTCGAGGTTCGCGACCATGTCGACCTGGGGGCCCGGTTCGGCTATCTCGATTTCGAGATGGCAACCAAGCTGACCGGCTCGCGTTTCGCCGTGATGCGCGGGCCGATCGCCCGCCTGCACCGGGCGCTGATCCAGTTCATGCTCGACAAGCAGACCCAGGATCACGGCTACGAAGAGTGCTACGTGCCCTACATGGTCAATGCCGAGACGTTGACGGGCACCGGCCAGTTGCCCAAGTTCGGCGAGGATCTTTTCAAGCTCGCCGACAGCGACTACTACCTGATCCCGACCGCCGAAGTCCCGCTGACCAATTTCGTGCGCGACGAGATTCTCGATCACGCCTCGTTGCCATTGAAGTTGACCGCCCATACCCCGTGCTTCCGCAGCGAGGCCGGCGCCTACGGTCGCGACACCCGCGGAATGATTCGCCAGCACCAGTTCGACAAGGTCGAGATGGTGCAGGTGGTCGACCCGGCGACCAGCTACGAGGCGCTGGAGGCGATGCGCAGCCACGCCGAGGCGATTCTGCAGGCACTGGAGCTGCCGTATCGCGTGGTGACGCTGTGCACCGGCGACATGGGCGCCAGTGCCACCAAGACCTACGATCTCGAGGTCTGGTTGCCGAGCCAGGCGACGTATCGCGAGATATCCTCCGTTTCCAACTGCGAGGACTTCCAGGCACGGCGAATGCAGGCGCGCTTCCGCAGCCCGGATCAGAAGAAGCCGCAGTTGGTGCATACGCTGAATGGCTCGGGCCTGGCGGTGGGGCGCTGTCTGCTGGCGGTGCTGGAAAACTATCAGAACGCCGACGGCAGCATCGACGTGCCCGCGGCGCTGGCGCCGTATATGGGCGGGGTCACTCGCTTCAACGCCGACTGATCCCGTTGTCGACGATCCCTCATAGCCAAATGGCATGAGGGATCGTTTGGTTATAACTCTACAAAAAAGCGTTACTTCGTCGTGCGCAGGGGAAGCCGTACACTCAATCCATCAGGGTGGCGTTGCAGGCTATGCTTCAGTCCTATGCCTCAGTCGCGCGTTCCTCGACCGAATACGCTTCAGCCCGGCGCGCCACGTTCTTCTTTCCGACCAGCGGCCCGACTCGTGACCGACTCGCTCACTCTCCAATATGACCCTGCCTGTCTCGATGTGCATCTCATCGGTGGCGGCAGCGAAGCGCTGATACTGGCGCAGCGTATCGCCGGGCTGGTGCCGGCGGTGACCGTGCATGCCACTTCGGCGATGCCGGCCCTGGCACGCCTGTGCCAGGCGCAAGAATGGAAGATGGACGACGCGGAGCCGGTGCCCGGTATCGGTCAGCTATGGCTGGTCGCCACGGGTGACGGCGAGCGCGATCGCCGAATGGCGACGCTGGCGCGGCAGGCAGGCGTGGCCGTTTTCGTGCCGTCGCATCCGGCGCTATGCAGCGTCCGGCTGCCGCCGAGAGTGACCGTTCAAGACGCGGCGGCACCCGCCGGCACGCACTGGCAGCGGGGGCATGTCTCGTTGGTCGGCGCCGGGCCGGGCGATCCGGAACTGCTGACGCTGAAGGCGCTCAAGCAACTGCAGCGCGCGGACGTGGTGATTCACGACCGGTTGGTCAGTCAGGAGATCCTGGCGCTGGCCAGGCCGGAGGCGAAGCGTTTCTACGTCGGCAAGGCGCGCTCCCGGCACAGCGTGCCGCAGGAGGGGATCAATCAGGCGCTGGTCGATTGGGCGAAAGCAGGCAACCGGGTGGTTCGCTTGAAGGGGGGCGATCCGTTCATCTTCGGTCGCGGTGGCGAAGAGCTCGAGACGCTGGTCGAAGCCGGCGTCGATTTCGACGTGGTGCCGGGGATCACCGCGGCGTCCGGTTGCGCGGCCTACGCCGGGATACCGTTGACCCATCGCGATCACGCCCAGTCGGTGCGCTTCGTCACTGGTCATCTCAAGAACGGCAGCTGCGACCTCGACTGGCCGGCACTGGCCCGCGGCGGCCAGACCCTGGTCTTCTACATGGGGCTGGGAGCGCTGGATCTGATTCGCGAGCGGCTGGTGGCGCATGGGCTCGATGCCGCCACGCCGATGGCGCTGGTCGAGCAGGGCACGACGGCCAATCAGCGTGTGCATCTGGGAACGCTCGGGCATTTGCCCCCGAGCCTCGACCGGTATCAGCCAAGACCGCCGACATTGATCATCGTCGGCAGCGTGGTCGAGCTGGCGGCTCGCCTCGACTGGTTCCAGCCGAGCGACAGCGGCAGTCTCGGCTGGGTCGAAGGGAAGCATCCCACGCCGTTGTCGAAGGCCGATAGCGCCTGACGAGCGCTGGTCCCGCCATTTACTCCGAACCCGTTACCCGGCATGGTATTTTTCTCCGATTCACGATGAGAGGGCACCCGTGCGCGTACTATTTGCAGCCGAGGAGGATGCCTGGGGCGGTATTCTCGCCAAGTTCCGGCAGGCCCTGCCCGATGTCGAGTTCGTGGCGGCCGGTGGATACGAGTTGAAGACCCTGGCGGGTTTCGATGCGCTGATTCCGACCATGAGCCGCGTGGATGCGCCGCTGCTGGCGACGGCCGATCGTCTCAAACTCATACAGCAGATCGGTGCCGGACTGGAGGGCGTCGACCGGCAGGCGGCCGAGGCGCGGGGCATCGAGGTCGCCAATGTGCCGACGGATATCTCGGGCAACGCCGATTCCGTGGCGGAGCTGGGCATCTGGATGATGCTGGGGCTGGCCCGGCAGGCGAAGCGAATTCCCGAGTTTCTGGCCGACCGCCAGTTGGGCGGACCGATCGGGATGGGACTCAAGGGCAAGACAGCGGGAATCGTGGGGCTGGGCGGTCTGGGCCGGGCGCTGGCCAGGCGGCTGCACGCTTTCGACATGACCCTGCTGGGCATCAAGCGCCACGCCGACCCCGCGGTCGCCGAACGCCACGGGCTTGCCTGGTTGGGCACGCTGGAAGAGCTGCCCACGCTGCTGGCGCGGGCGGATTTCGTCGTCTTGACGCTGCCGGATACCCCGCAAACCCATCACCTGATCGATGCGGCCTCCCTGACGACCTTTAAGCCGGGCAGCTTTCTGATCAATCTGGGGCGCGGCGGGCTGGTTGAGCGCGACGCGCTGTTGCAGGCGCTGCGCTCGGGCCGGCTGGGTGGCGCCGGGCTCGACGTGTTCTGGGAAGAGCCGCCCGATCCCGCGGATCCGATATTCGCCCAGAACGTGATCGCGACGCCGCATGTCGGAGGCATGACCGACGTCTCGACCCAGGGAATCTTCGAAATCGCCAGCGATCGGCTGCGCGCACTCGCGCGCGAGGGTGACTGACCCGGCGCTTCGTGCTCTTCAGGCCGATGGCGACAACGGCGGTTTTTACCGGCGGATCAAACGGATAGCAGACAAGCCGTCGTTGACGCCATCTCCCGGCCCTTCGACAATAAGCCTTCGCGACGGGGAGGGGCGCATGAACGTTGAGCAGTTGGATATCCGCAGCCATATGGCGCAGTTCGCGCCGTTCGACAATCTTCCCGATGCGTTGCTCGATCGCATTGCCGGCGAGGTCGAGATTCGCTACTTCCAGGCCGGCAGCGAGCTGCTGGTCAAGGATCAGCCGATCGACTCCCTGTGGTACATCCGCAGCGGCGCGGTCGAGATGTATCAGCGCAGTGGCCGGTTGTTCAATCGCCTGAGCGAGGGCGATATCTTCGGTTACGCGGACCTGCTGCGCAGCAATCGCCGGGTGCGCTATCCGGTCAGCGCGATCGAGGACACGCTGATCTATTTCATCCCCGGCGATGTGTTCGAAGCGGTCTGCGAGGAAGACGACGACTTCTCCGAATTCGTGGAGACCGGCGGCCAGCGACTCAAGGTGACGGTCGAACAGCAGCGCGACGACAGCGGCCTGATGACCACGCGAGTGCGCAAGCTGATCACGCGCCAGCCGGAAATGGTCGAGGCCAGCACTTCGCTGCAGCAGGCTGCGCAGCAGATGCGCGACGCCAACGCGACCTGCGTGCTGGTGGTGGATGTCACCGAGACGCAGTCCGCCTATACGTTCACCGGGCGTGACGGCCGATACTGGCAGCTCAACGGCATTCTCACCGATCGCGATTTCTGCACCCGCGTGCTGGCGGAGGGCAAGTCGCCCGACACGGCGGTGGGCGAGGTGATGTCGCGGAAGTTGATCGTGACCCAGTCCGATGAATCGGTCTACGAAGCGATGCTGAGCATGCTGCGCAACCAGGTTCACCATCTGCCGGTGCTGCATCGTCGCCAGCCGGTCGGCGTGCTGCACCTCTCCGATATCGTGCGCCACGAGACCCACAGCAGCCTGTTTCTGGTCAACAACATCTTCGTTCAGAACACGCCGGAACAGCTCGCCAGACTGTCCCCCGAGGCTCGCACGGGGTTCGTGCGCATGGTCGCCGACGGTGCCAATTCGGAGATGGTCTGCCGGGCGCTGGCAACGATCGGCCGGGCGTTCACACAGCGTCTGCTCGAGCTGGCGGAAGCCGAACTGGGGCCGGCGCCGGTTCCCTACTGCTTCATGGTGCTGGGCTCGATGGCGCGGGAAGAGCCGACCATCAACGCCGATCAGGACAACGCGCTGGTGCTCGACGACAGCTACGATCCGGCACAGCACGAAGCCTATTTCGAAGCCCTGGCCAAGTTCGTCTGTGATGGCCTTGCCGCCTGCGGTTACGCCTATTGCAAGGGCGACGTGATGGCGACCAACCCGCGCTGGCGGCAGCCGCTGGCGGTCTGGAAGCGCTATTTCACCGAGTGGATGGACGAACCCAACGGCGAACGGCTGCTGCACAGCTCCATCTTCTTCGATCTGGCCCCGGTGCATGGCGAGGCGCCCATGGTCGAGTCGCTGCAGGATCTGATCGCCGAACTGGCGCCGCAGCGCCCTGTCTTTCTCGCGGCGCTGGCGCGCAACGCCAAGAACCGGACGCCGCCGCTGGGCTTCTTCCGCAAGTTCGTCATGGAGCAGGATGGCGAGCACCGCAAGTCGATCAATCTCAAGCGCCGTGGCACCGCGCCGTTGACGGATCTGGTGCGCGTCCATGCGCTGGCCTGCGGCTCGAAAGCCCAGAACAGCTTCGCCCGTCTCGACGATATCGCCCAGACGAAGCTGTTGGCGGACGGCGTCACCGAGCGCCTTCGCTACGCCTTCGAATTCATGTCGATGGTGCGCATTCGCCATCAGGCCGACGCGATCGAGCAGGGCGCCGAGCCCGACAACAGCATCGATCCCGAAAACATCGACAGCCGTGAGCGTCACCATCTCAAGGATGCCTTCGAAGCGATCAGCAACGCCCAGAAGTTTCTCTCCTTTCGCTACACCATGCCGTCCAGGCAGGGGGCGTCGAAGGGTGCTGCCCAGCCGGGCGGCAATGCCTCGTCCCGGAGTCGTCGCTGATGCCGCGCCTGAGCTCGAAAGGAAGCACTCGGCCGAACTGGCCCGACTACATGGCAGCCCGCGCGCAACAGACCCAGGTGCCGCGGCTGGCCAGCTTCTTCGCGCAGGGTACGCTGGACCCCGACATGCCGATCGGCGAGGCGCCGCTGGTGGCCATGGATTTCGAGACCACCGGCCTGGACGGCAACCGCCACGACATCGTCAGCGTCGGCGTGATGCCGTTCACCCTGTCGCGAATCCGCCCCGCGGACGGCCGCTACTGGGTGCTGTCGCCCCGGCGCCAGTTGAGCGATGAATCGGTCGCCTTTCATCACATCACCCATGCAGAAGTGGCGGATGCTCCTGATTTTGCATCGATCATCGACGAGCTGCTGACGGTGCTCGCCGGTCGGCTGGCCGTGGTGCACTATCGTCAGTTGGAGCGGACTTTCCTGGATGCCGCGATTCGCGAGCGTCTGGGCGATGGTCTGCTGATGCCGATGATCGACACCATGTCACTGGAAGCGCGGATCCATCGCCAGCCCTGGTGGGCCAGGCTGCGGCGCTGGGCGGGGCGGCCCATGGCCTCGATTCGCCTCCACGAGAGTCGCCAGCGCTACCATCTTCCCGCTTATACCGGCCATCACGCCCTGGTCGACTCACTGGCTACGGCAGAACTGCTGCAGGCCCAGATTCTCTATCACTACGATTGGAACACGCCGGTCAGCGCGCTGTGGCGGTAAGCCGGCACGAGCCGGGAAGGGAATATCGAGGACTTCAACGAAAAGCGGGCGGCTCCATGAGCCGCCCGCTTTTTTGGATCCACCGTCTACGATGCCATCAGCCGCGGGGTTCGGAACGCAGCCCCTGGATGATCGCATAGCACGCGGCCAGCAGGACGATGGTGAACGGCAGGCCAGTAGCGATCACTGCGGCCTGCAGTGCCGTCAATCCACCGCCCAGCAGTAGCGCGATGGCAATGGCACCTTCGATCAAGGCCCAGAACACGCGCTGCGGCTTCGGTGCGTCGACCTTACCGCCAGCGGTGATCGAGTCGATGACCAGCGAGCCGGAGTCGGAAGAGGTGATGAAGAACACCATGACCAGAATGATGCCAACGAACGAGGTGATCGTCGTCAGCGGCAACTGGCCCAGCATGGTGAACAGCTGCAGCTCCAGCGCGGCATTCTTGACGCCTTCGAAGCCTTGGTTGGCAAGCTGGTCGATCGCAGTGTCACCGAAGGCCGTCATCCACAGAACGGAAACGACGGTGGGCACCAGCAGCACGGCGATCAGGAACTCGCGCACCGTACGACCCCGGCTGACGCGGGCGATGAACATGCCCACGAACGGTGACCAGGAGATCCACCAGGCCCAGTAGAAGGCGGTCCAGCCATGGACGAAGTTGGTATCGTCACGACCGAACGGGTTGGAGAGCGCCGGCAGGTTCGCGAGGTAGGAGCCCATGTTCTCGATGAAGCCGGTAGCGATCAGCAGCGTCGGGCCGACGATGATCACGAACAGCAGCAGCAGGAAGGCCAGGCCCATGTTGATCTGCGACAGACGCTGAACGCCCTTGTCGACACCCAGCATGACCGACATCAGCGCAACCAGCGTGATACCGATGATCAGCAGCACCATGGTCACGTCGGTATTGGGAATACCGAACAGGTAGTTGAGGCCGGCAGAGGCCTGGGAAGCACCGAGACCCAGAGAGGTCGCCAGGCCGAACAGCGTGGCGAACACGGCCAGGATATCGATGACGTGGCCCGGCCAGCCCCAGATCCGCTCACCCAGAATCGGGTAGAAGATCGAGCGCATGGTCAGCGGCAGGCCCTTGTTGAAGGAAAAGAGTGCCAGCGACAGCGCGACGACCGCGTAGATACCCCACGGGTGCAGACCCCAGTGGAAGATGGTGGCAGCCATGGCCAGGGATTGCGCGGCGGCCTGGTCGCCTTCGGCACCCCCCAGCGGCGCCCAGGAATCACCGGAAATGGACGTGCCGAAGTGCGTGATCGGTTCGGAGACGCCGTAGAACATCAGCCCGATACCCATGCCCGCTGCGAACAGCATGGCAAACCAGCCGGCGTAGCTGAAATCCGGTTTGGCATGCAGGCCACCGATTCTCACCTTGCCCAGCGGCGTGAAGATCAGCACGACGGAAACCAGCACGAAAATATTGGCGGCGAACAAGAACAGCCAGCTCAGGTTGTCGGTCAGAAAGCCTTTCGCTCCGTTGAACAGCGGACCCATCTGGTCCGGCAGCGCCAACGTGATGATGACGAAAAACAGAATCAGCAGCGACGAGATCGAGAAGACCTTGCCATGCAGATCGACATTGAAACCAAACTTGTTGGTCTGGATATTGTCCTGGCCAATCACATAATCGGTATCGATGAGATTGGCGGGACCCTCGGGTGCCGGTATGCCTTCCTGCGGCGCATCCGGCTGATTGTCGGCGTCTTGAGCCACTAGCCGTCTCCATTCTTTGATGAGTCTATTCCAAGTCGCAATCGCACGGCGAATGGCGACGATTCCCTTGCGCTCCCTTGCGTCGTTCGGGCGTCGTGCCAGAGAGCGCTCGGCCTGTGGGGGAGAGCACTCAGTCTGGCGTATCCGCGGGAACACGCAAGTTGCCAATTATCCTGAATCAAGTCGGTCGTTCCAACCGTCCCGAAGGAATCTTCGCGCTTACTGCCGCTGATACGGTGAAAAACGTCGCCAATGGTAGCGTTCGGCACGGGAGGGAAACCGGATGCGGTGAGAGAAGCCGGTGAGCGCAGGCACTTTTCAGGCAAAGCCTAGACCAAGGTCAGAGTGAAGGCCGCCGCTCTTCTCACCTATAGTCATGGCCATATTGAAACGAATGTTTGAAGCCCGCCGGGAGAGTTCCAATGGCCGATTATCGTGCACCGCTCGAAGATATGCGCTTCGTTCGTGACGAAGTGTTCCATGCCGATCAGGAATGGCAGGCGATGCCGCCCACCGCCGAACTCAACGCCGAGCTCGCCGATGCCATTCTCGAAGAGGCCGGGCGTCTCGTCGAGGCCGAACTGTTTCCGCTCAACCAGCGCGGAGACGCCGAAGGCTGCCACTTCGAAGGCGGCGAGGTACGGACGCCGGCCGGGTTCAGGGAGGCGTTTCTCGAGTTGGCCCGAGGCGGCTGGTGCGGGCTGGGAGGCAATCCCGACCATGGCGGGCAGGGGCTGCCGAAGCTGTTGACGCAGGCCTTCGACGAAATGCTCTATGCCAGCAACGCGAGCTTCGCCCTCTATATGACGCTCAACAACGGTGCCGGGCTGCTGCTCGATGCCTACGCCGACGAGGCCACCAAGGCGCTCTATCTGCCGCGGCTCTACGCCGGCGAGTGGCTGGGCACCATGTGCCTGACCGAGCCGCACTGTGGCACCGACCTGGGGCTGATCAAGACCCGCGCCGTGCCCGATGGCAGCGGCGGCTACGCCATCACCGGCAGCAAGATCTGGATCACCGGCGGCGAGCACGATCTGACCGAGAACATCGCCCATCTGGTGCTGGCCAAACTGCCGGAGGCGCCCGCAGGCGCCAAGGGCATCTCGCTGTTTCTGGTGCCCAAGCGACAGGTGCTGGAGGACGGCTCGCTCGGCGAGCCCAACGGGGTGGTTTGTGGCGGCCTCGAACACAAGATGGGCATCAAGGGCAGCGCCACCTGTGTCATGCACTTCGAAGCGGCCAGCGGCATTCTGATCGGCGAGCCGCACCAGGGGCTGGCGACGATGTTCACCATGATGAACTATGAGCGGCTTTCGATCGGCCTCCAGGGGCTGGGATTGGGCGAGGTGGCCTATCAGGGCGCGATGGCGTTCGCCCGCGAGCGGCGCCAGAGCCGGGCGCCCGGCAGCGCTGCCGAACCGGATCAGGCGGCCGATCCGATTCTCGTCCATCCCGACGTGCGCCGCATGGCGCTCGACGCCCGCGCCTGGAACGAAGGGGGGCGACTGTTCGCGGCGTTCGTGGCAAGCGAGCTCGACCGTGCCAAGTACCATCCCGATGACGAGGTGCGTGAAGCATCGGCGGATCTGGTCGCGTTATTGACCCCGGTAGCCAAGGCGTTCCTGACCGATCGCGGCTTCGCGGCCACGGTGGAGGCGCAGCAGCTCTATGGCGGCAATGGCTACTGCGTCGAATGGGGCGCGGAACAGTACGTGCGCGATGCCCGGATCGCGATGATCTACGAAGGCACCAACGGCATCCAGGCGATGGATCTGGTCGGGCGCAAGTTGACGCGCAATCAAGGGGCATACGTGAAGCGTCTCGCCGAGCGGGTGCGGGAAGATCTCGGAGGCGGCGAGGATATCGAGGCGTCGCCGCTACGACCGTTCCGGGAGGCGGCGGTGCGTGAACTGGAAAGGCTCGAGCGGGTCAGCGCCGCGCTGATCGAGGCCGCCGGGAAGGATCCGGCTGCCGCGGGCGCGGCGGCCCACGATTATCTGCATCTGCTGGGCCATGCCCTCTATGCCTGGATGTGGTTCAAGGCCGCCCACGCGGCGCATCGCGGTCTGTCCGGAAACGGCCCGGCCGGGAAAGACTTCTATCAGGCGAAGCTGATCGTGGGGCGGCACTTCCTGGAGCGCCAGTTGCCGCGGAACGAGTCGCTGGAGCGCCAGATCGCTGCCGGCCCGGAAGGGCTGATGGCACTGGATCGGCATCTGTTCTAGTTCTGTCTCTGCCGGCTGTTCCGGCCCCGTCGACCCCGGCCTCGTCGCTCCCGGCCCCGTCGATTCCGGCCCATCGACCCTGGCATGCGGCGCGCATCGAGCGCCGCCGCTTCGTGTCTCATCGCCGTATCGGTTCGAGGACTTTTCGAGCCGACCTCGGCGGCCTGCCAATGTCCCCATGCACTCTCATGAAGCGCCAATCGTAATGGCGCTATCTTTTTGCTCGAAAAGGGTGCAATGACTGTGCAGCTTCGGCAGTGAATGCACCATTAACGACAATTTTGCGGTGCCCAAGGGATTTCGTTTGCACCAATTTCTGGCTCGTTGACGGAATTTACCGTGCTTTTCGCTCTTTTTTGTATGCGAGAATCACGAGGGCGGCGATCAAGGCACGAAAAATGCATAGGGTTCTTCGATCGATAGTCGCGTCTGGTGCGCGGATATTTACGATCATCAGGCCGATCACCAAGGGTCATGACCAGGAGAACCCAATGACAACAACCTCCCTTCGCAAGTTGATTGCCGGTTCCAGCATCGCGCTGGGGCTGACCGGTTTCGGTAGTGCTGCCATTGCCCAGGAACAGACGCAGGACGATGGCCCGATTCGTGTCGGCATTCTGCATTCGCTCTCCGGCACCATGGCCATCAGCGAGTCGACGCTCAAGGACGAAATGCTGATGCTGATCGACAAGCAGAACGAAGCCGGCGGTCTGCTCGGTCGCCAGCTCGAGCCGGTGGTGATGGATCCGGCATCGGACTGGTCGCTCTATGCCGAACAGGCGCGCGACATGCTGACCGGCGACGATCATGTCGACGTGATCTTCGGCAACTGGACCTCCGCATCCCGCAAGGCGGTCCTGCCGGTGGTCGAGGAACTCGACGGGCTGCTGTTCTACCCGGTGCAGTACGAAGGCGAGGAGTCATCGGAGAATATCTTCTACACCGGCGCCGCGCCCAATCAGCAGGCGATCCCGGCCGTCGACTACCTGATGAGCCAGGGCGTCGAGCGCTGGGCGCTGCTGGGCACCGACTACGTCTACCCGCGCACCACCAACAAGATCCTCGAAGCCTATCTCAAGGCGAACGGCGTCGCCGGCGACGACATCATGATCAACTACACGCCGTTCGGTTTCAGCGACTGGCAGTCGATCGTCTCGCAGGTCAAGGATTTCGGCAGCCAGGGCAGGAAGACCGCCGTCGTCTCGACCATCAACGGCGATGCCAACGTACCGTTCTACAACGAACTCGCCAACCAGGGCATCTCCGCGGGCGACATTCCCGTCGTCGCGTTCTCGGTGGGCGAGCAGGAGCTGACCGGTATCGATACCGCACCGCTGGTTGGTCACATGGCGGCGTGGAACTATTTCATGAGCGTCGACAGCGACGCCAACTATGACTTCATCGACGACTGGGTCGCCTATACCGGCAACGACGAAGCGGTGACCAACGATCCGATGGAGGCGCATTACATCGGCTTCAACATGTGGGTGCAGGCGGTCGAGAAAGCCGGGACCACTGATGTCGACGCGGTCAAGGATTCGATCATCGGCGTGACCGTGCCCAATCTCTCGGGCGGCGCTTCCACCATGATGCCCAACCACCACATCACCAAGCCGGTGATGATCGGCGAGATCCAGGACGATGGGCAGTTCAGCGTGGTCTGGCAGACGCCGACGACGGTTGCCGGCGATGCCTGGTCGGACTACCTGCCGGACTCCAAGAACCTGATCAGCGACTGGAGAGCACCGCTGCGCTGCGGCAAGCTCGACGTCGAGTCGATGACCTGCGAAGACGGCCCGGGCGCCGAATGAAGCCAGGCCACCGGCGCTCGAACGGGCGCCGGCGGCATCGAGCAGAACCTGGGTCTGACGCCACACCGAAAGGGCGGTGTCGAGGAAAGAACATGACCAAGATTCAACATTCGACAGGCCGTTTTCTGACGCGCCTGCTGATGCATTCCGTGCTGCTGTGCCTGCTGATGGCATGGGGCCTTTCCGTCAGCCAGACGGCGGCGGCCGCTGTCAGTGATGCGCAGTCCCGAGCGCTGCTGGAGGCGCTCGATACGCGCAGCTTCCAGGCCAAGGGCGATGCCGCTCAGGCGATCGCCGAGAGCGATGCCGAGCAGAAGACGCGCTGGCTGCAGGCGCTGCTCGACGGCCGCCTGGGCAAGGAGCGTCGCGGTGAGCGCTTCTACATCGTCACCGATGATAGCGGCCGCGAGTGGCCGATCATTGATGCCATCACGTTCGAGGACGCCGGCACCGGCACGCGGCGCACGGTCGAAGTCTTCAAGATCAACAACGATCTGCGCACCCGTATCCAGGGGCTGCTGGCCTCGCTCTCCCTGAGCGCTGGCAACGAGACCTCTCGGCTGGCGGCCGCCGAGCGTCTGGTCGGCGAGGTGACGGCCGACAATGCCGATAGCGTGCGCGCGATGCGCGACGACGAGGAGAGCCAGTCCGTTCGCGGCCAGCTCGATGTCGCGCTGGCGCTCTACGATGTCCAGCAGGGTGATATCGACGCGCTGGAGACGCTACGCGGCAATCTCGATACGCGGGTGCGAAACACGTTGACCCCGATCGCCGCCGGTGATTCCGAGCTCGCCGCCGAGGCGCAGGCGGTCCTTGGCGGCATCGAGAGCAAGCGCGCCTGGTACGACCGCGCGCAGACGCTGTTCTTCGGTCTCAGTGCCGGTTCGATTCTGGTACTGGCGGCGATCGGCCTGGCGATCACCTTCGGCGTCATGGGCGTGATCAACATGGCCCATGGCGAGCTGATCATGATCGGCGCCTATACCACCTGGATGATCCAGCAGGCGCTACCGGGGCAGCCGGGGCTGGCGCTGGCGCTGGCCATTCCCGGCGGCTTCCTGGTCGCCGGTGCGTTCGGGGTGGTGATCGAACGCACGGTAATCCGCTTTCTCAAGGGACGCCCGCTGGAGACGCTGCTGGCCACCTTCGGCCTCAGCCTGATCCTGCAGCAGCTGGTGCGCAGCGTGTTCTCGCCGCTCAATCGTCGCGTTACCTCGCCGGACTGGCTGCAGGGGGCGTGGCAGATCAACGAGGCGCTGTCGCTGACCCTCAACCGGCTGGCGGTGCTGCTCTTCTGCCTGGTGGTCTTTGCCGGCCTGTGGGCGCTGATGCGCTATACCCGGCTGGGGCTGGAGGTGCGTGCAGTGACCCAGAACCGGGCGATGGCCCGCGCCATGGGCGTACGTGCCACCCGTGTCGACATGCTGACGTTCGGGCTGGGTGCCGGTGTTGCCGGACTCGCCGGCGTGGCGCTGTCACAGCTGACCAACGTCGGCCCCAACCTGGGCCAGGGCTATATCGTCGACTCCTTCCTGGTCGTGGTCTTCGGCGGGGTCGGCAACCTGTGGGGAACGCTGGTCGCCGGCATGTCGCTAGGCGTGATCAATCAGGTGCTGCAGCCGTGGGTCGGCGCGGTACTGGCCAAGATCATCGTGCTGGTCGGCGTGATCCTGTTCATCCAGAAGCGCCCGCAGGGCATCTTTGCACCCAAGGGGCGGACCTCATGACGACCCAAACCTTACTGCATGAA
The DNA here is from genome assembly GCF_976982775.1 of Salinicola sp. NYA28a. Next base: position 1,469,089 of record NZ_OZ334582.1, read on the forward strand.
CGTGATCGGTCGCGTCAGGCGTTCCTGTCCCGCTCGACGCTCCTGACCAGCCTGGTGCTGATCGTCGGCATGCTCGTGGTGCTGGTATTGAACGCCTTGCCGGAATCGAGCGCCTGGCACGTCAGCAACGCGACGGTATCGCTGCTCGGCAAGTATTTCACCTACATGCTGCTGGCGCTGGCGGTAGATCTCATCTGGGGCTATCTCGGCATCCTCAGCCTGGGGCATGGCGCCTTCTTTGCCCTGGGCGGCTATGCGATGGGGCTCTATCTCAACGCGCAGACCTCACCGCTGCCCGGCTGGCAGTCGATCATGACCTACTTTCCGGTGGCGGCACTGGCGGTTCTGCTGGCACCGGGTTTGCTGGCGCTGGTATTCGGCTGGCTGGCGTTTCGCTCGCGGGTGACCGGGGTCTACTTCTCGATCATCACCCAGGCGCTGACCTTTGCGCTGATGCTGGCGTTCAATCGCAACGAGATGGGCATGGGCGGCAGCACCGGACTGACGCGCTTCTACGAGCTGCTGGGCTTTTCGCTCGCGAGCGAAGGCATGACCGTGGCGCTATTCGTCGCATCCGGGATGGCCGTGCTGCTGGCGTTCTGGCTGTGCCGGGCGATCACGGTGTCTCGCCTTGGGCGGGTCAGCGTGGCGACCCGCGATGCCGAGGCGCGGGTGCGCTTCATCGGCTACCGGGTCGACCACGTCAAGCTGGCGCTGTTCGTGGTTTCGGCGATGATCGCCGGGGTGGCCGGCGCCCTTTATGTCCCGCAGGTCGGCATCATCAATCCGAGCACCTTCGCGCCGCTGTTCTCGATCGAGGTGGTGGTATGGGTGGCGCTCGGCGGCCGGGCGACGCTCTACGGGGCGCTGCTGGGGGCGCTGGTGGTCAATTACCTGAAGACGGTACTGACCGGGGTAATGCCGGATGCCTGGCTGTTCATTCTCGGCGGCCTGTTCGTGCTGGTCACGATGTTGCTGCCGCAGGGCATTGCCGGCGTGATCTCGACCTGGCGCGGGAAGCGTCACGATGGCGAAGAGCAGGATCGACAGGAGGTGAGCGCATGAGCGTGATCGATAGCACTCGCTTCGACAGGTTGCGGGAGTTCGCCCGTCCGGATCGTGTTTTCGACTTCATGGCGCCGGCGCAGTCGCCAGTGGACGTGCGGCACGGTCCGATTCTCTACCTGGAGGACGTCAGCGTCAGCTTCGACGGCTTTCAAGCCATCAATCAGCTCAACCTGACCATCGATGACGGCGAGCTGCGCTGCATCATCGGCCCCAACGGGGCTGGCAAGACGACGATGATGGACATCATCACCGGCAAGACCCGGCCGGATCACGGGCAGGTCTGGTTCGGCAGCCGCCACAATCTGCTGACGCTGGACGAGCCGCAGATCGCCAATCTGGGAATCGGCCGCAAGTTCCAGAAACCGACGGTCTTCGAAGCACTCGACGTGACCGAGAACCTGGAACTGGCGATGGCCGGCGACCGGCGGGTCTGGAAGACCTTGCTGGCCCGGCTCGACCGGGAAGGCCAGGCGCGTATCGACGAGGTGCTCGAGACCATCGGCCTGACCTCGGCACGGCATCGCCTGGCCGGCGTGCTGTCGCACGGGCAGAAGCAGTGGCTCGAAATCGGCATGCTGCTGATGCAGCGGCCCCGGCTGCTGCTGGTGGACGAGCCCGTCGCCGGCATGACCGAGCCGGAGATGCACCGCACCGCCGAGCTGCTGACGCGGCTCGCCGGCCAGCAGTCGGTGGTGGTCGTCGAACACGACATGGGCTTCGTGCGCTCGATCGCCAGGCAGGTCACGGTGCTTCATCAGGGCAGCGTGCTGGCGGAAGGAACCATGGACGAGGTCGCCAGCGATCCGCGGGTGATCGAGGTCTATCTCGGCGGCGACGAGGAGGCGGCCTGATGCTGAGTGTCGACAAGCTCAATCAGTACTACGGCGAAAGCCACATCCTCCGCGATCTGTCGCTTGAGGTGCCTGCCGGCCGCTGTACCTGCGTCATGGGGCGCAACGGCGTCGGCAAGACGACGCTGCTCAAGACCGTGATGGGCGAGGTGGCGGCGCGCAGCGGGGCGATTCGCTTCGACGGCGAGGCGCTGCTCAAGCGGCGACCCGAAGCGCGGGCGGGCATGGGGATCGGCTATGTGCCCCAGGGGCGCCAGATCTTTGCCACCCTATCGGTCGAGGAGAATCTGCGCATCGGCCTGCCGGCGAGAAGAGACAGGCAGCGCCGGATTCCCGAGCGTATCTACGAGCTGTTCCCGGTGCTCAACGAGATGCGCCATCGTCGCGGTGGCGATCTTTCCGGCGGTCAACAGCAGCAACTGGCCATCGGTCGGGCGCTGGTGCTCGACCCGCGGCTGTTGATCCTCGACGAGCCGGGCGAGGGCATTCAGCCCAACATCGTCGCGCAGATCGGCGAAGTCATCCGGCGTCTCAATCGCGAGGATGGCCTGACCGTGCTGCTGGTCGAGCAGAAGCTGCCTTTCGCGCGGCGGTATGCCGACAGGTTCATGATCATGGATCGTGGGCAGGCGGTGGCCGGTGGCGATATTGCCGAACTGAGCGACGACCTGATCAAGCGACACCTGACAGTATGACGGTAGATCCTTCACGCCATTGGCAGGCGGCCCCCGCCGATTCGGGGCATCGGTTCGATGCGACCCGACGTTGGGAGGCGTCGCTGTCGCTCGCGTTTGCGGCTCGCACCATGGGCACGGCATCCACCGGCGCGGCGCCAATGAGGCGCACGCGGTTGACCCGAGCGCGACATCACGGCCCCTTGCGGGTGCAGCGGCCGTTCTATCCGGAGCCGTATCGGGCCGGGCTGGCCGATCCTTGCCATGTCTACCTGCTGCATCCGCCGGGGGGGCTGGTCAGCGGCGATGCCCTGAAGATCGACGTGAACGTCGAGGCTTCGGCGCATGCCGTGCTGACCACGCCGGCGGCGACCAAGCTCTATCGGGCAGACAGTCACGGCGTGGTCTGGTCCCAGACCAACCGGCTCGAGGTCGAGGATGGCGGGACACTGGAGTGGCTGCCCCAGGAGACGATCGCCTTCGACGGCTCGAAAGGAGAGCAGCGCACCGAGATCTCGCTGACGGGCAATGCGCGCTGCCTGGGGTGGGAGATCATGGCGCTGGGGCGTCCGGCCAGCCATCTCCCGTTCGAGAGTGGTCGCATCGAGCAGCGCTTTCAATTACTTCACGACGGTCGGCCGCTATGGCTCGAGCGGCAACCGCTGGACCCGCTGCACCGGCGCTTTTCGGGGCGTTGGGGGCAGGGCGGCGCGACGGTCCAGGCGACGCTGTGGGCGGCCGGCCTGACGGATCCGCGCCAGGCGGTTGAAGCGGTGCGAGACGCGCTGCCGGCAAACCCGAACTGGGCCGTGACCCAGCGTCATGGCGTGCTGCTGCTGCGTTATCTCGGCGGTTCGCGCAATGAAGCGTGGGATTTATGCTGTGCTGCCTGGCATGCGCTCAGGCCGCTACTGGTCGGCCGCGAGGCGTGCGAGCCGCGAATCTGGTACACGTAGTCATCATGCCGACGGCGACGGATACTGGTCGAAGCGGCCCAGCACTGTCGTCTGCGCTGCCCCGAAGCCGGCGCATCATTGCAATGCCCGTAGCTCGTAGCTCGTAGCTCGTAGCTTACAGACAGGACATCGATATGGAACTGACACCCCGAGACAAAGACAAACTGCTGCTGTTCAGTGCGGCACAGCTGGCGGAACGGCGGCGCGCGCGCGGGCTCAAGCTCAACTACCCGGAAGCGATGGCGCTGATCAGCTTCGAAATCCTGGAAGGGGCGCGTGACGGACGCAGCGTGGCCGAGCTGATGAGCTATGGCCGCGAGATCCTGACCCGCGAGGACGTCATGGACGGTGTCGCCGAGATGATTCAGGAAGTGCAGGTCGAGGCGACCTTTCCCGACGGTACCAAGCTGGTCACGGTTCACGACCCTATTGTCTGACGCGGCTGCGCTGGGTCAGGCGATGTTGGCTGCGCTTCGAAAAATGCTCATTGGCTGAAGCCAACTGCGCTTTTTCGAAGCTTGCCGCCTACCCTGACCTTCGCTTGCATCGCGTCAGATAATGGCAGTTGGCTGTCCAGGTGCTGTCCATGTGACGAACAACCGATAACAAGGGAAAATCGATGATTCCCGGTGAAATGCAGATTCAGGACGGCGAGATCGAGCTCAATGCCGGTCTCGAGACGCTCACGCTGGCGGTGGCCAACACCGGTGACCGGCCGGTGCAGGTGGGCTCCCACTATCACTTCGCCGAAACCAACCCGGCGTTGACCTTCGATCGCGCCAAGGCCCGGGGCTACCGCCTCGACGTGCCGGCGGGATCGGCGATCCGCTTCGAACCGGGACAGACCCGTGAGGTAACACTGGTGCCCTACGTCGGCGAACGCCGCGTCTACGGTTTCCGTGGCGACGTCATGGGCTCGCTGCTCCCTAACGCGCCCGAGGACGCGCGAAGGGCATCTCCGTCAAGAGATGTGCCTGCAGGCGATAAGAATGGAGGGGCCGACTGATGGTCAAAATCACCCGACAAGCCTATGCGGACATGTACGGCCCGACCGTCGGTGACCGGGTCCGCCTGGGCGATACCGAGCTGTGGATCGAGGTCGAGCGCGATGCCACCGTCTACGGCGACGAGGTCAAGTTCGGCGGCGGCAAGGTCATCCGTGACGGCATGGGGCAGAGCCAGCGGCACGACGATTCGGTCATGGATACCGTCATTACCAACGCCTTGATTCTCGACTGGTGGGGCGTGGTCAAGGCGGATGTCGGCCTGCAGAAGGGGCGGATCGCCGCCATCGGCAAGGCCGGCAACCCCGACGTGCAGCCAGGCGTGGAGATCGTCATCGGTCCGGGTACCGAAGTCATCGCCGGAGAGGGCAAGATCCTGACCGCCGGCGGTATCGACGCGCATATCCATTTCATCTGCCCGCAGCAGGTGGAAGAGGCGCTGATGAGCGGGGTGACGACGATGCTCGGCGGCGGTACCGGGCCGGCCACCGGCTCCAATGCCACCACCTGTACGCCAGGCGAATGGCATCTGGGCAAGATGTTGCAGGCGGTCGATACCCTGCCGATGAACATCGGCCTGCTCGGCAAGGGCAACGCCAGCCTGCCCGAAGCCCTGGAAGCGCAGATCGTCGCCGGTGCGATCGGGCTCAAGCTGCACGAGGACTGGGGCACGACGCCCGCGTCGATCGACAACTGCCTGAGCGTGGCGGAACGATACGATGTCCAGGTGGCGATCCACACCGATACGCTCAACGAATCCGGCTTCGTCGAGGACACGATCGCCGCGTTCAAGGAGCGCGGTATTCACACCTACCACACCGAAGGCGCGGGCGGCGGCCATGCGCCCGATATCATCACCGCCTGCTCGAAGGACTACGTGCTGCCGTCGTCGACCAATCCGACCCGGCCGTACACGGTCAATACCATCGACGAGCATCTCGACATGCTGATGGTGTGCCACCATCTCGACCCGAACATTCCCGAAGACGTGGCCTTCGCCGATTCGCGCATTCGTCGCGAGACCATCGCCGCCGAGGACATCCTCCACGACATGGGCGTGATCTCGATGATTTCGTCCGATTCGCAGGCGATGGGGCGGGTCGGTGAGGTGGTCTGCCGCACCTGGCAGACCGCCCACAAGATGAAGGTGCAGCGTGGTCTGCTGCCGGAAGACGAAGCGCTGGGCGCGGATAATTTCCGTGCTCGTCGCTACATTGCCAAATACACTATCAACCCGGCGCTGACCCATGGCATCGGCCACGAAGTGGGATCCGTCGAAGTCGGCAAGCTGGCGGACCTGGTGCTGTGGAGCCCGGCATTCTTCGGTGTCAAACCAGCGCTGATCATCAAGGGCGGCATGATCGCGGCCGCACCGATGGGGGATGCCAACGCGTCGATTCCAACGCCGCAGCCGGTACACTATCGGCCGATGTTTGGCGCTTTCGGCAAGGCCGCCAGTGCGACCCGCTTGAGTTTCGTCAGTCAGGCGGCGCTGGATGCCGGGATCAAGGCAAGGCTGGGGCTGGAGAGCGAGCTCGCTGCGGTCAGGCAGGTGCGGGGCGTGCGCAAGAAGGACATGAAACTCAACGATGCCTGCCCGCATCTCACCGTCGACCCGCAGACCTACGAAGTGCGTGCCGATGGCGAGCTTCTGACCTGCGAACCGGCGACCGAACTACCGCTGGCCCAGCGTTATCACCTTTTTTGAGTGGGATATTCAACCGTCGGCCAGGGCACTTTTTCGATTATCTATCGTCTGGTTATTCCGGGTGCCCGGTATTGGCCTTCATGAGGCAAACAGACATGTGGAAATTAATGGAACGGCTGGAGGCGACATCCGACGCCGAAGCTGTCGACAGCGTGACGTTACCGTTCGAACTGCGGATGCGGGGGCGGTTGAAGGCGACCAGCGACAGTGGGCGCGAGATCGGCATTTTTCTGGATCGCGGGCCGGTGCTGCGCGATGGGGCGCTGCTGCGCGCCGAAACCGGCGAGATCGTCGCCGTCCGGGCCGCCGATGAACCGGTCGTGACCGCATCGGTGCCGTCCGGTCTGGCGCTGGCTCGGCTCTGCTATCACCTGGGTAACCGGCACGTGCAACTGGCGATCGGCCAGGACGACGAAGGCGGCTGGGTACGCTTCCCGCCAGACCACGTTCTCGAGGCGCTGGCAGCGAGGCTGGGCGCGGCGCTGGAGCGGCACAAGGCGCCGTTCGACCCCGAGCCAGGCGCCTACGCCGAGGGGCTCGGGCACGGACATGGGCACGATCATGGCCATCATCACGATCCGGCGAGCGGCCATGGGCAGGTCTACGACTTCCAGCATCACCTGTCCCACCGTCATGGCCACAACCATGAGCATTGAACGGTGGTAGTCGATTCGATACGGGATCGTGATCCGCTGGCGCTGATGGGGTTGATGCAACTCGTCAGCCCGGCCTTGCCGATCGGTGCCTTTGCCTGGTCGCAAGGTCTCGAGAGCGCCTTCGAGCTGAACTGGGTGAGCGACGAAGAGAGCCTGAACGCGTGGTTGTCCGGCGTGCTGGAAGACGGTCTGACGTCATGTGAGCTGCCGGTGCTGGCCCGGCTTCAGGCCGCCTGGGCGATGGAGGATCACGAGGCGTTGCAGTACTGGAACGATTGGCTCCAGGCCAACCGCGAGACCGCCGAGCTGGCAGAGGAGGATCTGCGTCTGGGGCAGGCGTTGGTCCGCCTGCTGGATGATCTCGATCTGTTGCCGGTGTCCGGCTGGCTACCGCAGCGCCCGACTTACGTCACGCTATTCGCCTGGCTGGCCCATCGGCGCGGTGTTGCTGTCGAGGATACCCAGCTCGGCTTCGCCTGGGCGTGGCTGGAAAACCAGCTGGCGGCTGCCTGCAAGGCGCTGCCTCTGGGGCAGACCGCTGCGCAGCGGCTCATCGAGCGGCTACGGCCCGAGCTGGCCAGCGCCGTCGAGGTGGCCAATCGGCTATCGGACGCCGAGCTGGGGCCGGTTCTGCCGGGCCTGGCGCTGGCAAGCGCTCTGCACGAGACGCAGTATTCACGGCTGTTCCGCAGCTGACGAAGACGCCGTCCGAATGTCGCGATTCATTCGATGTCTTCGGACGAGATAGCCGTTGAAGGTGAAGGGAATAGGAGAGCAACAAGATGAAGCACTGTTTACGCGTCGGTGTCGGCGGCCCGGTAGGCTCCGGGAAGACCGCGCTGCTCAAGCAGCTCTGTCTGGCGCTGCGCGAACACTACGATATCGCCGTGGTGACCAACGATATCTACACCCGCGAGGATGCCGACTTCCTGCTGCGCCATGATGCCCTGGCCGCGGACCGCATCATCGGCGTGGAAACCGGAGGCTGCCCGCATACCGCGATTCGCGAGGATGCCTCGATGAACCTGGCCGCCATCGATGACCTTCACTCGCGCCATCCGTCGCTGGAACTGGTGCTGGTGGAATCCGGCGGCGACAACCTGGCCGCCACGTTCAGTCCCGAACTGTCGGATCTGACGCTTTACGTGATCGACGTCTCCGCCGGCGACAAGATTCCGCGCAAGGGGGGGCCGGGCATCACCAAGTCGGATCTGTTGATCATCAACAAGATCGATATCGCCGATTACGTTCACGCGTCGCTCGATGTGATGGAGCGCGACGCCAAGAAGATGCGGGGTGAACGCCCCTTCGTGTTCACCAATCTGCACGACGGCGTCGGTGTCGAGACGATCGTCCGTTTCATCCTCGACCGCGGCATGTTGCCGGAGCGACGCGGCGAGGCGCGCCGAGCCATCGAGGATCAGGCGTTGCTGAGCGCCAACTGAGTTTGCGTCCGTTTCATTCAAGGAGAACCGTCATGACTTCATCCCTTCTCACTGCTCGGCGTCTGGCCTGGCTGGCCGCGCCGGTAGCGACGCTGGCCGCCTCGGCAGCCATGGCGCATCCCGGCGCGCTGCCGCATGGCCACGGCGGCAGCTTTCTGGCCGGTCTGATGCATCCGCTGTCCGGCCTGGACCATCTACTCGCCATGCTGGCGGTTGGCCTGTGGAGCTGCCGTCAGGCACCCGCACTGCGCCGTGTCATGCCGCTGCTGATTGCGCTGGGCATGATCGCCGGTGCCGGGCTCGCCTGGGGTGGCGTGCCGTTGCTGGGCGTCGAGTTCGGTATCGCCTCCAGCGTTCTGCTGGCAGGGGTGTTGCTGGCCAGTCTGGTCAAGCTCCCCAGCGCGCTGGGCGGAACGCTGGTCTTCGCGTTCATCCTGCTGCACGGCCACGCCCACGGCAGCGAGCTCGCACCGGGCGCTTCTGCGGCGCTCTACGCGCTCGGCTTCGTCATCGCCAGTGTGGGTATCACGCTGCTGGGTCGCTTGACCGGCAGTTGGCTGATGCAGCGCGACAACCGCTGGATGCGCGGTATCGGTGCCGCTATCGCCGCCGCCGGCGGTGCGCTGATGCTGGGCTGATCGCCGGCCGAGCCGCCTCGTATCAGAAGCTGAAAAATTCTCTGGGGCCATCAGGTGCCAGCCTCTGGAAGCCGCCCGTCTTGGGCGGCTTTCTCTATCGGCCCCTGGTTATCTTCGGTCTTCGACCGGACGTTCCGGAGCCGCGTGCTGCGTGGAGATTGGTCAGTGTCGCGGATGACGTACCCGGCGATAACCGGCATTGATGAAGCAGTAGCCACCATAGGCGATGAGGCCGACGGCCACGGCGCCCAGAAGCCAGTCGCCGAAGGGCTGATGAGCCAGCAGGTCCAGTGCCGCGCCGAGACCTTGCGCGTCGCCGGGCGAGAGACGCCACGCCGCTAGTGCGAGCAGCCCGCCGATCAGCAGGAAGGTGACACCGCGGGCCGCCAAGCCGAGCCGGGCGATGGCCTCGAGCAGGGGGAGGGGTGGATTGGGCCGGCTTTGCAGGTGCCAGTTCTTGCGATAGGCGCGTCGCCAGGCGCGCACCAGTTGATGGAAACCGACGCCGACGAAGACGAGGCCGATGGCCAGCAGCAGCCAGCGGCCGCCCGGGAGACCCATGAGCCGTTCGGTGTTCTGGGAGGATCCGCTGCTTTGCGACTGGGAGAGGCTCTGAAAGATCAGCGTGGCACATTGCCAGGCCAGCGTGGTATAGAGGCCGCCGCTGATCGCGAACCCCAGCCGCTGAAGCCAGCCTTTCCAGTCGTTGCCCTTGCGCTCGGTATCCCAGAACGCCTGAGCCAGGCGCCACAGGACGTAAGCGGTGAGCCCCAGACCCATCAGCGCCAGCAGCACGCGTCCGAACGGCCACAGCGCGATTTTGCGAATGACGTCCGAAGCGCCGCTTTCGCTGCCGCCAAGCCCTATCGTGGTCAGTAGCGCCAACCAACCGATCGTCAGGTGGATGATTCCCTTGGCGACATAGCCTGCCGATGCAGTATGTTGCAGCCACTCGCGCAGGCTGAAGTGAATCCTTTTCATGCCGTTCCCTATGATTGAGCGGCTACTAGCCTAGAAGAGAAAATGGCTTCACGATACGGCGGGCGGGCGTCAATGCCCGATGCGGTATGATTCTATGGCGCTTTGGGCTTGCGGCGCCAGACACTTCAAGGACGAGTCTCCTCGAAGACGAGACGTTCCAAAGGTGAGACGCTCCAAAGACGAGACTCTTTCAACGACTAGGTTCTTCAAAGGCCAGATTCTTCACAGGCCAGACTTTGCAAAGGCTAGACACATCGATGAAACATTATGTCGTCCGCCCACGTTCGGGTAAGGGATGGATCCTGACTCTGGCGTTCGTGGCGCTGATCGCTCTGGGACTGTGGCCGGTGATCGGCTGGTTCAACCAGCCGCGGCTATGGCTGGGGCTGCCGTGGCTCGCGGTATGGACCTACGTGATCGTGCTGGGGTGCTGGCTGGTCATGCTCCTTGCCAATCGCTGGCTGCGGGTGTCTTCTCATGACGACTAGTCTGTTGCCGCTGTGGATCACCCTGGGGTACATCGGCGTTGCGCTGTTCATCGGGTTGCGCGCACGTGGCGGGCACCTGATGGATAGCCTGGAGGAGTGGGGCGTTGCCGGGCGAAGCATGGGGCCGATAACGCTCTATCTGCTGATCGCGGCGGGCAGCATCAGCGCCTACACCTTCATGGGCGCGCCCGGCTGGGCCTACAGCAAGGGCGTTGCCGTCTTCTACGTGGTGATCTATCTCTCCTATCTGGCGCTGGTGGCATGGTATTGCGGCCCCAAGGTGTGGGCCTTCGGCCAGCGCTTCGGACATGTCACCCAGGGCGCGGCTATTGCCGACCGCTACCAGAGTCCGCTGCTCGGCGGGCTGGCGGCGCTGGTGATGTCGATCGGCTCGCTGGCCTATGCGGTACTCCAGACGATGGGGTCCGCCTACATTCTGTCGGTGATGAGCGGCGGGCGGATCCCGGTCTGGGCCGGCGTGATCGTGATTCTTAGCGTCATCGCGATCTATCTCTATGTCAGCGGTCAACGGGCCATCGGCCTGACCAACGCCTTTCAGGGCATCCTGATGCTGGTCGTGGCCTGGACGGTCGGGCTGTGGGCGGCTCATCACGCTACCGGCGAGATGGGGTTCGCGGGTGTCTTCGAGCGCCTGGCTGCCGAACGGCCGGCGTTTCTGACCCTGCCGGGGGCCGATGGCAAGATGAGCTTCGCGTTCTGGACCACGTCGATCATCGTCTCGATGCTCTCGTTCATGCCGCCGGTCTGGAGCCAGTGGATGAGCGCGCGTTCGGCCGACACGATCCGGCGCAGCGCGACCTGGCTGCCGACCTATTATATCGTCGTGCTGCCGATGGTGGTGGTGGGCTTCATCGGCATCACCGCGCTTCCCAACCTGGGCCGGGCCGATACCGTGGCACTCGAATTTGCGCTGCAGAACCTGCCGAGCTGGCTGGTGGGTCTGCTGGGGGCGGGAACGCTGGCGGCGGCGATGTCCTCCTGCGAGCCGTTTCTGCATTCGGTATCGATGGCCTATGCCAAGGATATCGCCCAGCCGCTGTTTCGCCTCGGCGATGCGGCCACCGCGCGCCTCGCTCGTCGCTTGCTGATCCCGGTGATGGCGTTGATCGTGGCACCGGTGGCGATCAGCGAGCCGAGCAATCTGATCATGATCCTGCTGGTGGGACTGGGGTTCGCGACGCAAGTGTTGCCGGCATTCATCGGCATGTTCCTGTGGACCCGCGCGTCACGGAGGGGTGTGCTGGCTGGGATCGTGAGCGGGTTCAGCGTGACGCTGGCGTTCACGCTGATCTGGCCCAATCCGCTCGGCATTCACGCCGGGTTCTGGGGTTTGATGATCAACCTGCCGCTGTTCGTGATCGTCTCCTGCCTGACGCCTCCCGTGCGGGACGACGTGGTGGAGCGCTTCTTTGAGCTTGCCATCCCTGGCAGGCTCCCTTCGGGACGCCGCTAGGCGGCGTCGAAAATCGCTCCCGGCGATTTTCTGCCATCGGCGCGCCAACGCTTTCTAGATCGCCTTCGACGCGCTGATCCCGCTGGCGACGAACGTCGATCAGACGGCGTTCGCCGCCAGGATCTTGCGCAGAAACTGCTGCGTGCGCTCGTCCCTGGGCTGGCTAAACAACTCCGCAGGCGGGGCCTGCTCGATGATGCGGCCCTGGTCCATGAATACCACGCGATCGGCGACCTCGCGGGCGAACTGCATCTCGTGAGTGACGACGATCATGGTCTGATGTTCCGCCGCGAGCTGCTTCATCAGGCCGAGCACTTCCTCCACCCATTGCGGGTCCAGCGCGGATGTCGGCTCGTCGAACAGGATCACGTCGGCGTTGGCCGCCATCGCTCGGCCGATGCCCACGCGCTGCTGCTGGCCTCCGGAGAGCGAGGCGGGATAGGCATCGGCCTTGTCGGCCAGGCCGATGCGCTCGAGAATCTCGCGGCCTCTGGCGTAGGCCTTGGCCTTGGGCATGCCGTCGACCACGATCATGCCCTCGGCGATGTTCTGCAGCGCAGTCTTGTTGGCGAACAGCGCATAGTTCTGGAACACGAACGCCGTGCGTCGTCTCAGCGCGAGGATCTGTTCACGGGTCGCGCGGGTCGCGTCGAGACTGAGATCGCCAACGGTCAGATGGCCGGCATCGGGCGTCTCGAGAAAGTTGATGCAGCGCAGCAGGGTTGACTTGCCGGTCCCGGAGGGGCCGACGATCACGATGATCTCGCCGCGCTCGAGGGTGAGATCGATGTCGTCGAAGACGACGTGGTCGCCGAATTGCTTGCGAATGCCCTTGAGTTCGATCATCGCTGATACGCCCGGTTGAGTCGTTGTTCCAGCCATTTTTGCACCCAGGAGAGTGCCTCGACCACGATCCAGTAGATCACCGCGACCACCAGGAAGGCCTCGAAGTAGAGAAAGCTTCCGGCGGCTTCCTTCTGGGTCGCCCCCATCAGCTCGGTGACGCCGAGGGTGAAGGCCAGCGATGTCGACTTGATCATGTCGATGAAGTAGTTCATCAGTGTCGGTGTTGCTATCCGGGTCGCCTGCGGCAGCACGATCCGTCGCATCAGTTGCGCTCGTGTCATGCCGATGGAGAGTGCGGCTTCGGTCTGGCTCCGGTCGATGCCCACGATGGCGGCGCGAATGGACTCCGCCATGTAGGCGGAGAAATGGAGCGTCAGGCCAAGGATGGTAGCGGTGATACCGTTGATCGCCACCAGGAAGGTCAGTACCTGAGGCAGTCCGTAGTAGAACAGGAACAGCTGGACCAGCAGCGGCGTGCCGCGAAAGAACGAGATGAACAGCAGCGCAACGGCGTTGAGGCCGGGAATACGAGTCACCCGTATGACGGCGAGCAGGCAGGCCAGCACCAGGGCACAGGCCATGCCGGCGGCTGCCATCTCGAGCGTCAGGGGCAGATAACCGAGAAGAATGGGCACCAGGCCCAGCATGTAGTCGAAATCGAGTGCGTGCATAGTGCGTGGCGCTCCGCGCTTGGCGACCTCAGATAACGGAAAAGCCCATGGCGCCGGTCAGCGCCATGGGCCGTTGCTGTGAAACGTCGATCACGGTTGGGTAATGTCGGTCCCGAACCATTTCTCCGAAATGTCGCTCAACTTGCCGCTTTCACGCAACTCGGCGAGCGCCTCGTCGATCCTGTCCTTCATCGCTGCTCCTGCTTCGTCGTCGCGGAACGGGTAGGCGTTCTCGATCCGGGAGAAGGGCTGGCCGGCCAGCTGCAGCGGCAACGGCTTGTCCTTGATCACCTGCGTGGCGCTGACGCGATCCATGACGAACGCATCGGCGCGCCCCAGGGCGACGTCCTGTTCGATGTTGGAGTCGTAGGTCTTGATGTTGATGTCATCCGCGTAGGGCAGCTCGTTCAGCAATTGCTCGTAGTTGGAACCGAGGTTGACCGCGACCGTCTTGCCCTTGAGGTCCTCGACGCCGTGGATGGCATCGTTACCCTTGCGAACCACGACCTGTGCACCATCGTAGACGTAAGGATCGCTGAAGAGATATTTCTCCTGGCGTTCTGGCGTGATGGTGATCTGGTTGGCGATGGTATCGATCCGCCTGGAGTCCAGCATGCCGGCCAGCCCGGAGAAGCTGGCGGTCACGAATTCGACATCGTCGCCGGTGATGTTGCCGATCGCGTTCATCAGATCGACCTCGAAGCCCTTGAGCTCATCCTGTTCGACGTAGGTAAAGGGATAATAGCCGCCCGACATGCCGACTCGCAGCGTATCGGCCTGCGTTGTCATCGCGCCCAGAGACGTGGCGAGGCCCAGTGCCAAGGCCAGCGTGGTTCGGCGCCACGGCGCGGTTGAAGTCGATCGTTTTGCCATGAGAACAGATCCCCCCTGAAGCAGAATTGGGTGATGGATGAGTCAATGCCATCCGTCACGGTCATGCGCGCAGGATAGCGCAGTTTCCGTTTTTGGTAATAAGAGAATTAATTGATATGCCCATTTGTTTGGCGCTATAGGAGGGCGGGCAGGCGCTTCGGCTGCCTGAACTGCACGCCTGTCAGAGTCCGCCTTCGCCGTTCGCGTGGTCTGCATGCTACTCATTGTTGGACAATAGTCTGTACCTCGCTTTGCTGTCTGTAATGTATTGATCTAACATTTGCCCAATTCTTTCTGTGAAGGCTGCTGCAGGGACGTGACCAAGGGACTTACGCTCGGCGTTGGTTAGTGGCATGGGCCAGGGAACGAGTCGCAAGGCTCAGGAGCTCAGGAAGGGTTGGCGCGTGGCTGGCGGAGGTGCTGTGTGGTCTCTTTCGCCTCTGGCATTGAGCTCCATGGCGCAAGTGTAGGCAGGTGTCCCGAAAGCCGGCGTCCTTCCGTCGGTTTTCTTCTCCAACGGATACTCGATCCCCTTCGGCGGGTTCTCTCTTCTTTCCGGCTCTCTCGCGCGATTCCGGCATGACTGTCATTCCAGGCAGTAAAAATTTGATGGAAACTTGACCCGAAGATAACTCTTGTATAACTTTATCCCCGTTAGCTGACTCACCGTACCCAAGGATGGGCTCAAGGACGTACCAGGTGAGTTGGATCCGCAGTCACGGAAGACTGCCAGCCTGTCGGACTCAGGATGGGGATGACAAGGCTCAAGCATTACCGTGAACCACGCTTCGTCAGGATGACGCAACGATAGGACAGGAAGTCCGGGTTCAGGCGGTTAGTTAAAGGCGGGCCGAGAGGCCCGCCTTTCGTATTTCCGAGGCTTGGCCTCGTCCGTGCTCTGTTACACAAACTAAGTTATATCGCCCGCCATCGTTCTCGCCTACATTGACGCCTTCTCGAGTCAAGCAGGCAGGAGCCGATCACGACCATGGAATGGTTGTCAGAACACAGTAAAGCGATTACCGCCATCACGAGCATATTGACGCTCTTTGTATGGTTCTTTTACGCCCAGATCCTCTACCGGAACTTCGCCCGAACACGGCGCCCTCGCATCATTATCAATCGGGGGCACGGCAACGACCTGACCTCGCTTTGCCTGATCAGCAACATGAGCTCCGAGCCGATCTTTCTGGAACATATCATCGTGACCTTGCACACCAGCAAGGGTTCGTTGACCAATGACATGATCGACTTCGAGGCCGACCATCGGCAGGACAAGGCCGATTCCGAGGACTCGTCGGAAGCGGAACACGAGGAACGTAGGCAGGGCATGCAGTCCAGCCAAGGGCCCATGCTCTCCGGGAGCTACAGCCACGTCGGGACTTTCGAGGCCATTCTGAAGCGCTTGTGCAGCGTCCACGGTGTAAAGCTCGAACGCAATCGCCCGATGGATGATACTGTGTTTCACTTTCTCGATATCCGCGTCGTCGCCATCTACGGCAGTGAAGATCACCCGATCGGTGCGGAGCGCCGCTTCCGCCTGCATATGAAAGAGGGTGATAGCTGCACTCTGGTACCGGTATCGCTGGACACCAAACGCTATGCCAATCGGCTCCAGCGATGGCGCGTCCGGCAATGGATACGTCATCTCGACGAGTGATCGTTCCTCGAGCGGAAGAGTATGGCGGGCTCGGTCGCCTCTGGCACCGCGAGCGCTCCATAGCGTTCCCCAGCGCATGCTTGTACACACGAACTTTCGATATACATATCGATGTACCGCGCGAGATGGGATGAACCAGATTGATCTAGTGCGATCAGGGCGGTAAAGCCGCTTGGATGCTGGCTTTTCGGGATTGGCGTTACTTCAGAGGAGAGTCAGGAAACTTGCTTGGTGCGGATGGGGAGACTCGAACTCCCACACCTTTCGGCACTAGAACCTAAATCTAGCGTGTCTACCAATTCCACCACATCCGCAATTCGATAGGCGCGCTCATTGTACTGGCGGCTTCATCGATGTCAATCGTTGCTCGATCGAACCCTGGTGGCTAGCTGCCGGCGCTTCAGTTTTCGCCGCCGCGGTCGACATCATCATTGAGATGATCGAAAGCGGAGCAGTCGAGAGAATACCAATGATGCGGCGTCTGGAAGTGGTGCGGCCAATGGCTCGCGGATTGGTGGACTGGATCAACGCGCAGTTGAAGCGGGCGCTGCCGGGTTACTGTGCCTTTTGCCATACGGCCGTCGCTGGCGGTTCGCCCTGGTGCGTCGAGTGCTTTGCGGATATGCCCTGGAACCAGAGCGCTTGTTCTCTCTGCGCCGAACCGCTGCCGATGCTCTCCTCTGCGTCGTCAGCGCCGCGCCAGTGTGGGCGATGCTTGAAGCATCCTCCCGCGCAGCAGGCCGCGTGGGTGCCGCTGCGCTACGAGTCGCGGGTGGCTCGTCTGATACAGCGCTACAAGTTCTCGGCGGATGCGAGGGCTGGCGAGGTGCTGGTTCAACTCATGCTTGCCACCCTGAGCCGATCGCCCGATGTCGGCGAGGCGGTGATCGGTGTCCCCGGTCACCGCGAGCGGACCCGGGAGCGTGGATTCGACCACACGGCGTGGCTGACGAAGCGTCTGGCCGCGCGGTTGAAAATGCCGGTGATCGAGGCCGAACGACGGCGCGAGACGCCATCCCAGCGTGGCCTGGACCGCCTCTCTCGGCGGCGCAATGTGAAGCGTGCGTTCACCGTGGCCCAGCCGTTACCGCCGGCGGTCGTGGTCGTCGATGACGTGATGACCACCGGCGCGACGCTGGAGTCGCTGGCGATCGCCTGCCGGGAAGCGGGGGCGCGGCGGGTCACGGTGCTGGCCTTCGCGCGTACGCCCTCGGCACGAATCTGATAGCATGCGCGCATGCAACTCCGCCGTCAGTCGAGGTCCGTATGAGCGCCGTTTCCCTGCATCCGTTCGAGACATTGACGCCGCAGCGGGTCGTCGAGGCCGTCGAGTCGCTCGGCTTCTGGTTGCCCGGCGAGCCGTTCGCGCTCAACAGCTACGAGAATCGTGTCTACTCGTTGACCGACGACGACCGCCGCCGCTGGGTGGTGAAGTTCTATCGCCCGGAGCGCTGGAGCGACGAGCAGATTCTCGAAGAGCATGAATTTCTGCAGGCGCTCGCGGCGGAGTCGATCTCGGTGGGGGCGCCTTGGGCAGACGATACGGGTCGGACGCTGCATCACTTCGAGGGTTTCCGCTTTGCCCTGTTCGCGCATGTCGTCGGCCAGGCCCCGGAGCTCGAAGACCCGGCGCATCTCTTTGCTCTCGGCGAACTGATCGGCCGGGTCCATGAGGTCGGGGCTCGCCAGCCTTTCCGGTATCGGCTGCGGCTCGATCCGAACACGATGATCGAGGAGAGTCGCAGCCGAGTTCTCCAGGCGAGCTGGCTCGATGCTCGACAGCGCAAGACCTACGACCGCGTAATCGATTCGCTACTACCGCTGCTGGCGGATCACGCCTGGCCGGACAGCGCGATGCAGCGCGTTCACGGCGACTGTCACCTCGGCAATATGCTGGGGCGTGACGAGCAGTTCTCTCTGGTCGACTTCGATGACTGCCTGATGGCGCCGGCGGTGCAGGATCTGTGGATGCTGCTGACCGCCCAGTTTCCCGAAGAGTGGCAGATGCAGCTGTCCGAAATCATCGAAGGCTACGAGATGACCCGCGAATTCGACCGCCGCCAGCTCGATTGGATCGAGGCCCTGCGAACCTTGCGCCTGATTCGTCACAGTGCCTGGGTGACGGCGCGATGGGAAGATCCTGCGTTTCCCCGAGCCTTCCCTTACGTCGCCGAGAGCGGCTACTGGGATCAGCATATTCGCCATCTCGAACAGCAACGCGTGGCCCTCGACTCGCCGCGCTGGCTGGCCTGATCGGCTAGCGTCCTGTCGAAGTGCGCGACTCGCCCCGTGGCGAGTCGCGATGCGAATTGTCCGTATCGAAGAGACTGTCTGTGTCGGCGAAATTGTCCGTATCGACGCAATTGCCTGGATCGACGAGATAGTGGTGCCGCCGGAGTTTCGCTAGAATCGGCTGACACCGATTTGGGGGCCGAATGTGATCGCGGCCGCGAGCATTCGATGACGATACCGATAGACAAGGCAGCAACATGACAGAGCAACTGGCAGGCCACTTCCACGGGATTCTCGAGAAGCTGGGAGAAGATCCCCAGCGCGAGGGCCTGCGCGATACCCCGATGCGTGCCGCCAAGGCTATGCAGTTCCTGACCCAGGGCTACAGCCAGTCGCTGGAGACACTGGTCAATGGCGCGGTCTTCGCTTCCGATACCGATGAAATGGTGCTGATCAAGGACATCGAGATGTATTCGATGTGCGAGCATCACGTGCTGCCGTTCATCGGCAAGTGCCACATTGCCTATCTGCCCCAGGGCAAGGTGCTGGGGCTGTCGAAGTTCGCACGGATCGTCGATATGTATGCCCGCCGGCTGCAGATTCAGGAAAACCTGACCCGTGAAATCGCCGAGGCGATCATGCAGGTCACGGGAGCCCTCGGTGTTGGCGTGGTGATCGAGGCGCAGCATATGTGCATGATGATGCGCGGTGTGGAGAAGCAGAATTCCAGCATGACCACGTCGGTGATGCTGGGGAGTTTTCGCAAGAACCAGACGACGCGTCAGGAGTTCCTGATGCTGGTCAACGGTCGCTGACAGAGGCGCCGTCGGTCGTCGCACTCGTCAAAAGCCAGCCGGTAAAGCCAGTCGGTAAAGAGAGCCGTTAAAGAGAGCCACAAGGATAGCTGCATGGATGGTCGCCTTTTTCATTTCGACGACGAAGCCCAGACCGGCGAGGTGGAGAGCGACGGCAAGCGCTATCCGTTCGATTTCGCACAGTGGCGTGGTCGCGGCCTGCCCAGCGCCGGCACCCCGGTTCGCTTCGAGCTCCGCGACGGACAGGCGATCCAGGTCTTCAATCGCCCCGAGGCGCAGCGCCGCGCCAGCAGCACTCGCGGCGTCGACGGCAAGACACGGCGCAAACGACTTTCCCACTGGGCGCTGGCAGCGTTCGTGGTGTCGGTCGTCGGGCTGAGCGCCGGGCGTTACGCGCCGGTGGTGGAAGTCGTGGCGATCGTGCTGGCCTGGCTGGGATTGCGTCACGTGCATCGCCAGCCCCAGCG
The DNA here is from genome assembly GCF_976982775.1 of Salinicola sp. NYA28a. The sequence goes on from NZ_OZ334582.1 coordinate 1,488,596, forward strand.
GTTCAACGGCTACTGGCTGAGCGGCGCCGCGATCGCGATTGCCGTCGGCGTGACGCTCTGGTCGCAGCTGTAATCGCCCTGGCCCCGAGTGGCATCGCGATGATGCTGCCACGGCATCGGTCCGGTCACGAATGACGCGCTTATGAATGACTCGCGGCGTGACCGATCGTGACTGGCACAGGTGACGCTAACGCGCCATCCTTGACGCAGGAGTCGTGACACTGGCATCACTGTCACACGCCGTCGTCATGAACGATTTCATTGCTCGTCGCACCACGGCAACGACCGGCCTGCGTGGGCCGAATGCCTGCGATCGGCAAGCACATCAAGGAAGGAGTGAGTCATGCAATCCGACAAAGCACAGTCCGACAAAGCACAGTCCCTCAAGGTGCAGTCTGTCAAAGAGAGCGCGCTGTTCAGACCGTTTGCCTATATCGATGGTAACTGGGTTGCCGCCGACAGCGGTGAGCAGATCGATGTCGACAACCCCGCCACGGGCGAGATCCTGGGGCACATGCCGCGACTGGGCCGCGCCGAGACCGAGCGTGCCATCGACGCTGCCGAGGCCGCATTGCCGGCGTGGCGCAACCACACCGCGCTGGAGCGGGCCGACATCCTGATGAAGTGGTACGAGCTGATGCTCGAGAACAAGGATGAGCTGGCGGCGATCATGACCGCCGAGCAGGGAAAGCCGGTCAAGGAAGCGGCGGGCGAGATCGTCTATGCCGCCAGTTTCATGCGCTGGTTCGCCGAGGAAGCGCGGCGTATCTATGGCGACACCATCCCCGCGGCCAGCAACCAGCAGCGCATCGTGGTCACCAAGCAGCCGGTGGGCGTCGTCGGCGCCATCACGCCGTGGAACTTCCCCTCATCGATGATCACGCGCAAGGCCGCTGCCGCGCTGGCGGCGGGCTGCACCATCGTGATCAAGCCGGCCAGCCAGACACCGTTCTCCGCGACCGCGCTGGCCGCACTGGCAGAGCAGGCCGGTGTTCCGCGTGGCGTGTTCAACGTCGTGCCGGGCAAGGCCAGCGAGATCGCCAAGGCGATGACCGACTCCCCGGTGGTACGCAAGGTCACCTTCACCGGCTCGACCGAAGTCGGCAGCTCGTTGATGGCCGGCGCTGCGCAGCACATCCAGAAGATATCGTTGGAGCTGGGCGGCAACGCGCCGTTCCTGGTATTCGAGGATGCCGACCTGGACGCCGCGGTCGAAGGCGCGATCGCCTCCAAGTTCCGCAATGCCGGACAGACCTGCGTCTGCACCAACCGTTTCCTCGTCCAGTCGAGCGTGATCAACGCCTTCAGCGAGAAGCTGGCGGCCGCGATGAACAGCGAGCTCAAGGTCGGTGAAGGATTCGAGGAGGGCGTAAACATCGGCCCGCTGATCGATGACGATGCCGTGGCCAAGGTGACTGATCACATCAAGGACGCCACCGACAAGGGCGCGCAGCTGCTGCTCGGCGGCCACGAGCATTCTCTGGGCGGGCGTTTCTTCTCCCCGACGCTGGTCAGCCACGCCACGCCGGAAATGAAGGTCGCCAGCGAAGAGACCTTCGGCCCCCTGGCCGCGGTATTCCCCTTCGAGACAGAAGAAGAAGCCGTGCGTATGGCCAACGACACCCAGTTCGGGTTGGCCTCCTACTTCTACTCGAAGGATCTGGGGCGTGTCTGGCGCGTCGCCGAAGCGCTCGAATACGGCATGGTCGGCATCAACACCGGCCTGATCTCCAACGCCAGCGCCCCGTTCGGCGGCGTCAAGGCCTCCGGCCTCGGCCGCGAAGGCTCCAAGTATGGGCTCGATGAATACCTCGAGACCAAGTACCTCTGCATCGATCTGGGGAAAGAGTCAGACTGAGCTTCGAGCTTCGAGCTTCGAGCTTCGAGCTTCGAGCTTCGAGCTTCGAGCTTCGAGCTTCGAGCTTCGAGCTTCGAGCTTCGAACTTCGAGCTTCGAGCTTCGAACTTCGAGCTTCGAGCTTCGAGCTTCGAACTTCGAGCTTCGAACTTCGAACGAAGAACGCCAGCGACAATGTCGCTGGCGTTCTTCGTTTCACAGTCACGCTGTTTTTCGCGGCTCGCGGCTCGCGGCTCGCGGCTCGCGGCTCGCGGCTCGCGGCTCAGTGTCGGAAGTGGCGCATGCCGGTAAACACCATCGCGATGCCTGCTTCGTTGGCGGCGGCGATCACTTCCTCGTCGCGCATCGAGCCGCCGGGCTGGATGACGGCGGTGATGCCGGCGGCGGCGGCGTTGTCCAGGCCATCGCGGAAGGGGAAGAAGGCGTCCGATGCCATGACGGAGCCTTCGACCTGCAGGCCGGCGTGTTCGGCCTTGATGCCGGCGATGCGGGCGGAGTTGACGCGGCTCATCTGGCCGGCGCCGACGCCGACGGTCTGGCGGTTCCTGGCGTAGACGATGGCGTTGGACTTGACGAACTTGGCGACCTTCCAGGCGAAGACGAGGTCGTGCAGCTCCTGCTCGGTCGGCGCTCGCTGGGTGACCACCTTGAGATCCTCGGCGGCGATCATGCCGGTGTCGCGGCTCTGTACCAGCAAGCCGCCATTGACGCGCTTGTAGTCCCAGCCTTCGGCGCTCTTCGCGGGCAGCTCGCCGCACTCCAGCAGGCGCACGTTGGTCTTGCTGGCGACGGCTTCGCGGGCTTCCGCCGAGATGCGCGGTGCGATAATGACCTCGACGAACTGGCGCGCGACGATCGCGCTGGCGGTATCGCCGTCCAGCTCGCGGTTGAAGGCGATGATGCCGCCGAAGGCGGATTCGCTGTCGGTTGCGAAGGCGAGGCCGTAGGCCTTGCGGATGCCGCCGTCGGCTTCCGGCACCACGGCGACGCCGCAGGGGTTGGCATGCTTGACGATCACGCAGGCCGGCTTGGTGAAGGACTTGACGCACTCCAGCGCTGCATCGGTATCGGCGACATTGTTGAAGGAGAGCGCCTTGCCCTGGAGCTGTTCGGCGGTGGCAATGCTGGCTTCCTGCTGGCCGGGCTCGACCGTGCCTGACTCGACATAGAACGCGGCTTTCTGGTGCGGGTTCTCACCGTAGCGCATGCCTTGCTTCTTGGTGAACTGCAACGACAGGGTGCGCGGGAAATCGGGCTCGCCGTTACCCACGCGCTGGCCGAAGTAGTTGGCGATGGCGGCATCGTAGGCAGCGGTATGCTCGAACGCCTTGATTGCCAGGTCGAAGCGGGTCTTGTGGCTGACGCCGCCCTCATGGCTGGCCATGTCCTTCAGGATGCGGGAATAGTCGTCGGCGCTGACCACGATCGTGGTGTGCTCGTGGTTCTTGGCGCAGGCGCGAACCATCGTCGGGCCGCCGATATCGATGTTCTCGACCGCGTCTTCCAGCGTGCAGTCCGGCTTGGCGACGGTCTGCTCGAACGGGTAGAGATTGACCACGACCATGTCGATGGGATCGATGCCGTGTTCCGCCATGACGGCGTCATCCTGCCCGCGCCGGCCAAGGATCCCGCCGTGAATCTTCGGGTGCAGCGTCTTGACCCGGCCATCCATGATCTCCGGGAAACCGGTGTGGGCCGAGACTTCGGTCACGGCGATGCCGTTTTCCTGGAGCAGGCGGTAGGTGCCGCCGGTCGAGAGCAGCTCGACGCCGCGAGCTGCCAGCTCACGGGCGAAGTCGACAACGCCGGTCTTGTCGGACACGCTGAGCAGTGCGCGACGGATGGCCCGGGGGGCAGTAGAAGCAGAATTTTGAGACATGCCAGTCCACTCTTTTTTACGGCGAGACGGTTGACGATGAGACGGCTGGCGCCCAGGGCATCGCCCGTCCGGATAGGCTCCGCTGGAGCGAAGCGAAGGAGATTCGGGTCAGGTCGTACGGTCGTGTCATTGTTTCGGATCGTGCCGGCTGGGTCGAATCATCATGGTGGATCGAACCGCGCCGCTGGATCAATCGCATCGCTGGATCAATCGCACCGTTAGATCAAATCGTACTGCTTGAGCTTCTTGCGCAGCGTGCCACGGTTGAGACCGAGCAGTTCGGCAGCGCGGGTCTGGTTGCCTTCGACGTTGCGCATCACGACCTCGAGCAGGGGCGCTTCGACTTCCGCCAGTACCATGGTGTAGAGATTCGAGACGGATTCCCCCTCGAGGTGCGAAAAGTAGCGCTCCATGACGCGCTCGACGCACTCTCGCAACGTCGTGTGAGACAGCGCATCGGGCATCTGAAGAGGATCGACCTCGGATGGGGATTCTCCATCGAGGGCTAAAGGCTGCCGGCTATTCATGCTGCGTGGGTTCCGTTACCGATCGCGGCGGCGTCACCGCGAAAGAGTTCATGGAGAAACTCGAATTGTTGCGTGGCCTGCTCGAGACGATTGAAACGGGCACGGTGTTCGCGGCCGGGGTCACGCGCGGCGAGATACCAGCCGACATGCTTGCGGGCGACTCTGACGCCGAGATAGTCGCCGTAATGCTCATGCAGCGCGCGCAGGTGACGTTGCATGGTGGTGGCGATCTCTTCCGCGCTGGGCGGCGCATGTTCGCGGCCGGTACGCAGGTAATGCTCGATCTCTCTGAACAGCCACGGGTTGCCCTGGGCACCGCGGCCGATCATCACCGCATCGGCGCCGGTGTAGGCCAGTACTTCGGCGGCGCGTTGCGGCGTCGTGATGTCCCCGTTGGCAAAGACCGGTATCGACACCTGCTGCTTGATCGCGGCGATGGTGTCGTATTCGGCCGTCCCGGTGTAACGCTGCTCGCGAGTCCGGCCATGCACGGCCAGCGCGGCGATGCCGGCGTCCTCGGCAAGCCTGGCGACACGTTCCCCGTTGCGGCTCTCGGCGCACCAGCCGGTGCGAATCTTCAGCGTGACCGGAATGTCGACTGCCGCCACCACGGCGTCGAGAATGTCCGCGACCAGCTTCTCGTCTCGCAGCAGGGCAGAGCCCGCCGCCTTGTTGCAGACTTTCTTGGCCGGGCAGCCCATGTTGATGTCGACGATCTCGGCGCCGGCCTCGGCGTTGAGTCGTGCGGCTTCGGCGAGCATCTGCGGGTCGCCGCCGGCGATCTGTACCGAACGTGGCCCCGGCTCGCCGCGATGGATCATGCGCTGGCGAGACTTGCGGGTATGCCACAGCCGACTGTCGGAGGTCACCATTTCCGACACCACCAGCCCGGCGCCCAGCTCGCGGCAAAGCTGTCGGAAAGGACGATCGGTTACCCCGGCCATGGGGGCCAGAATCACGCGGTTGGGTAGCGTGTGATGGCCGATGCGGGGTAACGGGCGATCGGTCTGCGGTGACACCAAATCACGCATCGTTACATAGGCTCAGGCAAAACGGGGAGGCTATGATACCGATCACCCCGGCGTTGTTGAAGCGCTGTTTGTCGACTCGCGACCTAAGCCGTAGCGCGCAGAGGTACCGCATGAAACGCTTTCAGGCGTGGGCAATGCCGCATGAATGTCTTCACAGCCGGAGGGCCGAGACAGCCGGAGGGCCGAGACGAGGGAGCGGCTTTACAAAACCTCAGCCCGGCCGGTGCCCGGTCAGCAGAACCCAGCCCTCTTTTTCCTGCGGCTCGTCCATGAGAATTCCCTGGCCGCGATAGGCATCCAGCACCGATTCCGCCTGGGCGGCGAGGATGCCCGACAGCGCCAGCTGGCCGGCGGGCCGGACCCGGGCGGCGATCGTCGAGGCCATGTCGATCAGCGGCCCGGCCAGGATGTTGGCGACGACGATCTCGAACTCGCCCCGACCGATCTTTTCCGGGTAATCGAGGATCAGGCTCGCCTCGTCGATCTGGTTGCGTTCGGCGTTGTCGCGGCTCGCCTGCAGTGCCTGCGGGTCGATATCGACACCGACGGCGGTATCGGCTCCCAGCTTGAGCGCGGCGATGGCGAGAATGCCGGAACCGCAACCGTAGTCGAGAATCTGTCGCCCGACGAGATCCTGTGCGTCCAGCCAGCCGAGGCAGAGTGCGGTGGTGGGGTGGGTGCCGGTGCCGAAGGCGAGGCCGGGGTCGAGCAGCAGGTTGACCGCATCGGGATCGGGCGCCTCGTGCCAGCTCGGCACGATCCACAGGCGCTGGCCCATGCGCAGCGGTTCGAAGCCGTCCATCCATTCGCGCTCCCAGTCGCGATCGGCCAGGAGCTCGTACTCGATCTGCGGCGCCGGGTCGTCGGGCAACTGCTCGGCCCACGCGCGCTGAACGCGTTCGATCATCGCCTCGACCTCGTTGAGGTCGTCGTAAAGCCCCGTGAGTACGGTTTCCGACCACAACGGCGTCGTGCCGCGGTCGGGTTCGAACACCGGCTCGTCGTGGGCGTCCTGCAGGGTAATCGCGCTGGCGCCCTCGGCAAGCAGCAGTTCTTCCAGCCATTCGGCCTGCTCGGGGGCAATGGATGCCTTGAGTTGTAGCCACGCCATGGGTAGCTCTCCCGGAATGAAGTTTGTGCTCTGTCTGCATGAGCCGGGCTCGCCGGTTTCAGGCAGAGCCTGAGGATCGAGTGAAGATCAGGACGAAAACGGGGCGGCCTTCGAAGGATAGGCCGCCCCGTCGTCAATGCTCGGAACTCAGCTCAGCCCGAGCTTCTTTTCAAGGTAGTGGATATTGACCCCACCACGCTGGAAGGCGCTGTCACGCACCAGATCCTTCTGCAGATCGATGTTGGTCTTGATGCCTTCGACCAGCAGCTCGTCCAGCGCATTGCGCATCCGCACCAGGGCTATTTCGCGATCCGCCCCCCAGGTGATCAGCTTGCCGATCAGGGAGTCGTAATGCGGCGGCACGCTGTAGCCAGTGTAGATGTGGGAATCCATGCGTACCCCGAGACCGCCCGGCGGGTGGTAGAGATTGATCTTGCCGGGGGAGGGCATGAAGGTGCGGGAGTCTTCGGCGTTGATGCGGCACTCGAAGGCGTGGCCGCGCAGTTCGACATCTTCCTGACGGATCGACAGCGGCTGACCGCAGGCGATACGCAGCTGTTCCTTGACGATATCGACGCCGGTGACCATTTCGGTCACGGGGTGTTCGACCTGGACGCGGGTGTTCATCTCGATGAAGAAGAACTCGCCGTCCTCGTAGAGGAATTCGAAGGTGCCGGCGCCACGGTAGTTGATCTCGATGCAGGCGTCGGTACAGGCCTTCAGGACCTTGGCGCGCGCTTCCGGGTCGAGATGCGGTGCCGGGGCTTCCTCGAGCACCTTCTGGTGGCGACGCTGCAGCGAGCAGTCACGATCGAAGAGATGGATCGCGTTGCCTTGACCGTCGGCCAGCACCTGGACTTCCACGTGGCGCGGGTTCTCGAGGAACTTCTCCATGTAGACGGTGCCGTCGCCGAAAGCCGCTGCGGCTTCGGAGCGCGTCACGCTGGCCGCCTTGGCGACTTCATCATCGTTGCGCACCACGCGCATGCCGCGGCCGCCACCACCGGCTGCCGCCTTGATGATCACGGGGTAGCCGATACGGCCGGCGATACGACGGATCTCGGCGTCGTCGTCCGGCAGCGGGCCGTCGGAGCCCGGCACCGTCGGCACGCCCGCTGCCTTCATGGCGTTGATCGCGCTGACCTTGTCGCCCATCAGCCGGATGGTCTCGGCGCGTGGCCCGACGAAGGTGAATCCGGAGCGCTCCACCTGCTCGGCGAAGTTGGCATTCTCGGCGAGAAAGCCGTAGCCGGGGTGGATGGCGCTGGAATCCGTCACCTCGGCCGCGCTGATCAGGGCCGGGATGTTCAAGTAGGATTGCGCCGAGGAAGCGGGGCCGATGCAGACGGCTTCGTCTGCCAGGCGCACGTGCATCAGCTCCCGGTCGGCCTTGGAATGAACCGCCACGGTCTTGATCCCCAGCTCCTTGCAGGCGCGCAGGATGCGAAGGGCGATCTCGCCGCGGTTGGCGATGAGTACCTTGTCCAACATGATGGTTTCGCTCGTGTGGCCCTAGTGGAAGATGATCAGTTGATGATGATCATCGGCTGGTCGAATTCGACCGGCTCGCCATCCTCGACCAGGATTGCTTCGATCACGCCATCCTTGTCGGCTTCGATCTGGTTCATCATCTTCATCGCTTCGACGATACACACGGTATCGCCTTTCTTGACGCTCTGGCCGACTTCGACGAACGCCTTGGCGCCCGGCGCCGGGGAGCGGTAGAAGGTGCCGACCATGGGCGAGGTCACTGCGTGACCGGCAGGCTGGGCCGGTGCCGCGTCGCCGGCTTCGGCAACCGGCGCGCTCGGTGCCGCTGGCGCGGAAGGTGCCATCGGCTGCTGCTGTTGCATGACCATTGGCTGCTGCATGGCGCCGAAACCGTTAGGGTGGCGGCTAATGCGCACGGACTCTTCGCCTTCCTGGATCTCGATTTCGCTGATGTTGGACTCTTCCAGGAGTTCGATGAGTTTCTTGACCTTGCGTATATCCATGGCGATGTCTCGGTTTGGTTGAATGCGATAGTTGGATATGGAAGTCGGATATGACAGTAGCGTGCGACGCGTGTCGCTAAACGTCCGCTGGCGAAAAAAGGGATCAGTCTCGATCCAGCTGCCTGAACGCGGCATCCAGCGCCAGCACGTAGCTATCGGCGCCGAATCCCGCGATGACGCCACGGGCGACGTCGGAGAAATAGGAATGTGAACGAAACGGTTCGCGCGCGTGCACGTTGGAAAGGTGCAGTTCGATGAACGGGATGGCGACACCGGTCAGCGCGTCGCGCAGGGCCACGCTGGTGTGGGTGAAGGCGGCCGGATTGAGCAGGATGAAATCGATGTTCTCCTGCTTCGCGCGGTGTACTCGCTCGACCAGTTCATGCTCGGCGTTGGACTGTAGCCAATCCAGTTGATGACCGGCGCTCAATGCGCGCTCGGTCAAGCGAATCCGGATGTCCTCCAGGGTGGTCGTGCCGTAGACAGCCGGCTCGCGTGTGCCGAGCAGATTCAGGTTGGGACCGTTGAGAACCAGGAGTCTAGCCATAACTGTCCTTGCGCTGTTAACCCTTTCATGGATTGTCAAGATCGCGTCACTTTGCTGCAAGATGCCGTCTCGGCGCACCGTTTTCGTTGGTGTCGAAGTTTGCCGAAAAATGCTGAGAGTGTCCACCCTCACCATCGAACGATGTTCGTTAATGCTTGGTTCCCCTTGCCGAGGGTTAACGGCGAAGAACCCTGAACAGCAACTGAGAACTGGAGCAGAAAGCCAGGAACCGAGAGCCAAGAACTAAGAACTAAGAACCGGACGCCGCTGAAGCGCGGTCATGTGCCAGCCGATTCACCGCGTTCAGGTGGCGAGCCAGCGCTTCGGCGTCGACTTCCCCCTGGATGCGGGCCCGTCGAAGCTCCGTGCCGTCGGCGAAAAACAGCAGCGCCGGCGGGCCGAACAGTTGGTAGTGCTCGAGCAGCGTGCGGCTTGCGGCGGTGTCCTGGGTCACGTCGGCGCGGATCAATGTGAAATCCGCCAGGCGTTCGGCCACGGCCGGCGCGGGGAAGGCCGTCTGCTCCACCACTTTGCACGAGATGCACCAGTCGGCGCTGACGTCGACCATCACCGGCCGCCCGCTGGCTCGCGCCGAGGCCAGCGCCGACTCGAGCTGGTCGAGGTGATTGACGGTCTCGAAGGTCAGGTTCGATGCCTCCGAAGATGCCTCGGTGTTCGATCCCGATAGCGGGCGCAGTGGATCGCCACTGCCCTGGGCCGCGCCCCAGATCATCGCCACGCCCCACACCAGCAGTACCCAGCCGGCCGCCTGGCGGACCCGCGACCAGCCGCCGCCGATCTGTCGATCCAGCGCGCCCAGTGCCAGCGCGCAACCCAGCGTCAGCGCTCCCCACAGCAGCAAGACCGCCGGTGCCGGCAGCAGGCGCTCGACCAGCCAGATCGCGACACCCAGCAGCATCACGCCGAACAACGCCTTGATGCCTTTCATCCAGGCGCCGGTGCGGGGTAGCCACTGCCCGCCGAAAGTCCCGACGAGAATCAGCGGCACCCCCATGCCGGCGCCGAGCGCGAGTAGCGCCAGTGCACCGCCCAGGGCGTCGCCGGTGGAGGAGATGAAGACCAGCGCGCCCGCCAGCGGTGCGGAGACGCAGGGCGAAACCACCAGCACCGACAGGGCGCCGGCCGCGGCCAGGCCGAGCGGGCCGCTACGCTGCAGTCGGCCTTGCCAGGTATCGACCCGCTGGCTGATCCCGTTGGGCAGCCGCAGGTCGAACGCGCCGAACATCGCTATCGCGAAGAGCACGAACAGCAGCGCGAAGGGGATCAGTATCCAGCCGGATTGCAGCCGCGCCTGGAGATTGAGCGAGGCGCCGAAGACGCCCATCAACGTGCCGAGCAGCGTGAACGTCGAGACCATGCCGATCACATAGCTCGTCGACAGCAGCAGCGCCCGCCCGCGACGCGCGCTCTGGCCCACGATGATGGAGGTCAGGATCGGCAGCATGGGTAGCACGCAAGGGGTGAAGGTCAGCCCTAGCCCCGCGAGGAAGAAAAGCCCCAGCGTGCTCGCTCCGAGGCCTTCACGGAGCAGGGATTGAAACTGGCCATCGGCGGTGGCGATCGGCAGCGCGGAGCTCTCGCTGGCTGAATCGGGCGACGGGGCCACCGTTGGTCTAGACGTTTCGGGAATAGACGCTTCGAGGATAGACGTTTCGGAGATGGACGCTTCGGGGACGGCGGCCGAATTCGAGAGCGGTTCGTCTCCGGGCGATGCGGAAAAAGGATCGCGGGTGGCCTCGGGACCGGAAGCCGGCGATAGGATCGGCGAGGCCTTGGCGTCACTGCTGGCATCGCGATAGGCGGCGGGCGGCGGCCCGGCCTTGGCGGTCAGCGTCCAGTGCTCGGGGGGATAGCAGAGCCCCGCATCGGCACAACCCTGGAAGGAGAGCGTGATCGGTATCGGTGCTTCGGGATCGAAATGTGCGCTGTCGGCCAGCGGTGCGCTGATCTCGACCGGATCATGGAAGACGTGGACATCGCCCAGATAGGGATCGTGCTTGAACTGGCCGGGCGGGATCCGGAGCGATCCTAACGCGATCTCGGGCTGGCGGCTTTCCAGGCCGAAGCGATGACGGTAGAGATAGTAGCCGGGCTGGTTGCGGATGCCGACATAGACCCGTTCATCGTCATGCCAGGCGTAGGCATGAAAGGCCTGGTCGACCGGCAGGAACTCGTTGCCGCCGCGAGCGGCAAAGGCGGCCTGATTCGAGGAAGCGGGAGAGTCCTGTGCCTGGGCTGGGGCAAGGGCTGCCAACAGGCAGTAGCCGAGCACCAGGAGACATCCGTAAAAGCGTGACGTCAAAACATGAATTCCTGACAGCGATGAAAGCGCAGATCTGGCGTGCCCGGCGATGGTGACCCATGAACCAGGGCATGCCGCGCACGTGCTTACTGCATACGTACTTACCGAAAAGCGAATGATGCTTTGATCGCACGGGGCGAGAAAAGTGCCGCGGCGACAGTGCAGTAGGCCCATATGCAGCGAAAGACGGGCTGCGTGTGACGGGGAGCATGATAGGATAGAGTCAATTCTTTCCCAACCCTGTTTCCGTTGACGCCGGCCTTCCGGGCCGGTCTTTACAACCATCGTCACGACCGGTTTTCCCACTCTCAGCAATCACAAGGATCGTCCATGGCCCTGTTTCGCAAGAAGGCGCCGCTATCGCGCACCGAGGTTCTCGAAACGCCCCAGTACGGCTGGATCTGGAAGCCGCTGGTGGCACTGGTCGTCATCTATCTGCTGGTCTGCATCGTTCTTGGCATCTGGTGGAGCTGGACGCCGTCACCGACGGACCCCAGGCAGGCGGTCCAGATGCAGCGCGGGTTCCCGCAGAGCGTGGATACCGGCGGCGATGACGCCCAATCGCCGCCGGCCATCGCGCCTGGCGAAGCGCTTCTTGCCAGCAACATCTCGATTCTCGATACGCTGCTCGACAAGCCCGGCGGCTACCTTCGCAACGATGTGATGCCGCCCGGTCTGTGGCTCGACAACATGCCCAACTGGGAAGCCGGCGTGACCCGGCAGGTCCGCGATGCGGTAACCCTGCTGGGTGAAGCGCTGAGCGCGGGCGATGCGCCGCTGGCGCAGGCCAACGAATCGCTCGCCGGCGATCTGGAAAGCTGGCGCTGGCCGGCCTCCGAAACCGTGTTGCGCGCGGCGCGCAATAATCTCGGCGAAGCCTTCACCGCCGTGGAGAATGCTGCCGGCCCGGGGGCGCCCAATCAGGACGCTGCCGCTTCGACTGACGCACCCGCTTCGCTCGATGCTTCGGCGCTCTCCGACTGGCTGGCGCAGGTTCAGCAGCGTCTGGAGGCCCAGACCCGGCAGCTGGCCGCCAACGTCGGTCAGTCGCCGAACGGCGATGAGCAGGACGACAGCACGCCGTGGCTGCGAATCGACAACGTGTTCTTCGAGGCCCGCGGCACCACCTGGGCGCTGGCGCAGCTGATGCAGGCCGCCAGAATCGATTACGCCGATGCCATCGAAAGCAGCGGCGTCGGCGCCGATTTCGATCAGCTGGTGGCGGAGCTGGAGAGCTCCCAGGCGCGGGTCTGGAGCCCGGTCATTCTCAATGGCTCCGGATTCGGGCTGTTCGCCAACCACTCGCTGATGATGGCCAACTACACGGTGCGGGCGTCTCAGCTGGTCGAGAAAATCCGCAATCAGCTGTGAGCCTGACCTGACCGGCCGATGAGCCGTAACGCAAAACGCCGCCCCGGTTTCGATGCCGGGGCGGCGTTTTTCATCGTTTCATCAGAGCCTCGAACGAAAGCCGAGGCTCGATGAACAGTCGCGGCGCTTATTCGTTCTCGTAGGCGGCGACGGCCTTCTCGATGGCCTTGCGGGCGGCGTCGGCGCCGTCCCAGGAGTCGATCTTGACCCACTTGCCTTTCTCGAGATCCTTGTAGTTCTCGAAGAAGTGCGCGATCTGCTGACGCAGCAGCTCGGGCAGGTCAGTGACCTCGTGCACGTCGTTGTAGAGCGTGCTCAGCTTCTCGTGGGGCACGCAGACCAGCTTGGCGTCCTCGCCAGCCTCATCGGACATGTTCAGCACACCGACTGGGCGGGCGCGGATCACGCTGCCGGGCTGGACCGGGTAGGGAGTGACGACCAGAGCGTCGAGCGGGTCACCGTCATCGGCCAGGGTGTTCGGAATGAAGCCGTAGTTGGCCGGGTAGAACATCGGCGTGGCCATGAAGCGGTCGACCACCAGCGCGTCCATGTCCTTGTCGATTTCATACTTGATCGGCACGTGGTTGGCGGGAATCTCGATCGCCACGTACACGTCGTTGGGGAGATCCTTTCCGGCGGGAATCTTGTCGAAACTCATCGTTGAGTCCTTGCGGTTTGCAGGTTGAACACCAGCGGGCGAAAATCGGGGGAATTATACGAACTGGCTAGGCCGATTACCAACCTGGGCATTGGCGTCCGTTCATGCGAGATAGCCGATGCCGCCTGCAGTCGTGAATCCGAGATTGCCCGATCACTCGCCGTTCGTCGATCCATTGGGAGAAACCCGTTGTCCAAGAGTTCGCTGTCACTGACCTACGGTCAGGCCTTCGTCGCGCCGGACCTGCACCGGCATCGCAGCTCGATGTCGGTACAAATTCCCCAGGGCGAGCAGCTGATCTCCAAGGGGGGCTGTGCGCTGATCAGTGACTCTACCTGGCGCAACTCGATCGCCAAGCAGGCCGGCGACCTCAGCGTGAGGGGCTTTCTGGCCGACTACTACTCGACGCCGGATCACTGGGATATCAAGACCTCGGCCACTCGCGTGCTGCGGGCGCTGAATAGCTGGTGCCACAGTCAGAGCGGCTATATCGAGGGCGGCAGCTACATCTGTTCGCTGTCGGCGATGATCTTTCATCAGCACGATGCGCATCTCTTCCACATGGGCGATACCCTGGTCTATCGAATCCGCGGGGCGGAGTTCGAACAGCTGACCCGCGACCATGTCACCGACCTGGGCGGCTATCGCTATCCTTCGCGGGCGCTGGGGATGGATGGTCATGTCGATATCGACTACTCCACCTTTCCTCTCAAGCAGGGCGATCTCTTCCTGTTCATGACCCAGGCCGTCCGCGGCACGCTGGTGCCCTCAGAGTACGTGCAACTGATCCGCGCCGATGTCAGCGATCTCGACGCCGCCTGCGAACGGCTGGCCGAAGCCGCCAACCAGCGTGCCATCGAGCGGGGCTACAACGCCAACCAGTTCTGCTTCCAGCTGGTGAGGGTCGATCGCCTCTCCGACGACGAACCGGACGAACAGCCCCGCGTCTTTCATCATCTGCCGGTGCCGCCGGAGCTGGCCAAGGGCGAGCGTCTCGATGGCCTGGAAGTCGTCGAGGTGCTGTCGCGCACTGCCAAGGCGCGTCTCTACCATGTGCGGGATGTGCGCAGCGGACGCGACATGGTGATGAAGGCGCCGAGTCCGGAGCTTTCGACCCGTAACGTCTATCTCGAACACTTCGGCCTGCAGCAGTGGGTCGTCGAACGCGTCAACTCGCCGTTCGTGGTCAAGGTGATGGAGCCGGCCAGAACGCGCCGCTATCTCTACTACCTGATGAGCTACGTCGACGGCGAAACGCTGACCGAATGGCTGAGAAGGCATCCGCAGGCCAGTCTCGACCAGCGGCTCGACATCGCGCGGCAGCTGGTCAAGGCGGTACAGGCGCTGCATCGTCACGATGTGCTGCATCAGCATATCCACCCGAACAACATTCTCATCGACCGACACGGCAATCTGGTGCTGACCGATTTCGGCGCCTGCCACAAGCGCGAAGGCGATGCTCAGGGCGAGGCGCGCCAGCTGGCGCGTCAGGTCGGCCTGACCGAGCACAGTGCGCCGGAGTACGCGCTGGATACCGAAGTCGGTCGGCGTAGCGACCAGTATTCGCTGGCATCCACCGTCTACTGGATGCTCACCGGGCATCTGCCTTACACCCTGCTGCCCAACCATCTGCGCAGCCATACCGATCTGGAGCAGATGACCTATCGCCGCGCCCAATTGAGCAATCCGGCGATCAGCACGGATCTCGACGACGCACTACGGCGCTCGCTCGATCCGCTGCGTGCGTTGCGGTTCCGGCGGCTCACGGAGCTCGCCTACCATCTGCGGGCGACCCCCAAGGGCGACGACGAAAGCCGGCGCCCGCCGTGGCGGGAGCCGGCGAACGTGTGGCAGGCGATCGCCACCGTACTGCTGCTGTTGCTGATTCTTTCCTGGTGGTTCAAGTAGCGATGTGACCCATGTGGCTGGGCTAGCCGGGCGATGGCATGCTCAACGAAGAGGGCGCCGTGATGGCGCCCTCTGTGGTTGCGTTGTGTGATCCTCTTCCAGTTCGCTAAGGCATGCCCAGCCAGTTGGGCAGGCCCAGCGACAGGAATGGCACGTAGGTGACCAGCAGCAGGAAGCCGAGCAGCAAGAACAGCCAGGGGGAAGCCGCCCGGATCGTGCGCGTCAGCGGCATGCCGGTAACGGCGGAAGCCACGAACAGGTTCAGACCCACCGGCGGCGTCACCAGGCCGATCTCCATGTTGACCACCATGATGATGCCGAAATGGATCGGATCGATGCCCAGTTGTGCCGCCACCGGGAACAGGATCGGCGCCAGGATCAGAATGATCGCCGACGGCTCCATGAACGATCCTGCTACCAGCAGCACGATATTGACTACCAGCAGGAAGGTGATCGGCGAGAAGCCCTGATCCACGACCCATGCCGTGATCGTCTGCGGGATCTGCTCCGTGGTCAGCACATGGGCGAACAGCATCGCGTTGGCGATGATGAACATCAGCACCACCGACAACTTGGCGGCGTCGAGCAGCACGCCCGGGCACTGCTTGAAGGTGATGTCCCGGTAGACGAACAGGGCCACGAAGCCGGCGTAGACGGCGGCTACCGCCGCAGCCTCGGTGGGCGTGAAGAAGCCGCCGTAGATACCGCCGAGCACGATCACGATGGTCAACAGCCCCCAACTGGCCTTGCGGGCCGTGGAGAGAAATTCACCGATCGAGGGGCGGGGCAGGGCCGGCATCTTCTTGACGCGGGCGACGATATAGATCGCCACCATCAGGATCAGGCCCAGCAGCAGCCCGGGCACGATACCCGCGACGAAGATCTTGCCGACAGAGCTTTCGGTGACCGTGGCATAGACCACCATCACGATCGACGGCGGGATCAGGATGCCTAGCGTCCCCGCGTTGCAGACGATGCCGGTGGCGAAATCCTTGGTGTAGCCGGACCGCGCCATCCCGGCGATGACCACCGAGCCCACTGCCGCGACCGTCGCCGGGGAGGAGCCGGAAAGCGCCGCGAACATGACGCAGGAGAGTACCGAAGCGATCGCCAGGCCGCCGCGAATGTGCCCGACACAGGCGTTGGCGAAATTGATGAGCCTTCTTGCCACGCCACCGCTGGTCATGAAGGCGCCGGCGAGAATGAAGAACGGAATCGCCAGCAGCGTATAGTGCTCTGAGGTCTCGAACAGCTTGATCGCCAGCGAGCTCAGGGAATCCTGGCTGAACAGCAGGATCGTCAACGAACTGGCAATGCCCAGCGAGAATGCGATCGGCACGTTGAGGAAGAGTAGGCCGAAAAGCACCACGAACAGAAAGGCGATGGTCATGCCGACTTCTCCTCAGTGCTGGCTTCTTCCTTGAGCTTCAGGGCGTCCGTGGACTCGTTGCTCAGTTCCATGGTGATCTGCTTGCCGCGCAGCATGCGCACCAGCACCTCGATCAGGCGTATCAGGACCAGCGTGAAGCCGATCGGCACGATGATCGTGATATGCCATTGCAGCACACCGTACTGGTCGAGATCCTCGGCCCCGATCCGCGCGCGCATCAGTGCCTGTACCCAGGTGTAGCTGGAGACGGCGAACAGGGCGGTGTAGGCGATGCAGATCAGGCATGTCAGGATGCCCACGGCGCGTCGCAGACGCTCCGGCAGCAGCCGGACGAGCAGGTCGACCCCGATGTTGGCACCGATGCGCACGATATAGGCAATGCCCAGGAAGATCAGCCAGGCGAAGCACGCCTTGGTCAGGGCGATGCTCCAGGTCATCTCCTGGGCCAGATCGATGATGAAATCACCGATCGCGAAGAGCGGCGTTTCCGCGAACGGGAACAGGTCCGCCGCATCGTAGAAGACGGTATAGAGGTTGTTGACCATCACGTAGCTGAAGGTCACCAGGGTCATGAGGGCGAGGAGGAAGGCCACCAGGCCCTCCTCCAGATGCGCCCAGGCACGCAGGAAACGTGTCATGGTTCGGCTCGATTACTGACTGGTTTCAGACGGGGTGGTGTCGGACTGGTTGGCGCTATCGGCAGCGTTGATCAGGTCTTCACCGATATCATCCTGGAACTTCTCCCACACCGGGCGAACCGCGTCGCGCCACTCTGCACGCTGTTCGGGGGTCAGTTGAATGATCTCGCTGGTGCCGGCATCGACGATGGACTGCTTGGCATCCTGGTTGAGATCGTAGGCCTGCTTGTTCACCTTCTGTGTGACGTCGGCCAGGATCTCTTCCAACTGGGTTCGAATGTCATCCGGCAGCCCGTTCCAGAAGTCAGCGTTGGTAATCACCATGTAGTCGATGATCCCGTGGTTCGACTCGGTGATGTACGGCTGCACTTCGTGCATCTTCTGACTGTAGATGTTCGACCAGGTATTCTCCTGACCGTTGACCACGCCGGTCTGCAACGCCTGATACACCTCGCCGAAGCTCATCTTGCGGGGGACGGCGCGAAGCTCCTTGAACTGTTCGTCGAGCACGTCCGAGGCCTGCACGCGGAACTTGAGGCCGCGGGCGTCGCCGGGTTCACGCAGCGGCTTGTTGGCGGAAAGCTGCTTCATGCCGTTGTGCCAGTAGGCGAGACCCTGGATGTTGCGATCCTGCATCGAGTCGAGCAGGCCCTGTCCCTCGTCGGACTGCTGGAAGCGGTCGACGGCGTTGATATCGTCGAACAGGAACGGGAGATCATAGAGCTGCAGGCTGGGGCTGTACTGCTCGAACTTGGCGAGCGAAGGCGCCAGCATCTGCACGTCGCCGAGCAGCAGGGCTTCCATCTCCTTGCCATCGCCGTAGAGCGACGAGTTGGGATAGACCTCGACCTTCACGCGGTCGCCCAGCTTCTCTTTCACTTCCTCGGCGAACATCTTCGCGCCCTGGCCCTTGGGCGTGTTCTCGGCCACGACGTGGGAGAACTTGATGACGATGGGATCCTGCGCCTGAGCGCTAGCAACGCCACCCATCAGGATGGCAACCCCGATCGCGCCAGCCACGGTTTTTGGATTGATGAGAGACATGGCATTTCACTCCTGAGTTTGTTCTGTCGTCTTGGCGTCTTTGAAGACACCTTATTGGCGATGCCATGCGGAGTATGCGGAGAATTACATGGACTCGTATATTCAACCTTTGGCGGGAGTCGAGGCGCTGAAAATCAGGGAAGATAACATCGTTTTCTGGTTTAAAAAGTTTAAAAAGTCGATATAAGATAGGGCGATGTAATTATTTTTGCGTCGCTTTGAGAATTAAAAATCCATTAAATTCAATGATTAACATTGATTATGGAATATCGAAAAGGCGGCGTCGCCGGTATTGTCGTCGATCTAAATGCGGGGTTGATGAGCCGAGGGGAATCGAAAATATTCCGGCAGGTTGCGCTGGTGGAAAAACGTCTCGTGACGGAAATTGACCGTCGTCCCCGTTGCGTGGAGAGCCGGACGTTCGAAGAGCCGGAAGTCGAACGGAAATACTCCTCCCGACTTCCGGCAAAATCCGGGTTCAGCCCCGTTTCGCGCTGGCGATGAGCCGGCGGGCACGGGCCATGACCGGCGCATCGATCATCTGGCCGTCGATCTGGCCGGCGCCAGCATCGCGTTCGGCGGCTTCGAGTACGCGTGTCGCCCAGGCCAGCTGGTCGACGGTGGGCTGGAAAGCATCGTTGACCACCGCAACCTGACGCGGATGAATGCAGAGCATGCCGCTGAAACCCATCTCGACGGCCAGCCCGGCAGCGCGTTCGACGACGGCCATGTCGCGAAATTCGGGGTGTACTGTCTCGATCGGTGCCGCAAGTCCGGCCAGGCGCGATTGCAGCAACAGCTGGTAGCGGGCCTGATTCAAGATCCAGTCGCCGCCTTCGCTACCCGGCTCGATCCCCAGATCCAGGCCGAGGTCCAGCGCGCCGAAGCTCAACTGCACGACGCCGGGAGAGCGGGCGAGCTCGGGCAGTGCCTGCAAGCCCCTGGCGCTTTCGATCAGTGGCATCAGCGCCAATCCTAGGGTGCCAGCCTGGGCGAGTGCCTCGGTCGTCTCCGCCTTGGGCACGACGAGGCCGGCGATGCCGGGCCGATCCCGGCACAGCGCCAGATCCGCGTCGAAATCGGCGGTATCGGCGGCATTGATGCGCACCCAGACGGCCTTTTCCGGCGCCTGGTCGAGGAAGGCTTCCAGCGCGCGGCGCGCTTCCGGCTTGGCTTCGGGGGCGACGGCATCTTCCAGGTCGACGATGA
The DNA here is from genome assembly GCF_976982775.1 of Salinicola sp. NYA28a. The sequence continues at coordinate 1,508,083 of NZ_OZ334582.1, forward strand.
CGATGTCGGCACCGCTGCCGAGCGCCTTGGGGATGCGTTCGGGACGATTGGCCGGCACGAACAGTGCCGAGCGGGGCAGGGTGGTCGAGGTCATGGGCGCATTTCCTTGTGTGAGCGGATGAGGGCGAAGGCGAAGGCTATAGAGGGATAACTCGTCGGTCCGCTCAGATCGTACCGGCCTGGCGCAGCTTGTCCACGTCCTCGTCGGCATAGCCCAGCTGCTTGAGAATGGCCTCGCTATGCTCGCCGAGCGCGGGGACGGCATCCATGCGCGGCTCGTATGCCGCGTTGCGTCCGGGCGGCAGCGCTGCCGGCACCTCTCCGCCGGGCGTCATCACGCTACGCCAGCGATCCCGCGCCGCCAGCTGCGGATGCTGCCACACGCCCGCCATGTCGTTGACGTGGGCGTTGGCGATCTGAGCGCTTTCGAGACGCTCGATCACCTGCTCTGCGCTGAGTTCGGCAAAGACTTCGTCGATCAGCGCGCGCAGCGCGGCACGATTCTCGGAGCGCTTGAAGTTGGCATCGAAGCGCTCGTCCCGGGCCAGCGCCGGTTGCTCCAGTACCTTCTCGCAGAACAGCTGCCATTCGCGCTCGTTCTGCAGACCGAGCATGACCGTGCCGCCGTCGCCGGTGGGGAAGGGGCCGTAGGGATAGATCGTCGAGTGGGACGCGCCGGCACGAGGCGGCGGGGTTGCGCCGTCGAAGGCGTAGTACATTGGGTAGCCCATCCATTCGACCAGGCTCTCCAGCATCGAGACGTCGATGTGCGAGCCTTCGCCGGTACGCCCGCGCAGCAGCAATGCCGAGAGGATGTTGCTGTAGGCGTACATGCCGGCGGCGATGTCGGCGACCGAACAGCCCGCCTTGGCCATTTCGTCCGGCCCGGGGCCGCCGGTGACGGAGAGAAAGCCCGCTTCGCTCTGGATCAGCAGGTCGTAGGCTTTCTTCGTCTCGTAGGGGCCGCCCTCGCCGTAACCGGAGATATCGCACACGATCAGGCGTGGAAACCGCGCGTGCAGCGTGTCGAAGTCGAGCCCCATGCGGGCGGCGGCGCCGGGTGCCAGGTTCTGTACCAGCACGTCGGCTTCCGCGAGCAGGTCGGAGAGGATCGGTTCGGCAGCGTCATGCTTGAGGTTGAGCGTCAGGCTCTCCTTCGACCGGTTGGTCCAGACGAAGTGCGAAGAGAGACCGTGGACGCGCTCGTCGTAGCCGCGGGCGAAGTCGCCGACGCCGGGGCGCTCGATCTTGATCACCCGGGCGCCTTGATCGGCGAGCTGCCGCGTGCAGAAAGGGGCGGCGATGGCGTGCTCGAGACTGACCACGGTGATGCCGTCCAGCGGGCGAGGGGGTTGAGCAGTCATGGCAGATCCTGTCCGGAAAGCGGAAATTCGATAGGGGTAAGGAGCCGGGTCACAGCAGCGGCTCGAGACGGTCGAGCGCCGGCAGGTTCCAGGCATGGGCGATCAGTTTGGCGGTTTCATCGTCACTGGCCGCGCCCGAGAACGTCACGAGACGGCGGAACTTGGCCTCCAGTTCGTCCCGGCTCAGGGTGTTGCCCGGGTCGCCCTTGGGTTCGTCGATCGCTGCGCTCAACTGGCGGCCGTCGCGGGTCGTGACGTCGATCCGGCCCAGCCAGCGGCGCGGGTAGGCCGCATCCACCTCAGGGTCCAGCACCATCGACACCCGCCGGCGGAAGTCGGCTACGGCCTCGTCCTGCAGCGCATGGTCGCGGAAGCTGGCCAGGCTGGCATCGCCGTGGACGGCGATCAGCCCCAGCACGCTACCCATCGAGAACTTGGCCTGGTGAATGGTGCGAGGGTCGGTCACGGGGCCGAGTACGTCGATCGCGGCCTGATGCACTCTGGCCGTGACGGTTTCGATATCGTCATGAGCCAGGGCTTCTCGCTGCATCAGGGCCAGCAAGGCGTCCGCTGCCGGATGTGTGTGCCGGCAGGAGGCATGGAACTTGAACGAGGTCTCGACCAGCGCCCAGCGTTCGCCGAGCCGATCCGTCAGCCGGTCGAGATCGGCATCGGTGGACATGCCGGCAGCCATGCCTTGGGGGCCTTCGAGAACATGTCGGGCGCCCGTCAGGCCGCTGTGGGTCATGTAGGCGGCGAGCAGGCCGTCGGACGCGGCCTTGGCAGTGTGGAGCTGCTTGGAGTCGGCGGCGTCGCGCAGAAACTCCCACAGCCCGGCGGCCTGGGTACCGGCGCTGCCAAGCAGGTTCACGAAGCCGTCGGTGTCGAGCTTCATCAACTTGCCCGCGGCCACGGCGGCAGCCAGGGTGCCGGCGGTGCCGGTGGTGTGGAAGATGCGGTAATGGGAGCGGCCGAGAAACTCGCCGACCCGAATCCCCGCTTCGTAACCGGCGACGGCGGCGGTGATCAGATCCTGGCCACTGCAACCCAGATCCTGGGCGGTCGCCAGCGCGGCGGGGAACACCACGGTGGCGGGGTGGAGCACGGAGCTGTTGTGCAGGTCGTCCTGCTCGACCACGTGCGAGGCGGCGGCATTGACGAAGGCGGCGAAGTGGGACGACGTCATGCGGCGGTCGGTCAGCTGCTGGCAGCCGCCGTCGCTCGGGCCCATGAGCTGGCTGTAGCGCTCGAACAGCGGGATCGGCGCGTGATCCTTACCCGCCAGGGCCGAGCCCAGCCAGTCGAGGTAGAGCGCCTGGCAGCGTTCGACGACGTGGCCGGGCAGTTGCTCGTAACGAAGTTCGGCCAGAAACGCGGCCAGGGTTCGGGTGGCATCCATGGTCATTCCCTCGCGGTTACGGCGTCAGAACGAACGTGGCAGATCGAGCAGATGCTCGGCCACGTAGGAGAGAATCAGGTTGGTGGAGATCGGCGCGACCTGATAGAGCCGGGTCTCGCGGAACTTGCGCTCGACGTCGTACTCGGTGGCGAAGCCGAATCCGCCGTGGGTCTGCAGGCAGACATTGGCGGCTTCCCAGGACGCCTTGGCCGCCAGGTACTTGGCCATGTTGGCGCTGGCGCCGGCCGGCAGGCCCGCGTCGAACTCCTGGCAGGCGCGCCAGCGCATCAGGTCGGCGGCTTCCACCTCGATATGCGCCTCGGCGATGGGGAACTGCACGCCCTGGTTCTGGCCGATCGGCCGGTCGAAGACGATACGCTCGTTGGCGTAGCGGCTGGCCTTGTCGATGAACCAGCGGCCATCGCCGATGCACTCGGCCGCGATCAGGGTGCGCTCGGCATTGAGCCCATCGAGAATGTAGCGGAAGCCCTTGCCTTCCTCGCCGATCAGGCTATCTGCCGGCAGCTCGAGGTTGTCGAAGAACAGCTCGTTGGTCTCGTGGCCGACCATGTTGGCGATCGGCTGGACCGTCATGCCGTTGCCGATCGCCTGGTGCAGGTCGACCAGGAAGATCGACATCCCTTCCGACTTGCGCTTGACCTCGGCCAGCGGTGTGGTGCGGGCGAGCAGAATCATCAGGTCCGAATGCTGAATGCGCGAGATCCACACCTTCTGGCCGTTGATGACGTACTTGTCGCCGCGCTTCACGGCCGTGGACTTGATCTTGGTGGTGTCGGTGCCGGTGGTGGGCTCGGTGACGCCCATCGATTGCAGCCGGAGCTCGCCGCTGGCGAGTTTGGGCAGTATCGCGCTCTTCTGGGCCTCGCTGCCGTGCTTGAGCAGCGTTGCCATGTTGTACATCTGGCCGTGCACGAACCCGGCGTTGCCGCCACAGCGGTTGACCTCCTCGAGGATCACGCTGGCCTCAAGCAGACCCAGGCCGGAGCCGCCGAACGCCTCGGGGATCATCGCGCCGAGCCAGCCGGCTTCGGTCAGCTCGGTCACGAACGTTTCGGGGAAGCCCTGGACTTCGTCGATCTGGCGCCAGTACTCGCCATCGTACTGCTGGCACAGGCTGCGCACGCCGTCGCGGATCGCTTCCAGCGCCTCGTGGTCGATCGGATCATGGCTCATGGTCGGGGTCTGGTTCATGAGTGTGTCGGCTCCTGGGGTTCGGCGCTGTCATTATTGTGGAATTCGGCCGTGGCGCGCTGCGCCGGTCCGTCCGCGTTGCCCGCCGTCAGCTCGGCGCGGCCGGCGTCGGTTATCCGTCCGGTGGTCTGGAAGGGCTTGTTGGCGATCAGCGGACGCAGGCCGCGATATTCCAGGCGTGTGGGCCGGGCTTGGGGGTTGGCCTCGCAGAAGGCCTGCAACTGGAGCGTGGCGATCAGCGGCCCATGCACCACGAGGCCCGGATACCCCTCGGTGTCGGTGACGTAGGGCCAGTCGTAATGAATCCGGTGGCCGTTGAAGGTGACCGCCGAGTAGCGGAACAGCAGAACCGGGTCTGGCTCGATGGTCTGCGTCCAGTCCGCTGCCGGCATCGGTTCGTCGAGTGACAGCTTGGGTGGTGCTGGCTGGCGGTAGACGATGTCCTGTTCTTCGCGGATGGCGAGCTCGCCAGCCTGGTGATAATCGTGTTGCACGGTCACGAACAGCAGCGAGCCGGTGCGGCCGTGCTTCTCCTGGATGTCGGTCACCGTCGAGGCACGCTCGGCTTCGATGCCCGCTTTCAGCGGCGTCAGGAACGCGAGCCGCCCGCCGGCCCACATGCGGTTGCGGTCGTCTGCCGGGGGCAGAAAACCGCCGCGGGTCGGATGACCGTCGCCGCCCAACTGATCGCCAGGGAGCGGGTTCTGGAAGAAGGCCCAATGCCACAGTGGCGGCAAGGGTTCGCCCGGGGCCGGGCAGGGTTTGCCGAAGGTGGCGGCGACGCGGGCGACCAGCGCACTGTCGAGATGATCCGTGCTCTGTTCCCGATTACCGATCCAGCGTTCGAGCGTGTTGTGGGGCATGCTGTCGGACATGAGGCTATCCACCAGTCTCGTAAGGTGTCGCTAGCATGGCCGGACTCGATTCCCGGCGAAATCTGTCTTTCGTGGCAGGGGGCTTTGGTTTTGCTGAATACGACTTTTGGCGTAGCTCATCGAGCGCCAAAGTTGGCGTGATACTCGTGTCGATAGTCCTCGGGCCATGAAACGAGACGAGTCATGAAACGAGGCAGACAGTGAAACGACGCGAAGAATAAACCGAAGCGAATAGTGAGAAGAGGGGAAGTGAAGCGGATGGCAGGAAAAGGCGGGCAGCGAGATGAAGGGTAAAACGCTGGCAGTCACCGAAGACTGACGATCATGAATACCCACAGAGGCCGGCGGCTTTCACCGTCGGCCTCTCTTTCAGTGTTGGCTGGTCGCTACGGCGCTCAAGCCTCGTCCAGCTTCTGCTTGAGCAGGCCGTTGACCTGCTGCGGGTTGGCGGTGCCGCGAGAGGCTTTCATCACCTGGCCGACGAAGTAGCCGATCATCTTGCCGCGCTTCTCCGGGTCGGCTTCGCGGTACTGCGCGACCTGAACCGGGCTGTCGGCGATCACCTGATCGATCATCGCTTCGATGGCCCCGGTATCCGTGACCTGCTTGAGGCCGCGGGTGTCGATGATCTCGTCGGCGCTCGCGCCTTCGTTGTTCCATAGGGCGGCGAAGACCTGCTTGGCAGCCTTGCCGTTGATGGTGTCGTCGAGCACGCGGCTGATCAAGCCACCGAGCTGTTCCGGCGTCACCGGGCTGTTGCTGATGTCGATATTCTCGCGGTTGAGATGCCCGGAAAGTTCGCCCTGGACCCAGTTGGCGGCCTGCTTGGCGTCACCGCAGACGGCCAGTACGGCTTCGAAATATTCGGCCATCGGGCGCGTCGAGGAGAGCACGCCGGCATCATAGACGGATAGTCCCAGCGAATTCTCGAAGCGGTTACGTTTCTCGGTGGGCAGCTCCGGCAGCGTCGAGCGCTGGTGCTCGATGTAGGCTTCGTCGAGCATCACCGGCAGCAGGTCGGGGCAGGGGAAGTAACGGTAGTCGTTGGCTTCCTCCTTGGTCCGCATGCTGCGGGTTTCGTCCTGGTCCGGATCGTAGAGCCGGGTTTCCTGAACGACCTTGCCGCCGTCCTCGATCAGCTCGATCTGGCGTTCGACCTCGAATTCGATCGCGCGCTCGACGAAACGGAAGGAGTTGACGTTCTTGATCTCGGCGCGGGTGCCCAGCGTCTCCTGCCCTTTGGGGCGGACCGAGACGTTGACGTCGCAGCGCATCGAGCCCTCGGCCATGTTGCCATCGGAGATACCCAGATACGTGACGATGGCGTGAATCGCACGGATGTAGGCTACCGCTTCCTTGGCCGAGCGCATGTCGGGCTCGGAGACGATCTCCAGCAGCGGCGTGCCGGCGCGGTTGAGGTCGATGCCACTCATGCCATGAAAGTCTTCATGCAGAGATTTTCCGGCGTCCTCTTCCAGATGCGCGTGATGAATGCGAATGCGCTTGCGCACGTCGTCATCCAGCACGATTTCCACTTCGCCCTTGCCGACGATGGGCTGGGCCATCTGGCTGGTCTGGTAGCCCTTGGGCAGGTCGGGATAGAAGTAGTTCTTGCGCTCGAACAGCGAAGTCTCGGGGATCTCGGCATTGATCGCCAGGCCGAACTGAACGGCCATCGCCACGGCGCCTTCGTTCAATACCGGCAGTACGCCCGGCAGGCCCAGGTCGATGGCGCAGGCCTGGGTATTGGGCTCGGCGCCAAAGGCGGTCGAGGCGCCGGAGAAGATCTTGGATTGGGTGGCGAGCTGGACGTGGACTTCCAACCCGATGACGGTTTCCCACTGCATTAGGTTGTCTCCTGATCGGTCGGGTGCCGACGGTGCCAGTCCGTCGCCTGCTGGAACTGGTGCGCCACGTTGAGCAGTTGGCTTTCGGCGAAATGCTGGCCGAGGATCTGCAGGCCGATTGGGCGTTTGCCAGCGAACCCGGCCGGCACGCTGATGCCCGGAATGCCGGCCAGGTTGATGGCGATGGTATAGATGTCCTGCAGGTACATCGAGACCGGGTCTTTCTTGGCGCCCAGGTCGAACGCCGTCGTCGGTGCGGCCGGCCCCATCAGGACGTCGACCTCTTCGAAAGCATCGAGGAAGCCCTGCCGGATCAGGCGGCGAACCTGCTGCGCCTTGCGGTAGTAGGCGTCGAAGAAGCCCTCGGACAGGGTGTGGGTGCCGATCAGGATGCGGCGCTTGACCTCGTCACCGAAGCCTTCGGCGCGGGTACGCTTGTAGAGATCCTCGAGGTCGACCGGGTTCTCGCAGCGATGGCCGAAGCGCACGCCGTCGTAGCGCGAGAGGTTGGAGGAGGCTTCCGCCGGGGCGATGACGTAGTAGGCCGGAACGGCCAGATGCGTGTGCGGCAGGCTCACCTCGCACACCTTGGCGCCCAGGGATTCGTAGACGCGAATCGCCTCGCGGATGGCGCTTTCGACCTCGGCATCGAGCCCGTTGCCGAAATATTCCTTGGGCAGGCCGATCTTGAGGCCGTCCAGCGGGGCGTCCAGCTCGGCGAGATAGTCCGGCACCACGCGGGCGACGCTGGTGGAGTCGCGCAGGTCATGCCCGGCGATGGCACCCAGCAGGAGGGCACAGTCCTCCGCGCTCCGGGCCATCGGGCCGCCCTGGTCGAGGCTCGAGGCGAACGCGATCATGCCGTAGCGGGAGACACGGCCGTAGGTCGGCTTGAGGCCGGTAATGCCGCAGAAAGCGGCGGGCTGGCGAATCGAACCGCCGGTGTCGGTGCCCAGCGCGGCGGGGGCGAATCCGGCGGCGATGGCGGCGGCGCTGCCACCGGACGAGCCGCCCGGTACGGCGGTACGGTCCCACGGGTTCTTCACCGGGCCGTAGAAGCTCGATTCGTTCGACGAGCCCATGGCGAACTCGTCCATGTTGGTCTTGCCAAGGCTGATCATGCCGGCGGCCTCGAGCTTCTCGACGACGGTGGCGTTGTAGGGCGCCTGGAAGTTGTCGAGCATCTTCGAACCACAGCTGGTGCGGATACCCTGGGTGCAGAAGATGTCCTTGATCGCCAGGGGCAGACCGGCGAGCGGCCGTGAATCGCCCTTGGCGCGGGCCTGGTCGGCGGCATCGGCGGCGCTCAGCGCCTGGTCACGAGTGACGGTGATGAAGCTGTTGATGTCGCCATCCAGCCGCTCGATGCGGTCGAGCAGGCTGGTGGTCAGCTCTCGACTGGAAAAGTCGCCGGCCTTGAGCCCTTTGGCGAGCTCCGTGAGCGTCATATGGTGCATGGGGTCGCAGTTCCCTGAATCAAATCGCTACGCAGAATGGGGGGCGAATGGTGCCGGCCCATCGAAGAAGTGGCGCCGAACCTGGTCGTCTCGCCATCGGCGTCGAACTCGTTTGTCGGTTCATGACGTCGAACGCATTCGGCTATTCACGGCGTCGAACTTATTCGGCTGTTCACAGCGTCGAACTTATTCGGCTGTTGATAGCGTCGAACTTATTCGACGACGCGCGGTACCAGATAGAGGCCATCGGCCGTTTCCGGCGCACAGGCCTGGAAGGCTTCGCGCTGGTTGGTCTCGGTGACTTCGTCCGGTCGCAGACGCTGAGTGGCGTCGAGCGGGTGAGACAAAGGGGCTACGCCGTCGGTGTCCACTGCCTGCAGGCGGTCGACCATTTCCAGGATCCGGGTCAGATCGTCGACATAGCCGGCAGCTTCGGCGTCGCTGTTGAGGCCCAGGCGTGCCAGGTGCGCTGCGCGCAACACGTCTGCGTGTTCGATTGCCATGTAGTGAAGGTCCTCTCGTTGGGACATCGCGTCGTTGGTGTCGAAGACGCCGCATTGGCGGCGGTTCCGTCTCCGGAACGATTCGTCTCTGGAGCGTTCGTCGCGAAAAGGTCGCGAAGGTTCGCGACCTCATGTTCGCCACGTGCAAGAAATGGAGGAGACATTATCATATTCACGCCCCATCTGGCAGGCTCGCGCTTGCTGCTTTACCCCCACGGTGATACCGTTTGCGTCCGCACAGGGTTCCGGTCTGGACTAGGTAAAAGTTTCCATGTTTAAACGTTTACGGGGGCTGTTCTCGAGCGATCTGTCGATCGATCTGGGAACCGCCAACACGCTGATTTACGTCCGCGGTCGCGGTATCGTCCTGGACGAACCCTCCGTTGTGGCGATTCGCCAATCCGGCAACATGCGCAGTGTTGCGGCCGTGGGCCTCGACGCCAAGCGGATGCTGGGGCGCACGCCCGGTAACATTACCGCCATCCGTCCGATGAAGGATGGCGTGATTGCTGACTTCACCGTTACCGAGCAGATGCTGCAGCACTTCATACGCAAGGTTCATCAAAGCACCTTCCTGACACCCAGTCCGCGTGTGCTGGTGTGCGTTCCCTGCATGTCCACGCAGGTCGAGCGCCGCGCGATCAAGGAGTCCGCCGAGGGCGCCGGAGCGCGTGATGTCTATCTGATCGAGGAGCCTATGGCTGCCGCGATCGGTGCCGGTCTGCCGGTCGAAGAGGCTCAGGGGTCGATGGTCGTCGATATCGGTGGTGGCACGACCGAGATCGCGATCATCTCGCTCAACGGCGTGGTCTATTCCGAATCCGTGCGTGTGGGTGGCGACCGTTTCGACGAGGCAATTACCTCCTACGTGCGCCGTCACTACGGCAGCCTGATCGGCGAAGCCACGGCGGAGCGGATCAAGGAAGAGGTCGGCTGCGCCTATCCGGGTGGCGAGCTGCGCGAGATCGATGTGCGCGGCCGCAATCTGGCCGAGGGCATTCCGCGCAGCTTCACGCTCAACTCCCACGAGATTCTCGATGCGCTGCAGGAGCCGCTGGCGTCCATCGTGACCGCGGTCAAGAGCGCGCTGGAGCAGTCGCCGCCGGAGCTTGCTTCGGATATCGCCGAACGTGGCCTGGTGCTGACCGGTGGCGGGGCCCTGCTGCGGGATATCGACAAGCTGATTGCCGAGGAAACCGGCCTGCCGGTCATCATCGCCGAGGATCCGCTGACCTGCGTGGCACGCGGTGGCGGCAAGGCGCTCGAGATGATCGATCAGCATACCTTCGAACTGCTCTCCAGCGATTGAGGCCAGCCGCGACGGATGAAGCCGCCGGGTGGCGCCATCCGTCCACGGTAGGTGGGGGTGAGGCCTATCAAACCGCTGTTTTCCTACGGCCCGATACCGACGTACCGCATGCTGTTGTGTGCGGTGCTGGCATTCGGGCTGATGTTTGCCGAACATCGCTTCAGTGCGGTGGAGACGGCGCGTTCTCATTTGACCACGGTCGTGGCGCCCATTCAGTGGCTGGTGGCGCTGCCGAGTGAGGGGGTGCGCTGGAGCGCCATGGCGATCTCCGATCAGCAGGCGCTGATCGACGAGAACGGGCGGCTGCGCGAGCAGCTGTTGACGCTCTCCAACCGCGTGCAGCGCATGGCGAGCCTGACCGCCGAGAACATCCACCTGCGCGAGCTGCTGAACGCGCCCAATCCTGCCGATGTGCCCTACATCACTGCCGAGCTGCTGTCGCTGGACTCCGATCCGTTCACCCAGCAGATGGTGATCAATCGCGGTCGCCGCGACAGCGTCTACATCGGCCAGCCGGTGATGGACGCCTCTGGACTGATCGGTCAGGTGGTATCGGTATCCGCCTATACCAGTCGCGTGCTGATGGTGGCCGATGCCAACCACGCCGTGCCGGTGGAGATCAATCGTAACGGTCTGCGCTTCATCGCTCAGGGCACCGGCCAACTCGATACGCTCAATATTCCCAGCGTGCCGGCCACGGCGGATATCCGCGAAGGCGATCTGCTGGTGACCTCCGGCCTGGGAGGGCGTTTCCCGCAAGGGTATCCGGTGGCCCGGGTCGATGAGGTCAAGCGCGAGTCGAGCCAGGCATTCATGGAGGTGTCGGCCGAGCCGATTGCCCAGCCGGAGCGATCGCGCTACTTCCTGCTGCTGTTTCCCCCCGAGCGTCCCGACGAGAACCTCAGCGGACCGGAGCGCATGGCGCGGCAGGTGGTCTGGCCGGGCGATCCGGCGCACCCCGACGCCAATCGTATCAGTGAAGCGGCGTTGACCGCCGCGCTGATGCTGCAGTCGACGGAGCAGGAGTGAGCATGGGGCCTTTCGGTTATCTCTTCGTCTGGTTCACGCTGCTGCTGGCGCTCTGCCTGCAGGTGATGCCGCTGCCGGATGCCTGGCTGGTATGGCGTCCGGACTGGCTGGGCGTGCTGCTGGCCTACTGGTGTGTCGCCACGCCGCAGCGGGTCGGCGTGCTGCATGGGTTCGTGCTGGGCCTGATGCTCGATCTGATCGAGGGCGCGCCGCTGGGGCAGAATGCGCTGGTGCTCTCGCTGTTGGCCTATCTCTTTCTGCTGCTCTATCAGCGCTTCCGGGTCTACTCGATCTGGCAGCAGGCGGTGCTGGTCTTCATCCTCCTGGGTATCGCGCAGTTGGTGGAGCAGTGGCTGCGCACGATCTTCGGGCCGATCTCCGTCAGCCTGGAATTCCTGCTGCCGGCGCTGATCGGGGCGCTGCTGTGGCCGTGGCTCTTCACCATGATGCAGGCGGTGCGGCGTCGGCTGGGAATCGGTTAGGTTCGGCAATCGACGCTGTCGAGGCGCCTCCGGCATGATCGGCGTTTCTCGGCCGATGCTGCGATGCCGCCGCGGCCCGAAAACTCTCAGGTTTCCGACGAGGAATCACGATGGCCTCCTTTCTTCAATCCACTTCCCGGGCTGTCCTGCGCCTGGCATCGGCCTCGCCGCGTCGGCGCGAGCTGCTCTCATCGATCGGTGTTGCCGTCGAGGTCTCACCCGCGGATATCGACGAGTCGCGCCGCGAGGGTGAATCGCCCGAGGACTTCGTTTCCCGGCTGGCCCGCGAGAAGGCCAAGGCGGGCCACATCGGCAGTTCGTTGCCGACGCTGGGTGCGGACACCGTGGTGGTCTGCGATGGTGCCATTTTCGGCAAGCCGAACGACGAGGCGCACGCCCGCGAGATGCTGGCGACGCTGTCCGGGCGGACCCATCGCGTACTCTCGTCCGTGGCGGTGATCGGCGCCCACGGCATGCGTGACTGTCTCGTTGCCACTCGCGTATCCATGCGCCGAATCGACGAGGCGGAAATGGCCGCCTACTGGGCGACGGGAGAGCCGGCGGACAAGGCCGGCGGCTACGCGATCCAGGGACACGCGGCCATCTTCGTCGAACGGCTGGAGGGAAGCTATTCCGCGGTCGTCGGGCTGCCGCTTTACGAGACGGCGGGACTCCTGCGCGCTCAGGGCATCGCCTTGTGGGATGGTGTCGGGGCTGTGTCATAATCTCGAGCATGGCCCCAACAACTCGCAAGAATCTGTTTACGATCTCGCGAGCTAGAGTCTCGATTCTGGATAATTCGGGGCGAAAACACTTTAGGATGCGGAGTTTACATGGGGTTAAATGAGCATTCCGAAAGTGTTTGCCTCGCTTCGCTCGCCCTACGGGCCAGCCTCCGGCTGTTGTCTCCGCGAAGCTCCGACTCAACAATGTTTGGCCGACGCGCAGCAGATCGTAGGCAGGTTCTGACAAGGATGCCCGCATGAGCGGTGAAGTACTGATCAATCTGACGCCGATGGAGACGCGGGTTGCCGTGGTGGAAAACGGCGTGCTGCAGGAAGCCTTCATCGAACGCAGCCGACGCCGCGGTATCGTCGGCAATATCTACAAGGGCAAGGTCGTTCGCGTGTTGCCGGGCATGCAGGCCGCCTTCATCGATATCGGACTCGAACGCGCGGCGTTCATCCACGTCAACGAAGTGCTGCCGCCGGATGCGCCGCACGATTCGGTGCGCGATGAGCCGGCCTCCATCAGTCATCTGCTTTACGCCGGGCAGCCGCTGGTGGTCCAGGTCACCAAGGACCCCATCGGTTCCAAGGGCGCGCGGCTGACGACCCATCTCTCCATTCCTTCCCGCTATCTCGTCTACATGCCGGATTCGCCCCATGTCGGCGTGTCGCAGCGCATCGAGGACGATACCGAGCGCGAGCGACTGAAGGCCCTGGTCGAGAGTGGCAAGGCCGAGCTGCCGGACGAGGGCTGCGGTGGCTTCATCATTCGCACCGCCGCCGAAGGCGTCGGCCAGGAAGAGCTGTTCGCCGACATGGTCTTTCTGCAGCGTCTGTGGCAGAAGATCGCCGAGCGACGCACCACGGCGCCGGTCGCGACGCCGATCTACGACGATCTGCCGCTGTTCATTCGCACTCTTCGCGACGTGATGCGGGACCAGATCGAGAAGGTGCGCATCGACTCCCGCGAGAACTACTTCAAGCTCAAGGAGTTCGCCCGGGAGTTCATGCCGACGATGGAGTCGCGCATCGAATACTATCCCGGCGAGCGGCCGATCTTCGATCTCTACAGCGTCGAGGACGAGATCCAGAAGGCACTGGGGCGCAAGGTGCAGCTCAAGTCCGGAGGATATCTGGTCATCGACCAGACCGAGGCGATGACTACCATCGACGTCAACACCGGCGGCTATGTCGGCCATCGCAATCTCGAAGAGACCATCTTCAAGACCAACCTCGAAGCGGCCACCGCCATCGCCCGCCAGCTGCGGCTGCGCAACCTCGGCGGCATCATCATCATCGATTTCATCGACATGGAAGAGCTGGAGCATCAGCGTCAGGTGCTGCGCGTGCTCGAGAAGTCGCTGGAGCGGGATCACGCCAAGAACAAGCTGACCGGCGTTACCGAACTGGGCCTGGTGCAGCTGACCCGCAAGCGCACCCGAGAGAGCCTCGAGCAGACGTTGTGCGAACCCTGTCCGACCTGTCTGGGGCGCGGCTCGCTGAAGACGCCGGAGACGGTCTGCTACGAAATCTTCCGCGAGATTCTGCGCGAAGAGCGTGCCTATTCGCCGGAAACCTACATGGTGCTGGCATCGCAATCCGTGGTTGATCGTCTGCTGGACGAGGAGTCCGCCGCCGTGGCCGATCTCGAGTCCTTCATCGGCAAGACCATCCGCTTTCAGGTCGAGGCCCACTACTCCCAGGAACAGTACGACATCGTACTGATGTGAGCCGATGAGCCGTCCGTGGATCACTCGTTTGCGACTGACATGGCGCTGGCTGCTGATGCTGGTCGCTCTCGTCGCCATCGTCGTCGCCGTGCTCTCGACCGGCGTTCGACTGGCGGCGTGGCAGATCGACCGGCTAAGTCCCTGGCTTGCCTCGACGCTGGAACATCAGCTCGATGCCCAGGCCGAACTCGGCCGGCTGTCGCTGGCAGTTCGCCACTGGAATCCCCGCCTGGCAGTCGACGATCTCCGCTTGACGAGCGAAAGTGGACGGCCACTGCTCAGTATCAACCACGCGGCAGGTCGTCTCGAGACGCTGGCGAGCTGGCAACTGGGCGCGCCGGTGATTCGGGAAGGCGAGGTCGCCGGCATGACGCTGCATCTCTACCAGACCGCCGATGGCCAGTGGGCGTGGCCGGATGGCGCGGGCAGCCGCTGGTTCGGCGGGCCCGACGATTCGAAGTCCTCATCGTCACTCGGCGTCGATGGCTGGTTGCGCACGCTGATGCGCCAGCAGGCGACGTTCGAGGATGTCACGCTGGTGCTGCATGGGCCGCGCGAGCAGGATGGACAGCGCGAGCAGGCGCGGGTGGCAGTATCCCGGCTGACGCTGGCCAGTCGAGGCAATCAGGCGTCGATTCAGGCCGCGCTGAATGCCAATGACGCAGACGCCGGACAGCTACACCTGACGATCGAGAGCGGCGACCAGGAAACGGGCACTGGAGCGGATACGCCCGGCGGCGCCAGTCATCCCGAGGCGCGCTTCGCCGGAAAGCTCGATCTGGCTGCACTGTCACCGGCGCTGGTGGTCTTGAGTTCAGGCTGGCCCAAGGCGGTGGGCGAGACCGACGGGCAGGCGTCCGTGACGGGCGCATGGCGTGATGGCGGGCTGCGCGATGGTCGTCTGTCCATGGATATCCCAACCCTCCGAGTGGTCGACACCAGCAATGAAATCTCCGAGACGCTGACGCAGCTGGGCCTCGATGCCGGACTACAGCGGCGAGCGGACGGTCACTGGCAGGCCTGGCTGGACGGCCTGAAGCTCTCCCACGCCGGGCTGGCGGCGATCGATTGGCCGCAGCAGTTGCAGGCGCGGTCCACCGACAGCGGCTGGCGGCTGCGCAGCGCACCTTTCGACCTGGCGGGCATGACGGATTACCTGCGCTATCTGCCGCTGCCTTTCGAGCTTTCCCAGACCTTGATACAGCTCGACCCGCGCGGTCACGTTGCCGGCTTCGAAGTGGGGCAGGATCAGGGAGAGTGGTACGCGCAGAGTGCCCTCGAGGGGGCCTCGGTAACGGCCTGGAACGAGATCCCCGGCGGCGGCCCTGTCGATGCGTGGGTCACCTTTCGCGGGCGTGGCGGCACGGTCTCTTTTGCCGGGAATGACTCGACGCAGTTCTCGATCCCCATCGTCTACGCCGACCCTCTGGATCTCTCTCATGCCAGTGGTCAGATCGACTTCGAATTGACGCAGCAGGGCGCCGTCATCAGCGGCGAGAATCTCGAGGCGGGGTGGCGTGGCGCCAGTGCCGAGGGGCGATTCGGACTGACGCTCTACGATGCCCAGGACAAGCCCGGCACCTTCCTCCTCGATCTCGCCTTTGCCAATGCCGATGCACGAAACTCGCGAGTGCTGTCGTGGCTGCCGACGCGAGTGATCGACGACGAGCAGCTGCGCGAGTGGTTCGGCGGTGATATCGGCGGCATCGTCAAGCAGGGAAAGCTGGGGCTATCGGTCACCTTGAGCGACAAGGAGGCGCCGGAAGGGAAGATGTTCGTCAACCCGGACGACTACTTCACGCTGTCGCTGGACGTTGCCGACGGGCGACTGCAGTACGCACCGGAGTGGCCGGCGCTGGAGCGGGTCTACGGCCACCTGCAGATGGAAAACATGAATCTCGATGCCGATATCGAGCACGCCACCAGCCATGGCCTGACGACGCGAAACGCCGTGGTCAAGCTGGCCGACAAGCAGCTGACCATCGATGGCGACGTCGATGGCAGTAGCGGCGGCGTGCTCGATTTTCTGGCTCACGCACCGTTGGAATCGATGAGCGAAACGTTTGGACGCTGGCAGAGCGAGGGCGCGGTCAATGCGAGGCTCCATGTCGCCATGCCGATGACCGACGGGAGCGATGCCGAGACCGACATGGCAGTCGACATCCAGGGGCAGATCGACGCGAAGAGGCTGACCTTTCCCGAGCTGCAACTGACGCTGGCCGATATCGGCGGCGACTTGCGTTATCGTCGTGAAAAAGGCGAGGACTACGTCACGGGGAATCTGAACGCCCGGGCTTTCGATGGGCCGACCCAGGCTCACTTCAACATCGGTGGCTACCAGAATGGCTCCAGCGGTATTGCGTTCGAAGGAGAGGTTCAGGGGGGCGGGCTACTCGAGTGGGCCGGTCTGGGCCGTGTCGACGGTCTGCTGAGCGGTTCCTTCCCCTATCAGGCCAGCATGGACTTCGACGATCAGGGCGACTCCAAGAACGGTGCCAGCCTGACACTGCGTAGCGATCTGCAGGGGCTGGAAATAGCGCTGCCGCCGCCATTCGGTAAAGTGCCCAAGTCCGAAGAAGCCCTGACAATCGATGCCGATATCGCCGCGGGTACCGGCAGCGTGACGCTAGGGAGCTGGGGGCGTGCGCGCTGGCGAACGATCGAGGATCAGGCCCAGGGGCAGGTATGGCTGGAAGGGTGGCCGGGCAAACAGGCGGCCTGGCCCAGCGAGCCGGGCTGGTATGTGCTGTGGCGTCCGGACCGCGTAGATACGCAGCGGTGGGTTCAGGCGCTGACCCAACTGGAGGCTACCGATGCGGCTTCGGCGCCAGAAAACCGCCTCGAGACCACGCTCGAAAACGACGCCGACAACCCAGACGCCCAGCCTGTGAGCGATGGTGGCGGGCTCAAACGGGTGGCACTGTCGACGCCATGCGTCCTAGTAAAAGGCCGTTGTCTCGGGGGCTTGCAGGTCGACGCCGCGCCGCTTTCCGATGGTTGGCGGCTTTCGCTCGATGGTGGCATCGCCGCTGGCGAGGCAAGCTGGCAGTCGGAGTCGGCGATGCCGATCGATGTCGATCTGCAGCGGCTCAATCTCGATGCGTTGACGCCCGACGACAAGGGAGCGGAGGATTCCTCTAGCCTGATGGAGGCGATCGAAACCGCACCTCATCCGATTGCGCTGCCTGCGGAACTGGCCAAGGCACCGGCGGGCCACGTGCGTATCGCGGAGCTCGAGCGTCAGGGGCAGCGATTCGGGCCGTTGGAAGCGACCTGGCGGGCCGACGAGCAACGCCTGACCGTCGAGCCATTGACGCTTTCCCTGGGCGAGCTGGATCTGTCGGGATCGCTCGACTGGGAGGCCGCCGGGAGCGCGAGCCTGAGCCGGGCCCGGTTGCAGGCCAACGGCGGCGATGTCGGGAGCGTGTTCCGTGTGCTGGATCAGCAGGTGCCGATCACCAGTGAAAGCGCCAAGGTCGATCTCCAGCTATCCTGGCCGGGCGCGCCCTGGCAGTTTGCCCTGCCGCTGTCGACGGGGCGGGTCCAGGCCACGATGAGCAACGGGCGGCTGCGTCAGATCCATTCGTCCGGGGCCAAGCTGGTGGGGCTTTTCAACCTCGATAATGTCCTGCGGCGCCTGCAACTGGACTTCTCCGACGTCACCAGCGGCGGTACCTCTTTCAATGGCCTCAAGGGCAGCGCTACCCTGTACAACGGGCGTCTGCAGACCGAAGGGCCGATCGTGATCGATGGCACCGCGACGCGGTTCACGCTGGCCGGCAGCGTCGATCTCAACCGCCAGACGCTGGATCAGCGCCTCGGGATCACCGTTCCCGTAAGCCAGAATCTGCCGCTTGTCGCGGTCATGGCCGGCGCGCCGCAGGTCGGCGTTGGCCTATTCGTCTTCGACCAGCTGTTCGGCCGCTGGCTGGATCGGGCAACGCAGATTTACTATCGCATCGAGGGCCCCTGGTCCTCGCCGAACATCAACCTGGAAAGTGCCCAATGACACTGAGTCCGATGAGACAAACGAGTGATGATGCCCTGAAGCAGGCGTCGACGCTGTTGTTGACCCCGGGTGGGCTGGACGTGGAATCGTTGAATGTCGGCCTCGGCCACGCCATGGGCGTCGGGATCGATTACGCCGATCTCTTTTTCCAGCGCACCTGGCACGAGATGTGGGTGCTGGAGGATGGGGAGGTCAAGGACGCCAGCTACAGCATCGATGGCGGCGTCGGCGTGCGGTCGCTCTCCGGCGAGAAGACCGGATTCGCCTACTCCAGCCAGATCAGCCAGGACGCGCTGCTGGATACCGGGCGCACGGCTTCCGGCATCGCCCGCAGCGGCGATCGGCGCGCCCCGAAGTCGATCCAGGTCGCCGCGGCGGCCTCTCGCTATCAGGGCATCGATCCGCTGAGCGGGCTGAGTGCCGAGGACAAGATCGCCATGCTCAAGCAGGCGGATCGCGTGGCGCGGGCGGCGGACCCCAGCGTGACGCAGGTCAGCGCGTCGTTGACCGGTGTTCACGAGGTGGTGCTGGTGTGCGCCAGCGACGGCACGCTGGCGGCCGACATCCGTCCGCTGGTGCGCTTCAACGTCAACGTGATCGTGGCGAAGGACGGCAAGCGTGAACGGGGCAGTGCCGGCGGCGGCGGCCGTTATTCCATGGAGCGGCTGCGCGACGAGAACGTGGCCGACAAGTACGCTCGCGAAGCGGTTCGTCAGGCGCTGGTCAATCTGGACGCGGTGGCCGCGCCCGCGGGCCAGATGCCGGTGGTGCTGGCCAATGGCTGGCCGGGCATTCTACTGCATGAAGCGGTGGGCCACGGGCTCGAGGGCGACTTCAACCGCAAGGGGAGCTCCTCCTTCGCCGGCCGTCTGGGCGAGCGGGTCGCCGCCAAGGGCGTCACGGTGGTCGACGACGCCACGCTCACCGACTGCCGCGGGTCGCTCAGCATCGACGACGAGGGCACGCCGGGTCAGTACACGCCGCTGATCGAGGATGGCATTCTCACCGGCTACATGCAGGACAAGCTCAACGCCAGGCTGATGGGCATGAAACCCACCGGCAACGCGCGCCGCGAATCCTACGCCCACGTCACCATGCCGCGCATGACCAACACCTACATGCTGGCGGGCCAGGACGATCCGGAAGAGATCGTCAAGAGCGTCAAGCGCGGCATCTATGCGGTCAGCTTCGGCGGCGGCCAGGTGGACATCACGTCCGGCAAGTTCGTGTTTTCCGCCTCCGAGGCGTATCTGATCGAGGACGGCAGGATCACGGCGCCGGTCAAGGGCGCCACGCTGATCGGCAATGGTCCTGAGGCCATGTCGCATGTCTCGATGATCGGCAACGACATGGCGCTGGATAGCGGCATCGGGGTTTGCGGAAAAGAGGGGCAGGGGGTGCCGGTTGGCGTAGGCCAGCCGACGCTGAAGCTGGACGAGATCACGGTCGGTGGTACGGCATCCTAGGCCACGAGTGCAGAGGATGCGTAACTCGACCGTTTGCCGGTGCCGGGTCGTCGTGGCTGGCGCTCAGAGCCCGACGGTATCGCGGAGCAGCTGGAACAGCTTGCGCGAACTGGCGGGCGGCTTGGCACGCTGCTTCTCGCTGCGAGCGTTGCGAATCAGCTGGCGCAGTGCCTGGCGGTCGACCTGGGGGTGCGCTTCGATGAACGGCTCCAGTGCTTCGTCATCGTCGATCAATCGATCGCGGAGCTGCTCGAGCCGGTGGAAAGCCGCGTTGCGCTGGGCATGCTCCTGGTCGATCTCCTCGAAGGCGGCTCGGATCGCTTCGCGATCTTCCTTGCGCATGACCTTGCCGACGTACTGCATGTGGCGACGGCGGCCTTCGTGGGAACGGATGCGTCCGGTTTCTTCGACGGCGTCACGCATGTCGTCGGAGAGCGGCAGTCGAGCGCGCACGGCCGGGTCCAGCGCGATGATGCGCTCGCCCAGTGCCTGCAGCTCCTGCATTTCGCGTTTGAGCTGGCTCTTGCTGGGAGGCGCGTCGTCCTCGAAAGCCATGTCGTTGTCCGAACCCTTGCCCATGTTGTTACCCCAAGCGACGAATGAAGGCCGCAGTATATCAGCGTGAACCCGCACGCCAACGCATGGGGTGCATCATGCGTGTGAAGCCGGGCCGCAAGGCCGCTTCGATGGCCTGCGTTACCGGCAACCCCGGGCTGTGATCCGAATGTCCACGATCCGAGTTTCATGAATCAGGAGTCCGAGATGAGTCAAGCTTTCAATGCCGAGGCGCAGCAGTCGCGTCTCGAGGAGCGCGCCGGCATGGCGCTGGAGCTCGCCAAACGACTGGGAGCGGACGCCTGCGAGGTGGGTGCCAGCGTCGACCAGGGGCTGGGCGTGAGCGTGCGGCTCGGCGAGACCGAGACCGTGGAACTCTCCCGCGATCAAGGCATTGCGGTCACGGTGTACGTGGGCAACCGCAAAGGCAACGCCTCCTCGTCGGATGCGGGCGATGCCTCCATTCGTGCCGCGGTCGAGAAAGCCATTTCGATCGCGCGATATACCGGCGAGGACCCGGCGTCGGGGCTGGCGGACGCCGAACTGATGGCGACCGATCTGCCGGATCTGGATCTGCATCATCCCTGGGCGTTGAGCACGGACGAAGCGATCGAGCTGGCGTTACGCTGCGAAACGGCCGGCCGCGAGCAGGCGGGCATCACCAACTCGGAGGGAGCGAGCCTGTCTTCTTCCGAGGTGGTCACGGTCTACGCCAACAGTCACGGCTTCCTGGGCAGCAAGCGTGGCACGCGGCACTCGCTTTCGTGCCTGCTGATCGGGGGCAGTGGCGATGGCATGCAGCGCGATCATGATTTCACCACGGCGCGCCGGGCCAGCAATCTGGCCAGCCCGGAATCGGTGGGCATCAGCGCCGCCGAGCGCACGCTGCGCCGGCTGGGCGGTCAGCGCCCGAAGACCGGCCGATTGCCGGTGCTGCTGGCGCCGGACATGGCTCGCGGATTGGTCGGCAACCTGCTCAACAGCATTGCCGGCGGAGCGCTCTATCGCGAGTCTTCTTTCCTCTGTGACCAGCTGGGCGAGACGCTGTTTCCCGAGTGGTTCTCGCTGGGCGAATATCCGCGCGAGATCGGTGGCATGGCGAGCGCCGCGTTCGATGGCGACGGCGTGGCCACGCGCGACAATGTCTTCATCGATCGAGGCAAGCTGGCGAGCTACATGCTGGCCGCCTATAGCGCTCGGCGACTGGGACTGCAGACCACCGGCAACGCCGGTGGCGCGCGCAACGTGCGCATTCAGGCGCCGACGACCTCGCTGGAGGACCTGATGCAGCAGATGGGAACGGGCATCATGGTGACCGAAATGATGGGCCAGGGGCTCAATCCGGTGACCGGGGACTACTCGCGGGGCGCTGCGGGCTTCTGGATCGAGAATGGCCAGATATCCCATCCGGTCGAAGAGTTCACCGTGGCGGGCAACCTGCGCGACATGTTTGCCGGCCTGCGGGGAATCGGCGATGACATCGACCGACGCGGCAGCATCCAGACCGGCAGCTGGCTGCTCGATTCGATGACGATTGCGGGGCAGTAGTTGCCCGGGCTTCGCCCGGAGCTGTGAGCTTTAAGCTGTAAGTAAAACCGTAAGCCGATTGGTTATGCAGGTAAATGGTTGCATCCCGGCTTACGGCTTACGGCTTACGGCTTACGGCTTACGGCTTACGGCTTACGGCTTCAGCCCTCGAAGCGGTCCTTGATATAGGTAATCTCGGTGCGGCCGTGGGGCGCGGGGGTCCCGTCGTCGCCGAGATTCACGAAGACCATTCTGTCGATCGTCAGGATACTCTTGCGGGTGATCTTGTTACGCACGTGGCATTCCAGCGTGATCGAGGTGGTGCCGAAGTGCGTGGCCGTAATGCCGAGCTCGATGATGTCCCCCTGACGGGCGCTAGAGACGAAGTTGATCTCGGAGATGTACTTCGTCACGACCTGGGCGTTACCCAACTGAATGATGGCGTAGATCGCCGCTTCCTCGTCGATCCAGCGCAGCAGGCTTCCACCGAACAGTGAACCGTTGGGATTGAGATCCTCGGGCTTGATCCATTTGCGGGTATGAAAGTTCATCCGCTGCTCCTCGTTGGCATCACCCGGCGTCGTGGCCCGCCCTGGCGTTCGGTGGTCGGGCCTGCCGGGTCGTTACAGATAAAAGGCAGTCGCCAGACCCAGGAAAGCGACGAAGCCGACCACGTCGGTAATGGTCGTCAGCAGCACGCCGCCGGACAGCGCCGGGTCGATCTTGAACTTCTTGAGCAGTACCGGAATCAGGGTGCCGGCCATCGTGGCGACGGTCAGGTTGATGACCATCGCCATGGCGATGATCTGCCCCAGCCGGATGTCGTCGAAGCGGAAGACCGACATGGTGCCCACCACCACGGCCCAGATCAGACCGTTGGTCATGCCGACGAGCAGTTCGCGGATCAATAGCCATCGCACGTTGGCGCCGGAAACGTGGCCCAGCGCGATGCCGCGAATCAGCACGGTCAGCGTTTGCGAGCCGGCGATGCCGCCCATGCTGGAGACGATCGGCATCAGCACCGCGAGAGCCGCGATCTGCTGAATGGTGTCCTCGAAGAACCCGATGGCGATAGAGACGATCGTTGCCGCGATCAGATTGATACCGAGCCAGAATGCCCGGCGACGGCTCGTTCGCAGCGCCGGGGCGAAGGTGTCTTCGTCCTCGTCGAGACCGGCCATGCTCATGACCTGATGCTCGGCATCCTCGCGGATGACGTCGACCACGTCGTCGATGGTGATGCGGCCGAGCAGTTTGCCGTCGATGCCGACTACCGGCGCCGAGATCAGGTCATGCTTCTGGAACAGCGTCGCGACGTCGCTGTCCGAGGCGGTGGCCTGAATGGAGTGGAAGTCGGTCTCCATGACCTCGCGCACCAGCACCGAGACATCCGAGACCAGCAGGCGGTTGAGCGACAGGATGCCGATCAGCTCGTCACGACGCGTGACGACCAGCAGGGTGTCGGTGGCATCCGGCAGGCGCTCGTGGCGGCGCAGGTAGCGCAGGACGACATCCAGAGTGATATCCGGGCGGATGGTGATCGCGTCCGGGTTCATCAGGCCGCCGGCGGTATCCTCCGGGTAGGAGAGGACCGCTTCGACCCGCTGGCGTTCCTGCGCCTCCATCGACTGGAGGACTTCCTGGATGACGGTATTGGGCAACTGCTGCAGCAGGTCGGCGAGGTCGTCGACATCGAGACCCTCGGTCGCCGTCAACAGCTGCTCGGCATCCATGCGGTTGAGGAATTCGATCTGGACGTCATCGCCCAGATACTGCAGCACGTCGCCATGCAGCTCGGGGTCCAGCAGGCCCCAGAGAATCTCGCGCTCCTTGGGTGGGCTGGACTCGAGCAGGTGGGCGACATCCACCGGCGCCAGGCCGCGATTGAGCATGCGCCGCGCCTGATCCAGTGCGCCGCTTTCGAGAGCTTCGTTGAGCTTGGCCAGCCGTGGCTGCAGCTTTTCGGGATTGTTGCTCATCCTGAACGGTCATCCTTGAACGACTGGCGGGATGAGCATTCTACCATCGTCGAGCAAAATGACGAGGATGGAAAACGCTGTTCACGAACGGTGTGAAGAGAGTGGGAGCTACTCGTCTTCGTGGAAACGCGCTTCGAAAAGTTCGGCGATCGCGTCCATGGCGGCGTCTGCATCGTCGCCCTCGGTAGTCACGGTCAACTCGGTGCCGCAAGGCGCGGCTAGCATCAGCAGAGACATGATATTGGCGGCATCGGCCTGCCGCTCACGGTGTTGAATCGCCACACGGACGTCGAAGGGTTGGCAGCATTGGACCAGTTTGGTGGCGGCGCGGGCGTGCAGCCCACGACGATTGGTCAGGCGAAGTTCACGTGTCGGCATCGCGCTTGAGTGATCCTGCGTCTTTTGTTGGTGCATCCTGCGGCGCCGGCTCGCGCGGTTCCGAATCCTGCGGGAGCGCGGTCTGAATACCGAGTTCGCGATGGCGAAGTCGAATGTCGGTGGATTCATGATGGAAGTGGCGAGCCAGGCGTTCGATCAGGTAGACCGAGCGGTGCTGGCCGCCGGTGCAGCCGATCGCCACCGTCAGGTAGCTACGATGGCTGGCCAGGTAGGCGGGCAGCCAGCGAGTCAGCCAGGCGTGGATATCGCCCGCCATGGCGTGGACGTCGGGGTAGGATTCCAGAAACTCGACGATCTGGGCATCGCGGCCGTCATAGGCGCGCAGGCCGGGGTCCCAGAACGGATTGGGCAGGCAGCGCGCGTCGAAGACCATGTCGGCGTCCAGCGGCACGCCGCGTTTGAAGCCAAAGGACTCGAAGGTCAACGTCAGACGGCCGCCGGTGTGCTTGGCGACCTGTTCCCCGATCCGCGCCCGCAGTTCGTGTACCGAAAGCCCCTGGGTATCGATCACCAGGTCGGCCATGCGGCGAATCGGTGCGAGATATTCCTGCTCGTGATCGATCGCCTCGGCCAGCGTCATGTCGTTGCCGCGTGTCAGCGGATGACGCCTGCGGGTGGCCGAGTAGCGCTCCAGCAGAATCTTGGCGTCGGCGGTGAGATAGACGACCTGCGTGTCGATCCTGCGCTCTCGCACCGCATTCAGCAGGACCGGGAAGCGTTCGAGCGATTCCGGCAGGTTGCGTGCATCGATGCTGACCGCCACGTTGGGGCGCGTGGGCGGAGCGCTGCGCAGTTCGTCGATCAGCGGTGCCAGCAGATTGGCCGGGAGGTTGTCGATGGCGTAGTAGCCCAGATCTTCCAGCGCCTGCAGGGCGATCGATTTTCCCGAGCCGGAGCGGCCGCTGATGATGACGAGTTGCATGCCTAGTGTGTCCTGGTTCAGTCGTCGTCGTTGGGTTGATGATGACGAATGGCATCGATCAGCGCGTCGTGCAGCGCCTGCTGAGTCTCCGCGTGACGCAACTGCTGTCTGACGCTGCCCTGATTCATGACGCCGGCGACCTCGGCCAGTAGCGAAAGGTGGGTATCGTCCGCTTCTTCCGGTACCAGCAGCACGAATACCAGATCCACCGGTTCACCGTCGATCGCGTCGAAGTCGATGGCGTCCTTCAGGCGCATGAATCCCGCGATCGGCCCCTTGCAGTGAGGGCTGCGCGCGTGAGGGATGGCAACGCCGTTGCCGATCCCCGTGCTGCCCAGTCGCTCACGTCCGATCAGACGGCTGAAGACTTCCTGGCTATCCAGGCTGGGTGTGTTTTGGGCGATGAAGGTGCTGAAGAATTCCAGCAGACGTTTTTTACTGCCCCCCGTGACCCCGTAGAGGATGCGTTCGGGGGGCAGAATGCTTTCCAGTGTCATCATCAGGCGTTAACGGGCGCCGGCGCCTTGGGCGCGGGCTTGTGCCTTCTCTTTGTGTTTGACCAGTTGGCGGTCGAGTTTGTCGGCCAGTGAATCGATGGCGGCATACATGTCGGTATCGCTGGCTTCGGCGTGTAGATCGCCGCCTGCGGCATGCAGGGTACAGGCTGCCTGTTGGCGCTCCTTCTCGACACTCAGGGTGACCTGAACATTGGTGATGTTGTCGTAGTGACGCTCCAAACGAACGAGTTTTTCTCCGACGTAGTCCCGGAGGGCATCGGTCAGCTCGACATGGTGGCCGGTAACGTTCACTTGCATGACACACTCCTGTTGCGGCAGATGGCACTTTTGATTGTAACCCTTTTCAGGTCACTGCAAAGGCATCGTGATCGATATCGCCCGGTTTGGCGAGCCCTGGATTGATTTTGCCTCGTGCAGCCGCACCGTTAGGAAAGGCGCTTGCGCTCACTGGATGAAGGAATGCCCATGGCTTCCCGGTATTTGGCCACGGTACGCCTGGCAACGCAGATATCGGACTGGGCGAGCAATTCGACCAATTTGCTGTCCGAGAGCGGCTTTCTGGGGGGCTCTTCGCCGATGAACTTCTTGATCCGGGCGCGAATCGCGGTGCTCGAATAGCTGTCACCTTCCCCGCGTTGACCGCCGACCTGGCTCGAGAAGAAGTACTTGAGCTCGAACACGCCGCGAGGCGTGTGGATGTACTTCTGTGTCGTGACACGGGAAATCGTCGACTCGTGCATGTCGACGCTGCCGGCGATATCGGCCAGGATCAGCGGCTTCATGGCCTCTTCGCCGCGCTCGAGGAAATCGACTTGGCGCGACATGATCTCCCTGCCGACACGCAGCAGCGTGTCGTTGCGGCTCGAAAGACTCTTGAGCAGCCAGCGGGCCTCCTGCAGATGCTGGCGCAGGAAGGTGTTGTCGTCACTCTTGTCGGCGCGCTTGATCAGGGCGGCGTAGTCGGGCTGGATGCGCAGACGTGGCAGCGCCTCGGCGTTGAGCTCGATGCGCCAGCCGTCGGGAGAGGGCGTGGCGACGAGGTCGGGAATCACGTAGTCGTCGCGGCTGGTATCGAAGCGTTGCCCGGGGCGTGGTTCGAGCATGCGGATCATCGCGATGACGCTGTCGAGTTCGTCGTCCTCGAGCCGCAGCCGGCGCTTGAGCAGTCGACGATCATCGCCGGCCAGGGCCTCGAGAAACTGGCGTACCAGACGTTTGGCTTGTGGCAGCAGCGGGGTGTCCGGGTCCAGCGTGCCGAGCTGGAGCAGCAGGCATTCGCGCAGGTCGCGGGCGCCGACGCCCGTGGGGTCGAACTGCTGCAGGCGCATCAGCACGCGTTCGAGATCCGCCGTGGTCACGCGGTCGCTGCGTTGGGCACGGAGGCTGAGGGCCAGTTCGTCGAGCGAGCCGGTGAAGTAGCCGTCGTCATTGATCGCATCGATCAGGCATTCGCCCAGCTCGCGCTCGCGGTCGTCGAAATCGCCCATCGCCATCTGCCACAGCAGATGATCGTGCAGGCTGGTGACAGCGGCGTTGCGATCGAAATCCGGCGCCTCTTCGCTGCCACTGCTGCTGCCGAGCGATCCGGCGGTGGCGTCCTGGTAGGTGTCGCTCCAGTCGCTG
The DNA here is from genome assembly GCF_976982775.1 of Salinicola sp. NYA28a. The sequence continues at coordinate 1,535,016 of NZ_OZ334582.1, forward strand.
TCGAGCGCCAGCTCTTCGGGAATGTCGCTGGGCCAGTCGTCTTCCGGCGCTTCCGGGGTCTCCTGCTCCGAATACTGCTCTTCCAGCTCCAGCATCGGGTTGGATTCGAGCGCTTGTTGAATCTCCTGGCACAGGTCGAGCGTCGACAGCTGCAGCAGTTGAATCGCCTGTTGGAGCTGAGGCGTCATGGTCAACTGCGTGCCGACTCTGAGTTGCAGCGAAGGCTTCATGGACATGGCGAAACGGTCGTCATAATCAACGAGGGAATAGCCACGTTACTGATTGATCTGACGACATGCAACGATTTATGCAAGAAACATGCCACTCAAGGCGGCTCAGGCAAGGCTGGCCGCCGGAAAGAAACACGGTGGGGGCGGGAAATCGGATTATAACCGGAATTCGTGACCAAGATAGACGTCGCGAACGCGCTGGTTGTCGAGAATGGCTTCGGGGCGGCCCTCGGCAATGATCTGCCCGTCGCCGACGATGTAGGCGTTGTCGCAGATGTCCAGCGTTTCGCGCACGTTGTGATCGGTGATGAGAACGCCGATCTCCCGATCGCGGAGCTGGCGGATGATGCTCTTGATATCGCCGACCGAGATCGGGTCGACGCCGGCGAAGGGCTCGTCGAGCAGGACGAAGGCCGGCTCCGTGGCCAGCGCGCGTGCGATCTCGACGCGCCGGCGTTCGCCGCCGGACAGGCTCATGCCGAGGTTGTCGCGAATATGGTCGACGTGAAAATCGGCGAGCAGCCGCTCAAGCTGTTCGCGTCGTCCGGCGCGGTCCAGATCCTTGCGCGTCTCGAGAATGGCCATGATGTTGTTGGCGACACTCAGTTTGCGAAAGATCGAGGCTTCCTGCGGCAGATAACCGATCCCGGCTCGCGCCCGGTCATGCATCGGCGCACGGCTGAGGTCGTGGTCGTCGATATGAACGCTGCCGGCATCGGACTTGACCAGGCCGACGATCATGTAGAAGGAAGTGGTCTTGCCTGCGCCGTTGGGGCCGAGCAGGCCGACGATGCTGCCCTGGCGCAGGGTCAGACTGAAATCGTGGACGACGCGACGTCCCTTGTAGCTCTTGGCCAGATTGGCGGCCGTTAGCGTTTTCATGGATGCGATCCTTGTGGCGACGCGGCGCAGAGCGATTCAGGCCCGGTGAGCGTGGTCGGGAGCAGAGCCCGAATCTTCTCTGGAATCATGACTGGAATGACTATTGGGACGACTGTTCGGAAGCGTTGCGCGGCGTAAGTGTCATGCGAACGCGACCGTCGCCACTGCCGTCGCCGTCCTGGCTGGAACGAGCCTGGACGCGGCGCGAGTCGAGATAGTATTCGACGTAGGCGCCATCGAAGGTATCGCCGGCCTGATGCAGCTCGGCGTTGCCGACCAGTTCCACGCGGCGCTCGGCGGCGTGATAGACGACGGTGTCGCCCCAGCCCTTGACGATCTCTTCGTCGGGCGCCGGTTTCTGTTCGAGGTAGGCGCGCTCTCCGCCCCCACCTTTGGCGGTGACCTGGTTGACCTCGCCGTTGTTACCCCGCTGGATGTCGACGCGTGCAGCCTTCAGTTTCATGCTGCCTTGTTGCATGTCGACATTGCCGGTGTAGACGGCAGTGCCCTGGCGGTCGTCGAGCTCGAACTGATCGGCGGCGATCTCGATCGGCGAGCTGGCATCGCTTTCCAGTGCCATGGTCGGAAGGCTGGTGAAGCCCAGTGCGGTAAGCACCAGGAGTTGGCCGAGTTCTCGCCTCATGATCCTTGATCCTCAGATTGCTGTGACTGGGATTGCTGTGATTGGGGTTGCTGTGGCAGGTGCCCCTGCACGTTGTCGGTCAGGCGCATACGGTCTTCGTTGATCCAGGCATCGAAGTGATCACCACGCATGCGCTGGTCATGCTGACGCAACACGGCGGGTGTGTCACTCCAGGCATGGGCTTCGCGATTATCGTAATGCAGTGTCTGCGTTTCCAGGCTCCACGCCTGCTCCGGTTGTATCAGGCGCGCATTGCCCTCCAGGGTCAACTGCTCGCCGCTGCGATCCATTACCCCCGTGTCGCTGGTCACCTGCCACTGGCGCTGCTCGTCGTCGATGAGGTAGCCGTGGGGTGTCTCGGTACGAATGACATCGTCGGCGGGCGTGTGTACCAGCCGCGGCGTATCCAGGCGTTGATAGGCGCGCCCCTGAGCATCGAAGCGCGTCATGCTGGCCTCTTCGAGGTAGTAGTCGGGCTCGCCAGTCATGTTGCTGGTTGCGGACTCCTGCTGGTTTTCTCCACGCTGATCCAGATAGGTCAGCCCGCCACCCAGAATCAGCAGTAGTGCCAACAGGCCGAGGCGCCTCCACCAGGGTGACTGAAATCCGGCTGTCTTGGCCACGGTTGCTCCTTGTCTTAAACGAAAGCCTTGATCGAACTGGCGTTGATGAATATGGGCTCTGGCGGCTCGAACCGCGTCGTTGCCTTGGTGCTGGACACGACGGACCGCTTCATTGCAACGATGCCATCGAGGTATGGCCTCGATGGCAGGTCAGATGACCCCGCTTCTCAGCAGATCATGCATGTGCAGCGCCCCCACGGGGACGCCATCTTCGACCACGGCCAGTGCGGTGATCCGGTTGTCCTCCATGATCCGTACCGCTTCGGCGGCCAACATGTCCGGCGTTGCCGTCTTGCCACCCCGAGTCATGACGTCATCGACACGAAGCAGGCTGAAATCGCCACGCTGGTCGAGCGTTCGGCGCAGATCGCCGTCGGTATAGACACCGACCAGCAGGCCGTGTTCATCGACGACGCAGGTGAACCCCATGCCCTTGAGCGTCATCTCCAGCAGCGCCTCTCGCAACGGGCTGCCGGTCGGGACGCTGGGGAGCCGGCTGCCCTCGTGCATGAGGTCGGCGACGCGCAGCAGCAGGCGTTTGCCGAGCGTGCCGCCCGGATGCGACAGGGCGAAATCGTCGGCGCTGAAACCGCGCGCCTCGAGCAGCGCCAGCGCCAGCGCGTCGCCCATCGCCAGTGCGGCGGTGGTGGAAGAGGTCGGCGCGAGATCGTGCGGACAGGCTTCGCGAGAGACGCCGACATCGATGTGTACATTGCTGTACCGTGCCAGAGTGGATGCGGGCCGGCCGGTCAGGCTGACGAGCGGCGCGCCGAGGCGCTTGAACAGCGGGAGCAGACCGGTGATTTCCTGGGTTTCGCCCGAATTGGACAAGGCGATGACCACGTCGTCCCCGGTGATCATGCCGAGGTCGCCGTGGCTGGCTTCGCCGGGGTGCACGTAGAAGGCCGGCGAGCCGGTGCTGGCCAGGGTGGCTGCCATTTTGCGGGCGACATGGCCGGATTTCCCCATGCCGGTCACGATGAGGCGGCCACGACAGTCGAGCAGCAGTCTGCAGGCAGCGTCGAAACAGTCGTCGAGTTTCTCGACGAGCTCACCAATGGCCTGCTGTTCCAGCGTCAGCGTGCGTCTGGCGCTGGCGCGGAAGTCTAGCGTAGCGGGTTCACTCTGAGGCACGGCGGAAGCGACTCGGGGATCGGTCATGGCATGAATGTCGGTCGTGGAATGGTGGGCGCTGGGCGATTTCGGCGCGGCGCGATACGCAAGAGTATACCTTCGATCGTCCGGCGATTCGTCCCTTTGCAGGATAGCAGGCGTGACGGCTGATCAGTGACGGCTGGTCGGTACCATCTAGGTTAAGATACAATGTTCGATAATTGATCTCACTGGATTGGTGGATGCTGCATGGATGATCCGATTATGGTCGAGGTCAAGGATCTGCATTTTTCCCGCGGCAACACGGATATCTTCCGTGGTGTCGACTTGCAGATTCCGCTTGGCAAGATAACTGCCATCATGGGGCCCAGCGGAACCGGCAAGACGACACTGCTGAAGTTGATCGGTGGTCAGCTGGTGCCGGACAGGGGGCAGGTTCTGATCGACGGCCAGGACGTACACCAGCTATCGCGGCGTTCGCTTTTCAAGCTGCGCCGTCGCATGGGCATGCTGTTTCAGAGCGGCGCACTGTTTTCGGACCTCGACGTGTTCGAGAACGTCGCGTTTCCGCTGAGTGTACATACCGAGCTGCCGAACGCCATGGTGCGTGACATCGTGCTGATGAAGCTTCAGGCGGTCGGGTTGCGTGGCGCACGCCACCTGATGCCATCCGAACTGTCCGGCGGCATGGCTCGACGGGTGGCGCTGGCTCGCGCGGTGGCGCTGGATCCGGATCTGGTGCTCTACGACGAACCTTTCGTCGGCCAGGATCCGATTTCGATGGGGGTATTGGTGCAGTTGATCAAGAAGGTCAACCAGGCGCTTGGGCTGACCGCCGTGATGGTCTCCCATGACATCAAGGAGACGCTGTCGATCGCGGACTACGTCTACATCATCGCCGATGGCAAGGTCATGGCGCACGGCACTCCGCAGACGCTGGACGTCAATGATGACGCCCATGTGAAACAGTTCGTGCATGGCGAACCCGACGGCCCGGTGCCGTTCCATTACCCGGCACCGGATTTCTTCGACGACATCCTGGCGCCGGCGGGGCAGTTCTCATGATGCGACATATCCATGCGCTTGGGCGGGCGACGCTCGATATCGTGAGTTCGATCGGCCGGGCCGGGCTGTTTCTGATCCAGTCGATCGTTTGCCTGCCGTCTCGCGAGGGCTTTCATCTTTGGGTCCGACAGATGCACTTTGTCGGCGTGATGTCGGGGGCGATCGTGCTGGTGTCGGGGCTGTTCATCGGCATGGTGCTGGCGCTACAGGGCTTTACCATCCTGGTCGGCTTTGGCGCCGACGAGGCGCTGGGGCAGATGGTGGCGTTGTCGTTGGTTCGTGAGCTGGCTCCCGTGGTCGCCGCGCTGCTGTTCGCCGGCCGTGCGGGATCGGCGCTGACCGCCGAAATCGGCCTGATGAAAGCCACCGAGCAGCTCACCAGCATGGAGATGATCGGCGTCGATCCGCTGCGTCGCATCGTGGCGCCTCGACTCTGGGCCGGTTTCGTCTCGTTGCCCATTCTGACGGTGATGTTCGCCGTGGTCGGCATCTGGGGCGGGTATCTGGTCGGCGTCGACTGGCTCGGCGTCTACGAGGGCTCCTACTGGAGCAACATGCAGGACAGCGTCGACTTCGTCGACGATGTGCTCAACGGCATGATCAAGAGCTTGGTGTTCGGGCTGGTCGTGACCTGGATCGCGGTCTTCCAGGGCTATGACCTGATTCCCACCTCGGAAGGTATTTCGCGCGCGACCACCCGCACGGTGGTATACGCCTCGCTGGCGGTATTGGGCCTCGATTTCGTGCTCACCGCGCTGATGTTTGGAGACCTCGGATGAAGCGCAACAACTTGTTGGAACTGGGCGTCGGCATTTTCATGCTGGCAGGCATTCTGGGGCTGGTGTTCCTCGGGCTCAGGGTCAGCGGTCTGGGCGTTGGCGTGCCCAACGACACCTTCACGCTGACGGCCAATTTCGCCAACATTGGCGGGTTGCGGCCGCAATCCAAGGTCACTATGTCCGGTGTGCGCGTCGGCAAGGTGACCAATATCCAGCTCGACCCCAAGTGGTTCGATGCCAAGGTCACCATGGAGCTGGATTCGGAATACGAAGGCAAGCTTTCCAATGACACCACCGCGGCCATTCTGACCTCCGGCCTGCTGGGCGAGCAGTACATCGGCCTGACCGTGGGCGGGGCGCCGGAGATGCTGCATGACGGTGATGTCATCCACGACACCCAGCAGGCGCTGGTGCTGGAGGAACTCATCCAGCAGTTCGTGTCGAACATGGCCAATTGATTTCAGACGAGGAGTCGATGATGAAAATGAGTTTTGCGCGGTATGACTCGGCGGCGCCGAAGCGCGTCTCAGGCCTGAGCAGGGCCTGGATGGCGGGTGTTGCCCTCGTTGCGATGTGTCTGGCGAGCGTCGCGCCGGTGGCCCAGGCCCAGCAATCGCCGACCCAGGTGATTCAGCAGAGTGTCGATTCGCTGATGTCCGAGCTGGAGGGCAAGAAGGACTACTATGCTCAGCACGATGGTGAGCTCGCCAAGCTCGTCGATACCAACATGGCGGAAGTGGCCGATTTCCGTTACATCGGCGCCAGCGTCATGGGGCGCTATTTCCGTGGTGCCACGCCGGAGCAGCGGTCTCGGTTCGTCAACGTCTTCCGCAAGACATTGATCGACACCTATGCCAAGGGGCTGGTGACGTTCGACTACCAGACGCTCCGGGTGAAGGAGAGCGAGAACGCCGGACGCTACGAGGATCAGGCATCGGTTCCCATGGAGGTGGTTTCCACCAATGGTGAAATCTTTCCGGTCAATTTCACGCTGCGTCAGAATGATGGGCAGTGGAAGGTGATCAACGTGATCGTCAATGGTATTAACCTCGGTCTGACGTTCCGTAATCAGTTCGATCAATCAATGCGGGACAACAATCGTGACATCGAGACCGTGATCAACAACTGGGCGCCGGAAGTCGGTACCGACGAGCTCGAAAAGGGCGGCGACGCGTGAGTCTGCTGCTCGAACGAGAGGACGCCACGCTGGAAGTCGTCGACGGCAACGTGCTGACGATTCGCGGCGAGGCGGACTTCGACAGCGCCGGCCCGCTGGCCCAGGCGGGGCGTCACTGGCTGGCGGATCAGCCGGAAAATGCCAAGGTCTCCTTCGACCTAACCGGCGTGCAGATTCCCAGCAGCGCGGTGCTCAGCGTGCTGCTGGTGTGGGTGCGCAGCGTGCAGCGCCACTCGCTGAGCCTGCAGCGGGTGTCGCTGTCATCGGCGTTGAAGCGGCTGATGGATATCACCGAGCTGGCACCGCTGCTGCCCGCGGTCGAAACCACTTGCGTCGAGTCGCCGCCGCCCCGCCACGACTAACCTGCTTCCATCGTCCCGTCTTGGCGAATGCTTGCGGATGTTTTTGCACGCCGCCAAGATCGCCAAGACGGGGCGCTTTCCGCTACCATGTGGCGCTTTCCCTGCGCATCCGGCGCAGCAGTCACAAGGGAGCCCGATCGTCATGCAACCCAGCGATGTCAAAAGCCGTCTCGAGAATCAGATCGATGGCTGTGAATTTCATATCCAGGGCGAAGGCTGCAACTTTCAGGTCATCGCCGTGGGTGAGGTTTTCGAGGGCATGAGTCCCGTCAAGCGCCAGCAACTGATCTACGGTGCCCTGGCCGACGAGATCGCCTCCGGCGCGCTGCATGCCATCAGCATCAAGACGTATACGCCTGCCCAGTGGGAAACGGCGCCCGAGAATCCCGGCGTCTGATCTTCCTTCTGGGCCTCTCGGGCCGGTCATCTCTATTCGATTCTATAGCGAACCTTCATGGACAAGCTGATCATCACCGGTAATGGGCCGCTCGATGGAGAGGTCTGGGCCAGCGGGGCGAAGAATTCCGCGCTGCCGATTCTGGCCTCGACGCTACTTGCCGACGAGCCCGTTACCATCGGCAACCTGCCGCACCTTCAGGACATCACCACGACGCTCGAACTGCTCGGCCGAATGGGCATCGAGCCGGTCATGGGCGAGAAAATGAGCATCCAGATCGACGGTTCGCAGGTGCGCGATTGCCACGCACCCTATGAATTGGTCAAGAAGATGCGCGCTTCGATTCTGGTGCTCGGTCCGCTGCTGGCGCATTTCGGTACCGCCGACGTGTCGCTGCCGGGGGGCTGCGCCATCGGCTCCCGGCCGGTCGACCTGCATATCCGGGGGCTCGAGGCGATGGGGGCCGACATTACCGTCGAGGGGGGCTACATCCGCGCCCGCGTCGACGGTCGGCTCAAGGGTGCCACGATCTTCTTCGATACCGTGACCGTGACCGGCACCGAGAATCTGCTGATGGCGGCCACGCTGGCCGAGGGCACGACGATCCTCGAAAATGCCGCGCGCGAGCCGGAAGTGGTCGATCTGGCCGAGTGCCTGATCGCCATGGGCGCCAACATCCGTGGGCAGGGCACCGATACCATCACCATCGAAGGTGTCGAGCGCCTCCACGGCTGCCACTATGATGTGATGCCGGACCGTATCGAGACGGGGACGTTTCTCGTCGCCGCCGCCGCGACCGGTGGGCGGGTTCGCGTGCGCAAGACCCGCGCGGATATCATGGAGGCGGTGCTGGCCAAGCTCGAGGAAGCCGGGGCGACCATCACCACCGGCGAGGACTGGATCGAGCTCGACATGGGCGGGCGCCGGCCCAAGGCCGTCAACCTTCGTACCGCGCCCTATCCGGCTTTCCCCACCGACATGCAGGCGCAGTTCGTGGCGCTGAATGCGGTAGCCGAAGGGACCGGCACGGTGGTCGAGACGATCTTCGAAAACCGCTTCATGCACGTGCAGGAGCTCAATCGCATGGGGGCGCATATCGCTCTCGAGGGCAACACGGCGGTCGTGACCGGTGTCGAAAAGCTGTCCGGCGCGCCGGTGATGGCGACCGATCTGCGGGCTTCGGCAAGCCTGGTCATCGCGGCGATGGTGGCTCAGGGTGAGACGATGGTAGACCGGATCTATCACATCGACCGCGGCTACGAGTGCATCGAAGAGAAATTGCAGCTACTGGGCGCGCGCATTCGTCGCGTGCCGGGTTAGGCGACGGCAAGAGAGAACATGAGCAACCAACTGATTCTGGCCCTGTCCAAGGGCCGTATCCTAGAAGAGACGCTGCCGCTGCTGGCGGATGCGGGCATCACGCCGGCGGATGATTTCGGCAAGAGCCGCAAGCTGCTGTTCGATACCAACCTGCCTGACGTCAAGCTGGTGGTCATTCGCGCGGTGGATGTGCCGACCTACGTGCAGTTGGGCGCGGCCGATCTTGGCGTCGCCGGCAAGGACGTTCTGCTGGAGCATGGTGCCGAGGGGCTCTACGAGCCGCTCGACCTGGGAATTTCACGCTGCCGCCTGATGACGGCGGGTATCGTGGGCGCGCAGCCGGCGCATGCCAAGCGGCGAGTCGCAACCAAGTTCGTCAATGTGGCGCGCCGCTATTACGCAGAGCAGGGCATCCAGGCCGAAGTGATCAAGCTTTACGGGGCGATGGAACTGGCGCCGTTGATGAACCTGGCGGACGAGATCGTCGATATCGTGGATACCGGCAACACCCTGCGGGCCAACGGCATGGAACCGCGTGAGCTGATCGAGAACATCAGCACGCGGCTGGTGGTCAACAAGGCGTCGATGACGATGAAACACGAGCGGTTGAGGCCGCTGATCGAGCGCCTGCGTCAAGCTGTGGCATCGCGTCTTCCGGTCGCCTGAGACGTCGATCCGTCAGGTGTGCCTGGCGTTGCCGGTCGGTGGACGGCGATCGGCCGAACGTAGAGAGAATGCAAAGATGAGCCAAACGACTACCATTGCTCGCCTCACCACGCGGGATGCCGATTTCGATACGCGTCTCGATTCACTGCTGGCCTGGGAAGGTGTCTCCGACCATGAGGTCGGGGGGCGGGTCGCGGAGATCATCGCCGCCGTTCGCCAGCGCGGTGACGACGCCGTGATCGAGTACACCAACCGCTTCGACCGCCTGTCTGCCACCGACATGTCCGAGCTGACGGTCGGCCCGGAGCGTCTCGAGGCGGCATTCGAGGGCGTGCCGGCGGAACAGCGCGAGGCGCTGCGTCATGCCGCCGAGCGCATCCGGCTCTATCACGAGCGCCAGAAGCCGGAATCCTGGCAGTACAGCGAGCCGGATGGCACCGTGCTGGGCCAGAAGGTGACGCCGCTCGATCGGGTCGGTATCTACGTACCCGGCGGCAAGGCTGCCTATCCCTCGTCGGTACTGATGAATGCCGTGCCGGCGCACGTGGCCGGCGTGCGGGAGATCATCATGGTCGTGCCGACGCCGGATGCCATCGTCAATGAACTGGTACTGGCTGCGGCGCACCTTGCCGGGGTCGACCGGATATTCACGCTGGGCGGTGCCCAGGCCGTGGCGGCGCTGGCTTATGGCACTCAGAGCGTTCCTCGGGTCGACAAGATCGTTGGGCCGGGCAATATCTATGTGGCGACGGCCAAGCGCGCGGTATTCGGGCAGGTGGGCATCGACATGATCGCCGGCCCCTCCGAGATCCTGGTCGTTTCCGACGGCGGGACTGATCCCGACTGGCTGGCAATGGATCTGTTCTCGCAGGCCGAGCATGATGAAGATGCGCAGGCGATTCTCGTTACCTGGGACGCCGGGCATCTCGAGGCAGTTCAGGCCTCCATCGAGCGGCTGCTGCCGACCATGGAGCGGGAGGCGATCATCCGCGAATCGCTGGCGCGGCGCGGTGCGCTGGTGCTGTGCGACAGTCCCGAGCAAGCGGTCGAGCTGATCAATCGGATCGCCCCCGAGCACTTGGAGCTTTCCGTGGAGGCGCCGCAGGAGATGGCAGCGAAGGTGCGTCATGCCGGGGCGATCTTCATGGGGCGCTACACCGCGGAAGTGCTGGGTGACTACTGTGCTGGCCCCAACCACGTGCTGCCGACTTCCGGCACGGCACGCTTTTCGTCGCCGCTGGGTGTCTACGATTTCCAGAAACGCTCTTCACTGATTCAGTGCTCCCCGGAGGGAGCCGATACGCTGGGCCGGACCGCCTCCGTGCTGGCGCGAGGGGAGTCGTTGACGGCTCACGCACGCTCGGCGGAGAATCGCCTGAAGCGCTGAGCAGCCACCGTTCGGACCTGTTCGATCGCCGCCCTTGCCGGGGCGGCGATGTCGTTTCTGGCCTATGATGCTATGGAGAGGTGCCTTCCGTGTCGGTGCCTGGGGCAGGGGAGGCTGAATCATCGGCGTCCGCCGGTGCATTGGCTTGACGGGCGGCATCGTGGCCGGGCTCGACAGGTTGCGGGCGCTCGCCGACGGTCAAGGTGATCTCCCGCTTTTCACCGCCCCGGACGATGGTCAGCGGGAGCTGGGCGCCGGGCGGAATTTCGGCAATGTCGACCTGGGTTTCCCGCGGGTCGAGGATCGGCTTGCCATCGATCGCCAGCAGAATATCGCCGGGTCTTAGCCCAGCCTCGTCTCCAGGGCCGCCGGGCACCACATTGGCGATGATGACTCCGCTCAGTGTCTTGAGGCCGAACGAGGCGGCCAGGTCCGGGGTCATCTGCTGGGCGTCGATGCCCAGCCAGCCGCGGATGACACGTCCGTGGGTCACGATGTCGTCGAGGATGCCGCGTGCCAGATTGGCCGGAATCGCGAAGCCGATGCCCTGCGAGCCGCCGGAGCGGGAAAAGATCGCCGTATTGATACCGATCAGAGAGCCGTTGGCATCCACCAGCGCGCCGCCGGAATTGCCCGGGTTGATGGCAGCATCGGTCTGGATGAAATCTTCATAACGGCTCAGGCCGAGGTGATCGCGCCCGGTGGCGCTGATGATGCCCATGGTCACGGTCTGGCCGACGCCAAAAGGATTGCCGATGGCCAGCGTGACGTCACCGATGGCGATGTCTTCAGAGTTGCTCAGTTGAATGACCGGCAGGTTTTCCATGTCGATCTTGAGTACGGCCAGGTCGCTGTCCGGATCGGTCCCGATGACCCGAGCAATGGCTTCGCGCCCGTCTCGCAGCGCGACCTGGATCTGGTCGGCGTCGTTGATGACGTGGTTGTTGGTCAGGATGTAGCCTTCTTCGCTGGCTACCACGCCGGAGCCGAGGCTCGACAGCATGCGCTGGCGCTGCGGCATGTTCTTGCCATAGAACTGGCGGAAGAAGGGGTCCGACATCAATGGGTGTTGGTTGGTGTCGACGACGCGCGACGAGTAGACGTTGACGACCGCGGGGGCGGCGCGATTGACGGCCCTGGCGTAGCTGACCGGGCCTTCGTGACGATCCAGTGCCGGCGCGTCGACGACATCGGGTGGCGGCCGGTCGGCGTTCTGCGAGCCGGTCGTGGTGGCGATGCCAGTTGGCCGGGAGGTCTCGTCGGGTGTGTCTCGTCCCAGCAGTGATGGAAACGCGTAGAGCAAGACGACGGCAAGCAGAATGCCGCAAAGGGCGGGCCACAGATAGGCGGCTAGGTGGCGGCGCATGTGCTGAGTCCTTAGACTGAAAACCCGGGTGGTCTCGTTAAATCCGTATTGCCGCGTCATCGAGTCGGTATGTCATCCTCGTGACTTGATGATGCCGCAAGGCGGTTTATCGAAGCCTCGTCGACTGCGGCAAGCGATCGGATACGCAATCACATCAGGCTCGTCGATCGAGAGGAGACGAGAGAGAAACGACGTCCGTCATGACATCTCGCAACGTGGACGAGGCCATGGCGACAAGTGACATAAGTGTAACATTCACCAAGGCTTTCCGCTGGGAGACAGTATGATTTCGCGGCAGACGCTACAGGCGGCTATCGATACGGAGCTGCGTACCGACGCGTTCAAGGATTACACGGTCAATGGGTTGCAGGTAGAGGGACGGGAGTCGATCGGTCGGGTTCTGACCGGAGTGACGGCCTGCCAGGCGCTGTTGGACGAGGCCGTCGCGTGGGGAGCCGATGCCGTACTGGTGCACCACGGGTATTTCTGGAAGAACGAGCCGGTCAGCGTGACGGGGATGAAGCGCCGCCGTTTCGCCACCTTATTGAGCAACGATCTCAACCTGCTGGCTTATCATCTACCGCTGGATGCACACCTCACGCTGGGCAATAACGCCTGCCTGGGGCGGCGGTTGGGCTTCGAGGTGGAACGCTGTCTCGATGGCGAGCTCGGGCAGGGGCTGCTGTGGATGGGTAAGCCCGACACCGAACTGGATAGCCGGGCGCTTGCGGCTCGCATCGAACAGGCGCTGGGCCGCACGCCTCTATTGATCGAAGGGCATTCCGGTACCATCCGAAACGTGGCCTGGTGTACCGGCGGTGCGCAGGACATGCTGCCACTGGCGGCCGAGGCGGGAGCGGACGTTTTCATTTCCGGCGAGGTTTCCGAACGTACCACGCACATGGCGCGCGAAATGGGTATTACCTACCTTGCGGCGGGGCATCATGCCACCGAAAGAGACGGTATCCAGGCTCTGGGCGAGTGGCTAAAGAGCCGTTTCGACGTCGAGCACCGTTTCGTGGATATCGACAATCCGGCGTGAAGGAAGAAGGCCGGCGTGAAGGGAGAAAAAATAGAAGGGACGACCCGTCGGAAGCCGGATTTCGACTGCCGACGGGAGTGAAAGACATCAATAGCGAGGCGGTTGGGGAGTGTTCTCCTGCTGCTCTGCCGTCTTGCGCTGACGAACGCCATAATCCTCGGCTAGCGTGCCGCCTGTGCCGTCGGCGTAGTCACGCGGTACCTGCGGCGCATCGACGTCTTCGCTTTCGTCCTGAGTGCCGTGCAGCCGGCGTTTCAGTTTTAGGTCATCGACCAGCTTGTCCGCGCCATTGATCAGATGCTGCTCGAGATCATGGCTCTGGCGCTGAATGCTGGAAGCCAGATCGGCTACCTTGGCGAAGTGATCGTTCAAGGCATCCTTGACCTGATTGAGTTCCAGTTCGGTCTCGGCCAAGCGCTGGCGCACTTTCTGGTTGCGGGCCACGTTGGCATTCAGCAGATGATAACAAAGGGCGCCGATACCGATGCCCGCCAGGAAGCAGGCGATTGCCAGAATCCAGTCGATATTGCTTTCGTTCACAATGCGCTCCTCGTCGTCGTGCTGGGCACGACCTTTCTCATAGACCGTTCTCGGGGTCGGTGCGGGGCCATTATATCGACCCGCTCGGCTACCGGGTCAAACCTTCCTTGTCTGATTGCCACTGTCAAGACTTTCGTCGGAGGTTATAATGCCGCCACCTGTTTCGACGTGAGGTCACGATACCGCCATGAGTTCTCCCCAGTCTGCGACGTCAAATCCGAACGCCATGACGCCGATGTCACGCTACCGTGCCGATCTGGAACGTGATGACTTCAGCTACGACGCCGCGCAGGAGAATGCCGTCAAACATCTGCAGCGCCTGTATGACGATCTCCAGCGAAGCCCGGCTCCCAAGCCGTCCGCGGCTGTCTCCGGGGAGTCGAAGCTTTCCAAGGTGGCGGGGCTGTTCGGCAAGCGCAAGGCGTCGGAGCCCCAGGCACCCGAGAAGCCGCAGGTGATGGGGCTCTACTTCTGGGGCGGTGTCGGCCGCGGCAAGACCTACCTGGTCGATGTGTTCTACGAATCGTTGCCGTTCGATCGCAAGATGCGCACGCACTTCAACCGGTTCATGCAGCGCGTGCATCGTGAGCTCGAGGTGCACAAGGGCGAGAAGAACCCGCTGACGCAGATCGCGGCCAAGTTCGCCGGAGAGGCGCGCGTGATCTGTTTCGACGAGTTCTACGTCAAGGACATCACTGATGCGATGATCCTGGGGAATCTCATGGAGGCGCTGTTCGCGCAGGGTGTCGTGCTGGTGGCGACTTCCAACATCGTGCCTGACGATCTCTACAAGGACGGCCTGCAGCGGAGCCGGTTTCTTCCGGCAATCGATCTGCTCAAGCGCCACTGCGAGGTGGTCAATGTCGATTCCGGCGTGGACTATCGCCTGCGGGCACTCGAGCAGGTCGAGATATTCCATTCTCCGCTCGATGCCGATGCCGAAAAGCAGCTGGCGAGGAGCTTCCGTTCAGTGGCCGGTAGCGAGGGGCGGCGCGAGGAGACGCTGACGGTCAACCATCGCGAGCTGAAAGCGCGCCGTCGCCATGAAGGCGTCGTCTGGTTCGATTTCAAGATGCTCTGCGACGGACCGCGCAGCCAGAACGATTACATCGAGCTGTCGCGGGAATTCCATACGGTGCTGGTGTCGGATGTGCCGCGCATGGGCGGGAGTAATGACGATCAGGCGCGACGCTTCATCAGCATGGTCGATGAATTCTACGATCGCGCGGTCAAGCTGCTGCTCTCTGCGGAGACCGAGGTCGAGTCGCTCTACACAGGGGGCAACCTCAGTTTCGAATTCGAGCGTACGCTGTCGCGCCTTCAGGAAATGCAATCCCGTGACTATCTGGCGCTGGCGCACAAGCCGTGAAGCAGGTCGGAGCCGATCGCCTGCAGTGCTGTGTAGCAAATTGCAAGTCGATCTTTCGTCGTTCATCGGGCTCGTGTACAATGCGCGCTCTTCGATTCGTTACCGTCTGAACGGGAGCTGTTCTGCAGCCTTCGGTGGGCGAGTAACCCAAGAAAAATAGGGATGGCCGAGAAGCATCCGCTTCGACGCCCAAATACGCTTATTTGGTGAAACACTCATGAAGACGTTCAGTGCCAAGCCGCATACCGTGCAGCGCGATTGGTATGTCGTTGATGCATCGGGCAAGACGCTCGGTCGTCTGGCGACAGAAATCGCTCGCCGCCTGCGTGGCAAACACAAGCCGGAATACACCCCGCACGTCGACACTGGCGATTACATCATCGTCGTCAATGCCGAGAAAGTGCACGTGACCGGTAACAAGGCGCAAGCCAAGAATTACTACCGTCACACCGGGTATCCGGGCGGTCTCCGTACCATGTCGTTCGAGAAGTTGATCGACCATGCGCCGGAGCGAATCATCGAAGGCGCCGTCAAGGGCATGCTGCCCAAAGGCCCGCTGGGTCGTGCCATGCACGCCAAACTCAAGGTGTATGCCGGTACCGAGCATCCGCACGCCGCGCAGCAGCCGCAAGAACTGAACATCTGAGGGTAACCGTCATGGCACAACAGTATTACGGCACCGGGCGTCGCAAGACCTCTACCGCTCGTGTGTTTCTCAAGCCGGGCACCGGCAAGATCACCGTCAACGATCGCGAACTGGGCGAGTTCTTTGGTCGCGTCACGGCACAGATGGTCGTGCGTCAGCCGCTGGAACTGACCGAAACGACCGGCCAGTTCGACGTCTACGTCACGGTCAAGGGCGGCGGTGGTTCCGCTCAGGCCGGCGCGATTCGTCACGGCATCACGCGCGCGCTGATGGAATACAACGAGGAACTGCGTCGTCCGCTGCGTGCGGCTGGCTACGTGACCCGCGATGCTCGTGAAGTCGAGCGTAAGAAAGTGGGTCTGCGCAAAGCTCGTCGTCGTCCGCAGTTCTCCAAGCGCTGATCCTGCAGGATCGCCTCTGCGCTCAACGCCCGACTTATTCAGTCGGGCGTTTTGCTGTTGGTATATGGCTGTTGGTGCGTGGCGGGTGTGCATTCTAGCTCCCCGTGGTCGGCGAGGCGCCCGGCCGGGTTGCCCGTCGTGTTATCATGGTCGTTGAATTAATGCGAGGAAAGTTTCATGGGTGTAGTGGCCAAGCGATCGTCGATGACCTTTTACTCCGGCAGTGAAGATCATTTCAGCCATCGCGTCAGAATCGTGCTGGCGGAAAAGGGCGTGGCTGTCGATATCCTGGACGTCTCGGCCGACGAGCATAACGCTGAGCTGGCGGATCTGAACCCTTACAACAGCGTGCCTACGCTGCTGGATCGTGATCTGGTGCTCTACGAGTCCAAAGTCATGATGGAGTATCTCGATGAGCGTTTCCCGCATCCGCCACTGTTGCCGGTCTACCCGGTAGCGCGTGCGCGGAGTCGTCTGTGGATGCATCGCATCGAGCGTGAATGGTGTCCGCTGGTGGAGCAGATCCAGCAGGGTTCCAAGAAGGATGCCGACAAGGCGCGTAAGGAACTGCGTGAGAGTCTGACCGGGATCTCGCCAATCTTCGAAGACATGCCGTTTTTCATGAGTGAAGAGTTCACCCTGGTGGATTGCTGCATTGCACCGATCCTGTGGCGTCTGCCGGCGCTGGGCGTCGAGTTGCCGGAGAAGCAGGTCGCTCCGTTGATGAGCTACATGGAGCGGGTCTTCGCGCGTGACGCTTTCAAGGTGGCGCTATCCGAATCCGAACGTGAGATGCGTAGCTGAACGGCGCCTGTCGTAAGCTGCCTGAAAGGAGATGACATGCTGACTAGCCGTCCCTATCTGGCAAGAGCTCTTTATGAGTGGTTGCTGGATAACGAGCAAACACCGTATATCGTGGTCGATGCCGGGAAGCCCGACGTCAAGGTGCCGCAACAGTTCGTGCAGAATGGTCAGATCGTGTTGAACATCGCGCCGGCAGCCGTGCGCGACTTGATGATCGACAATGCGGCGGTCACTTTCGGGGCGCGCTTCAGCGGTCAGCCGATGCAGGTCGTCGTGCCGATGGACGCTTTGATCGCTATCTATGCTCGCGAAAATGGTGTGGGTATGGTCTTCGGCCAGGAGCCGGTCATGCCGAACTTCTCTGGTGGAGAGGAGGAAGAGCTGGAGGAGGAGGGACGCCCGACGCTGGAAAGCGTCGAGAACCGCTCGGAAAATACCTCTTCGAAGTTGTCCGAACCTGCCGACGAGAAGAAAAGTGACGAAGCGCCAAACCGGCCCGAAAAGGGCAAGCCGTCGTTGCGTATCGTGAAGTAGGCTGGCGTTTGCATTTGTCGCTGGGCCTGCCTTCATGCCAGTGACAAGTGAGGAATCATAAAAAGCCGCTGCCGAATCAGATTCGGCAGCGGCTTTTTCGTCACGGACCTGCGCCCGGGTGATTAGTTGAGGTATTCGAACACCTTGACGATGCGCTGGACACCGCCCACGCCGGAGGCGGCGCCGGTTGCTTGGCTGGCTTGCTGTTGCGTGACAAGCCCCATCAGATAGACCGTGCCATTCTCGGTAATGACGCGAATCAAATTGGCGTCTAGGTCCTCGTTGGCGACCAGATTGGCCTTGATGCGCCCGGTGATCCAGGTGTCGGTCATGCGCTGGCTGACCGGCGTATTGGCCGATACCATCAGCTCGTTATGAACCTGGCGAACGCTGCGCACGTTTCGGGCGATTTCCGTGGCGCGCTGCTTGAGCTCGTCGCTGGGCACCTGGCCGGTCAACAGGACATTGCTGTTGTAGCTGTCAACGTTGACATGGGCGTCGCCGTAACGAGCGTCCGCGGCGTTGAGAGCGTCGAAAATCTTGCTCTGGATACTGCTGTCTTCGACCTTGGCGCCGGGCGTGCGCTCGGCGTAGTTCTCTTCCTGGCTTCCGGTGGCGCATCCGCCAAGGGCCAGCAGGCCGATCAGACAGGAGGAAACGATCAGTGTCTTCTTCATGGGTCTCACTCGTTGCTGCCAAATAGCTGTTGGTCGATCAGATCACACAAGCAGTGAATGACCAGGAGATGAACTTCCTGGATTCGTGCGGTGGAGGTTGCCGGGACGCGGATTTCGCAATCTTCCTGACCCAATAGCGAGGCCATGTCTCCGCCGTCGCGTCCTGTCAGGGCAACGACGCTCATTTCCCGATCATGCGCGGCCTGGATGGCCTGGACCACGTTGGCTGAATTGCCGCTGGTCGAGATCGCCAGCAGGATGTCGCCTGGCTGGCCCAGGGCCCGGATCTGCTTCGAGAAAACATCATTGTAGCTGTAATCGTTGGCGATCGAGGTCAGGGTCGAGGTGTCGGTCGTCAAGGCCAGCGCCGGCAGGCTCGGCCGCTCGCGCTCGAAGCGATTGAGCAGCTCGGAGGAAAAGTGCTGGCTATCACCGGCGCTCCCCCCATTTCCGCAGGCCAGGATCTTGCCTTCGCTGACCAGGCACTGGACCATCATCTGGCTGGCGACTTCGATGAAAGGTGGCAAGACTTCGCTGGCGTAGGTCTTGGTATCGATACTGGCGTTGAACAGGTCGAGTATGCGTGTTTGAAAATCCATGGGCTGCCTATTAGGGCCTGGGTCAATATGCGTCGAAGGCTGCACGAATCCAGTCGAATTCGAGCAGGGGAGGGCTTCCGGTCACGCCCACGACGTCGAAGCGGCAGGGGCATGATAGCTGTTGCGCATGAAGATAAAAATGCGCGGCCTTGATGATGCGTCGCTGCTTGGCTGGCGTGATCGTTTCGAGCGGATTGCCGTAGTCGCTGCGTTGGCGGTGACGCACCTCGACGAACACGAGATCCTCGCCGTCGCGCATCACCAGATCGATCTCGCCGCCCTTGGCGTGCTGATTACTGGCAACCAGCGTCAAACCCTGTGTCGCGAGCCAGCGGGCAGCAGCCTGCTCGACCTGCTGCCCGAATTGGCGCCGACTAGTGGGCGCTGCCTGGTTGGCTGGCTTCGGTCGATCAGTTGGCGTTGACATCGTCGGTATCGAGTGCGAATCCGTTGAGATCGCTGTTGGCCGAGTTTCGTGATTCTTCCTGCGATGTGCTGCCGGCGGCGCCGTCAGGATTCGAGGGCGAGTGAGTCGGCGTGGCTGCCGGTGCCATCAGTAACGGTTGTGGCGTGCCGGACTGGAACAGCGCCCAGGGTAGGGTGCGCTGGATGCGGCCATCGTCGCGCGCCTGTAACGTCCCGGTGGCGCCGAAGATCTGCGTGTTCGGCAATGCCTGGATCAGCGGCAGGCGGCGGGCGAGCTCGTAGGCATCGACGCCCATGGCGTTGAGCTTGAGCAAGCCGGGGTCGCTGTCTTCCTGCGATAGTCGGCGGAAGGTGGAAACGAAAGGCAGGGCGTCGACACCGCCGACGGCCGCATCCGGAATCATCCATGGAATGTCGAGGAACTGTACGCCGTTCAGGTCATGATCGGCGCGAGGCTGTGGCGTGCCCTCGTAGAGGTGAGAGGTGGCGTAGACAGGCAGATCGCCGGCGTAATAGAACTCCAGAGTTGGTGGTACCTGGCGGGCGTAGCTGGGCAGTGCGAGCAGGAACAGCATGTCCATGCTCGAAGGGTCGCTGTCGAGCAGATTGCGTACCGCCGTGGCCACGGATCCCGACGGATCGTAACTGACCACCGAATCGACGTTGCCGCCCTCGGCCTCCCACGCGTTGTGGAACGCCGCCAGAATACGTGAGCCCCACTCGTTATCCGGCACCATGATGCCGGCCCGGCGATGACCGTCGAGATACGCGCGATGGGCGACCTGGCGTGCCTCGTCTTCTGCCGACAGACCGTACTGGAACAGGTTGGTTGCCTGATTGTGTGCATGCTGCCCATAGTTCAGCGCGAGCGTGGGCAGAGGCACGCTGCCGCGGGTTTCCAGTTCGCTGACCTTGTCCTTGTCGAGCGGGCCGATCACCGCCTGGGCGCCGTTCATCGTCGCCTGGGCGTAGAGGGCGTCGAGATTTTGCTGGCTGGAGTCGATGAAGGTCAGTCGAGGGATGCGCTCCCCCTGGCTTTCGGCGTCGCTGGCGCGCGCTTCGAGACCCTGGCGGATAGCCGAGGCAATGTTGGCCAGCGGGCCGCTGTCGGGCAGGAGTACGGCGATCTGGTCGACCTCATTGCCTTCGAGCTGACGTAGCGTCGACAGGTCTTGCGGGAGTCGTCGATTGGCCGGGTGGTTCGGATAGCGGCTACGCCACTGATCCAGGCGATCGAACAGGTTGGAGATATCACCGCCGCTGGTACGGTAAAGGCGGGCGAGATCCACCCAGCCCTGCGTGACCGGGTCGCCATCCGTCGCAGCCAGGGCATTCAGCGCGGTGGGACTGAGGCTCGACAGCGGCTTCCAGATATCGTCGTTCAGCTCGTAAGGGGCATTGTCGCGCTGCAGGCCGATCAGCAGGCGGGCAGCCGCCTCCGGTTCACCGATCATGTTCAGGGCAAGGCCGCGGCGATAGCGCAATGTCTGTCGATCGCCGGTCGAGAGCTCGGTCGTGCTATCGAGAATGTCGGTGGCGCGAATCACGCTCTGACCATCTTCCTCGGCTAGCGCGCTGTCGGATAGCACCATGGCCCAGCGGATTCGTTGGGTGCCGTCGAGCTGGGTGCTGTCGATCTGGCTAGCGACCTGGAGTGCCTGCGCCGTGTCGCCCTGGCGTGCTAGGATATCCGCCGCCTCGAGGCGGGAAGTGGCAGCCTGTTGGCCGCTCTGGGTATTGGCCTGCTGGAGTAACTCCTGGGCGCTCGGGCCACTGATGCCCTGCATCATGCTCTGGCCCGCACAGCCTGCCAGTGTCAGAGTTGCCACCAATGGCAGGAGGAGTCGCCGCAGCGCGTTGCACATAGTGTCTTTCCCTTTACTTGTTGAGAGGTCTTGCGCCCGGGACACGAATCGCCGATGAAACCGCCGCGATAAATCGTAGCCCGAAGCATTGACCCTTACCCGTTCCGCTAGAAGGCGTCTGTCGATCGATGGCCTGTGGTCGTCCATCGCGGCCTTGCGGAGGCTTCCTTGCCGAACTGAACATCGAGTCTGCCAGTGGTGGTCGTCGATGTGAATGCATGTCAATCCGGATGGTACCGAATGAGCGAGACAAAGGAAGGCGTATTGTACGTGGTCGCTACGCCGATTGGGAATCTTGAGGACCTGAGTGCCCGGGCGGGTCGGGTTCTCTCGGAGGTCGATGCGATCGCTGCCGAGGACACGCGGCATACGCAGCGTCTGCTTCGGCACCTGGGTATCGAGCGGCCGCTGATTTCATTGCACGAACACAATGAAACGGCGCGCGTCGAGCAGCTGCGCCGACGGTTGGCCGATGGCGCGCAGCTGGCGCTGGTCAGCGATGCCGGTACGCCATTGATCTCCGACCCTGGCTTCGTCCTGGTGCGAGAGCTGCGTCGAGCCGGGTGTCGCGTGGTGCCGATCCCGGGGCCTTGCGCACTGATCGCGGCGCTGAGCGCTGCCGGGTTGCCGACGGATCGCTTCACTTTCGAAGGGTTCCTGTCGGCCAAGTCCGGCGCGCGCCGGAAGCAGCTGGAGGCCGGCGCATCGCGGGAAGAAACGCGGGTGTTCTACGAGTCGCCTCACCGGATTCGCGATCTGCTGGCGGATCTGGCCGCCGTGGTCGGCGAGCGCCAGGTGGTGCTCGCACGGGAGCTGACCAAGACCTTCGAGACTCTGCTCGACGGTTCCGCGGCCGAACTGCTGAGCATCATGGACGAAGATCCCGATCAGGCGAGGGGGGAGTTCGTGGTCATGCTGGCCGGTGCGCCGCGCCGGGAAGAAGCCGCCGACGACGCCGAGGGCGAAGCGCTGCTCCGGGCGATGCTGGCCGAGGGCGTGGCGGTCAAGAGCGCGGCGGCGGTCGTCGTGCGCCTGTTGGGCGGGCGTCGCAAGCACTGGTATCAGATGGCGCTGACTCAGAAGCCCGGCGCCTAGATCGACGGTCGATCTGCCACGTTTCCACAGATGAGTTTCGGGCTGCCGCGGGTCTGAAACTGTCGGCATTACGCGACGTTTTCGTGCCGATGACAACGGCTTTTGCTCAACGCGGCAATGCTGTCTTGAGAGGGTCACGGGGGGCTGCTATTCTTGCGCGCTTGGGAGTCGGCCAGACAGTCGCCGCCGGCATTGCCGGGGGAGGAAAGTCCGGGCTCCATAGGGCAAGGTGCCAGGTAACGCCTGGGCGGCGCAAGCCGACGGCTAGTGCAGCAGAGAGTAGACCGCCTAAGCAGCGATTCGCTGCCGGTAAGGGTGAAAGGGTGCGGTAAGAGCGCACCGCGCGCCTGGTAACAGTGCGTGGCACGGTAAACCCCACCTGGAGCAAGACCAAATAGGGATCCTTTGGCGCGGCCCGCGCTGGATCCGGGTAGGTTGCTTGAGAAACGTGGCGACGCGTTTCCTAGATGAATGACTGTCTTAGACAGAACCCGGCTTATCGGCCGGCTCCCTCTTTCTTTCGATTTCCGCCGTTCGACACCGAGATCTTCATGCAGCACCGCGACAACGCTCCAGAAGCACCCCAAGGCGGTGCGGCGAATCGCGCCGATTTTCGCCATACCAGCGTGCTGCTCGACGGAGCCGTGGAGGCGTTGGTGCAGTCCCCCTCCGGTGTCTATCTCGATGGCACCTTTGGCCGTGGTGGTCACTCTCGAGCGATTCTCTCCCGTCTCGACGAGGATGGGCGCCTGATCGCGATCGACCGCGATCCTGCCGCGCTGGCAGTTGCCGCCGAGATCGACGACTCGCGACTGACGGTATGCCGTGGCGTATTTGGCGAACTGGACCGCCATGCCGAGGCGTGCGGTGTCCATGGCCGTTTGAACGGCATTCTTCTTGATGTCGGTGTTTCTTCCCCGCAGTTGGACGACCCCGAACGCGGATTCAGCTTTCTGCGGGATGGTCCGCTGGACATGCGCATGGATCCGACCTCGGGCATTGGCGCTGCCGAATGGGTCGCGCGCACCGACGACCAGGAAATGGCGCGGATCTTCAAGACCTACGGAGAAGAGCGTTTCGCCAAGCGCATCGCGCGGGCCATCGTCGCGGCCCGTCGTGAGGCTCCGATCGAACGGACCCATCAACTCGCCGAGGTCGTCAAGGCGGCGCATCCCGCCTGGGAAAAGGGTAAGCACCCCGCCACGCGGGTCTTCCAGGCCATTCGTATCCATCTCAATGACGAGCTGGGCCAACTGGAACGCGCCCTGGACGTCGCGCTGGATGCGCTGGCGCCGGGAGGACGCCTGGTAGTGATCAGTTTTCACTCGCTGGAAGACCGACTGGCCAAGCGTTTCATTCGCGATCAGTCTCGCGGGGATACGCATTTGCCTCGTGGCATGCCCATTCGCGAGGATCAACTCAACAAGCGGCTCAAACCGGTAGGCAAGGCAATGCGTGCCAGTGAGAGCGAGGTCGATGCGAACCCGCGCGCGCGCAGCGCAGTCATGCGCATCGCCGAGAAGCTGGGACCTGCCGTCGAGAAGTTGAGATAAGGAGCAACATGGCCGTTCAAGGACGACGACGCAGCCTGTTGGAGACCGGTGACTGGCCGTTCGCCCGGCGTCCGGGGTTCCGCGCCACACTGCTCGGCATCGTGACCATCGCCGTGCTGGTGACGGCGCTGGCCATCATCAGCACGTCTCACTTGACCCGGGTACAGTATGCACGGTTGCAGAAGCTGGAGAATCAGCGGGATTCCCTGCAGACGGAGTGGGGGCGCCTGCTGCTCGAGGAGAGTACCTGGTCGTCGCCGGCACGGATCGAGTCGTTGGCCAGCAAGCGTCTGAACATGCGCGTACCGAGCGTCGATGAAGTCAAGGTGATCCATCCATGAGTGCGGCGAGACGCGCTGCCACGGACAGGAGACGCCGGCCGAATGCACCACTGGGGGCGGGACGCTACTGGTTCATGTTGTTCATCATCCTGGTGGCGCTATCCGCCCTCGTGGGACGGGTTGTCTATCTTCAGGTGATCGACCGCAGTTTCCTCCAGAATCAGGGTGACGCCCGCACGCTGCGTGTCGAGTCCATTGGCGCTCATCGCGGAATGATCAGCGATCGCAACGGCGATCCCCTGGCGATCTCGACGCCGGTAATCACGTTGTGGGCCAACCCGCAGGAACTCCCCCAGGATCCCATCCAGCAGACGCTGCTGGCGAAGGCGCTGAAGGTCGACCCTCAGCAGCTGGAAGCACGCATAGCGCGTTACTCGGATCACGAATTCATGTATCTGCGGCGTCAGCTCACGCCGGCTGCGGCCAAGCCGGTGCTCGATCTGCAGATGCCTGGCGTCTACGCCCGCGACGAGTACAAGCGCTACTATCCGGCGGGGGAAGTGGCGGCGCAGCTCGTCGGCGTGACCAACGTCGACGACAAGGGGCAGGAAGGGCTCGAGCTCGCCTACAATCGCTATCTCACCGGTCAGCCCGGCAAGCGGCGCGTGCTCAAGGATCGCAAAGGGCGGCTGGTTCGGGATCTGCACCTGATCGAGGAAGCCAAGCCGGGCGGCGATCTGACGTTGTCGATCGATCTGCGTCTGCAGTACATGGCGTACCGAGAACTGGCAGCGGGGATTCGCAAGAACGATGCCGACGGCGGTTCGCTGGTGATGCTGGATGCGCGGACCGGCGAGGTGCTGGCGATGGCGAATTTGCCATCCTACAACCCCAACAACCGTAGCGACGTCGACGTGCGCGGGTTGCGCAACCAGGCGATTACCGACGCCATCGAGCCCGGCTCGGTGATGAAGCCGCTGGCCATGTCGGCGGCTCTGGCGTCCGACCAGTTCTCGCCGGAGAGCATCATCGACACCTCGCCGGGCTGGATGGTGGTGGATGGCTACACCATTCGGGATTTCCGCAACTACGGCAAGCTGACGCCGGCGGGAATTCTGCTTCACTCATCGAATATCGGCATGTCGCATATCGCGTTGTCGCTGCCTCAGGATGCCATCTGGAATCGCTACCGCGAACTGGGTCTGGGACAGCCGCCCGGAACCGGCTTCCCCGGTGAAAACAGCGGCAGCCTGCCTTCCACGACCAATCTTCCGCGCAGCGCCCAGGCGGCCATGGCCTACGGCTACGGTGTCGCCGTCACCCCGCTGCAATTGGCTAGCGCCTACACGGCCATCGCCAACGATGGCAAGCGTCTGTCTCCGTCGCTGCTCAAGCTCAATGGCGAGCCGGATAGCGAGCAGGTCATGTCGCCGCGTATCGCCCATGAATTGCTGGCGATGTTGGAAAAGATCGTCCAGCCCAACGC
Source organism: Salinicola sp. NYA28a (assembly GCF_976982775.1). The sequence continues at coordinate 1,560,344 of NZ_OZ334582.1, forward strand.
TGGTGGGCATCTGGCGATGGTGCCGGGCTACCAGATCGCGGGCAAGACCGGCACGGTACGCAAGGTGACCAGCACGGGCTATCAGGAAGTCGAATATCGCGGGTTGTTCGCCGGTATTGCCCCGGCTTCCAATCCGCGTATCGTCACGGTGGTGATGATCGACAACCCCAAGAAGGGGGATTACTACGGTGGCCTGGTCGCCGCCCCCGTGTTCAGTCGCGTCGTCGGTAGTGCCCTGCGCCTGCTGGACGTGCCTCCCGATGCGCCGCCCAAGGCGGCGGAACAGGAGTCCTCGCCATGAAGATCGATACCGCAAGACTGGCCGACGCGCTGACCTCGCTATGGCCGGAGATCGCTCGCCCCGAGCGGTCGGCGTCCTGGCTTCCTGCCGCTGCCGATTCGACCCTGTGCCTCGACAGCCGGCAACTGCAGGAGGGCGATCTGTTCCTGGCGGTGCCGGGCGTCAGCGCGGACGGGCGACAATTCATCGCCGATGCGCTCGGGGCCGGTGCCGCGGGCGTGTTGTGCGAGGCCGACGGGCTCGATCCGCAATGGCAGGGTGACGAACGAATCCTCGCGCTGCCGGGTTTGAGACGGCAGTTGGCTGCGCTGGGCCGTCGATTGTTCGACGTGCCGGCATCGTTGACGGTGATCGGCGTCACCGGCACCAACGGCAAGAGTTCGGTGACTCACTATATCGCCGCGTTGCTGGAGGCGCTGGGTACGCCGGCCGGCGTCATCGGTACGCTGGGGTATGGCCGGCCCGGTGCTGTGCGTTCCGCGCTGCAGACCACGCCGGGGCCGTTGGCGCTGCAGCAGATGCTCGGCGAACTGGCGAGCGAGGGCGTCGAAGTCGTGGCGATGGAGGTGTCGTCGCATGCCTTGGCGCAGGAGCGGCTGGGCGATACGCGAATCGATACGGCGGTCTTTACCAACCTGAGCCGCGATCATCTCGATTACCACGGCAGCATGGCGGCTTACGCGGCGGCGAAGGCCAGGCTGTTCAAGCGCGACGGGCTGAAGCTGGCGATCGCCAATGGCGACGACCCGCTCGCGCGGCTGATGCTGGCGGGGCTACCGGACGGCGTCCGGGTATTGGCCACCGGCAGCAGCGAGGCGACGACCTTGCGGGTCGTCGATTGCGAGGCGTTGCCCGATGGACTGCGCGCCATCGTCGCGACGCCGGAGAACGAAGGCGTCCTCGAATTGCCGTTGATGGGGCGTTTCAATCTCGACAATGCGCTGTCGGCGATCGCCACGCTCTATGGGCTGGGCTATTCGCTGGACTCGCTATGGCAAGCCGCGTCCCGGCTCCAGCCGGTGCCGGGGCGCATGCAGCGGCTGCCGGGGGCGGCCGATGGCGATGGGCCTGTCGTGGTGGTCGATTACGCTCATACCCCTGATGCCCTGGAGAATGCGCTCTCGGCACTGCGCGCACATCTTCCGAGCCGGAAAGGCGGCCAGCTCTGGTGCGTGTTCGGCTGCGGCGGTGATCGCGACAGCGGCAAGCGCCCGCTAATGGCTGCCGTGGCCGAAACGCTCGCCGATCGAATCGTCGTCACCGACGACAACCCGCGCAGCGAAGATCAGAGCCGCATTCGTGACCAGATCGTGGCCGGCTTGTCGCTTTCGGCAAAAGAGACGGCCTGGTCCGTCGATGGCCGACGGCAGGCGATCGAGCGCGTCATCGAGGCTGCCGGCGCCGACGACATCATATTGATTGCCGGTAAGGGCCACGAGGATTATCAGGAGATCGACGGCGTGCGCCACCCGTTCAGTGATATCGACATCGCGACGGCGCTATGCCGGGCAAAGGGGAAAACCGCATGAGCGAGGGGTTGAGCACCGTTGCTGCGCGGCTCGGTGCGTCTTTCGAAGGGTCGGATACCGCGGTCTCGCGAATCGTCACCGATACGCGAGCACTCCGCCCCGGCGATCTGCTGGTCGCGCTGCGGGGGGAGCGGTTCGATGCCCATGAATTCCTGGCCCAGGCGCGGGAAAAAGGCGCGGTCGGCGCCGTCGTCGATCATCCGGTAACCGATTCGCTGGCACAGATCGTCGTGCCCGACACACGCCTGGCGCTGGGTCTGCTGGCCCGCGCGCATCGGCTCGACTGGGACGGACAACTGATCGCGGTGACCGGCAACAGTGGCAAGACCTCGGTCAAGGAGATGCTGGCTTCGATACTGAGCCGGCGGGCGCCGACGCTGGCCACGCGGGGCAATCTGAACAATGACATCGGCGCGCCACTCACGTTGCTCGAACTCGCCGCCGAGCATCGCTATGCGGCGATCGAGCTGGGGGCCAACCATCTGGGAGAGATCGCCTGGACGACGGCGCTGGCCAAACCGCAGGTGGCGATCATCACCAACGTCACGGGGGCGCATGTCGGCGAGTTCGGCGGCATGGGACAGATAGCCCAGGCCAAGGGAGAAATCCTGGCGGGTCTCTCCAGCGATGGCTATGCCGTTCTCGATCGGGACGAAGCCTATTTTTCCGTCTGGCGGGCGCTGGCCGGGCGCGCCCGGGTCGTCGACTACGGCATCGATGACGGTGCCAGTGTCACCGCCCGTGATCTGGTCTGCGACTCGGCCGGGCGTTATGCTTTTACGCTTTGCCTGCCGGGCGAGGCATCGGTACGCGTCGGGCTGTCGCTGATGGGGCGTCACAACGTACGCAATGCGCTGGCGGCGGCGGCGGCCACGCATGCGCTGGGTTTCGGCGCGGCGGAAATCGCGACCGGACTCGAAGCCTGCCGCAGCATGGCGGGGCGAATGCAGGTGGTCGGCGGCATTCGCGGCAGTTGCTTGATCGACGATACCTACAATGCCAACCCCGGCGCGATGCGAGCGGCGCTCGAGGCGTTGTCGTCACTGCCGTCGCCGCGCTGGTGTTTCCTCGGCGCGATGGGGGAACTGGGCGAGGCCAGCGAGCGTCTGCACGCTGAGGTCGGCCGTTCGGCCCGCGACCTCGGACTCGATTTTCTGGGCACGTACGGCGAGCCCGCGCGTGCCGCATCCGCGGCCTTCGGTGACGAAGGTCATCATTTCGATGACTGGGAAGCGCTCGTGCGCTTTGCCCAGGATCAGCTTCCTTCCCGGGCCAGCGTGCTGGTCAAGGGATCGCGCAGCGCCGGCATGGAACGACTCGTCGCCGCACTGCGTGATGATGCCTCAAGGTGAATCCGACTCATGCTGCTTTTTCTGGCTGAACTGCTGACCCATTTCCATAGTGCTTTCAACGTATTCGGGTATCTGACCCTGCGCATGATTCTGGGGACGCTGACCGCGCTGTTCCTGAGTCTGTGGATGGGACCGCAGATGATTCGCCGTCTGGTCGAACGCCAGATCGGCCAGGCAGTGCGCGACGACGGCCCCCAATCACACCTGTCCAAGGCAGGCACGCCGACCATGGGCGGCGCCATGATCCTGATCTCCATCGCCGTCAGCACGCTGCTCTGGGGCGACCTGACCAACCACTACGTCTGGGTGGTGCTGGCGGTCACGCTGGGGTTCGGTGCCATCGGCTGGGTCGACGACTTCCGCAAGGTAGTGGAAAAGAATCCTCGCGGGCTGCCGGCGCGCTGGAAATACTTCTGGCAGTCGGTGATCGGCCTCGGCGCCTCGCTGGTTCTCTATTTCACCGCGGCGAGCCCGGTCGAGACCAGCCTGATCGTGCCACTGTTCAAGGACGTGGTGATTCCGCTGGGCCTGTTCTACATCGTGCTGAGCTACCTGGTCATCGTCGGCAGCTCCAACGCGGTCAATCTGACCGATGGCCTCGATGGCCTGGCGATCATGCCGACCGTGCTCGTTGCGATGGGGCTGGCGGTCTTCGCCTATGCCAGCGGTAACGCCGTTTTCGCCGAGTACCTGCATATTCCCGAGGTGCCGGGCGCCGGCGAACTGGCGGTATTCTGCGGCACCATCGCCGGCGCGGGGCTCGGATTCCTCTGGTTCAATACCTATCCCGCCCAGGTCTTCATGGGGGATGTCGGCGCGCTGGCGCTCGGCGCGGCGCTGGGTATCGTCGCGGTCATCGTGCGCCAGGAGATCGTGCTGTTCATCATGGGTGGCGTCTTCGTCATGGAAACGGTCTCCGTCATTCTCCAGGTCGGCTCCTACAAGCTGACCGGGCGTCGCATCTTCCGCATGGCGCCCCTGCATCACCACTTCGAGCTCAAAGGCTGGCCGGAGCCGCGAGTGATCGTGCGCTTCTGGATCGTTACCGTCATGCTGGTCCTGCTGGGCCTGGCAACCTTGAAGCTGCGTTGATGCCATGAGCGATTCCGTGCATTCCACCCCGTCAATGCATCGCCCGCCGGAGCCTCATCGTCGAGATGGGGCTCCGTGGCTGGTCGTCGGGCTGGGGATCTCCGGCCGCGCGATCGCCCGCTTTCTGCAGCACCGGGGGGAGCGCTTCGTGGTGGCCGATACCCGCACCGCTCCGCCGGGGATCGAGGCCTTCCGCGAGGCATTCCCGACGGTAGATATCCATCTGGGCGATCTCGAGGCGCTGGATCTGCAGGCGTTCTCCGAGATCGTCGTCAGCCCCGGCGTGGATCTGCAGAAGTCCGGGCTGGCCGCGGTGAGGGAGCGCGTCATCGGCGAGATCGCGCTGTTCGCACGTCACTGCAAGGCGCCGATAGTCGCCATTACCGGATCGAACGCCAAGTCCACGGTGACCACGCTGGTCGGCGACATGGCGCGGCAGGCCGGCAAGCGGGTCGCCGTGGGAGGCAACCTGGGCGACGCGGCGCTCGATCTGCTGATCGATCATCCCGATGCCGAACTGTTCGTGCTGGAGCTGTCGAGTTTCCAGCTCGAGACGCTCGAGGGGCTGGGCGCGGTGTGCGCCGCCTTCCTCAACCTGTCCGCCGATCACCTCGATCGGCATGGTGACATGGCCGGTTACCGGCAGGCCAAGTCGCGGATCTTCGACAAGGCCAGGCACGTCTTGGTCAATGCCGAAGACGAGGCGACCTGGCCGGAGGATGCGTCGATACCCTGCGAGCGCTTCACGACGAAGGCCCCCGCGGACGGGATGTGGGGCATATCGCCTCTCGAGTCGGGCGAGTGGTTGTGCCACGGCGAGCGGCCGTTGATGCCGGTCAGCGAGCTGCGTCTGGCGGGACGTCACAATCAGGCCAATGCACTGGCCGCGATGGCGATCGGGCATGTTATCGGGCTGCCGCTGGCGGTCATGCGTCAGGTACTGGGGTACTTTGCCGGGCTGCCGCATCGCGGCGAGATAGTTGCCGAGCGCGGCGGCGTTCGCTGGATCAACGATTCCAAAGGCACTAACGTGGGCGCGACGCTGGCGGCCATCGCCGGACTGGGCGAGACCTTGGCTGGAAAACTGATCTGGCTGGGGGGCGGCATCGGCAAGGGGGCGGATTTTACGCCGCTGGCCGCGCCGCTGGCCCGATACGCTCGCGAGGCGATCGTCTTCGGCCAGGATGCGCCGCAGCTGGTGGCGGCATTGGCCCCACATGTGGCGACACATCGCGTCGATACCCTGGCCGAGGCCATGCAGCGGGCGGCCTCGATCGCCGAGGCGGGGGACTGCGTGCTGCTGTCGCCGGCCTGTGCCAGTCTCGATCAATTTCCCAATTATCTGGCGCGTGGCGAGGCGTTCCGCGCCTTTCTTGATCAAGGACCGCTCGAACCAGGGCAGGAAGCCGCATGCTGAAGGCGATGTTGAAGACCTCGCAGGAGCGACTGACCACGCGGCATCAGGCGTTCGATGGCTGGCTGCTGCTGGCGACGCTTTCGTTGATGTTGATCGGCTGGGTGATGGTGACTTCCGCTTCCACCGAAATCGCGGCAAGCCTGACCGGCAACCCTTACTACTTCAGCATCCGACATGGCATTTTCGTGCTCGCATCGATCGGGGTGGGGCTGTTTGCCGTGCGTTTGCCATTGGACTGGTGGCGTCAGAAAGGTCCGATGATGTTGATCGTGGCGTTGCTGCTACTGTTCGTGGTCCTGGTCGTCGGTCGCGAGATCAACGGCAGTCGGCGCTGGATTCCGCTCGGCATCATCAATATCCAGGCCTCGGAAGTCGCCAAGCTGTGCCTGATCGTCTACATCGCAGGCTATCTGGAGCGTTACCTGCCCGAGGTGCGCCGAAGCTGGGGCGCCTTCATGCGCCCGCTGGCGGTGATGGCGCTGATCGGCTTTCTGCTGATCCTCGAACCCGACTACGGTGCCGTCGTGGTGTTGACCGGCTGCGTCATGGGGATGCTGCTGCTGTCGGGGGCGCCGCTGTGGCGGTTCCTGCTGATCCTGGTCGTCGTCGGGTCGGGCGCGGTCATGCTGGCCGTGGCGGAACCCTATCGCCTGCAGCGTATCACCAGCTTCGCCAACCCCTGGGCGGACCAGTACAACACCGGCTACCAGCTGACCCAGGCGCTGATCGCCTTCGGTCGCGGCCACTGGTTCGGCCTGGGGCTGGGTAACAGTGTCCAGAAGCTGTTCTATCTGCCCGAAGCACATACCGACTTCGTGTTCGCCGTGCTGGCCGAGGAACTGGGGCTGTTCGGCGCCGTGGGCGTGATCCTGCTGTTCGCGCTGCTGGTGTTCCGTGCCTTTCGCATCGGGCGCAAGGCGGAGCTGGCCGGCATTCCGTTTGCGGCCTACCTCTGCTACGGCATCGCGCTCGTCATCGGTGCGCAGGCCTTCATCAACATCTCGGTCAGTTCCGGCATGCTGCCGACCAAGGGGCTGACGCTGCCCCTGCTGAGTTACGGCGGCTCGAGCCTCATCATCAGCGGGATCATGATGGCGATTCTGTTCCGCGTCGATGTCGAGGTCAGGCGGCTACAGCGTCGGCCTGAGCCCGCAACGGAAACCGGCGACAACGCCAAGTCCCCGAGCGAAGCAGTGGAACCGACTTTATGAGTGAACTGAAACGTGTACTGATCATGGCTGGCGGTACGGGAGGGCATGTCGTCCCGGCGCTATCGCTGGCCAAGGCGCTGATCGAGCGCGGCGTGGCGGTGGAGTGGCTGGGGAGTCCGAGGGGAATCGAAAATCGTCTCGTTCCCGAGGCCGGCATCGCGCTGAACCGAATCGACGTGGCCGGCCTGCGCGGCAACGGGCTGGCCGGCTGGTTGTCGATCCCGTGGCGACTGACGCGAGCCATCCGACAGTCGCGTCAGGTGATCCGGCGCTTCGACCCTCAACTGGTGGTCGGTCTGGGTGGGTTCGCCAGCGGTCCCGGTGGGCTGGCGGCACGCCTGGCCGGCAAGCCGCTGGTCGTTCACGAGCAGAACGCGGTTGCCGGTTTGACCAATCGGTCGCTGGCGCGTCTGGCGACCAGAGTCTACGCGGCGTTCCCCGGTGCTTTCCCCGTCGGAAAGGCCCAGGTGGTCGGCAATCCGGTACGTGCGGATATCGCCGCACTGGGCGAGCATCCCAGAACGGCGGAGCAGATGAACGATCGCGCCCTGCGGCTGCTGGTGCTTGGGGGGTCGCTGGGCGCGCAGTCGCTCAATCAGAAGCTGCCGATTGCACTGTCGGCGCTGGACGCCTCGTGTCGTCCGCTGGTTCGTCATCAGGCCGGGCGCGACAAGGACGAGGTCACGCGAGAAGGCTACCGCACGGCGGGTGTCGAGGCAGAGGTCAGCGCTTTCATCGATGACATGGCTGCCGCGTACGACTGGGCGGATCTCATCGTGTGCCGGGCCGGCGCGCTCACCATCGCCGAGCTTTCGGCGGCCGCCAAGCCTTCCTTGCTGGTGCCTTTCCCCCACGCGGTGGATGACCATCAGACACATAATGCGCGTCATCTGGTCGAGGCCGGCGGCGCGCAATTGATACAGCAGGCCGAGCTCACCCCTGAACGTTTGCAGGCGGCGCTCGAGTCACTTTTGCAGCCGGACGTGCTGGCGCGTATGGCGAGCCAGGCACGCCGGGTGGCTCACCTCGATGCCGTCGAACGTCTTGTCGACGGCTGCATGGAGATCGGTTTTGAGCGATAGCATTCAGACGCGTCCCGCGCGCTCGCATCTCGGCATGCGACGCATTCGAGGCATTCATTTCGTCGGGATCGGCGGGGCGGGCATGTGCGGCATTGCCGAAGTCCTGGCCAACGAAGGCTACGAGGTCAGCGGCAGTGACCTGCGTGAGTCGACCGTCACTCATCATCTGCGCGAGTGCGGCATTCGGGTCGCCATCGGTCACGCGGCGGTCAATGCCGAAGGGGCCGATGTCATCGTGGTGTCGACGGCGGTGGATCTGACCAATCCGGAAATCCAGTGGGCGCGCGAGCGTCGCGTGCCGGTGGTGCGACGTGCCGAAATGCTGGCCGAGCTGATGCGCTTTCGTCACGGCATCGCGGTTGCCGGCACCCACGGCAAGACCACGACCACGAGCCTGCTGTCGACGCTGTTCGCCGAGGCGGGGCTCGATCCCACCTTTGTGATCGGCGGCAAGCTGACCAGTGCGGGTACCAATGCGCGGTTGGGGTCCGGCGACTTTCTGGTTGCCGAGGCCGATGAATCGGATGCGTCCTTTCTGCACCTGCAGCCGATGACGGCGATCGTCACCAATATCGACGCCGACCACATGGCGACCTACGATGGCGACTTCACGCGATTGAAGACGACCTTCATCGAATTCCTGCACAATCTGCCGTTCTACGGTCGCGCCGTGCTGTGCCTCGACGACGATCACGTGCGTGAATTGCTGCCCCAGGTTCAGCGCCAGTTCGTGACCTACGGCTTCAGTGAAGAGGCCGATTTTCGCGTGCGGGATTTCGAGCAGACGGCCGGTGCCATCCGGTTCGTCGCGGAAAGACCCGAGGGACTCGAGCCGCTGACCATCACGCTGGCCATGCCTGGCACTCACAATGCCTTGAACGCTCTCGCCGCGATTGCCGTCGCTACCGATGCCGGTGTCAGCGACGACGATATCGTCAAGGGGCTGGCATCGTTCGGGGGGGTTGGCCGACGGTTTCAGGTTCATGGAAACTACCCGCTTCCGCAGGGTGGCGAGGTGATGCTCGTCGACGACTACGGCCATCATCCGCGGGAGGTGGAGATGGTCATCCGTGCGGTGCGCGCCGGCTGGCCGCAACGACGCCTGGTGATGGTCTATCAGCCGCACCGCTATACCCGGACCCGGGATCTTTATGAAGATTTCGTCAGGGTGCTTTCCGGGGTCGATACGTTATTGCTGCTCGATGTATATAGCGCTGGTGAAGCACCGATCCCCGGTGCCGAAGGCAAGATGCTGGCAGGATCCATTCGCCAGCGCGGTCAGGTCGATCCGCTGTTCATCGAGGAAAAATCGGCGTTGCCGGATATTCTCGCGCGGGTGCTGCGCCCCGGGGACATCCTGATCACTCAGGGCGCCGGCGATATCGGCGGCATTGCGCAGGCGCTGGCACACAGTGCGTTGAGACTCGACGAGGTGGCCCTTTGAGTGTGGCGATCCTGTCCAAAGGCGCGCGTCTGGCTAAGAGGTTCGGAGCCGTCGGTCGGCTTCATGGCAGCTCGAGGGCAGGGCGGACGTCATGAATTCCAGTGCGCGGGGAACGCTGCTCGGCGTGCTCATGATCGTGGTGCTCATCGGCGCCGGCGGCAGAGCGCTGTGGCTGTGGCTGGACAAGCCCATCGCTCGCGTGTCGATCAGTGGCGACTTGAACTACGTGAGTGCGAATTACCTGCAGAAGGAATTGGCGCCCCTGGTTCGCGGTCACACCTGGCTTTCCCTGTCGTTGTCCGACCTGCGTAACGAGGCGCGCGAGATCGGGTGGCTGCGAGAGGTCACCGTTTCTCGGGAATGGCCCAATACCCTACGATTCGTGCTTTACGAACAGGAGCCGGTCGCGCGCTGGAACGATGAATTTCTACTCAATACTCGGGGACAGCCTTTTTCGCCTGGACCGGTGACCGATTTCGGTCGTCGCCTGCCTGACCTTGGCGGCCCTGCCGGGTCGGGACGAGAAGTGCTCGGTTACTATGATTCACTGCGTCGCGCGCTGTCAGGGCTGGGGCTTTCCATCACGCAATTGAGATTGGAGCCTCGCGGTGCCTGGCGCTTTCAGGTCAATGACGGAGTCTGGGTCATTCTCGGGCGTGCAGACCTGGATGCGCGATTGGCTCGCTTTATTGCCGCGTGGAAGCGACAGTTGGGTGAAGAGGCGTCGCAGATTCGCTACATCGATCTTCGTTATCCCAATGGCGTTTCGGTGGCAAGGCATGGTGAAACGGCCGCGGTCTCCAGTGATTAGTCTGAAACTCATTGGCAGTTAAACAAGCCTGAGTCCCGCGGTTGGCGGCATCTCGGCGCGGCTCATCCGGCAAGAAGTCCGACCGACGACGGATGGCATTTGCTCGCTGACCGCCGTTCTTGGCCTCGACTATCGGCGCATTCTGTTATGCCAGCGTTACTTAAATAGCGGTAAGGCTTCCTTCCTATTTCCTTTTTAAAGAAAAAGGGCTTACTGTGGCTTTTGTTTTCACGATGGGCTGGTGAAAAAGGTCGTCTTGTTCCTATAATAAGCCCGAATCTTTATTGACCCATTTTTATCCGATTTATCGGTGAAGTTTGAGGAGCGACCCCGACCTATGGCAGGACAATCCAACGCTTCCAATATGGTGGTCGGGCTGGATATCGGAACATCCAAGGTGGTTGCCATCGTGGGGCAGCCCACTGATGATGGCGGGTTGGAAATCGCCGGGATCGGCTCGCATCCTTCTCGTGGCATGAAGAAGGGTGTCGTGATCAATATCGAATCAACCGTTCAGTCGATTCAGCGCGCCGTTGAAGAAGCCGAACTGATGGCAGGCTGCGATATCCACTCCGTGTATGTCGGTATCGCCGGTAGCCATATCAGCTCCATGAATTCTGACGGTGTCGTGGCGATCAAGGAGCGCGAAGTCGCGCCTGCAGACATCGACCGCGTCATCGACTCTGCCCGTGCCCGGGCCATTTCCGAAGGCCAGCGGGTGCTTCACGTCATTCCCCAGGAGTTCGCGATCGACACCCAGGAGGGCATCCGCGAGCCTCTGGGTATGTCCGGGGTGCGTCTCGAGGCTCGCGTGCATCTGGTGACGGCGGCGATGAATGCCGTTCAGAACATCGAGAAGTGCGTGCGACGCTGTGGTCTGGAAGTCGACGACATCATTCTCGAGCAGCTGGCCTCCAGTCACGCGGTGCTGACTGAAGACGAGCGTGAGCTCGGCGTCTGCATGGTCGATATCGGTGGCGGGACGACGGACATCGCCGTGTTCACCGAAGGCGCCATTCGTCATACCGCGGTGATCCCGATCGCCGGCGATCAGGTGACCAACGATATCGCCATGGCGCTGCGTACGCCGACTCAGTACGCCGAAGACATCAAGGTCAAATATGCCTGTGCGCTGACGCAGCTGGCGAGCAGCGACGAGATGATCAAGGTTCCCAGCGTCGGCGATCGGCCGGCGCGGGATCTCTCTCGTCAGGCGTTGGCGGAAGTCGTCGAGCCCCGTTACGAGGAGCTCTTCACGCTGGTACGCGAGGAATTGCGCCGCAGCGGTTACGAGGATCTGGTAGCAGCCGGGATCGTGCTGACAGGGGGCACTTCCCGGATGGAGGGGGTCGTGGAACTGGCCGAGGAGATATTCCACATGCCGGTTCGCATCGCTTGTCCGTACAATGTCCGCGGCTTGGCGGACGTGGTGCGCAACCCGATTTATTCGACCGGGGTAGGTTTGCTACTCTACGGTATGAAAGACGCCAAGCACTCTCGCGCAGTATCAGCCCAGCCTCAACGGGAAGACTCACTTCCCCGGCGCGCAACCAGGGATGAGGTTTCGGCGCTGGAGCGACTCAAAGGCTGGTTTAAAGGAAATTTCTGACAGGCCGCAAGCGGTCTTGGAGACGGGGCAATGTTCGAACTAGTAGATAATGCACCTTCTAGTAGTGCAATCATCAAAGTCATCGGTGTCGGCGGCGGCGGCGGCAACGCCGTCAACCACATGGTCGAGAGTAACATCGAAGGCGTCGAGTTCATCTGCGCCAACACCGATGCCCAGGCGCTCAAGCGCGTGGCGGCCAAGACCGTTCTCCAGCTGGGTGGCGAGATCACCAAAGGGCTGGGAGCGGGGGCGAACCCGGACGTGGGGCGTCAGGCCGCGATGGAAGATCGCGATCGCATCGCAGACATGCTGCAAGGCGCGGACATGGTCTTCATCACCGCCGGCATGGGCGGTGGCACCGGTACGGGGGGAGCACCTGTCGTCGCGCAGGTCGCCAAGGAACTCGGTATCCTGACCGTCGCGGTCGTGACGCGCCCGTTCCCGTTCGAGGGACCGAAGCGCATGCGCGCAGCGGAAGAGGGGATGAAGGAGCTTTCCGAATACGTCGACTCCCTGATCACCATTCCCAACGAAAAGCTGCTGTCGGTACTGGGCAAGAACGCCAGTCTGCTGACGGCGTTCAGTGCCGCGAACGACGTGCTGTTGGGCGCCGTTCAGGGGATCGCCGAACTGATCACCAGTCCGGGCATCATCAACGTCGACTTTGCCGACGTGCGCACGGTGATGTCGGAGATGGGCATGGCGATGATGGGTACCGGCGCCGCGACTGGCGAGAACCGCGCTCGCGAAGCTGCCGAGAAGGCCATTCGCAGCCCGCTGCTCGAGGATATCGATCTGCATGGCGCCCGGGGCATCCTGGTCAACATCACTGCAGGTCCGGATCTCTCCATCGGCGAGTTCAATGATGTCGGTGCGACGGTTCAGGAGTTCGCTTCCCAGGATGCGACCATCGTGGTGGGTACCGCCATCGACATGGAAATGTCCGACGAACTGCGCGTGACCGTGGTTGCTGCGGGGCTGGATGCGCAGAAAGAGAAGGCGATCCCGCGTGAAACCGTGGCTGCCCGTCCGGAAACGACCGATTATCGCAAACTGCAGCAGCCGGCGGTCATGCGTCAGCAGGCGGCGCGCGCTGAGCAGGAAGCTGCAGCGAAGAAGTCGCAGCAGGAGAAGCGCAAGACCTCCGACATGGATGACTATCTGGACATCCCGGCGTTCCTGCGTCGTCAGGCTGACTGATAGCGCTTTAAACTGCCCATCATCATTCTGTAACGTCAATATGATTGGTGAAACGGTGGTTTGGTGTTATAGTGAACACCGTTTCCAAACTATTTGACTGTCAGGTCGATGCTCATGATCAAACAACGAACGTTGCAGAACACGATCCGCGCAACAGGCGTGGGACTCCACTCCGGAGAAAAAGTGTATCTGACGCTGCGGCCCGCGGCGCCCAATACGGGCATCGTGTTCGTGCGTACCGATCTCGACCCGGTAGTGCATATCCCGGCGCACGCAGAGAGCGTGACCGATACCAATCTATGCACCGCGCTATCCAAGGATGGCGTCAAGGTCGCCACGGTCGAGCATCTAATGTCGGCGTTCGCTGGCCTGGGGATCGACAACGCTTATGTCGAGTTGAGCGCGCCCGAAGTGCCGATCATGGACGGTAGCGCAGGCCCGTTCGTGTTCCTGATCCAATCGGCAGGTATCGCCGAGCAGGCCGCGCCGAAGCAGTTCATTCGTATCAAGCGCGAAGTCACCGTCAATGATAACGGCAAGCAGGCGACGTTTCTGCCGCATAACGGCTTCAAGGTCAGCTTCGCGATCGATTTCGACCACCCCGTCTTCGAGCAGCAGAAGCAGACGGCCAGCGTCGATTTTTCGACCACTTCCTTCGTCAAGGAAGTCTCTCGTGCTCGCACCTTCGGTTTCATGCGCGATCTGGAATTTCTGCGGTCGCAGAATCTGGCATTGGGCGGTAGCCTCGATAACGCCATCGTCGTCGACGATTATCGCATCGTGAACCAGGATGGCTTGCGCTACGACGATGAGTTCGTGAAGCACAAGATGCTGGACGCCATCGGCGATCTGTACCAGTTGGGTCACAGCTTGATCGGCGAGTTCAAAGGTTACAAGTCCGGTCACGGCCTCAATAACCAGCTTTGCCGCGAGCTGCTCGCTCATCCGGAGGCATACGAAATCGTGACCTTCGAAGAAGCGACTCAGCCTGCACCGATCTCCTATGCGGCGCCTGCAATGGCCTGAGATGGACCAGCATCGATTGATGTCGTGATGATCTGATGATCGTGAGAGATTAGATGGAGAAAACGCCGATCTTGTGATCGGCGTTTTCGTGTCTGAACGATGCCAATGGCCGCGCTACCGCGGTCGGAGCGCGCGTCGTCGAGACGGGATTGGCCGTTATCGTCAGGCGGGGCCGTCGCTGGAGGGGGCGTCGCAGGGCTCTGCGGTAGCATCGGCGTGTGATGCCAGCCGATTCAGTGAACGCTTGAGCGGCGAATCCTCCAGGCCTTCCGCGCAATGGGTGAGTGCCTCGGCGCCGGCCGGCGACAGGCGCCGCGTCTGTCGCGGAATCGCCTTTACCGGCCGGATCGGGCGTACCTTCAACGAGAATTTCATGACTGCCTCGAATCCCGGCAGTTGATGCAGCAGCTTGAGCAGGCGCGGCTGCTCGTAGCGCAGCCAGGTCAGCCAGGCGGCGCGATCGGTGATCAGCGTCAACACGCCGTTGCGGTAGCCACCGACATAAAGATGTTCGGCCACGTCCGGCGGTAGCTGGCGTCTCAGGTGATTCTGGGCACGTTCGATCAGCGTTGCCATGCGCATGACGTCACCCAGCCCTCCTGGTTGTTCCAGGAGTCGGGAAACGGGCTGGGCTCGCAAACGCTTAGCCTTTATACTCATCGGCTTGCACGCAGTGGGGATAGACCCGCTAAACCTAACACGACGCGGAGTTCGTCGACAGCATGACTTCGGCCAAAGCGCAGTCCGGTCCGCGCGGTGCCGTATGGCGCCCCCGGCAGCGAGCCCATTGGTGGCTGGCCAGTGTGCTGGTCGGTTGCCTGCTGCCTGCGGGCCTGATGCATGCCGAAGCCATGCGGCTGGCCGAGCGGCTCACCCAGGTCTACCTGATGGCCCCGGAGGCCATTCGTGCCGAGTCCCGACGCGTCGCTCGAGTCGCTGCCAAGCGTCCCGTATACCCGCAAAGGGCAGCTGCCTTTATCCAGTCGCCGGGTTACTCCCCACCTCTCATCGCCGCCAGTGCCGCGCTGGATGTCATCTCCCGTCGTGGTCCTCCCGTTTCTGCCTGATCATCGTCTAACGCTCAGTTTATCGGTGGCCGATGCCGGCTTTTCGTCGCATCGTCGCCTTGGTACTACGCAGGAACAGAGTCAGGCAGGAAATAGATCATGTTGAACGGATTGCTACACAAATTGGTCGGCTCCAAGAACGATCGTGACGTCAAGCGCATGCGCAAGCAGGTGGCGGCGATCAACGACCTGGAAGCCAGCTTCGAGACGCTGGATGATGCATCGCTCCAGGCCAAGACAGTCGAGTTTCGCCAGCGCCTTGCCGACGGCGAGAAGCTCGATGCGCTACTGCCGGAGGCTTTCGCCACGGTTCGCGAGGCGAGCAAGCGCGTCCTGGGCATGCGTCACTTCGACGTCCAGATGGTCGGCGGCATGGCGCTGCACGAAGGCCGGATCGCAGAGATGAAGACCGGCGAGGGCAAGACCCTGGTCGGCACCCTCGCGGTGTACTTCAATGCGCTATCCGGCAAGGGGGTTCATGTCGTTACGGTCAATGACTACCTGGCCAGCCGCGACGCCAACTGGATGCGCCCGCTCTACGAATTCCTCGGTCTGAGTGTCGGTGTCATCGCTTCCGGGCAGCCCAACGAAGCGAAGCGCCAGGCCTACGCCTGCGATATCACCTACGGCACCAACAACGAGTACGGCTTCGATTACCTGCGCGACAACATGGCGTTCTCGCTGCAGGACAAGGTGCAGCGGCCGCTGCACTACGCGATCATCGATGAGGTCGATTCGATCCTGATCGATGAAGCGCGTACGCCACTGATCATTTCGGGTCCCGTCGAAGAGAACGTCGAACTCTACCGCACGATTCACGCGCTCTCGAAGCAGCTCAAGCAGTGCACCGACGAGGAGGATCCCGCTACCGGCGACTTCCTGATCGACGAGAAGCAGAAGCAGGTCGAACTGACGGAAGAAGGGCACCAGCAGGTCGAGCAGTTGATGCGCGAAGCGGGACTGCTGAAGGCGGAAGACTCGCTCTACGCGGTGCAGAATCTGGGCCTGTTGCAACATATCCATTCCGCACTGCGTGCCCGCTGCCTCTATCACCGTGACGTCGATTACATCGTCTCCGACGGCAATGTCGTCATCGTCGACGAACACACCGGCCGTACCATGCCGGGGCGGCGCTGGTCGGAGGGTCTTCATCAGGCAGTCGAGGCCAAGGAGGGCGTGCCGATCCAGCGCGAGAGCCAGACGCTGGCTTCCACCACCTTTCAGAACTATTTCCGTCTTTACGAGAAACTGGCGGGGATGACCGGTACTGCCGATACCGAGGCCTTCGAGTTCAACCACATCTACGGACTCGACGTGCTGGTCATTCCGACCAATCGGCCATTGGCGCGGCAGGACCTGAACGACCTGGTCTACCTCAGCGCCGAGGAAAAATTCAACGCGATCATCGAGGACGTCAACACCCAGCGCGAGGCCAACCGCCCGGTGCTGGTCGGTACCGCATCGATCGAGACTTCGGAATATCTCTCCAGGCTGATGCAGGCGAAGAACATTCCGCATAACGTGCTCAACGCCAAGCAGCACGACAGCGAGGCCGAGATCATCGCTCAGGCTGGCCGCCCCGGTGCCGTGACGCTCGCGACCAATATGGCTGGCCGTGGTACCGACATCGTGCTCGGCGGCAACTGGGAGGCCGAGGCCGCCAAGCTCGAGAGTGCGAGCGAGGAGCAGATCGCGGCCATCAAAGCCGAATGGCAACAGCGCCATGACGCAGTGCTCGAGTCCGGCGGTCTGCACGTGATCGGCTCCGAGCGTCATGAGTCTCGCCGTATCGACAACCAGTTGCGTGGCCGCGCGGGGCGCCAGGGCGATCCCGGCTCGACGCGCTTCTTCCTGTCGCTGGAAGACAGCCTGATGCGGCTGTTCGGATCGGATCGCGTCCAGCGTCTGATGGGCGCGCTGGGGCTCGAAGAGGGTGAAGCGATCGAGCACAAGATGGTCTCGAATGCCGTCGAGCGGGCGCAGAAGAAGGTCGAAGGGCGCAACTTCGACATTCGCAAGCAGCTGCTGGAGTACGACGACGTCTCCAACGACCAGCGTCGGGTCATCTACGAGCAGCGTGACGACATTCTCGCGGCCGACGAGATCTCCGATAATATCGCCAGCATTCGCGACGAGGTACTCGAGCAGACGATTTCCGACTACGTGCCGCCGCAGAGCCTGCCGGAACAGTGGGAACTGGCCGGACTTCAGGACCAGCTCAAGCAGGAGTTCAATCTCGATCTGCCGCTGGTGCAATGGGCGGAAGAAGACGACAACTTCAACGAGGAAGTGCTGCGTCAGCGTCTGCTGGATCAGCATCGTGGACAGTATCTGGCCAAGGTCGAAGCGATCGGCGCCGACATGATGCGTCGCTTCGAGAAGCAGGTGATGCTCCAGGTATTGGATACCCGCTGGAAGGAACATCTGCAGTCGATGGACCATTTGCGTCGCGGTATCCACCTGCGGGGCTATGCGCAGAAGAACCCGAAGCAGGAGTACAAGCGCGAAGCCTTCGAATTGTTCCAGTCGCTGCTCTACAACATCAAGCACGACGTCACGCGTATCCTCAGCCACGTTCAGGTCCGTCGCCAGGAAGAGGTCGAGGATCTCGAACGTCAGCGTCGCGAGGCGCTGGAGCGCGAGAAGGCTGCCAGTCAGTCGGTACATGAAGATGCCGTGGCCGCCGCCCAGCAGACCGCTGAAGGGGAAGAATCCGCCTCCGAGTCCGGTGATGACAACGCGCAACCGGTTCGACGTGAGGGCCCCAAGGTCGGGCGCAACGACCCGTGTCCCTGTGGTTCCGGCAAGAAATACAAGCAGTGCCACGGCACGCTGAGTTGAGTTGGCTTCGGACTCGGGCCGGGCTCGAGTCTGCCAAGGAGAATCGAGATGGCGGTAGGTAAGTCAGTATTTCCGGAGATGCCGGCCATTGGTGGCGTGCGTCTGGGCACGGCGATGGCAGGGATCAAGAAACCCGATCGGCGTGATCTGGTGGTGATCGAAGTGCCGGAAGGCGCCACGGTCGCGGCAACGTTCACCCGCAATGCCTTTTGCGCCGCCCCGGTGCATGTCGCCCGGGATCACCTGCAGCACACGGCGCCACGGTATCTGTTGGTCAATACCGGTAATGCCAATGCCGGTACCGGTGCCCGCGGGCGCCAGGATGCCGAAAGCTGCTGCAACTCGCTGGCGGACCTCGCTGGCGTCGATGCACATCAGGTGCTGCCGTTCTCGACCGGCGTGATCGGCGAACCGCTGCCGGTAGAGCGCATTGCCGCCGGCCTGCCGGCAGCGCTGGAGTCGTTGAGCGAAGCGGGCTGGGAGATGGCCGCCGAGGGTATCCTGACCACCGACACCCGTATCAAGGGTGCCTCGATGCAGGTCGAACTGAGCGACGGTACCGTTACCATCAACGGCATCAGCAAGGGCTCGGGCATGATCCAGCCCAACATGGCGACCATGCTCGGCTTCGTCGCCTGCGATGCGGCAATCGACGCAGCCCGGCTTCAGCAATGGCTACGCGACGCTGTGCGGGTGTCGTTCAATGCCATTACCGTGGATTCCGACACCTCCACCAATGACGCCTGCACCCTGATCGCCACCGGACGCGGGCCGAAGGTCGAGTCGCCCGAGGACGAGCAGCGGTTTCGCGAGGCGCTGACGACGGTGCTGACCGACCTGGCCCAGGCGATCATTCGCGATGGCGAAGGAGCGACCAAGTTCGTCACGCTGCAGGTCGAGCAGGCGACCAGTGTCGACGAAGCGCGGGCGGTGGCGTTCACGGTGGCCCATTCGCCGCTGGTCAAGACGGCGCTCTACGCCAGCGATGCCAACTGGGGGCGCATTCTGGCCGCCGTGGGCCGCGCACCGGTCGACGAGCTCGATGTCGAGCGCATCGTCATCGATCTCGGCGACGTGCGTCTGGTCGAGCACGGCGGGCGCGCAGACGGCTACACGGAAGAGGCTGGCGCCCGGGTGATGGCTCAGGAAGAGATCGTCATCCGCATTCAGCTCGGTCGTGGCGACGCCAGCGCCACGGTCTGGACATCGGATCTGTCCCACGATTACGTATCGATCAACGCGGATTATCGTAGTTAACGAAATTCAGACGTTGAACGCTATCCAGACGTCGCGCGCTATCTCGACCTCGCGCGTCAAGGTTAAACACTGCAGTGGTACGAGAGACTTAGCAAGATGATCAAAAGACGGGTCCACGTAGCGGCAGCCGCCGTCATTCGCGGCGACGGCCGAGTGCTGATCGCCAGACGCCCGGCGACTGTCGACCAGGGCGGTCTGTGGGAATTCCCGGGGGGCAAGCTGGCACCCTACGAAACCGGGCTCGAGGCGCTCAAGCGGGAGCTGAACGAGGAGCTCGGTATCCAGATCGTGCGCGCTCAGCCGCTGATCCGCGTTCATCACGAATATGCCGACAAGCACATTCTGCTGGACGTCTGGCAGGTGCGGGAATACGACGGCGATCCGTACGGCCGGGAAGGTCAGCCGGTACGTTGGGTCGAGGTCGACGATCTGCCCAATTACCCGTTCCCGGCAGCCAATATGCCGATTCTCCGTGCGGTAGCGCTGCCTCAGGAGTATCTGATCACCGCCGAAGCGGACGACGATGTTTTCCTGGCGCGGCTCGAGCGGGCGTTGAAGGAGGACGGCGTCCGCCTGGTACAGTTGCGTGCCAAGGAGCTGGATGACGCCGCCTACCAGGCGCGGGCGGAGAAGACTCTGGCGCTGTGCCGACGCTATAGCGCCCGGCTGCTGCTCAATGCGGACCCCGAGTGGCTGCAGCGCGTCGATGCCGACGGCATCCATCTGACCAGCGCGCGGCTCATGGCGCTCAAGCACCGGCCCATTCCCGCCGACAAGTGGCTGGGAGCGTCGACTCACGGTGATGAGCAGCTCGCTCAGGCCGGCCAGATCGACTGTGATTTCGTCACGCTGTCTCCGCTGGCGCCGACTCCGTCGCATCCGGATGCGGTGACCATCGGCTGGCACGATTTTCAGCAGATGGTGGAAACGGCTGCGATGCCGGTCTTCGCGCTGGGTGGCATGACCCGGCATCACGCCAATCAGGCGCGTGGTGTCGGTGCCCAGGGAATCGCGTCGATTCGGGATTTCTGGCGCGACGACGCCTGAGCCACCGGGCTTCGCCCGGAGCTGTAAGCCATAAGCTTTAAGCTGTAAGAAAAATCAAAAGGCAAAAATCATTTGATTTGGCAGTAAAAGCGGTTGTTTCTTGGCTTACGGCTTACGGCTTACGGCTTACGGCTTACGGCTTACGGCTTACGGCTTACGGCTTACGGCTTACGGCTCGTGGCTCCCGCTATTCCTGACCGCGCTCGAGCCGGTCGATCAGTTCGTCGAGTTCGGTTTCGTCCATGTGGGGTTCGCCGGCAATACGGTGGGAGCCGTCGGCCCAGGCGCCCAGGTCCAGCAGTTTGCAGCGCTTCGAGCAGAAGGGGCGGTAGGGGTTCTCGGATGTCCAGGCGACGGATTTTCTGCACTGGGGGCAGGGCACGGTCAAGCCGGGTTTGTTCGCATCCTGGCTGGCACCGCTGTCGGCACCGGCGTCCGGATGACGGTCTGGGTCGTTACGTCGAGTCATGGCGAGGGGTATCGTGTCGGTGATCGTTGCATCAGGCGCGAGGGTCAGAAGACCCGTTGGCGATACCGGGCGTCCAGCCAGGCAACCTGGTCGAGTAGGTGTTGTCGGTCGCGACTATTGTCGATGACGTCGTCGGCGGCTGCAAGGCGACGTTCCCGCGGGAGCTGGGCCGCCAGTATCGACTCCACCTGACGCCGGTCGACCCCGTCCCGCGCCAGGGTGCGCTGAATCTGGATCTCCGGCGGCACATCGACCACCAGAACGCGATCGACCAGCTCGAGCTGCCCCGACTCGATCAACAGCGGTGACACCAGCAGACAGTAGGGGGCGTCGGCGTTGCGCAGTCGCTCCAGATGCATCAGCAGCCGTTGGCGAATACGCGGGTGCGTCTCTCGTTCCAGCCACCGACGTTCGGTTTCATCGTCGAAGATCCGCGCCCGGAGTGCGCGCCGGTCGAGTGCCCCGTCGTCGTCGAGTATCGCCGGGCCGTAGCGCTCGACAATGGCCGCCAGCGCCGGCTCGCCGGGCATCACGACTTCCCGCGCCACGTGATCGGCATCGACCCAGCCGATGCCCAGAGCGCCGAAGGCATCCGCGACTGCGCTCTTGCCCGAGCCGATCCCGCCGGTGACGCCCACGATCAGGGTGTCGCGCTCGCTTTCGTTTCTGTCCTCGGTGCGTGTGCCGCGCTCGCTCATCCCCAGCCTCCCAGTAACAGCGCCTGATAGCCGGCCAACAGCGGGGCGCCGATCAAAAGGGCGATCCATCCGGCCAGGGCGATATAGGGGCCGAAGGGCATTGCCTGGTTGCGATCCTGCTGGCGCAGGGCGATCAATATCAGGCCGACCACGGCACCCACGCCCGCCGAGAGCAGCAGCAGCAGCGGCAGGCTCTGCCAGCCGAGCCAGGCGCCAAGTGCTGCCATCAGCTTGAAGTCTCCGTAGCCCATGCCTTCCTTGCCGGTCGTCAGCTTGAAGACCCAGTAGACCGACCACAGCGACAGATATCCGGCGACGGCGCCCAGTACGGCGCTTTCCAGCATCAATGGCGCGAACAGCCACTGATAGAGCAGGCCGGCCCAGAGTAGCGGCAGGGTCAGCGCATCCGGCAGCAGCTGGGTACGCCAGTCGATCACCGCCAGCGCCAGCAGGCAGAGGCAGGCGCCGACCAGCCACAGGCTTTGCCAGCTCACGCCATGCAGCACCATGATCGCCACCGTCAGCAATGCCGAAACCAGCTCGATCAGCGGATACTGGACACTGATCGCCGTACCGCATGCGGCACAGCGGCCGCGACGCTTGAGCCAGCCGACCAGCGGCAGATTGTCATGCCAGGCGATGAAGTGCCCGCAGCCGGGGCAGTGCGAACGTGGCGTCGCCAGATTGTAGGCAGGGCTGGCTTCCACCGGCTGCTCCAGCGCTTCCAGCGCCTCGGCTCGCCAGCGCTGCATCAGCATCACCGGCAGCCGCACGATGACCACATTGAGAAAACTGCCCAGTGCCGCGCCGAACAGGAACGCCAGCGGCCAGACAAGCAAAGGGGGAAGATCGGACAACGGAAGCTCCACGAACATCGGATAGAAAGATAGCGCCAAGGGTAACGCACCCAAACACTCGGGGCCGCCCTTGGGCGTCACATTTCGTTCGGTAAGTTAGGCAAACGTTCAGGAACGTGCCGAGCACTTTTGCCGCTAGGCGCCCGCCACCGAGAACTCGGAGCGGACGTGGTTGTCCGTGAGGATTTCGAGGTGGCGGGCAACAACGCGGCAGACGCGCGCAGCCATGAATAACATCTATATGGCGGAACCCATCTGGAAAATAGGCAAATACATCGACACCACCAATCCACCGACCATAGTGCCGAGCACCACCAGAATGAACGGCTCCAGCAGCGAGGTCAGCGTGTCGACCTGATTATCGACTTCTTCCTCATAGAATTCCGCCACCTTGTCCAGCATCGTGTCCAGTTCGCCGGCTTCCTCGCCGATGCTGACCATCTGCACGGCCATCACCGGGAAGACCTTGGTGCGGCGCATGGCGAAGTTGAGCTGCTGCCCCGTGGCGACGTCTTCGCGAATCTCGGCAATGGCGCGCTGATGAACCTGGTTGCCGGTGGCACCGGCGGCGGTATCGAGCGCTTCGACCAGCGGAATGCCGGCATTGAACGTGGTCGCGAGGGTGCGCGAGAAGCGGGCGATCGAGCCCTTGTCGATGATATTGCCGATCACCGGCAGCTTTAGCGCCAGCTGATGGGCGCGATAGGCAAATGCCGGCGAGCGCTTCATGGCCTGGCGCACGCCGAGGATCGTCACCACGAACGCCAGCATGGCCTGCCACCAGTAGGCTTGGGTCAACTGGGACATATGCACGGTGAACTGGGTGAAGACCGGCAGCTCCGCGCCGAACCCCTGAAACAGACTCTCGAACTGGGGCACGACCTTGACCAGCAGCAGGGCGGTGACGCCGATCCCGACCAGAACCACCGCCGTGGGATAGTAGAGCGCTTTCTTGACGCGCCCCTTCAGGGTGTCGACCTTCTCGCGGTAGCTGGCGATTCGCTCGAGCATCTTGTCCAGCGCACCGGCCTGCTCGCCGGCGGCGACCATGTTGACGAACATGCGGTCGAACCGCGCAGGGTGCCTGGCCAACGCTTCCGAGAAGCTGGAGCCGGCGCTGATGTCATTGGCCAATGTTTCGACCAGGTTGCGCATGGCAGGGTTCTTGAGCGTCTCGGCGACGACCTTGCAGGCTTGAAGTAGCGGAACGCCGGCCCGGAGCATGGTGGCCAGCTGACGCGAGAACAGGGTGATGTCCCGCGACTTGACCCGGCCCAGGCCGAAGATGCCGGTCTTGCGCGTGATGCGTTTGACGATGATCTTCTGGCGCGTCAGCTCCTTGCGCACCTCGTCGATCTCGCTGGCGACGAGCTCCCCGGAGACGACTTCCCCGCGCAGGTTCTTGCCGCGCCACTGCCAGCGGTGCATGACCACCCGCCGAGGCGGCTTGGATCGCTTCAGTGACTTGGCTGACTTCAGGCTGGTCGCCATGATCGCTTTCCTGACAATGACTCGACGAGGCGTCGAGCGTGAATGAGATCGAAGATTGGCCCGAACCGCGAACCGCGAACCGCGAACCGCGAACCGCGAATTGTGCCAGAGTCCGGGCGAAAACGGATGGGCCGCCGTCAGTCGATCGTCACGCGGTTGATCTCCTCGAGGCTGGTCATGCCTTGGAGTACCTTTTCGATACCGCTCTGGCGCAGTCCCGGGAAGCCGGCATCGCGTGCCGCGCGGGCCAGTTCCAGCGCGTGACTGTCGGCCATGATCAGCCGGCTCATGGCATCGTCCACCGGCACCACCTCGTAGATGCCGATACGCCCCTTGTAGCCCAGCGTGCATTGGTCGCAGCCCACGGCGCGGTAGAGTGTGGCGCTTGCCAGTCTTTCCGGCGAGACGCCTTCATGGTGCAGCACGTCCTCGGGGATCTCCGCCGGTGCCTTGCAGCGCGGGCAGAGCATGCGCGCCAGCCGCTGGGCGATGATCAGCGAAACCGAACTGGCGATATTGAAACTGGCAACGCCCATGTTGCGCAGGCGGGTCAGGGTTTCGGCGGCGGAGTTGGTATGTAGCGTCGATAGCACCAAGTGGCCGGTCTGGGCTGCCTTGACGGCGATCTCGGCGGTCTCCAGATCCCGGGTCTCGCCGACCATCACCACGTCCGGGTCCTGGCGCAGAAAGGCGCGCAGGGCGCTGGCGAAGTCGAGGCCGATGCGCGGCTGCACGTTGACCTGGTTGACGCCGGACACCTTGAGTTCCACCGGATCTTCCGCGGTCGAGATATTGCGCTCCTCGGTATTGAGCAGATTGATGCCGGTATAGAGCGTTACCGTCTTGCCGCTACCGGTGGGGCCGGTGGCCAGAATCATGCCCTGGGGCTCGGCCAGCGCGGCCTCGAACAGTTGACGCTGCTCCGGGGTGAAACCCAGCGCATCGATGCCGAAGCTGGCCGTTCGGGCATCCAGCAGTCGCAGGACGATTTTCTCGCCGAACACGGTGGGCAGCGTGTTGACGCGGAAATCGATGGCACGCTCACTATCGAGCCGAATCTTCATCGAGCCGTCCTGGGGCAGGCGGCGCTCCGAGATATCCAGTCGCGCCATGACCTTGAGCCGGGCAGCGAGGCGGGTGCGCAAGCTCAGCGGCGGCCGTGCGATCTCGAGCAGCAACCCATCGATGCGAAAGCGAATCCGGTAGCTCGACTCGTAGGGCTCGAAGTGGATGTCGGACGCGCCGCGCTGGATGGAGTCGTGCAGGATCTTGTTGACGAAACGCACCACGGGCTCGTCGTCTTCCCCGATCTGGTCGAGCGCGGCCGCTTCGCTGGCCAGATCGGCCTCGCTGGTATCCAGCGTCAGCGCTTCGCTGGCTTCCCCCAGCGCTTCCAGCATGCCGGAGGTTTCATGGCGCTGGTAACGCCTAGCCAGCGCCCGCTCCAGTTGATCGAACGGCACCAGGACGCCCTCGATCGCAAGCCCAGTGGTGAACTGCAGCTCGTCCAGCTGTGCCAGCGTGACCGGGAAGGCGATCGCCACGGTGAGACGGCGATCGTCGCGGGCCAGCGGCAGCACCTGAAAGCGACGGATGACCTTGTCCGCCACCGGCTCGATGATCGGCAGCTTGTCCCAGTCGACATGCTCCAGATCCATGAATGGCAGGCCATACTCGCGCGCTGCCAGCACGCCGGCTTCGCGGGCATCGACCCTGCCTTCACGGACCACCAGCTCCAGTAGCGTCAGTTGCTTGTCCGACGCGTCGCGGATCGCCTGCTCGCACGCCTCCGCGCTGATCAGTCCGTGTTCGATGAAGCGCTGGGCAAGACTGCTTTGCGTACGCGATGTGGTGACGTCCGACATGGAGATGAGAGCCCCGGCTAGCTGGCTGGCGAACGGATGGCGGGGGAGCGGCCCCGTGGAGCCCCGCGTTCACCGGCACGAATGGTTCGATCGACGAATCCGTTATCGGCTGACGCCTTTTTTTCTTTAAGTATTCTTGGCAATCTGCCGATAAAGCAGTCGAATGTCATCTACGGTAAATTTGTGTATCCTCGCAGGCGCGAGCTTGCGAGCGGTTCGGCAGGGTTCGACAGGCTTCGGCACCGTCCGAACACCCGACGTAGCGCTCGGGAAGCAAGCGGAAGGAATGCAAGGATAGAACGAATGTAACGATAGCGTGAACGCAAAAACAGCGTGAGCGTAACGATAGCATGAGCATAAAGAGAGAAACGACCGGCGGCACGATGGAAACCATCATGCCAACCGGCTCAATAACGGCTTCAACATCGGCAAGGCAGGGAACCACGATGCAACAGCAGCGCAAACCCGTTTCACACCGCCAGGGCGGCTTCACCCTGATCGAACTCATGATCGTCGTCGCGATCATCGGCATCCTCGCCGCCATCGCGATTCCGCAGTACCAGAACTACACGGCCAGGGCCAAGATGTCCGAAGTGATTCTGGCCGCCTCAAGTTGTAAGACTGCAATCAGCGAAGCGGCGATGGTAGGACTGAGCGAGAAGCCTAGTGGCACCGATGCTTTCAATTGCGATCAGAACACCACTGATGAGGCTGTGTCTCAATACGTCAAGTCAATCACTTCTAGCGCAGACGGTGTGATCACTATTACAGCGCAGAATATCGCTACGAATGTCGATAACACGACAATTGACTTTGTGCCTCACTCTACAGTGAGTACGGACACAACCAGTGGTACTCCTATGAAGGCGGCTGACTTTACTGGCAGCAAGCCAATCAAAGAGTGGCAATGTAAAACTGGGAGTTCCAGTGGGGTTCCTGAACAGTATTTGCCTGCAAGCTGTAAGTAACCTCTCCCGCAGTATTTCAGGGCCGGCATTCGCCGGCCCATTTTGTTTCTTCCTTCTTACAGCTTCCTACTTAAAGCTTACAGCTCTAATAAAGTGCCTTCTCCTCCCCCACGACCTCCCGCAACACCTCCAGAAACAGCCGATCCGCTTCCGAATGCTCGGCCGGGTCTTCCGGAATATGCACGCTGGTGGTATCCGAAATCTCGTTGGCGATGGTCGCCCAGGCCTGGGCGTCGTTGCTGCCGTCGGAGTGGCGCTTGGCGATGGCCAGAGAGCTCTCGAGAATGCCGGGCTCCTGCAGCAGTTTCTTGATAAAGGCGCGAAGCTCCTGAATGACGCGAGTCTTCTGCATTTCCGAGGCGGAACTCATGGGGGCTTTCCTCCAGTGACTAGCTTGTAATATTCGGCCTGTCTCGGCGCCGGCTCGTCGTCGAGATGAATGTTCGTCGTAGCTTTCAACGCCGGGCCGGCGCGCCTGCGTTGCGATGGCGCCACCATAGCATATCTCGCTGCGCGGCCAGAGTCGGTGCGGTCGATGAACCATCGTTCATGGACCGGGCGAGAACAGCGGATGCGAAATGCAGGCCGAGTCGTGTCTTGCACGGCGGGATGGCCTATCATCGCTCCGATTCGTTCGGCGGGGATGGCGTCGGCCGAATGACAATAGCGAATGCAGTAGGGTTGGACTCGGCCGCAGTGCGGTCGGATAGCGCCAGTCGAGCTCGCGTGACGAAGACCGGGAGGAAGTCTTGCAAGACGCCAAGCCAATTTTCAAGATTCTGGCGCTGCTGTTGATCGTGCTGTCGCTGTTCATGGTGCCACCGGTGGTGCTGCTGGGGCTCGAGAACGATCCGGACCTGTGGGCGTTTCTCGAGTCGATGGCGCTCGCGCTGGTGGTGTCGCTATCGCTGCTGGCGTGGACCTGGCGTACGCCGGTGGAACTGAAGACGCGCCACATGTTCATCCTGACCACGTCGAGCTGGGCGGTGATCAGCGCCTTCGCCAGCCTGCCGCTGGTGCTGGGAGCGCCGCAGCTGTCGTTCACCGATGCGGTGTTCGAATCGGTGTCGGCGATCACCACGACAGGTTCCACCGTGCTCGTCGGTATCGAGAATCTGTCCGATGGGCTCAAGCTGTGGCGCGGGCTGATGCAGTGGCTGGGCGGTATCGGCATCATCGTGATGGCGATCGCGATCCTGCCGTTTCTGAAGGTCGGCGGCATGCGGCTGTTCCAGACCGAATCCTCGGACTGGTCGGACAAGGTGCTGCCTCGGGCCGGCGGTATCGCCAAGGCGTCCACCATCATCTACCTCGGATTCACGCTGGTGGCGATCCTGAGCTACCGGCTGGCCGGCATGGGGACGCTGGATGCCATCGTGCACGCGATGAGTTCGGTCTCCACGGGCGGCTTCGCCAACTACGACGCCTCGTTCGGTCTCTATCACGACCGCCCGCTGATCCTGTGGCTCGGCTGTCTGTTCATGCTGGGTGGTGCGTTACCGTTCGTGCTCTATATCCGGTTGCTGCGCGATAGTCGTGGCGCGCTGTGGCAGGACCAGCAGGTGCGAGGGCTGGTCGGGTTGCTGGTCGTCGTGATCATGGCGCTGACGACCTATCGGGTCCTGGCGTTTTCCGAAGCGCCCTTCGAGGCGCTGACGGCAGTCGCTTTCAATGTGATTTCGGTGGTGACGACCACCGGCTACGCCAGCGAGGACTATTCGCTATGGGGGCCGCTGGCGGTCACCACGTTCTTCTTCATCACTTTCATTGGCGGTTGTAGCGGTTCGACCAGCGGTGGCATGAAGATATTCCGCTTCCAGATCGGCGGCCTGCTGCTGGTCAATCAGCTGCGCTATCTGGTCCATCCGAGCGGCGTGTTCGCCCAGCGCTACAACGGCCGACGGCTCAACGACGAGGTGGTGCGCGCGGTCATCGCCTTTTCGTTCTTCTTCTTTCTCACCGTGGCGGTGCTTTCCCTGGCACTGGCGGCGCTGGGGCTGGACATGGTCACGGCGATCACCGGCGCGGCCACGGCGCTCAACAACGTCGGCCCAGGGTTGGGCAATACCATTGGCCCGGCCGGCAATTTCGCCAGCCTGCCGGCTGCCGCCAAATGGTTGCTTTGCCTGGGCATGCTGATGGGGCGTCTGGAAATCCTCACCGTGCTGGTGCTGCTGATGCCGTTCTTCTGGCGCAAGTAGGCAGGAGAGCGTCGAGTATCAACGCAGCGTGAGTTCACGGGGCTTCATCGCGGCGCTGGCTTTGCGAATGGCGCTTGAGCCGGGGTAACAGGCCGCGTTTCCAGGTGTGCTGGAGACCTCTGATCCAGGCCGGTTTGCGACGCAGACGGGCCTCCTCCGGCGTGAGCGCTTCGCCGGTCAGCCGGGCCTTGAGCTTGAGCCCGCCGGCGAGGTCGCTGCGCCGCAGGGGGCGGAGCAGAAAGCGCAGCAGTCGTCCGCCGGGCAGATAGATCGCCGAGGCAAAATCGATCAACACCACGCGACCCCGGCTCACGATGATGTTGGAGCCCCGAATGTCGTTATGCACGATCGAGCTGCGGTGCAGGGAGGTCAGCACGGCCATCAACTGGGCGAAGTAGATCGGGCTCGTGGGATCTGCCGCTTCGCTCAGCATCTCGCCGGGCACGTACTCCAGCAATAACGCGAGCTTGCCGATCTGGCCGACCACCTTGGGTGCGTGAGGCCAGTGGCGCAGGCGCTCCAGTATGCGGGCCTCGTGACGCAGCAGCAGGCGCGCGGGGATTGCCTGCCAGCTACCGGCGTAGCGGCTGTAGTCCTTGCAGATCACGGGCTGGCCCGCGTGGATCTTGAGAACGACATCGGCCTTGAGCAGGCCTTCGCCGCGTTGCAGTGTTCGTGGCGTGATCAGCGGTGGCGTCAGGATCGTTGGAAATGAGGTTGATGACGGTGGCGGCGGCTGGGTTGCCGAAAGCACGCTGTCGGCATCGAGCGTTCTGGCCTCGGCCGGGGAAGTGGTGGCGGAATCGAGAGGAGCATTCATGGCTGGAAACGTTAAAGATGCTAATTAGCTGGCTAAATTTAAGCGTATTTTAAGAAATTTCCTGCGATCACGCCAGCACGGGATCGATGGGCAGCGATAAAGTCAGCTCAGGGGAGCTGTTTTTGGCCAAGCCGAGCCGAGCCGAGCCGAGCCGAGCTTGATACGGTTCGATTTGGTTCGGTTCGATTTGGTTCGGTTTGGTTCGATTCGATTCGATTCGATTCGATAGAAGAGAAAGGCTGGGTAGCGGGCGCGGAAAAGGGGTGAGGCATCAGGAAAACCGCCATCGCAAGGAGCGATGGCGGTTGGGTCAACGGTATGCGGGTGTCAGGACTGGGCTTCCCGGCCGTGGGCTCGGCCGGCGCGGTTCAGAATGGGGTTGGCGTACTGCATCAGCCACCAGTGACGGAGTTCGTCCGGCACTTGGGATAGCTGCGCCTGGAAACGCTCGCGATCGCCCGCTGTCACGCCGGAAAGGTCGACCAGATCCGGAGCCAGTCCGGTTTCGGCCAGCGCGAGCCGATGGCTGGGGAAGATCGGGTAGTTTTCCAGCACCTGACGGTCGATCTCTGCGGCGACGTCATCGGCGTTGTCGAAATCCGCCGAGAGCGGCGTGCCGAACACCAGCTTGACGCGTCCCTTGTCGCCGGTAATCCCCGCGACGATGGAGAGGATGTCCTCGAATTCCACCTTCTTGTAGGCGCCGTCGGTCTCCTTGGCATGCAGCTCGCGGGCCTTGTTGATGGCGCAGGGGTCGTACTCGTAGCTGATCGAGACCGGCACGATCTTGAGCTCGCGCACGGCGGCGCCGATATCGCTGTCGCCTTCTTCCAGGCGCCGAGCCATGGCCAGCATCTTGACGATGGCGCTGTCGGTGCGGTCGACGCCATCCTTGGCCCGGCCTTCCCGCTGGGCCAGCCAGACCGAGTGATTGTCGTCGGTAATCGAGTGACGGATATAACCGGACAGTGACTGGTACGCTGCCAGCATCGCCCGTTTGCCCTTGACCGAGCGCGGCACGATGAAGCTCTTGTTGAGCCGCATCAGGTCGGTCACGAACGGCTTCTGCAGCAGGTTGTCGCCAATGGCGATACGGACGGTGTCATGCCCTTCCGTATAGAGCGCGTAGTTGACGAAGGCCGGGTCGAGGGCGATATCGCGATGGTTGCCGATGAACAGATAGGCCTGATCCGACGACAGTCGATCCAGACCTTTGACTTCGAATCCTCGGGTGGTGCTGGCGATCATGTGCGCCATGTATTCGGCGATGCGCAACTGGAAGTCGCGCACCGTCGAGACGTTGCGGACCTCGCGCTGGATCCGGAAGCTGGCCAGCTTGCGCGCCAGCGGCGGGGCGAAGCGCGACAGCCGTGGCAGCCGGTACCGGGTGATCGCATCCAGCAGTTCGCTGTCGTGCGCCAGCCGGGCCAGTACCGCCGCTACCTCTTCGTCGTGATAGGGGCGGATATCGGCAAAGCGATCGAGATCGATGGCCGCTTCGGCGCTGTGCGGGTTGCCATGCGAATTGCCGGCCGCGGTGCCCTGGGAGGGGGCTGCGCCTTTGTCGGTATCGAAACGGAGCGTCATGGTGTCGGGGCTGCCGGGTCGGCTTCGCCACCCAGCCATTCGATCAGTTGGGTGACGAAGGTAGCCAAGGTTTGGGACATCAAGGCGAAGTCCGTCTCCAGACTGATGATCGGATCTTCACCGTCGTCGCTCTGGCTGGCTTCGTCCAGCAGGGCATCGTCGAACTGCAGCGACTTGAGCGCCAGGTCGTCATGCAGCATCACGCGGAGCTGGCCTTCGCTGCCCAGGCTGAGCTGGCTCGCCTGGCGCCCGTTCTCGAGCAGCGACTGGATCTCTTCGCTGTCGAGGTCGACCTGGCGCGCGCGCAGCACGCCGTCGTCCTCGGCGGCACGCAGCTCGACCTGATCGCCGAGCAGCAGGCTGGCGGGGCGGCTGGCGGGGTCGCTCAACCACTGGGTCATGCCGCGAGAGGGCGGCGTTTTCGTCGCCAGCGGTGTCACCTTCAACGAGCCGAGCGTCTGACGCAGCAGATCGAGCACTTCTTCGGCACGCTTGCGGCTGGAGGCGTTGATGCCGATCAGCTGCTGGCGGGTGTCCCACCACAGTTCGACGCGCTGCGTCCGGGTGAAGGCCTGCGGCAGCAGTTCCTCCATCACCTGCTCCTTGAGCAGTTGGCGCTCCCGGCGCGAGAGTGGCTGCCCTTCGGCCTGCTCGCGTGCCTCGCTACGCTCGTTGACTTCGTCATTGACGACCGCGGCCGGCAGCAGACGCTCCTGGCGCAGCATCGACAGCAGTCGATGCCCCTGAATTTCGTGTACGCGTTGTTCGCTGCGGCGGCCGGCCGGTGCGCTCCAGCCAACCCGGCGTGCTTCACGCGGGGAGACGGGGCGAAACGCAAATTCTGCCAGCGCGGTTTCCAGATCCTCGACGGAGAGAACCTCGGTGTCATGGCAGCGATACAGATGACAATGCTTGAACCACATGCGCCCGATCCGTTTGAAAGGAGGCATATTATGGCGAAACGACCCAGGTGTTACCACCAAGGTTGCGCGTCGATATTTGCGCGTCTGTTTCAAACGGGCGTATGTTTTCGAGCTACGAGCTACGAGCTACGAGCTACGAGCTACGAGCTACGAGCTACGAGCTACGAGCTACGAGCTACGAGCTACGAGCTACGAGCTACGAGCTACGAGCTACGACGAGACTTTGCATCAACAGGAGAGATACCATGGATTCACGCACTACCGTGACTGCCGTGCGCGTTCGCGGCTTTCATCTCGATGGCTACGGCCACGTCAATCACGCCCGCTATCTGGAGTTTCTGGAAGAAGGGCGCTGGGCCTATGTCGACGCGCACCCGGAGTTTGCCGAAGGCTTGGCAAGAGGCGTGGCGCTGGTCGCGGTCAATCTCAATATCGATTACCGGCGCGCGGCCGTCATGAACGACGACCTCGAGGTCGAGACCTGCCTGACCCGGCTTGGCGGGCGCAGCGGGGTGGTCGGCCATCGCATTACCCATGTCGGCAGCGGTGAGCTGGTCGCATCGGCTAAGCTGACCTTCGTGTTGCTGGACCAGCAAAGCGGCCAGGTGATTCCGATGGAAGGGGAATGGGCGGAGCGATTGGGACCCTTGGTCGTCGATGTGGCTGAAACGAAGTAGAAAACCGGGTCAAAGCGCGTCAACGCCTGCCTTTGAAGTCCCTGAAATGGTATGATCCCGTGATTGTGTGGCTGAGCCACTTGGCCGCCTAGCCAGGGCTTTATTAACGCTGCCACGGCCGGACTCCGGGCGTGGCAGCGGTGCAAAGGATTTGACGACCCATGGGTGATATCGCCAGAGAGATTCTGCCAGTCAACATCGAGGACGAACTCAAGCAGTCCTATCTGGACTATGCGATGAGCGTCATCATCGGGCGCGCGCTACCCGATGTCCGCGATGGCTTGAAGCCGGTCCACCGTCGCGTGCTCTACGCGATGCACGAGCTTGGCAATGACTGGAACAAGCCATACAAGAAGTCGGCGCGCGTGGTCGGCGATGTCATCGGTAAATATCATCCCCACGGCGACAGCGCGGTCTACGACACCATCGTGCGCATGGCGCAGCATTTCTCGATGCGCCACGTATTGATCGACGGTCAGGGCAACTTCGGGTCCATCGATGGCGATAACGCGGCGGCAATGCGTTACACCGAAGTTCGCATGGCGCGCCTGTCCCATGAACTGCTCGCCGATCTCGAGAAGGATACCGTCGACTGGGTCGACAACTACGACGGCACCGAGCGAATCCCCGAAGTGCTGCCGACCAAGGTGCCGAACCTGCTGATCAACGGTGCCTCCGGTATCGCCGTGGGCATGGCGACCAACATTCCGCCGCACAACATGGTGGAGGTGATCAACGGTTGCCTGGCGCTGATCGAGGATTACACGCTGACGGTCGATGACCTGATGGAGTACATCCCCGGGCCCGACTTCCCCACTGCCGGCATCATCAACGGTCGCGCCGGCATTCTCGAAGCCTACCGTACCGGCCGCGGGCGCATCTACGTGCGCGCCAAGCATACCGTCGAGTTCGACAAGAAGAGCGGTCGTGACCACATCGTCATCACCGAGCTTCCCTACCAGGTCAACAAGGCGCGGCTGATCGAGAAGATCGCCGAGCTGGTCAAGGAGAAGCGGATCGAGGGTATCGCCGAGCTGCGCGACGAGTCCGACAAGGAAGGGCTGCGCGTGGTGATCGAGATCAAGCGTGGCGAATCCGGCGATGTTGTCGTCAACAACCTGTTCGCGCACACGCAGCTCGAGAACGTGTTCGGGATCAATATCGTCGCCCTCGACGACGGTCAGCCCAAGACACTGAACCTCAAGCAACTGCTCGAGGCCTTTGTCCGGCACCGGCGTGAAGTCGTTACTCGCCGCACGCTGTTCGAACTCCGCAAGGCTCGTGAACGCGGGCATCTGCTCGAAGGCCTGACGGTCGCGATCTCCAATATCGACGAGGTGATCGAACTGATCAAGGCCTCGCCGAACGCCGCCGAAGCGAAGGAAAAACTGCTTGCCCGCGACTGGCAGCCGGGGCAGGTCACCGGCATGCTCGAGCGCGCCGGCGCGACTTCCTGCAAGCCGGAAGATCTCGAGGAAGGCTATGGTCTGACCGACGACAGCCAGCTCTATCGGCTCTCGCCAGCCCAGGCGCAGGCCATTCTGGAGCTGCGCCTGCATCGCCTTACCGGTCTGGAAACGGAGAAGCTGCTCGACGAGTACCTGAGCATTCTCGAGCGCATCGCTGAACTCAATCATATCCTGGCGTCGCCGGATCGCCTGCTCGAGGTGATCCGCGAGGAACTGGAGGCGATCCGCGACCAGTACGGTGACGCGCGCCGGACCGAGATTCATACCAGCCGTCTCGACCTGTCCATGGAAGATCTGATCGCCGAGGAAGACATGGTGGTCACGCTCTCCCGCGGCGGTTATGCCAAGACGCAGCCGATCTCCGATTACCAGGCGCAGAAACGGGGCGGTCGCGGCAAGTCGGCGACCAGCATGAAGGACGAAGACGTCATCGAGCATCTGGTAGTGGCCTCGACCCACGACACCATGCTGCTGTTCTCCAGCCGCGGCAAGGTCTACTGGCTCAAGACCTACGAGATGCCCAATGCCAGCCGAGGCTCCCGCGGCAAGCCGCTGGTCAACCTGCTGCCGCTGGATGCCGGCGAGTCGATCAGTGCGGTCCTCCCGGTGCGCGAGTATCGGGAAGACAGCTACATCTTCTTCGCTACCGCTAACGGTACGGTCAAGCGGACAACGCTGGATCAGTTCTCCCGGCCGCGTAGCGTGGGCCTGATTGCGCTGGATCTCGACGAGGGCGATCGTCTGGTCGGTGCGGCGATCACCTCCGGTTCGGATCATGTCATGCTCTTGTCCTCCAATGGCAAGGCGATCCGCTTCGAAGAGGGCAATGTTCGTCCGATGGGCCGTACCGCTCGCGGCGTGCGCGGCATGCGCCTGCTCGATGGGGCCGAGGTGATCAGTCTGATCATTCCGCAGAGCCAGACCATCGATGCGGATGCGGATAACGAGGCCGACGCCAATGACGGTGAAGGCGGCAGCGTCAATGACGAGCAGATCTATATCCTGACGGCTTCGGAAAACGGCTACGGCAAGCGCACCCGGCTCGAGGAGTTCCCGATCCGTGGACGCGGCGGTCAGGGCGTGATCGCGATGCAGGCCACGGCCCGCAACGGTGCGCTGGTCGCGGCGATGCAGGTTCGCAGCAGCGACGAAATGATGCTGATCACCGATCGAGGCACGCTGGTGCGTACCCGTGTCTCCGAAGTCTCGATCAGCTCGCGTAACACCCAGGGTGTCACTCTGATTCGCACCGGCGACGACGAGCGTCTGGTGAAGACGGTTCGCGTAGACGAACCGAGCGAGGAGGAGTTGGCGGAAGACGAGGTCGCCGTGGATCTGGCGGAAGAGACGCCGCCTGCCGATGCGGACGCTGCCGAGCCCGGTGACGAACGCGAGTAGGCAGCTGGTGCCCCGAGAGCGTCTCCGGGGCGTGTTTCTGAGTAGTGGTGTAAGTGGCTTTTAGGCTTGAATCGGGAAACCTTGACGATGACACGTCTGCATAATTTCTGTGCTGGCCCGGCGGCGATGCCGACCGCCGTTCTGGAACGCGCCCGCGAAGAGTTGCTCGACTATCGGGGCCAGGGGCTATCGGTGATGGAAATGAGTCATCGCAGCCCGACGTTCGAAGCAGTCGCTGCTCAGGCCGAGCAGGACCTGCGCGATCTGCTGGCGATTCCTGACAACTACCGCGTGCTGTTCATGCAGGGCGGCGCCACCATGCAGTTTGCCTGCGTGCCGCTCAACCTGCTCGGGCAGGGCGGTACGCCCAACTATCTGGATACCGGCATCTGGTCGTCCAAGGCGATCAAGGAGGCGGATCACCTCGCCGCTTCCCATATCGCCGGGTCGACGCGCAACAACGGTTACGTCCACGTGCCGCGCCCGGATGACATTTCGCTCTCGAGCGATGCCGCCTACCTGCACTACTGTCACAACGAGACCATCGGCGGGTTGGCATACGACTACACGCCAGAGGTTTCCGTGCCGTTGGTGTGCGACATGTCGTCGTCGATCCTGTCGGCGCCGCTGGATGTGAGCCGCTATGGCGTCATCTATGCCGGCGCGCAGAAGAACATCGGCCCTGCCGGTATCACCGTGGTTATCGTCCGCGACGACCTGCTCGAGCGCGCTCTGCCGCAGACGCCGTCGCTGCTGGGGTGGAAGGTCTACGCCGAAAACGACTCGATGATCAACACGCCGCCCACCTACGCCTGGTATCTGGCCGGCCTGGTATTTCACTGGCTCAAGCAGGATATCGGTGGCCTGGCCGAGATGGAGGCGATCAACCGCCGCAAGTGCGAGGCGCTCTATTCGATGATCGATAACAGCGATTTCTATGCCAACCCGATCGACCCGACCAACCGCTCGATCATGAACGTGCCGTTCACGCTGGCGGACGAGTCGCTGAATTCGGTCTTTCTCAGTGAGGCCGAGTCGGAAGGGTTGCTGAATCTCAAGGGGCACCGCAGCGTCGGCGGCATGCGTGCGAGCCTCTACAATGCGGTCAGCGAAGCCGACGTGCAGGCGCTGACCACGTTCATGCAGGATTTCGAGCGCCGCCGCGGTTAAGCGGGGCGTCACCCACCTCCTTCAGGATACGGTCATGAGTGACTCCTCGAATTCGCCGCTGGACCTTGCAGCCCTGCGGCAACGTATCGATACCATCGACAGCGAACTGCTGCGGCTGATCAGCGAGCGCGCCGATTGCGCCCAGCAGGTCGCCCACGTCAAGACGGCGGATGATCCGGACGCCGTGTTCTATCGGCCGGAGCGCGAGGCTCAGGTCCTGCGCCGGGTGATGGAAAGCAATCCCGGGCCACTGCACAGCGAGGAAATGGCACGCCTGTTCCGCGAGATCATGTCGGCCTGCCTGGCGCTGGAGAAGCCGATCAAGGTGGCTTATCTCGGCCCGGAGGGGACCTTTACCCAGCAGGCGGCGCTCAAGCATTTCGGGCATAGCGCGATCAGCCTGCCGATGGCCGCGATCGACGAAGTGTTCCGCGAGGTCGAGGCGGGCGCGGTCAACTATGGCGTGGTGCCGGTGGAGAACTCCACCGAGGGCGTGGTCAACAACACGCTGGATTCGTTCATGGATTCCGGTCTGCATATCAGCGGCGAGGTCGTGTTGCGTATCCATCATCACCTGTTGATATCGAGCATTACGCGCCAGGACAAGATCTCGCGCATCTACTCGCATCCGCAATCCTTTGCCCAGTGCCGCAAGTGGCTGGATGCGCATTACCCGCATGCCGAGCGTGTCGCGGTATCGTCGAATGCCGAAGCGGCGCGGCTGGTCAAGACCGAGTGGCACAGTGCCGCCATCGCGGGCGATATGGCCGCCCAGCTCTACGGGCTCGATCACGTCGCCGAGAAGATCGAAGACCGGCCGGACAACTCCACGCGATTCCTGATCATCGGCAATGAGTCGGTCCCGCCGTCCGGCACCGACAAGACTTCCATCGTGGTCGCCATGCGTAACGAGCCGGGCGCGTTGCACGATCTGCTCGAGCCGTTCCATCGCCACCGTGTCGACATGACACGGCTGGAAACACGGCCGTCCCGCACCGGGGCCTGGAATTACGTATTCTTTATCGACTTCAAGGGGCATGTCGATCAGCCCGAGATCGCCCGTGTGCTGGATGAAGTACGCAACTGCGCCCAGGACATGAAAGTGCTGGGCTCCTACCCGGTGGGTGTGCTGTAAGGTGCGGGCCGGAGATACGCCAACAGGAGAGGCGACGCTGCTGATCGTGGGGCTGGGCATGATCGGCGGTTCGCTGGCCGCGGCGCTCAAGGCCAACGGCTATGCCGGGCGCATCCTGGCTTGTGACCGGGATCGGGACGAGATCACGACTGGGCTCGAACTGGGGGTGATCGACGAAGGCGGTAACGAACTGGCACCACTGGTCGCTCGGAGCGACATCATCGTTCTGGCGGTACCGGTGCTGGCCATGGGGCAGGTGTTCGCGCAACTGGTGCCGCTGGTCGACGAGCAGATCCTGACCGATGTCGGCAGTACCAAGCGTCGTGTCTGCGATGCCGCGCGGGAGACCTTCGGCTATCTGCCTGCCAATTTCGTTCCCGGGCATCCCATCGCCGGCTCCGAGAAAAGTGGCGTGGTCGCAGCCAATCCGGCGCTCTATCGTCATCACAAGGTCATCCTGACACCGGAGGCTGGCACGGCGCCGACAGCCGTTGCTGCGGTGCGTGCGCTGTGGCAACGCTGCGGTGCCGACGTGCTGGAAATGCCGGTGGACCGGCACGATCAGGTCCTGGCGAGAACCAGCCACCTGCCGCACCTGTTGGCGTTTTCGCTGGTCGATACGCTGGCACGGCAGGACGAACGGCTGGAGATCTTTCGCTATGCCGCCGGCGGGTTCCGCGACTTTACCCGTATTGCCGGCAGTGATCCGGTCATGTGGCGCGATATCTTCACCGCCAATCGCAGTGCGTTGCTGGCGGCGCTGGACGATTTCGAGGCCGGGCTCTCCCGGCTGCGAACGGCGGTGGAGCAGGGCGACAGCGACGCCATGCTGGGTACGTTCGACCGTGCCAGTCACGCCAGACACTATTTTGAAACGCTGTTGAATCAGACGAGTTATCAGACCATGGAAGCACGACAGGTTCAGTACCGGGTGTCGCCCGGCGGTTCGGTCAATGGCCGGATTCGCGTTCCCGGCGACAAGTCTATCTCTCACCGCTCGATCATGCTCGGCGCACTGGCCAGTGGCGTCACCGAGGTCAAGGGTTTTCTCGAGGGCGAGGATAGCCTGGCAACGCTGCAAGCCTTCCGCGACATGGGTGTCGCCATCGAAGGTCCGCATCAGGGTAGAGTGACAATCCATGGCGTGGGTCTGCACGGGCTGAAAAAGCCGGCCGGGCCGATCTACGTAGGCAACTCCGGTACCGCCATGCGTCTGTTTGCCGGTCTGCTGGCCGGCCAGGCCTTCGATACCGAGCTGACCGGCGATGCCTCGTTGACCAAGCGGCCGATGGCCCGGGTGGCCGATCCGCTGCGCCTGATGGGGGCGAAGATCGATACCGCGGAAGGGGGGCGTCCCCCGCTCCGGATCCACGGTGGGCAGCCGCTGAAAGGCATCCATTACGACATGCCGATGGCCAGCGCGCAGGTCAAATCCTGCCTGCTGCTGGCGGGTCTCTATGCCGAGGGCGAAACGCGCGTGCGCGAGCCGGCGCCGACGCGTGACCATACCGAACGCATGCTCAATGGCTTCGGCTACAAGGTCGTCCGCGACGGCGACCTGGCGACGCTGCAGGGCGGAGGCGAGCTGACCAGTGCGCCCATCGATGTGCCGTCGGATATTTCCTCGGCGACCTTCTTCCTGGTAGCAGCGGCCATTACGCCGGGATCGGATCTCTTGCTCGAGCATGTCGGGGTCAATCCGACGCGTATCGGCGTGATCAACATCCTCAAGGCGATGGGAGCCGATCTACAGTTGGAGAATCCGCGTGAGGTCGGTGGCGAGCCGGTCGCCGACCTGCACATCCGCTACGCACCGCTGAAGGGTATCGATATCCCGCTCGATCAGGTGCCGCTGGCGATCGACGAGTTTCCGGCGCTGTTCGTCGCGGCGGCCAACGCCGAGGGCACGACGCGGCTGCGTGGCGCCGAAGAGCTTCGCGTCAAGGAGTCCGACCGGATCCAGGCGATGGCCGACGGCCTTACCGTTCTCGGCGTCGACACGACGGTCTACGAAGACGGCATCGATGTCGTCGGCCGGGCCGATGATGGTGCCAACTACGGTGGCGGACAGGTGGATAGCCTGGGCGATCACCGTATCGCCATGGCTTTCGCCGTTGCCGCACTGCGTGCCAGCGAGCCTGTGGTGATCGATGACTGTGCCAACGTGGCGACCTCCTTCCCGGGTTTCGTCGCGCTGGCCAACAAGGTGGGGCTGGAACTGACGGAGACATCGACATGACCCAGCTAGCACCGACCCAGCTAGCACCGGTTCTGACCATCGACGGTCCGGGCGGGGCCGGAAAAGGCACCATCAGCCGGATGATTGCCGAGCACATGGGCTGGCATCTGCTGGACTCCGGCGCGCTCTATCGCTTGACGGCGCTGTCGGCATTGCGCCATGGCATCGCCGTCGATGATGCGCAGGCGCTCTCCGAGCAGGCCCAGAATCTCGATGTGGTGTTCGCGGTCGAGAATGGCGCGATGCGGATCCTGCTGGAAGGCGACGACGTGACCACGGCGATTCGCAGCGAGGGGGTCGGCAACGCCGCTTCCCAAGTGGCGGCGCTGCCACCGGTACGCAATGCGTTGCTGCAGCGTCAGCGCGATTTTTATCAGGCGCCGGGGCTGGTGGCCGATGGTCGCGATATGGGGACGGTGGTCTTTCCCGATGCGCCGCTCAAGATCTATCTCACCGCTTCCGCCGAAGAGCGTGCCAGGCGACGCCTGCTGCAATTGCAGCAGGTGGGTGAAGATGCTAGACTCTCGACCCTTTTGGAAGAAATCAAAGCGCGCGATGCGCGTGATATGCAGCGCGCCGTGGCCCCGCTCAAACCCGCCGAAGATGCGGTAGAGCTGGACACGACGCAGCTGGATATACCGGAAGTCGTGGAGCGTATCGAGACGCTGCTCGCCGAACGAAACCTGGTCTAGCGCCAATTTTTGGTCTGACATCCGGTTCGTGGCAAAAGCCGACGACGCACTTCCGCTACCGGGGACCCTGGCAAGATGTCATGACGTGCAATGATCCGACTGACAAGTCGTTGCAGGTCGAACCAGCGCCAACATCCCCAGGGATATGTCGATAAGGCCCGTGCTCGCTGGTGGTACGGAGGAAGACGGTATGACCGTCATCAACGTTGATCACGTAGGAATCACATGAGCGAAAGCTTTGCTGAGTTGTTTGAACAGTCTCTCCAGGACATCAACATGGAACCCGGTGCCATCGTCATGGCAACCGTGGTTGACATCGAAGGCGACTGGATCACCGTCAACGCCGGGTTGAAGTCCGAAGGGCAGATCCCCGTCGCGCAGTTCCGCGACGACAATGGTGAAATGACCATCGCGATCGGTGATGAAGTCAAGGTCGCGCTGGAAGCCGTGGAAGATGGCTTCGGTGAGACCCGCCTGTCACGCGAGAAGGCCAAGCGTGCCGAAGCGTGGAAGGAACTGGAAGCGGCCTTCGAGAAGGACGAGATCGTCAAGGGCGTGATCAACGGTAAGGTCAAGGGCGGTTTCACCGTCGATGTCGCCTCCATCCGTGCCTTCCTGCCGGGTTCACTGGTCGACGTGCGTCCGGTTCGCGATACCGCGCACCTGGAGCACAAAGAGCTGGACTTCAAGGTCATCAAGCTCGATCCGAAGCGCAACAACGTCGTCGTTTCCCGCCGTGCCGTTCTCGAAGCCGAGAACAGTGCCGAGCGTGAAGCACTGCTTGCCACCCTGCAGGAAGGCCAGCAGATCAATGGTATCGTCAAGAACCTGACCGACTACGGCGCGTTCGTGGATCTCGGTGGCGTTGACGGCCTGCTGCACATCACCGACATGGCCTGGAAGCGTATCAAGCATCCGAGCGAAATCGTGGCCGTTGGCGACGAGATCAATGTCAAGGTGCTGAAGTTCGACCGCGAGCGTAACCGCGTATCGCTGGGTCTGAAGCAGCTGGGCGAAGATCCGTGGGTCAACATCGTCGACCGCTATCCGGAAGGCATGAAAGTCAACGCCCGCGTCACCAATCTGACCGACTACGGCTGCTTTGCCGAGCTGGAAGAGGGTGTCGAAGGTCTGGTTCACGTTTCCGAAATGGACTGGACCAACAAGAACATCCATCCGTCCAAGGTGGTTCAGGTCGGTGACGAAGTCGAAGTCATGGTTCTGGACATCGACGAAGAGCGTCGCCGTATTTCCCTGGGTATCAAGCAGTGCACCACCAACCCGTGGGAAGACTTCAGCGCTCGTTACAACAAGGGCGACCGCGTTGCCGGTACCATCAAGTCGATCACCGACTTCGGTATCTTCATCGGTCTGGAAGGCGGCATCGACGGCTTGGTTCACCTCTCCGATATCTCCTGGAGCGAGACCGGCGAAGAAGCCGTTCGTCAGTTCAAGAAGGGCGACGAAGCGGAAGCGGTCATCCTCTCGATCGATCCGGAGCGCGAGCGCATCTCGCTGGGCATCAAGCAGCTCGAGTCCGACCCGGTCTCCGAGTTCCTGGCCGTCAACGACAAGGGCTCCATCGTCACGGGCCGCATCGTCGAAGTCGACGCCAAGGAAGCCCATGTCGAGCTGGCGACTGATGTCGTGGCCGTGCTCAAGGCTTCCGAGATCAGCGCTGACCGCGTCGAAGACGCTCGCAACGTGCTGAACGAAGGCGACAGCGTCGAAGCCAAGATCGTCAACGTCGATCGTAAGAGCCGCGTCATCAACCTGTCCATCAAGGCGAAGGATCAGGTCGAGCCGCGTCGCAGTACTGGTGGCAAGCGGGATCAGGAAGCTGAGCCGAACGGCCCGACTACCATCGGTGATCTGATTAAGCAGCAGATGGGCCAGGACTGATTCTCCGAATCCGTTCTCTCTCATGAAAAACAGCGCCTCCGGGCGCTGTTTTTTTATGGGCGCTTTTTGTGCGCGAGCCGAGGACCTTTGTCGTCGGGTTTCATTCGGATGGGTTACGGCTCTCCAGGGCATTGAGTACCCCGCGGAGAATCGACAGCTCCTTGCGGCTGGGTTCGGCGCGAGTAAACAGGGCGCGCAGATGAGATTCGGTCTTGGCGTGAGGCTGTGTCAGAAATCCGGCGCTATCCAAGGCGCGATGCAGGTGATCGTAGAAGTATTCCAATTGTTCCACTGTCGGGTAGGGGCCATTGGCTCTGGGAGCTTGATATGCTTCTTGGGTTCGAGACTGTCGGAACGTCTCGTAGGCGACGATCTGCACCGCCTGGGAGAGGTTGAGCACGCCATAGTCCGGATTGGCGGGGATGTTCAACTGGTGGGTACAGTGACCGATTTCCTCGTTGGTCAATCCGTAGCGCTCGCGGCCGAAAACGATGGCAACCGGCCCTTCCGGCAATCGCTGCCAGAGTTCGGCGGCCATTCGATCCGGGGCGTGATAGCAGGGCAGTGGCAGGCTGCGCAGGCGGGCGCTGGCGCCGATGACCTGGACGCAATCACCGACGGCCTCGGAGAGAGAACCGACGACGCGACAGCTGTCGAGGAGGTCGGTAGCGCCAGCGGCGAGCCGAGTGGCTTCCTCGTCCGGAAACTGGCGGGGTGCGACCAGTACCAGATCGCTCAAACCCATGGTCTTCATGGCGCGCGCGCTGGCACCGATATTGCCAGGATGATAAGTCTGGACGAGAACGATGCGGATGCGATTCAGCATGCGCGAAAACTCCTGCAGGCAAAAGGGCGAGAAAAGGCACGATCATGTAGCCTCGAACGCTTGGCTCGAGAACAAAAAAAGCCCCGCCAATGGCGGGGCTTTCCATGATACCTGAACCTTTCAACAGTCT
Source organism: Salinicola sp. NYA28a (assembly GCF_976982775.1). The sequence goes on from NZ_OZ334582.1 coordinate 1,604,147, forward strand.
GAAAAATCAGGTGATGGCGGGGCGATGATTGTCGGGTAGCAGCAGGGCATTTCTGCCCCACCGCCCCCTAAGAACCGTACGTGCGAGTTTCCCCGCATACGGCTCAAGCCTCTGTAAACTTACCTAGCAAGGTAAGCCGGTAGCTCGTCATTCGCCCTTCTTACTGATGATATTCTCCTTCGGAAGACTTGCCGCTGGTCTGATCGGCTTGGTAGAACAACCGTAAGACTTGCACAGCCACGAAACCCGCGACACTTAGCACCATGAGGGCTCCTAGGCCCACTGTCAGGTAAAATGCCGCGCTCATCGTCTCCTCCTCAGGTATCACCGTCAGCACACGTCAATATACCGTAAGTCGATGACACGCTATTCTGCCGGTCTGTTCCGTAGTGATTAGCTGATAGCTCTTAGTTTTCCGAGAAACGAGTTTCAAGGAATCTGTGCTGACAGCTACCATATTGCATCATGCAACCATACGAACCAGTTAAGCAGAACCTGCATGCAACTGTCGATGACAGTTGGGATGCAGCAGTACCAAGTTGTCCAGCTCGTCACCGCCTCCTCTGTGCCGTTCCACCACATGGTGGATGTTCCACCCGGTTTCCCAGGTGATGAACTGTTGGCACATCGGGCAGCGTTTGCCTTGCCGGGACCAAAGCGTCTGCAGCTTCTTCCTTCCCTTGGTCGATTCCTTCCAGGATCGTTCCAGCCGCTCCTCGAAATAGGTCTCGAACGCCGGGTCGAAAGGGTTCGCCTCCGCCTTGATCTTGGTATGCCGCTTGATCGGCACATCGCTGGCATAGAGCAGATACGCTCGTTTGCCGCCGGGATACTCACCCTGGAAGACCCACTGACGCTTGCCTGCTGGAGGGAAGTACTTCCCCTTGATCCAGCGCTTGCGCCGGCTCAGGTGCCGTCTTTTGCACCATTGCCATAGCATTTTCCAGATGCGGTAGTCCACGTAGTTGAACGTCTCCTTGGCCGCGACTCCCCGATGGTAGTTGGTCCAGCCCCGAATCATCGGGTTGAGCTGATCCACGATCCACCAGGCAGGCATGGTCTTGTTGGCGTTCAACAGCTTCCTTACGTTGGCCAGGAAGGTCTTCACGTTCTTGTGACTCGGCTTGATGAGGCACTTGTCACTGTACTTGCGAATATTCTGGCCCAGGAAGTCGAATCCCTCCGCTATGTACGTGACGACGGACTTCTCCACCGAGAGCGTGAGCCCACGCTCGGCCATAAAGGCCTCGACGATGGGTTTCACGCCCTCCTCCAGCAGCTCCTTGGAGATGCCGGTGATGATGAAGTCGTCCGCGTACCGCACATAGTTGACCTTGGTCTTGTAGCTGGCCTTGGTGTTTTTCTTCCCGAATTGGGATTCGAGCACCGCTTCCAAACCGTCAAGCGCCATATTGGCCAATACCGGCGAGATGATGCCACCTTGCGGTGTCCCCGCCGTCGTCGGAAGGAGCCGCGAGGACTCCATGTATCCCGCTTTAAGCCACTTGCGGAGGACCGTCCTATCCATGGGGATATTCCGGACCAGCCACTCGTGGTCGATGTTGTCGAAGCACCCCTTGATGTCGCCTTCGAGTACCCACTGAGCCGAGCTCTTGCGGCTGAGATTGACGAAGCATTGCTCAATCGCATCCGCTGTGGCTCGCATGGGCCGAAAGCCGTAGGAATTCCGATCCGCCGTTGTTTCTGCTACCGGTTCGAGTCCAAGCAGATATAAAGCCTGCATGGCGCGATCCAGCATCGTCGGGATTCCCAGCGGCCGACGTTGTCCGTTGGCTTTGGGGATGTAGACTCGACGAAGCGGTTCGGGCTTGTAGCCTTTCCGCTGCAAACGGGAGATCGCTTTCCATTTATCATCTGGGGTATCCCAGCATGCCCCATCGACACCAGGCGTTTTCTTGCCCTGGTTCTCGGTGACGCGTTTTACAGCCAATGCCTTGGCTGCAAACGAGCGGACCAGCATGCGTTGCAGAGATTTCACCCTACGCCACTTCTGGTCATGGGCAGCCTTCGCGATCCGTACCTGTAGCCTCCTCACTCGGCGGTGACAGACCTTCCAATTGATGGTATGCCAACTCGATGCCGGGTGAGAGAATGCAGGTACGCTCTGGGCAGTACTCATCTTGCTATTCTCCTCTGAGCATTAACGATTAAATGCCCAGCGAGATGAAGACGGTACTTACCCCTGACGGGGGAAGTTGTCCTCACCCCGCAAGGGCATTCTTTCTTTCCATCTGAACCGCAGATGGTGCTTCTCAGGCGGCTTTACACGCCTTCACGCGATCAGAGACCAGACAGAAGTCAGCACGCTTTCGCGTTGGGGCAAAGCTCGAACCCCTATCCCTTTCATTACAAAAGGGCATTCGCTTTTTCTGTCCTCCTCTACCCGCACCTCTAACAGCTTGCCTTGCGGCTCGCCTGCCCAAAGGCAGAGATACGGGCTTACCGAGTTCCTTTCCTTCTACATGAATGGGTTAGACCCTGCCTATCCACCGGTAGCCGTGTATCAGCGTATGCCCAGATGTAAGAGGCATAACTGGCTACACACCTTTTTGGTTGAAGCCTAACAGCAACTTTGGCTTCTTGCGGTTGACGGTGTTTATCAGCAGTTCACATACGTTGGTCGTACCATCCAGCCTAGCGTCTCGTCCGCCTGTTGCTGGCAGAGTCACTGGCGTGCCTCACGGCACGGACAGTCCACTGAAGTGGGACTACATTGTCAGGGAGCTTCGCACATCACCGTTGCCAGTAATGCACTACCCCTAGGCTACTGTTGGCTGAACAACAGGTCTCGCTGCCCATAAACATCAGGGTGAGACAATAGCAGGAAAGGCTTGCGCCACTAGGTGCCAGCAAGCTTTGAAGACACGGCAATCTCTGCTACATCATTCGGCCATTTGGTCGAATTTCAGCATAGATAAATCCGTCGCCGTGAGGCGAAGACTCGGGATTTCCCCAAGCACCGAAAACGGTACACCCTATAAGGGTGACCGGTATCCGAGTCTTGAGAAAGCCCCGGATACCGGGTTTAGTCATTGCTTTTTCTGCGGGTATGTGGCCACCAACTCAAAGGTTGGTGACCACAATGATGTAGCCCGCTAGGCTAGCTACCTAAGCGACTCTCGTCGCACTACATCATGCCGCCCATGCCACCCATACCGCCCATGTCCGGTGCGCCGCCTGCCGGTGCGTCTTCCGGATCTTCGGCCACCATGGCTTCGGTGGTGATCATCAGACCGGCAACGGAAGCTGCAGACTGCAGTGCTGTACGCGTTACCTTGGCCGGATCGAGAACGCCCATTTCGAACAGGTCGCCGTACTCGCCGGTCTGTGCGTTGTAGCCGAAGTTGCCTTCGCCATCCTTGACGCGATTGACGACGACGGAAGCTTCTTCGCCAGCGTTGGTCACGATCTGGCGCAGCGGGGCTTCCATGGCGCGCAGTGCAATGGCGATACCGTGAGTCTGGTCTTCATTGTCGCCGGTCAGGCCCTGGATCAGCGTCAGGACGCGAACCATGGCGGTACCGCCACCAGGCACGACACCTTCTTCGACAGCGGCACGAGTCGAGTGCAGCGCGTCTTCGACGCGAGCCTTCTTCTCTTTCATCTCGAATTCGGTCGCCGCACCCACGCGGATGACCGCAACGCCGCCTGCCAGCTTGGCAACACGCTCTTGCAACTTTTCGCGATCGTAATCGGAAGAGGTTTCTTCGATCTGGGCACGAATCTGGGCGACACGGGCTTCGATGTCGGACTCGACGCCAGCACCATCGATGATGGTGGTGTTTTCCTTGGACATGGTGATGCGCTTGGCGCTGCCCAGGTGGTCGAGGTTGGCCTGCTCGAGGCTCAGACCGACTTCTTCGGAAATCACGGTGCCACCGGTCAGGATGGCGATGTCCTGCAGCATGGCCTTGCGACGATCGCCGAAGCCGGGCGCCTTGGCCGCAGCGACCTTGACGATGCCGCGCATGTTGTTGACGACCAGTGTTGCCAGCGCTTCGCCTTCGATATCTTCAGCGATGATGGCCAGCGGCTTGCCTGCCTTCGCGACGGCTTCCAGCACCGGCAGCAGCTCGCGAATGTTGGAAACCTTCTTGTCGACCAGCAGCAGGTACGGATCTTCGAGCTCGACCGCCATCGTGTCCTGGTTGGTCACGAAGTAGGGAGACAGGTAGCCGCGATCGAACTGCATGCCTTCGACGACTTCCAGCTCGTCTTCGAAGCCGCGACCTTCGTCGACGGTGATGACGCCTTCCTTGCCGACTTTTTCCATCGCTTCCGCGATGATCTCGCCGATGCGAGCATCACCGTTGGCGGAGATCGTGCCGACCTGAGCGATAGCCTTGGAGTCGGTGCACGGTACGGAGAGCGACTGGATGTGCTTGACGGCCTCGACGACAGCCTTGTCGATGCCGCGCTTCAGATCCATCGGGTTCATGCCGGCAGCAACGCCCTTCAGGCCTTCGTTGACGATGGCCTGTGCCAGGACGGTTGCGGTGGTGGTGCCATCACCGGCAGCGTCGGAGGTCTTGGAAGCGACTTCCTTGACCATCTGTGCGCCCATGTTTTCGAACTTGTCCTTCAGTTCGATTTCCTTGGCGACAGAAACGCCGTCCTTGGTCACGGTCGGTGAGCCGAAGGATTTTTCCAGAACGACATTGCGGCCTTTCGGGCCCAGCGTGGCCTTGACGGCATCAGCGAGAACGTTGACGCCACGCGCCATGCGCTTGCGAGCATCATCAGAGAACTTGACTTGTTTAGCTGCCATTGTTCGATCTTCCTAATGTAATACGTGAAATATGTAATACGTGAAATCGTAATGAAGCGTCGAGCGATGCGACGATTAGCCTTCGACGACGGCCAGAATGTCGCTTTCGCTCATGATCAGGACTTCTTCACCGTCGACCTTCTGCTTCTCGACGCCGAAACCTTCCTTGAAAATCACGGTATCGCCAACTTTGACGTCCAGTGCGCGGACTTCGCCGCTTTCGAGGATGCGACCGTTGCCCACGGCCAAGACTTCACCGCGGGTCGGCTTTTCCTGGGCACTGCCCGGAAGCACGATGCCGCCAGCAGTTTTCTGCTCTTCTTCTTTGCGACGTACGATGACGCGATCGTGCAAGGGACGGATTTTCATTGCTCACGTTCTCCTGATGGTTGCATGTTGCAAATGCACGTTCCCACATGAGCGAGGCTCAAGGGGTGAAGGCTTAGCCTTCCGGTTAATGGGCCTGATGGCCTAAAGCTATCGCTGTTGCCTTGATTGGGCCTTGCCGGTCGGTTTCAAGGGGCGGGCCAAAAATTTTCTCGCCTGGTGTCGTCTGTGTGGCAGACGATCGGATCAGCGATCCTTGCCCAGATACTCCCCTTCGATCGGCGTGTTCCCGTGTCGAGCTTGGTCATCGTGGGAAGCGCTCTCGGATCTGCGCCGACCGACGTCCCAGTCGCCGGGATTGTCCCGTCCGCTCCCGCCAGCATGTCGCGTGCCGCGTCCCGACCACCGGCGCATCAACTGGCTGCTGCCGGGGAGTAGGCATAGTAGGCCCACGATGTCCGAAAGAAAACCGGGCGCTATCAACAGGATGCCGGCGAGCAGGAACGAGGCGCCGGCCATCAGTTCGTCAGAGGGAATTTCGCCCGCGGCCATGCGTTCACGAGCTCTCTGAAGCGTAAGCAGGCTCTCGCGGCGAATGAGATGAATACCGAAGGCGGCACTCACGATGATCCATGCCAGACTTGCCAGCAGACCGATCTTGGCGCCAATGGTGAACAGCAAGGCGAAATCCGCAATAGCGAAAAGCGCCAGTAGGAATAGCAGGGGCATGGTGTCTCCGTCGTTGACGCTGCCTGTTCAGCCAAGATGGAGACGATCGACAGGATTACAAGTACTGACGTTCCGGGGCCGTCGGCGACCCCGGAGCTGATTACAGCGTCGCTTCTTCGGCCAGGTTGCTGACGGTTGTTTCACCGATGCCGTCGACGCGAGTCAGGTCCTCGAGGCTCTTGTAATCGCCGTTGGCCTCCCGGTCATCGACGATGGCTTGTGCCTTGACTTCGCCGATGCCGGGGAGGGTGGCCAGTTCTTCTGCCGACGCTTCGTTGATATTGACCGGGGCGTCCTGCGCCAGTGCGGGAAGGGCGCTGAAGCTGAGAAGCGAGAAGAGTGCTGCGTGAATCAAAGTCTTCATATCGATTTCCTTGATCGGAACAGGAAGATGAATGAAGGCCGGTCATGCTTCTGGCCGGCCCTCACTCTGTGTATCGACGGCTGTTCTCGGGAATTAATGGGTAAATATCGCAGATTATTGTAAGACAATGGCTACATGACGGTACCAGGCGGCGCTTCGGTTCGCTTCTGCCCCGCAGATGCCTTCCATTCGGTATACTCCGCTCGAACTCGAATGCCGGAGACGATTCATGCCTTCCCCGAACTCGCCGCTCATCATTGCGCTCGACTATTCCAACCTGTCGCAGGCGTTGCCCTTGGTCGATGCGCTCGACCCGGCCCGTTGCCGCGTCAAGATCGGCAAGGAGCTATTTACTCGGGCGGGGCCGGCAGCCGTCGAGGCCATGCATCAACGGGGGTTCGAGGTCTTTCTCGATCTCAAGTTTCATGATATTCCCAATACTGTGGCCGGTGCCGTCGAGGCGACGGCGGATCTGGGGGTATGGATGGTCAACGTCCATGCCTCCGGTGGCCGTAGAATGATGGAGGCGAGTGCCGAGCGGCTGGCGCAGCGAGGGCTGAAAACTCATCTCATCGCGGTCACCGTGCTGACCAGCATGTCGGACGACGAGCTGCAGGAGATAGGCGTATCGGGCGATGCGCTGGCCCAGGTCGAACGGCTGGCCAGACTGACACGGGAGAGCGGGCTGGATGGCGTCGTCTGCTCGGCACGTGAAAGCGCGAGGCTGACGGAACTCTGTGGCGAGGCGTTCCTCAAGGTGACGCCGGGGATCCGTCCCGCGACGGCCGAGCAGGGGGATCAGCGACGCGTAATGACGCCGGAGGCCGCGATGGCTGCCGGCAGTACGCATCTGGTCATTGGACGGGCGATCACTCAGGCAGCAGACCCGATGTCGGCGCTGACGGAGATCGAGCGTTCACTCTCTTGGCAGTAGCGTGATCATTCGCCTTCCAGACCGGCGACCGGCTTGGTGGTGCCCCAACTGCGGCAGCGAGGGCACTGCCAATGCAATTGTTCGGTACCGAAACCACAGCGTTGGCAGCGGTGGCGAGGCCGGATGCTCAGCAACTGGCGGGTGTGTTGCTTGAGCAGCTCCAGGCGATCGCGCTCTGCAGGATCGCTGTCGTCGAGATAGAGATCCATCAGATAGTCGATCCCGCGCAGGCTGGGATGCTCGCGCAATTGATCGCTGACGAAGGCGCAGGCGATATCGGCGCCTTGTCGTTGTCTCAGTGTGTCCGCCGCCATCATGACTACCGTGGTCTGCGGGTTGTGCTGCAATTGCCTTTCCAGAAACTGCCACCAGCCGTTGTCGTCGTCGAGCAGGCGATACGTATCCCGCAACGGCTCAAGCACGATGGCGGTGAAGCTGGCGTCCTGTTCGGGGACGCGCTGCCAGAACCGCGCTGCATCACGATACTGGCCGATGTCCCATTCGAGCTGGCCCAGCATCCAGTTGGCCCGGACGCAGCGGTCATCGATACCCAGAGCCTGCTTCAACGCCTTGCGTGCCAAGGATGGGCTGCTGTTGTTGCGATGCTGGCTCGCCAGTTCGCAATGCCAGTGCGCGGCGGCTCGACGGATATCGGCATCCTGGCGCACCAGCTGTGGCTGGGCGGTCTCCAGAGCTTGTGCCCACTCCTTTTCTCGCTCGAACAGATCGACCAGTAGACGTTTGGCGGCGAGCTTCTGCGAGTCGTCGACATGGCTTTTTTGCAGGGCCAGCAACAGCCGTTCCGCCCTGTCCAGCAGGCCGAGATTGAGAAAGTCGCGGGAGAGTTCGAGCTGTACCTGCCCGCTCTGAGAGGGCGTCAGGGCAGGGCGGGCGAGAAGATTCTGATGGATGCGCACCGCCCGATCGGCTTCTCCCCGTGAGCGGTAGAGGTTGCCTAGCGCGATGTGCGTTTCGACCGTGTCGCTATTGACTTCCAGGGCCTGGGTGAAAGTCTCTATCGCGCGATCGGGCTGCTCGTTGAGCAGGTAGTTCAGGCCGACGAAGTAGTCCCTCGGCAACGAACCGCGCGGCGGCTGTGGACGAGACCGGAACCGGCCGGACTCCCATCGCCCCAGAAACCAGCCGATGGCGATGGCTGCCACCAGCAACGCCAGTAGCAGAACATCGCTCATTCAGGGGCTTTCCTTGAACTCCTGCGTCCGGAGACGATCGAGTTCCTTGCGTTGTTGCTGGTTGTGACGTTGTGCACGAGTCAGCAGGGTTCGCAGCCGCAGATACATGCCGGTCATGGCGAGCATGCCGAGGATGACGCCGCAGGCGAGAGCGACCAGAAGCCACAACGACAGCGAAGCCGGGGGCAGCTGTACCCAGATCAGATCCAGAGGCAGCGGCTGCTGGTTATTGACGGCAAAAAGAATGCCCAGCAGCAACACGACGATCAAGATGATGGCGAGAATGACGCCTTTGAGCCAGCGCATAGGTTTTCCTGGTGACGCACCGCCGACGGCTCATGCCGTCGTTACATATTGCGGTGGCAGCCGCCGACTCTGCGCCGGCTGCAGTGACTGGGAAGATCAATAGCCGAGCGCGCGGCTGGCATTGACCTGTTCGCGTAGTTCCTTTCCCGGTTTGAAATGCGGGACGTACTTTCCGTCGAGATCGACGGGGTCGCCGGTCTTTGGGTTGCGTCCGGTGCGGGGCTCGCGAAAATGCAGGGAAAAACTGCCGAATCCGCGAATTTCGACGCGCCCGCCCTCTGCCAGGGCGTTGGTGATGTCGTCAAGGATGACACGCACCGCGGCTTCGACCTCCTTCGCCGACAGTTCCGACCGGCGGGCGGCAATCTGCTCGATCAATTCAGACTTGGTCATCGACATTCTCCGTAAGGCCTCGGCCTGGCGGTGGGAGACCGCACAATGGGCGTCCGACGTCTGTTATTGTCGTCTCAGCATACTTCGCAACTTTCGAGAAAACAACGCATTAGCCGGTCACCGCGCGTTCCCGAATAGTGGTGGGGGATTCCCTTGGGTATAATGCAGCGCGACACATTCATTCAGTACACGGGATCGAGGATAGTCCATGTCAGACAACGAAGATGTCACGCGTCGACGGCTTTACTGGCATTCCCGACGCGGCATGTGGGAGCTGGACCTGCTTCTGATGCCGTTTCTCGAGGCCTGCTACGACGGACTGCCCGCCGGGGACAAGGAGCTCTATCGTGAGCTGCTGGCCCAGGAAGACCAGGATCTCTTTACCTGGCTGATGCGTCGCGAATGGCCGCAGGATCCGGAGATGCGTCGCCTCGTCCAGATGATCGTCGAACATGCCGAAACCACTGACCGCAGTCGTCATCAAGCGCTCTAGGCTATCGCTGGGCTTTCAACTCCTGCTGGGAGGGGGACTGGCACTCTATGCGAGCTGGTGGGTCGATTATCGGATTGCTGCCATCATTGCGATGGTGGCCATTGTGGCGGGGTATCGCCAGCATCTCGAGGCGCCGCAGAAGCTGTACCTGCGCTGCGCATACGAACGGGAACGACCGGTCTGGGAAAGCTCGGTCGATGCCCGTACCTGGCAAACGAAGACGTGTCGCCTGATTCGGCTGGGTCCGCTGCTCTCCGCTATCGATCTTTCCGGGCGACGAGTGTGGCTCTGGCCTGACAGCAGCGACGTGGATTCGTTACGTCATTTGCGCGAAACCTTGGCCGAACAGGTCGAACGTGCCGATTTCTCATCCTGAAGGTATCTTTCATGCCCATTGTGACGATCCAGCAATTTCCCCGTAGCGTCGAGCAGAAGCGCGAGCTTGCCGAGCGAATCACCGATGCGTTCGTGCAGGCATACGGACAAGCGCCCGAGTCGGTGCAGATATTTTTTCAGGAAACCGAGCAGGAAGATTGGGCGAGAGGCGGTCGTCTGGGTGTGGATCAAGCCTGAGCCTGAGGATCGCGATCCTGCGACTACCAGGCATGCGGTATCGACTACCGAATCAGAAACGGCCCCGTGATGCATGAACTGCATCGCGGGGCCGTTTCATTCAGCCGGCACTCGGCTTCCAATCGCTGTGGGGCCGGCGATGGGAACGCCTAGCGGCGACCGGCCAGGAAGCCGATGGCGAACCCGGCAAGGGCGGCAACACCCATGCTGCTCCAAGCGTTGCGATGAACGTAATCGTCAGTTTCGCGCCACGCCTCTTCTGCATTTTCCGCCAGCTCATGGCTGATATCGTCGGCGCGGTGGCGAGCCCGATCGAGGCTTTTGCGGCCGCGGCGCTTGGCATCCCGGTAGTAATGGCGCGTGTCTTCACGGTAATTACGGCTCATGGATCGTCCTTAACCATTCGTCAATGTGTGGATCGGTGCACGTGACCGATCAGGTGGAAAACGGCTGTCAGCGCCGACTCAACAGCAGGGTCATCAGCACGCCGCCCAGCGCGGCGATACCGACACTCTGCCAAGGCTTATGTTGTACGAATTCGTCGCAACTCTCGCAAGTATCGCTGATCTGATCGTTCAGTCGACGACGTGAGCGGCTTGCCCAGCTGTCACGTGTCAGATAAGCCGTGGCGTAGGGTGACGGTTCGTCGATGCTTTCTTCAAGCGGTTCTTCTTCGGATGCCAATGCAGGTTCCTCCCGGATCGGATCATCTCCCAAATGGGGCGCGCGCTCGGCGGCGACTGCCATGTCTTCATCGATTCGGCTAGTCCCGGTGTCCTTGTCGTCACGATGGAACAGGCTCATGTTCATCCCTCCGGTTCGATGGAATAGCCTTCCGACTGGCTCACGCAATGGCACCATTGCAGCAGTATGGTTGCCTTAGTGTAGTTGCAATTCCGTTCCTCGCTAGGCTCGTGTGGTAGCCAAACCTCATCGACTGATTTCTTGGTCTCGTGTCTCGTGGCCGTGTATTTCGCATTCGAGACGCCGGCTGACGTCGCCGGGTGAACCGGTACGCCGCGCTAGCATATCGTAGGCCACCGGTACGATGAATAGCGTCAGCAGGGTCGCGGCGGCAACGCCACAGAAGATGACGGTACCAATGACGATGCGCGATTCGGCACCAGGGCCGAAGGCCAGAATCAGGGGAACGGCGCCGGCCATGGTGGTGACGGTCGTCATCAGGATCGGCCTGAGACGAGTCACGGAAGCCTCGACCAGCGCGTCGGAGAAAGCCTGACCTTCGTCGCGCAACTGGTTGGCGAATTCGACGATCAGGATGCCGTTCTTGGCGGCCAGACCGACCAGCATGAGCAGCCCCACCTGACTGTAGATATTGAGGGACTGCCCGCTGGCCCATAGGCCCAGCAAGGCGCCGCTGATGGCCATCGGTACCGTGAGCATGATGACCAGCGGGTGCACGAAGCTTTCGAACTGGGCAGCCAGCACCAGGAAGACCACGACGATGCCCAGGATGAGCAGGAAGGTCGTCGCACCGCTGGCTTCCTGGTAATCCCGGGAGGGCCCCTTGTAGTCGATGACCAGCTTCGCTGGGCAGCTCTTCTTCCGCGATACCCTGCAGGTAGGCCAGCGCGTCGCCGATCGCGACCCCTCCCTGGAGATTGGCCTCGAGCGTGATCGCGCGCATTCGGTTGAAGCGGTTGAGCTCGCTGGCACCGGCAAATTCCGACACCGACACCAGGCTTGCCAGCGGAATCAGCTCGTCACTGACCGCTGAACGTACCTGCACGTTGTCCAGCGAGCTTGGGGCGCGCTGATTGTCACGTTCGCCTTCGAGGATGACGTCGTACTCTTCGCCGCCGTCGACATAGGTGGTGACGTTACGGCCTCCGAACAGTGTCTCCAGGGTATTGCCGATGGTGCTCACGGTAACGCCCAGCGCGGCGGCACGGTTGTAGTCGATCTGGATGCGCAGCTGTGGCTGGGTTTCCTTGTAGTCGCTGTCCACCGCCTCGAGGCCGCTGCTGTCGTCGCTTCGAATGCGAGTCAGCAGCCGATCGCGCCAGTCGGCCAGCTGTTCGTAGGTGCTGCCACCGATGACGAACTGGATCGGTTTCTCGACCCGGCCGCCAAAGCCCTGGCGCATCACCGGCGTGGCAGTGACGCCGGGCAGATCCGACAGCCGGCTGCGGACGTCGGCGAGGATATCCCAGGCCGATCGTCGATCGCCCCAATCATTGAGCGTAACGACGGCCATGCCATCATTGAAGTTCTCGACATTGCCGAAGCCGCGGGGACCGCGAACCGACACCTGATTGATGTCGCCGGCATCGACCAGCGTCATCAGGCGGGCCTCGATCTCGTCGTAGTAATCCTGCATGTAGTGAAAGGTCGCGCCGGGCGGCCCTTCGATCAGCACGAAAAAGGCGCCGCGATCTTCCTGGGGCGTATATTCGTTGGGCAGCTGTTGAAACAGCCAGGCGGTGAGTGCCAGCACCAGGGCGAACAGTCCGACCACGATCCAGCGCCAACGCAGCGCCCACAGCAGTGCCTGTCGGTAGATCGTCTGCGAACGGTCCAGCAGCCAATGCACGCCATGGCTGATACGACTCTCGTGCATGCGCGGGCTGAGCAGTTTCGAGCACAGCATCGGTGCCAGCGACAGCGCCACCAGACAGGAGAGGCCGACCGACGCGGCAAGCGTCAGGGCGAACTCCGAAAACAGGCGGCCGATATCGCCCTGGAGCAGGCTCAACGGGATGAAGACGGTGATCAACACCAGGGTGGTGGCGATGACGGCGAAGCCGATCTGGCGGGTGCCCCGGAAAGCAGCGACCAGAGGCGTCTCGCCGTGGATCACCATGCGCCGGTGAACGTTCTCGATGACCACGATCGCATCATCGACCACGAGCCCGATCGCCAGCACCAGCGCCAGCAGCGTGAGCAAGTTCAGGGTGAACCCGAACAGCGCCAGAAAGATGAAAGTACCGATCAGCGAGATCGGTACCGTTACTGCGGGCACCAGGGTCGTGCGTATGTTGCCGAGAAAGACGAAGATCACCACCACGACCAGCCCCATGGCGATGAACAGCGTCGATACGACCTCATGCAGCGCGCCGGAAACGAACACCGACGAGTCGAAATTGAGCGACAGCTGCATGCCGTCGGGTAGCGTGGGTTGCAGCCGGGCCATCTCCGCCTTGGCACCGTTGGCCACTTCCAGCACGCTGGCGGTCGACTGCTTGATCATGCCGAGGCCCACCATCGGGACCTCGTTGCCTCGGTACAGCGAACGCTCCTCTACCGAACCGACCTCGACGCGCGCCACGTCAGCCAGTCGTACCAGATAACCGTCGTTGCCGCGGGCGACGACCAGGTTCTGGAAGTCGGCGGCGGTAGTGAAGCTGCGCGGGATTCTCAGGGTGAACTGCCGATCGCGGGATTCGAGGAAGCCGGCCGGCAGTTCGACGTTCTCGCTCTCCAGCGCATCGGCCACATCGTCGACGGTCAACTGGCGCGCGGCCAGGGCGTTGCGATCCAGCCAGACCCGCATCGCGTACTCCTTGCCGCCGCTGAGGCGCACCCGGGCCACTCCGTTCTGGGTCGAGAAGCGGTCGACGAGATAGCGGTTGGCATAATCGGTCAGCTCCGGAATGGTGTAACCCTCTCCGGAAAGCGACAGCCAGATGATGACGTCGTCGCTGCTGTCGCTCTTCTCGATTTCCGGCGGCTCGGCCTGGTCGGGCAGGTTGTCGGCCACCGACGAGATCCGGTCGCGAATGTCGTTGGCGGCGCCGTCGATATCACGATCCAGCGAGAACTCGACGTCGATCTCCGATTCGCCGTCGGCACTACTGGATTCGATCGAGACGATGCCCTCGATACCGGCGATGCGGTCTTCGAGCAGTTGGGTGATGCGCGTCTCGACGACACTGGCGGAGGCGCCCGGGTAGTTGGTCTCGATGCTGACGATGGGCGGATCGATGGCCGGATACTCCTGCAACGGCAGGCGCTCCATGGCCAGCAGGCCGAAGGCGATCAGCAGCAGCGAGACGACGGTCGCGAAGACCGGACGACGGATCGATAGGTCGGAAATCCGCATCAGTTTCTGGCTCGCGATTCGTTGAACTGCGATTCGTTAATCTGCGATTCGGTGGCGCGGCGCTGACGCTCGAGGACTTCTTTGATGTCACCGTCGCTGACGTCCTCGGCGATCAGTTCGACGGGGTCGCCTTCGCGTACCTTGAGGGTGCCATGCGTCACGATACGCTGGCCGCTCTCGAGACCATCGGTGATCTCGACCTCACCCTGGCGGCGTTCGCCGATGGCGACTTCCCGACGCGTGACGCTGGCGGGCTGGCCGGGTTCGATCAACCAGACGGTCTGGCGTTCCCCATCGGGCACCAGCGCGCTCTCCGGAATCGTCAGCGCCTCGCGGGCGGGCTGGTTCAGTTGCACTTCCATCAGCATGCCCGGCAGCAGGCGCCCGTCGGGATTGTCCAGATTGGCGCGCACCACCAGGCTTCGGGAGACGGGGTCGATTCGGGTGCCGAGGGTGGCGACCTCTGCACGGAACGTGGCGTCGGGATAGCTCGGTGTCGTGGCGCTGAGCGTGAGCCCAGGATGCAGCACCGAGAGCAGCGTTGCCGGTACGGTGAAATCGAGCTTCATGGTATCGAGCTTGTCCAGCGTGACCAGCTCGGTGCCGGGGGTCACCAGCGCACCGACGCTGACGTCGCGCAGCCCGACGGTGCCTGCAAAGGGCGCGCGTAACCGATGATCGGCAAGCCGGGCGCGAATGGCATCGATTTCCGCTTCGCTCTGCCTGACCAGCGCGGCATTGTCCTCGAGCGTGGCACGTACGCCCAAATTGCGATCCTGAAGCTGTTGGGCGCGGTCGAGGGCGCTCCGGCGCTGATCAAGCAGCGCCTGGGCGGCCCGAAGTTCTGCCTGGGCCTGTTCGTCGTCGAGCTGGACCAGCCACTGACGGGCCTCGACGCTGTCGCCGTCCTCGAAGTTGATGGCACTGACAGTGCCGGTGAGCGTCGAGGAAAGGGTAACGCTCTCGTCCGCCTTCAAGGTGCCCAGAGCTTCGACCGGGTCTTGCCAGATCGAGGTGTCGACGGTGGCGCCGATCACTGCGATTGGTGCATCACTCTGCATCTGAGCGAATACCGAGCCGGTATGGATCGAGCCGAACAGTAGCGCGGCAGCGGTTGACAGGCTCGACAGTGTCGACGGTGACGGAAGGCGTCTGTGGAAAAGAGCGGGCGTCGAGCGGGTCACCGATATCATTGTCATAGTGGGCTGGTGTCTGCGCTGCGTTACAAAGTGTAAGTATAGGGCTGTCGATACGTTGTGAAGTCTTGCTACTCGTTAGTACCTCAACCCCTGCCGAATGAAAAGGGCGTGTCGCAAAATGGCTCTGTTAGAATGCCCGCCCAACCAGCAAGGCAAGATCGGTGCGGACATGAAAACCTACGACGTCGTCATTATCGGCGCTGGCGCGGCCGGCTTGATGTGCGCGCTCACGGCGGGCTATCGCGGCCTTCGGGTGCGCGTCGTCGATCATGCCAACAAGGCCGGCAAGAAGATCCTGATGTCGGGTGGCGGACGCTGCAACTTCACCAACCTCGCGACCACGCCGGCGAATTTCTTCTCGCGCAATCCGCATTTTCCGATCTCGGCCCTGAAGCGCTACACGCCACACCATTTCGTCGAGCTGATCGAGCGGCATGGCATCGAGTATGTCGAGAAGGCGCCCGGGCAGCTGTTCTGTGCCCATTCGGCCAAGGATGTCGTCGCCATGCTGTTGACCGAGTGCGAGTGGGCGGGCGTGGAGGTCTCGCTCTCCACACCGGTGAACCACATCGAGCGTCTCGGCGACGGCATGCGGCTGGAGATCGATGGCGCCAGGGTCGAGGCGGGGGCCGTGGTCGTTGCCACTGGCGGCCTGTCGATCCCGACGCTGGGAGCCAGCGGTCTGGGCTACGATCTGGCTCGTCAGTTCGGGCTCGAGGTGACCGAGACGCGAGCGGCACTGGTACCGTTCACCGTGACGTCGCAGTGGAAGACATCGCTGGCGGCGCTAGCCGGCCTTTCCTGCCCGGTGGCGGCCAGATGCGGAGATGGTCAGTACCAGGAGCCGCTGCTCTTTACCCATCGTGGCCTGTCGGGGCCGGCGATGCTTCAGGCGTCGAGCCACTGGCGGCCGGGAATGGCGGTCGAGATCGACTGGCTACCATCGATTCCTGTCGAGGAGACCCTGCGCAAGCTGCGCCAGGAAGCGCCTCGCCGGCATCTGGGAACCTGGCTGGGAGAGGTGTTGCCCAAGCGGCTATCGCAGGCCTTGCTCCAATGGCAGGGATGGAAGGATCGGCCGATGGCCGAGCTCTCCAATGGCGATATTCAGACGATTGCGCAGGGGCTCGGGGCATGGCAGTTCAAGCCGGCAGGCACGGAGGGATGGCGGACGGCGGAAGTCACCATGGGCGGCGTCGATACCGATGCGATTTCTTCGAAGACATTCGCGGTCAATGCGTTGCCTCAACTCTACTTCATTGGCGAGGTGCTGGACGTGACGGGCCAGTTGGGCGGCTTCAACTTCCAGTGGGCCTGGGCGTCCGGCGTCGCCTGTGGTCAGTCGCTCTAGGCTGAACGAAAAAGCGGCCACTAGGTCATAGTGGCCGCTTCTGAGGCTGAAGAGCGAGTATGGCGTCGCTTAGCGATTGCGCCCGCGAGACGCCCGGTAGAGTGCCTTGCCGCGGTTGTACATCAGCAGTCCGGTCAGGGCGCGACGAAACAGCCGACCCGTCGAACGTGGCTTGCGCGCGCTGCGCATGGCCACCAGACTGCCGATCGCCATCAGCGGCACCTTCCAGCTCACGATCTTTTCCCAGGCATGGTCGATCGGTGCCGTGGCATCGCGCCATTCACGCATGGCGGACGTCATGTCGAGGCGTTGCTGGAGAATCTCGTCCTCGAGGTCGTCGATCTGCTGCTGCCGAGTCCGTTCAGTCATGGGAAGGCCCCAGTGCCTCTCGATCGCGTTCGAGGTGATGCAAGGTCGCGGCCATCAACTTACGTTGTTTGGCCACTCGCTTGGCCGAGAGAATCAGCGCGCCCGCGATGACGAAAAGCACCGCCGAGCAGATCCCGATGGCCTGCAAGCGGTTATCCTCCCAGTACACCACCACGACCAGCAGAAGCAGCATGCCGATGGCGAAGGAGAGCATGATCAGGCCGGCGCCCGCCAGCAGCAGCAGGGTCAACATTCGGTCGCGTTCGGCTTCCCATTCGACAACGGCGAGACGCAGGCGCGTCTCGCCACTGGCGATGAGGTTGGCGATCAGCCGCCGGGCGGCGGTGATGACGTTTTCAGCCGGACCCGCCATCAACGACGCCCCAGCAGCAGCCCCAGAACGACGCCAGCGGCGGCGCCGATGCCGATGCTCGTCCAGGGATTCTCGTGCACGTACTGATCGGTGGCGTCCATCTGATCCTTGGCGCTGGCATAAAGCTTCTCGCCGCGGGCCTCGAGACGTCCACGTGTCTCCTGCAGGCGCTGCTGGGCGCGTTCACGCATTTCGGAGATATTGGTACGGGAGTCGTCCGCCGTGGCGTGGATCAACTCTTCGACGGTCTGCGACAGGTTGCGCAGATCTTCCTTGAGCTGCTCGGTAGAAGCTTCGCGTTCGCGCTCGGAGCCGTTGCCGCCGATGGATTGCATGGTCATGGTCGTCTTCCTTTGACAGTCAATTAACGTGGATCAGCATAGACAGGCTATCTGCAGGGATCAACGAGTGCCAGGGATGCCGGCCAAAAAGGTATTGATACTGAAGCCGAGGCCGAAACGCTGCACGTCATGGTCATAGTCGATCAAGCTTTCGCCGTAGCCCTGATAGTACTGGAGGTAGCCGCGAACCTTGCCGAACAGCGGAAAGGAGTAGTCGAGCTGACCGCCATAGTGTGCCTTGCCGGGGTTGCCGCGAACCATCAACGAAACTTCCTGGTCGCCGAAGGCGCGGACCACGGTCAGGTCACCATAGCCGATATAGTTCTCCAGATCGGGATTGTCGTCATCCTCGTCGTTTTCCGGAATGCGCCAGTGAGGGGCGACACTGAACGCCCAGTTGCCACGCTGAAATATCGATTCGGCGTAGATTCGATTCCAGCTGCGTGACAGCGGGTCCGAACGGCCATTGGACTGATGCGCGAAGCCGACCCGGTTGATGGTGTTGGTCCAGCCCAGCACCGTCCATCGATTATCGAAGCTCACGAAACCCTCGGGTTCGTAATTGGTCTCGCGAAAGGGGGCCGATGCCTCGGAGTTGTAGGCTTGCCACCAGCTGCGCTGGGTATAGGCGAAATAGAGGTCGCCGTTGTCTCCGAACATGTCGTCGAGCAGCTTGATCTTGAAGCTCAACTGGAACTTGATTTCCGAATTGTCGACCTCGCCCTCGGAGGTGATCTGACGGAAATCGGCCTCGTCCGGGTTGGTGTTGTAAGTCCACGGCAGGAAGTAGTTGCGGCGATAGGTCGTGATCGCGAGCGGGTTCTCGGCGGTTTCCGCTTCGAGGTTACGGCGCACTTCGGCCTGCTCGTTCGCTTGTTGAACCGGGTCGCCATCGCTGTCCGGTGTCTGCGCAGTCGCTAATGGGGTAGCCAGCATCCCCAATAGTAGAAGGCTGGTATCGCGCAGCGAACGAATGGGCGTCATAAGACTGTCCTGTCAAGGTAATCCAGTGGATAGAAGCGCGATCAGGTCGATGAAGATCAGGCTTCGTATTAAGTAGTGACGATTTCTAGCATGTCGTCGGCTTAAGTCAAACTCGGCAAACGCGGTTAACGGACGCCTCGGAATCCGCTCGCCCTGGCGGTAAACTCCGACTTCGATAGGAATCGCACCGCGCGAACGCGACGGTGGCCGCATGAACGGAGTTGACGAGGAGAGGGCATGTCGGATTATCCGGCCGGGAGCGAGTATGTCAGTCAACCAGATCCTCTTGCTCGGAGATCGTTAAAGCCCACGAGGGCCCACGCGCTGACGAGGACCGGCCGGACGCCTGCGCCTGTTGTCGCTGTCCTCGAAAACGTCTTTGTCTTCGCAAACGTCTCTGCCCTCGCAAAAGCGGCTCAGCGTATCACGTTCCTCGCGCTGGCATTGTGCATACTGATGACAAGCACTGTCGCCTTGGCGCAACAGCAGGAAAGCCTACCGACACGCGACAGGCTCACTGCCGAACAGCAGAAACTCGAGCAGATCGAGGCGCCGGATGAACAGCAGCAGGCGGAGCGGGAGGATCTGCGAGTCGCGTTGCAGACGCTGGATTCGCTGGAGGCGCTGCGCAAGGAACTGAAGACGCTCGAAAGCTCGGCGCAGCAGGCCCCTCAGCGTATTCGCGAACTCGAGAGGCAGCTTTCCGCGCTGAGCGATGACGACGCCCCGGCAGCCGATGCTCTCGACGAGCTTACGGTGGAGACGCTGGGCCAGAGAACGTCCGATGCCCTGGATCGGCTCGAAACGTTGCAAGGCCAATTGGCTTCGGTCAACGCGCGGCTGATCAGCGCGGAGACACGGCCGGAGCGGGCACAGTCGGCCATTGCCAAGGCGATGGCCGATGCGGAACAGGCACGAACACAGCTCCAGACGCCCGATAGCGACGAAACCCAGACCTTCGATCCGGCCCAGGCACGCTATCGACTGGAACTCGCGCTGGCCGAGCTGCAAGCCGAGTATCATCGCCGGGAACTGGCCAACAACACGCAGCTTCGGGAGCTCGATGCCCAGCGCCGCGACCTGCTCCAGCGCCAGATTGCCATCGAAGAAGCCCGCCTGAATGCATTGCGGGCGGCGCTCGACCGGCAGCGGCGTGCCGAATCGGAGAAGGCCGTCGCCGATATCGGAGAAGAAGATCGGGCAGCGATCGCTGCGCATCCGGTGCTGCGTGATATTCAGGCGACCAATCGCGAGTTCAGCGACCAGCTGCTCGAGGTCACCGACCGCACCAACGATCTGATCCGGCGGGCCATCGATATCCGCTCGCAGCTCGATCGCGTGCGCCAGATCAAGCGTACGCTCAACGAACAGATCGACGCGATCCGCGGCAGCCCGCTGCTGTCGCGCATCCTCAACGAGCAGCGCCGAGCCCTCCCGGACGTGGACGAACTGGGCGGGTTGCAGGAAGAGATCGCCGAAACGCGGCTGAGTCAGTTCGATCTGGTCGAACAGCGGGACGCCCTTCGCCAGCCAAGGGCATTGGCCGAAAAGAGTCTGGCCGATACCGATATTGATGTGACGCCAGCGTTGATCGATTCATTGGTGAAGCTGTTCCAGTCGCGGAGCGAAATCCTCGAACAGCTCGATCGCGAATACGGCAACCTGTTGACCGTGGCGATCGATCTTCAGCTCAACCAGGAGCAGCTGGCCGGACTCACCACGTCGCTTCGTGGCGTCATCGAGGAGCAGCTGTTCTGGGTCGCCAGTTCGCGTCCGCTGACGCTGAGCTGGTGGCAGGATGCGCCCGGTCTCCTCGCGAGCCAGGTGCGTGGAGATGCCTGGCCACAGGCGTTGGCGAGTTTCTGGCAGGTGCCGGATCTTCGTGCGCTGGCGGTCGTGCCGGTTCTGATTCTGGCTGCCGTGCTGCTGATGGCGAGGCGCCGGATCAAGGTCCGGCTGCTCAACCTTCATGAGCAGATCGGCCGTCTCAAGCGCGACACCCAGATGCATACCCCGCGCGCGATTCTCTACAACGCGTTGCTGGCCGCCCATGGCCCCATGCTGCTGGCCGTGATCGGCGGGCTGCTGAGACTGGGCAGCGATGCGTTCGCCGAGCGTGTGGGTGAGTCGCTATTGCAGCTCGCCCTGGCATGGGGCGTCATTGGCTGGACTCGTCGACTGCTGGTGTCGGACGGCGTGGCGACACGCCATTTCCACTGGTCGACCGGCTACGTGGCCCGGCTGCGCCGGCTGCTGTTCTGGCTGGGAATTTCGCTCATTCCCGTCATTCTCATCAGTGGCACGTCGCCCGGCAGCCAGGCCGAGCTATCCAGTCGACCGCTGTTCCTGCTGTTGCTGCTGGCCGGCCTGCTGGCGATGAGCGTCATCCTGGTGCGGTTGATCCTGGCGCATGTCCCCTATTTCGGGCTCAAGCTGTTTCGCCTGCTGCTGGGGTTGGCACTGGCGCTGGTGCCGCTGGTGCTGGCCGGGCTGATCGCGTTGGGCTACGAGTACGCGGCGTTGCGGTTGATCGGGCGATTCATCAATTCGCTCTATCTCTTCGGATTGTGGATCCTGGTCGAGGCCACGGTGGTGCGTGGGCTCGCGGTGGCACAGCGCCGCCTGGCCTATCGCCGGGCGGTGGCACGTCGGCGGGCGCAGATTCAGGAAGGGGCCGAGGGCGGGCTCGAGGTGGTCGAGGAGCCGCCGCTGGACATGGAGCAGGTCAACCAGCAGTCGCTGCGACTCTCCAAGCTGATCCTGTTCATCGGTTTTACCTTCGCCTTCTACCTGATCTGGTCGGACCTGCTTGAAGTCTTCTCCTATCTCGATCACGTCAGCGTGTGGCAAATCGAGCGTGGGCAGGGCGAGGCGATGACCCTGGATCCGATCACGGTGGCGGACATCGTCGTGGCGCTGGTCATGGTGGCGCTGACCATGATGCTGGCGCGCAACCTGCCCGGTCTGCTGGAGGTCATGGTTCTGTCGCGCCTGACGCTCAAGCAGGGCAGCGCCTACGCGATCTCCTCGCTGCTTTCCTACACCATCGTGGGGACCGGGGTGGTGGCCTCGCTCGGCACGCTCGGGGTCTCCTGGGACAAGCTGCAGTGGCTGGTGGCGGCGTTGGGCGTGGGGCTGGGCTTCGGCCTGCAGGAGATCTTCGCCAATTTCATTTCAGGCCTGATCATCCTGTTCGAGCGCCCGATGCGGATCGGCGACACCATCACGCTCGGCCAGCTCCACGGCTCGGTCAGCCGCATTCGTATCCGGGCGACCACGGTGACCGATTTCGACCGCAAGGAGATCATCATTCCCAACAAGACCTTCGTCACCGATCAACTGATCAACTGGTCGCTGTCGGATAACGTGACCCGAGTCGTGCTGACCTATGGCGTGGCCCATGGCTCGGATCTCGACGAGGTGCATCGGCTGATGCGGCAGGCGGCGGACGAAAACCGTCGGGTATTGCGGGATCCCGAGCCGCAGGTGTTCTGCCTCAGCTACGGTCCGACATCGTTCAACTTCGAGTTGCGGATCTTCGTCAACGATCTGCTCGATCGGCTCTACGCCAGCGACGAGATCAACCGCCGGCTGGATCAGTTGTTCAAGGAGCATGGCATCCGCGTGGCGTTCAACCAGATGGACGTCTGGCTGCATGGCGACAACGGACAGGTGACAAAGGTCCAGAGCGCCAACGGGAACGAGGCGGCGCTGGGGGCGGAGCCCGACTCGGCATCCCCGACGCCGGCGGCACCCCGGAATTCACGCCAGTCTCGCAGTGGTGACGATGGCCACCTGGGCGATGGAGAAGTCGGTGGCGCCGGGCACGATGGTGGCGGCGATGGAGGAGGGGACGGCGGTCGTTGATCGCACCGCCTCGGAAATAGAGCGACGTTCAACGGCGCAGTGCGTGGAGCAGAAACTCGCGATTGCCGTCGCCACCCTGGATCGGGCTTTCCTGCCAGTGGTCGATGTCGAGACCGTGAGAGCGACAGGTCTGATGCAGCGTATCGGCGACTCCTTTATAGAGTTCGGCATCGCGGACGATGCCCCGCGAGTCGACCTTGCCGGGGCCGACCTCGAACTGCGGCTTGACCAGCGAGTAGAGCTCGCCACCCGGGCGCAGGACGCGGGCAATTTCCGGCAGGATTAGCGTCTGCGAGATGAACGAGACGTCCATCACCACGGCATCGATGCCGCCAGGTGCCAGGGCCTCCAGTTGCGTCATCGGCAATTGGCGGGCATTGGTGCCTTCCAGACAGATGACTCTGTCGTCGTCACGCAGGGAGGCATCGAGCTGATCGTGTCCCACCTCGATGCCGATGACCTTTGTCGCGCCGTAGCGTAACGCGCAGTCGGTGAAGCCGCCGGTGGACTGGCCAATGTCGAGCACGGTGAAGCCGTCGAGGCGCCGGTCCAACGTCTCCAGCAGCGCTTCCAGCTTGAGGCCGGCTCGCGAGACGTAGCGTTCTTCCGGTGCTTCGGCGATATGCAGTGCCGTCGTCTCCGGCAGTTTCTCGCCGGGCTTGGTCGCGACCTGCCACTTTCCCCCTGTATTGATGCTGACAAAGCCCTGGCGAATCAGGCGTTGCGCCCGGGTGCGCGAACGCACGTGGGCGGTGACGAGTTGGTCGAGTCGTTTCATGGCGTGTTCATTCCTGCAGTGCTCATGTCTACGGTGCTCATATCTACGGTACGCATGTCTGCCATGCTCATTCCTGCGATGGTCGGGGGAGCGGAGAGGGGTCGGCCAGCGGCCCGTCGGCGTAGGTCGAGTGGTTCTTGAAGGCTTGTTGCCACTGTTCCAGCAGCGTCTGACGCTTGAGTGTATCCAGCGTTGCCAGCAGGCCGGGGCCGATCTGCACGGGGCGGATCGCCTCTCCCAGTCGCTTGCGCAGGTCTGCCGCGGTGCCGAGCCCGTCGATCGACGGGTGCACGGCGCCCAGGGTCGTCCGCGTCGCGAGAAGGCGCTGGGCTGGTGCGCTCAGGAGATAATCGATGAAGCGCTGTGCGGCGACGGGATGCGGCGCGTTGCGAGACATCATGACCAGGCGTTGCAGCACCAGCGCATAATCCTTGGGCACGACCATGGCCAGTTCGGGATGTTCGGCCACGTAATCCTGGACGTAGGAGCCGATCAGATTGTAGCCGATCCAGTAGCGCCCCTCGCTGAGCCCCTCGAGCATCGCTGCCGTGGTGGTCTCCAGCTCGCTGTGTGCATGGCCGAGTGCTTCGACCAGGTCCCAGTAACGGGCCGAGATCCTGGCATCCTCGATGGCATAGGTATAGCCGGCGCCGCTGAAGCGCGGGTCGTAGGTGACCACGCGATGGCTCAATTCATCGGACCGTTGCCGTAGCAGGCTCAGGAGCTCGGCGTGGCTTTCCGGCGGGGGCATGCGGGCGGCGAGATCCCGCCGATAGACCATGACGATGGGCTCGAACGTGAAGCCGAACAGCTCCTGACGCCAGCG
This sequence comes from Salinicola sp. NYA28a, assembly GCF_976982775.1. The sequence continues at coordinate 1,628,399 of NZ_OZ334582.1, forward strand.
TGCCCAGCTTGGCCAGGCCGCGGCGGTGGGGGAGTCGACGGGGGCCGAGAGCCCTTCGTTGGCGAGCTGGTACTGCCATGGCATGGCGGGCGACATGATCACGTCGGCGCGGGGCGCGTCACGTTCCTGAAGTACTCTTGCATGTAGCGCCAGTGTCTCCAGGTTGTGATAGGCGATCGCGATATCCGGATTCCGTTGGTGAAAGTCCGCGAGTAGCGGGTACACCTGCGGTGGGTCGACGACACCATAAATGGTCAGCGGCTGGGACGACTCGGCATCAGCGGGGAAATGTAGTGCCCTTGCCTGCGCAGGGACCGTCACCAGTAGCGTGAGCGCCAGCAAGGCGCCGACGAGATGCCGGATGCGATGCGGCGCCGTCGTCAGGCGTCGGATGAGGCGTCGGATGAAAAGGTCAGGGCGATACATAGGCCGGGACGCTCGGGGTGATCGGGATGGGCGGCCTGCAGACTCAGGCGGATGTCGTGGGCGCGGGCAATGCTGTCGACGATGGCCAGCCCGAGACCGCTACCGTCGCCAGTTTCCTGGCCGCGGTGGAAAGGGCGCAGCATCAACAGGCGCTGGGACTCGGGAATGCCCGGACCGTCATCGATGACCGCCAGCCGTGGCGGTACATCGGTGACCTGCACGGTGACCTGACTGGCGCCATAGAGCGAGGCGTTTTCGATCAGGTTGTTCAGTGCCTCTTCCAGTTGCCAGTCGTTGGCGGAAACCATCACCGCCTGCTCCGGGGCCTCCACGCCGAGGTCGATCCCGCGGCGATGGTGGCGGGGAAACGCCTCCCGCACACAGCGCCGGGCCAGCGCGGTAAGGTCCACGGCCTGCTTGGCCGGCGTCGCTTCAGGGTTGTTGAGCCGGGTTAGCGACAGCAACTGGCCGGCCAGCCGCGCGGTCTTGGTGGCGGTGCCGTGCATGGTGGCAAGCGCCTCGCGCCAGGCTGCCGGATCCGACTGCCGCAGGGCCAGCTCCGCGCGGGTCGAGAGGCCGGCCAGCGGCGTTTTCAACTGGTGGGAAGCGTCACCGATGAAGCGCTCCTGGTTGGCGCGAACGCGGCGCATGCGTGCCAGCAGTTCGTTCAGTGTCTGGCGCAGCTCGGCCAGTTCGCGGGGCAGCGGCAGTTCGAGCGGCGCGAGTGTTCGAGGATTGCGTTGGCGGATGGCACGGCGCAGGCGCGTCAGCGGTTCCAGCGCGAAGCGGGCCGAGAGCAGGACGACCATCACGGCCAGGCCGGCAATGATCAAGATATTGACGAAACTTGCCAGGAACAGCTGATTGGCCAGGGCTTGCCGGCCTTCGCGCGTCTGCGCCACCCTGACTTCGAAGCGATCGCTTCGATCCCAGCCCTCGAGACGAGCACGCAGGACCCCGAGCCGGAGCGGCATGTCCTGGGAAGTCACGTCCCCATAGTTCATTTGAATGTCGTTCTCGGTAGGCAGGGAGGGAAGTGACCGATTGCCGGTGACGAAATGCCCTTGGGCATCGTAGAGCGCGTAGAACACTCGCTCCTCGGCATCGGTAGCGAGCATCTCCAGCGCTGAAGGTGGGAGATCCATCCACAGCCGACTCTGCTGCCAGCGAACCTGTTCCGCAATGGAGAGTGCAGCGGCATCCAGCAGCCGGTCGAAGGCGCGGTCGGCCGCCTCGCGAGAGGCCAGCCAGGCCTGTAGCAGCATGATGGCGACCAGCAGCGCCAGCGGGCAGAGCAGCCAGACCATCAGTCGCCGGTAAAGGCTCAGATGTGACAGGTGCCACCTTCGCAACAGGGTCACTCGACCTCCAGCAGATAGCCGATACCTCTCACCGTGCGTAGCCTGACGTCGGACGCCGCGAGCCGACGGCGAAGCCGGTGCACGTAGACTTCAATGGCATTGTCGCCGACCGTTTCGCCGGCAAAGGCATCTTCGAGCAGTCGTGCCTTGTCTACCGGCTCGCCGGCGTAGTGGATCAGGCATGCCAGCAGGCGGTGCTCCCGCGGCGGCAGCGACAAGATGGTGTCGTTCAACGTGAAATGCTGGCGCTGGCGGTCGAGGCTCAGCGAGCCGAGCACCAGCGGTTCGCTCGGGTCATTCTGGCGACGACGCAGCAACGCCCGAACCCGGGCTTCCAGCTCGTCGAGCGCGAACGGCTTGGCAAGGTAGTCATCGGCGCCCAGGTCGAGTCCCTTGACTCGATCCTCGATCGCTGCCCGGGCGGTGAGGATCAGTACCGGCGTCTGTCGGTCGCGCGAGCGCAATGTTGCCAGCACGTCGAGGCCGCTACGGGTTGGCAGGTTGAGATCGAGCAGAATCAGGTCGTAGTCGTGATCGAGGGAAAGGCGGGCGAAAGCTTCGCCGCCATCGGCAATCCGCTCGACGCGCTGATTCTCGACGGTCAATGTTTCCGTAAGGGTGCTGGCGAGCAGAGGGTCGTCCTCGATCAGCAGCAATTTGAGTGGCATGGGAAACTCCTGCAGGTGAAAGAGGGGCGGGGGGGCTTCCGTGATGAACACTCGGAAACCCGCTTCTTTCGTCGTTCTCTCGGAGATGAACAGCGATGACTTCGCCCATCGCGCTGGCAGGCAATTGTAAATGAATTGGCGCGCAAGGCATTGAACTTTAGTCGGCTTTTGCGTTCACGCCGTTGACCGTTACATGACTTCACCTTAATTTCCGCTCATGGGAACAAAGTTCTACCTTACGGAACTGTAAGGTTGGCGTCAGCCACGAATAATATTGCTCCATCAGCGAGGAGAAGCATCATGTTTGCAGTCAAGACGATCCGGTGGGTGGCCGCTGCGGCGCTGGCCCTGACGGCCAGTGGCGCCATGGCGTTCGAGCCTGCTGGCAAGGTCGAATGTATCGCTCCGTCAGACCCGGGTGGCGGCTGGGACTTTACCTGTCGCAGCGTGGGTAACGTGCTCGAGGAGCTGGAGCTCGTGCCGGCCAGCGTTCAGACCATCAACATGGCAGGCGCCGGTGGCGGCGTCGCGTTCGCTCACACCGTCAGCAAGCGCAAGGGTGACGACCAGCTGCTGGTGGCGGCCTCGACGGCGACCACCACCCGCCTGGCTCAGGGCCAGTTCCCTGGCATGGACGCCGACATGGTCAACTGGATCGGTGCCGTAGGGGCCGACTACGGCGTGATCGCGGTATCCAAGGATTCTCCCTATCAGGACCTCAACTCGCTGATGAGCGCCTTGAAAGAAGACCCGCGTTCGGTCAAGTTCGCCGGCGGTAGCGCCAATGGCGGATGGGATCACCTCAAGGTGCTGATCGCTGCCAAGGCTGCCGGTGTCGAGAATCTGCCGCGTATTCCGTATCTCTCCTACAACAACGGTGGCGAAGCGATGACGCAGGTCATCGGCGGCCACGTCGATGCATTCACCGGCGACATCACCGAAACCCAGGGCTTCCTCGAGTCCGGCGATCTCCGCGTGCTGGCGGTGCTCTCCGACGAGCGTCTCCCCGGCGATCTGGCCGATATCCCCACCGCAAAAGAGCAGGGCATCGATGCGGTCGGCCCCAACTGGCGCGGCTTCTACATGCCGTCCGACATCGACGAAGACGCCAAGCAGTACTGGGTCGATGCCGTCGACGAGCTCTATGCCAGCGATCAGTGGAAGAAGGTCATGAAAAGCAACGGTCTGATGCCGTTCCACCCGGATTCCGGTGAATTCCAGGCCTTCGTCAAGCAGCAGATCAACGATATCCAGTCGCTGTCCAAGGAAATCGGGCTGATTCAATGAGCAAGTTCAATGATCGCGTCTTCGGTCTGATCATGCTGGTGATCGCCGTCGCCTACTACTACGGCGCCACCCGGTTTCCGGTTCCCTTCGGGGGGTCGGAAGCCGTTGGCCCGGAGACCTTTCCCAAGCTGCTGGCCGTGATTCTGGCCATCTGCAGTCTCTACATGATCGTCAAGCCCGACCCCGACAATCACTGGCCGGTCGCCAGGACCTTTGGCGAGCTGGGGATTGCCGTGGTCACCTTGGTCGTCTACGCGCTGCTGCTCGAGCCGCTGGGCTTCATCGTCTCGACCACGCTGGCGGTCGGCACGCTTTGCTGGCGCATGGGCGCGCGGCCGATCAAGGCCTATCTCACCGGGCTGATTAGCGGTGTGGTGGTGTTCGTACTGTTCACCTATGGACTGGAATTGCCGCTGCCGCTTGGCCTGCTGGAGATGAACTGATGGAAACGTTGCACTATCTTTCCCTCGGCTTCGGCGTGGCGCTGCAGCCCGAGAACCTGATGTTCGCCTTGATGGGGTGTTTCATCGGCACGCTGATCGGCGCGCTGCCCGGTCTGGGCCCGGCCAACGGCGTGGCGATCCTGATTCCGCTGGCGTTCACCCTCGGCCTCAAGCCGGAAACCGCCTTGATCATGCTGACGGCCGTCTATGCCGGGGCGATGTATGGCGGACGTATCTCGTCAATCCTGCTGAATATTCCCGGTGACGAGCCGGCGATGATGACCTGTCTCGACGGCTACCCGATGGCTCGCCAGGGCAAGGCCGCCGAAGCACTGGCGATTTCGGCGATCGCCTCCTTCATGGGCAGCCTGATCGCCACCATTGGCCTGATCCTGCTGGCGCCGCTGCTGGCTCGCTTCGCCTTGACCTTCGGCCCAGCCGAATACTTCGCGCTGTTCGTGCTGGCCTTCGCCACGCTGGGCGGTATCACCGGCAAGAACCCGATGAAGACGCTGATGGCCGCAGCGATCGGGCTGATCATCGCCACTGTCGGAATCGATCTCTCCACCGGCACGCAGCGCTACACCTTCGGCGTGCTAGAGCTCTACGAAGGCGTCGACTTCATCATCGCCATCGTCGGTCTGTTCGCGGTATCCGAGCTTCTGTTCTTCATCGAAGAGAAGGCCGGCGCCGGCCGCGAGATGATCAAGGTCAACCCGCTCAAGCTGAAGTGGCGGGAAATTCTGTCGATCATGCCGACCACCGTGCGCGGCGGCATTTTAGGCTTCATCGCCGGTGTGCTGCCGGGAGCGGGCGCGTCGCTGGGCAGCTTCATCACCTATACGCTGGAAAAGAAGATCGTCGGCAAGAAGGGCTACTTCGGGGAAGGCGATCCGCGTGGCGTGGCTGCGCCCGAATCGGGCAACAACGGCGCGTCCAGCGGCGCACTGGTGCCAATGCTGACGCTTGGCGTACCGGGTAGCGGGACCACGGCGGTGTTGCTGGCGATGCTGGTGTCGCTCAACATCACGCCGGGGCCGTTGATGTTCACGCAGAATGCCGACCTGGTGTGGGGCGTCATCGCCGCACTGCTGGTGGGCAACTTCATGCTGCTGCTGCTCAACATTCCGCTGGTCGGCGTGTTCGTGAAGATCCTGTCGGTTCCGCCGATGTATCTGCTGCCGATCGTGACCATGGTCGCGTTCGTGGGCATCTACTCGATCAGCCACTCGACCTTCGATCTCTACTTCATGATCGCCTTCGGCGTCGCCGGCTACATTCTGCGCAAGCTGGAAATTCCGCTGGTCCCGGTGATTCTCGGCCTGCTGCTGGGGCCGGAAATGGAGAAGAACCTGCGTCACGCGATGCAGATCTCCGACGGCGACTGGTCGATCCTTTGGGGTAGCGGTCTCTCCATCGGGCTGTGGCTAGTGGCGATCATCGGTCTGCTGCTGCCGGTGGTGGTGGGGCCGATTCTGCGGCGCCGGATGCAGGCGGCCAAGGAAAAGGTCGGCTGAGCCGAAAGTTGACGTGGTCCATGCCCCGCTCGTTGAAACGGCGGGGCTTTTTTTCGTTCGTAACGGGGAGGGCAGCGGTTCGCTGCCATTCTTTTCGAAGCACTCTTGAAGCCTTCCCGGTTGCCGCAAAGCGATGACGCTGTTATAGTGCCGCTCGCTCGGCAACGTCTTGATGGCACAGGCTTTGTCGGCCTTCGATCTCATCGCGTCACTGATGAATCGAGCTATGGTGGCCCTTGCCGGTCCTCCCGCAACGCTAAACCGCAAACCCCGCCAGGCCCGGAAGGGAGCAACGGTAGTGGTGGCCGCGTGTGCCGGGATGTGGCTGGTAGGGGCCGCCTCCATTTCTGGCCCTGCGCAATTTGGCCTGTCATGAATTCGGCGACCAAGTCGCTGCCTCCCGCCTCGTCAGTTTTCTCCCGACCCTGCTAGAATGGCCCGATCACTTCAGGATGACCGATGCTGGCTACGATGTTTCGATCGTGGTCGTGCCGATTCCTGACCATCACGTCCAGCCGCGAGCCTATCTGCGAGGAGTATCGCGCCGCATGAGTTACCAGGTTCTGGCCCGTAAATGGCGCCCGCGTACCTTCCACGAACTGGTCGGTCAGGAGCATGTCAGCCGTGCTCTGGTCAACGCGCTCGACCAGGGGCGACTGCATCACGCCTATCTGTTTACCGGGACTCGCGGTGTCGGCAAGACGACGCTGGCGCGGATTCTCGCCAAGTGCCTCAATTGCGAGCAGGGCGTGGGCTCCCAGCCCTGTGGCCAGTGCGAGACCTGCCGCGATATCGACAGCGGCCGCTTCGTCGATCTGATCGAGGTCGATGCGGCATCGCGTACCAAGGTGGAAGACACCCGCGAACTGCTGGACAACGTCCAGTACGCGCCGACCCAGGGGCGTTACAAGGTGTACCTCATCGATGAGGTGCACATGCTGTCGACGCACAGTTTCAACGCGCTGCTCAAGACGCTGGAAGAGCCGCCGCCGCACGTCAAGTTCCTGTTGGCGACCACCGATCCGCAAAAGCTGCCGGTGACGGTGCTGTCGCGCTGCCTGCAGTTCACGCTCAAGAACATGCCGCCGGAGCGGGTGGTCGAGCATCTGACCCGGGTTCTCGAAGCTGAGCAGGTGGCCTTCGATCCGCAGGCGCTATGGCTGCTCGGCAAGGCCGCCGACGGCTCGATGCGGGATGCCATGAGCCTGACCGACCAGGCCATCGCCTTTGGCCAGGGCGAGGTGCGGCGGGAAGACGTGGCCGCCATGCTCGGTACCCTGGATCACGCGCATCTGATCGCGCTGGCCGAGGCATTGGCGGATGTCGATGCCGAGCGGTTGCTCACCGAAGTGGCCTCACTGGCCGAGCAGGGGCCGGACTTTGCCGGCGTGCTCGACGAGCTCTCCGGCCTGATGCATCGCCTGGCGATCGCCCAGATGGTTCCCGGCGCACTGGACAACGGCCATGGCGATCGTGACGAGCTGCTGGCGCTGGCCGGACGCTTCACCGCGGAAGACGTGCAGCTCTATTACCAGATTGCGCTGCAGGGCCGAGGCGATATCGATAACGCACCGGATACCCGCGCGGCGGTCGAGATGACGCTGCTGCGGATGCTGGCTTTCCGGCCCCAGGGTGTACCGACGCCACCGCAGACCGATCTGCCCTTGCGCAGGGGGGCTCAGCAGAGTGACGTCCAGCAGGGTGGTGCCCAGCAAGGCGGCGAGTTGCAGAGTAGCGTGCATCAGACACCGGCTACATCGATGGCGGAGGCGCCGCAGGCTGCCAGCACCGCTCCTGCGCCGGTGACCGCGCCGGAGCCAGTCGCTGCGGCATCGCCGGCGCCAGTCGAGCGTCAGGCTCAGTCCGCGGAACCTGCCGCCCCCCCTTCGTCTGCATCGGTCGAGCCAGTCATAGCCGACGGGTCGGCAGACGACCGCCCACCCTGGTCTACCGAGACCGAGGCATCCCAAGCTAAAGCTCCCGCGGCCGTTATCGTCCCGGAAGCGGCGTCACCGGAGCCGAGCGGGGAACAGGGCGAGAAGGTCACCGTCACGGCCGAGTCGGGCAGCGCGGCTATCAGTGATGCCAGCGATTTCGAGGACGCGAGCCGTTTCGACGATCAAGCCGGTTTCGGCGACGAGGCCTACGCCTGGGCGGCCGAAGCGGCAGAGGCTTCGGCACCCGAGCCCGGCGACTCGCCGGCTGTCGACGTCGCGACCGATATAGCAGCGGCTTCCGCCCCGGTCGAGCAGATAGCGCAACCGGCCCGGCCAGACTTTCAAAGTAGCGGTATTCAAAGCGACGGTGCTCAAGGCGACGTCGCTCCAGCCGACACGGGGCATGCATCGGCTGGCGCTGACGGGTCGACAGCCGCTATCGAAGCGGATGCGGTGCCGGCGATGGCCGAGGCGCCGATGGCAGAGATGAACAGCCCGGCGGCGACACAGGACTCGCCGGTAAATGCCGGCCAGCTCACGCACGGGTTATGGCTGGATCGCTTCGATCAGCTCGATATTGGCGGTCTCACGCGCAATCTCGCGGCTCACTGCGTTATCGAGAGTGACGATGGCAGCGCGCTGAAGGTGACGCTGGACCCCGGCCAGTCGGCCATGCTCTCCGATCTGCATATCGAGCGCATCACCAAGGCGTTGGCGGGCCTCGGCTACACGCGTCGGCTCGAGATCAGCGTTGCTGAACTGGACGGCGCACGCGAGACGGCCAAGGCCAAGCGTGACCGCGAGGCACGCGAACGTCACGCACGCGCTGTTGAAGCCTTGCGTGTCGACCCGCATATCCAGGAATTGGAAGCGCGTTTCGGCGCTCGGCTGATGGAAGGAAGCGTAACCGCCGATCGCGTGTGATCCCGACCGGGCATCACGATTTCGCAGGCATATGATTTCGCAGACATACGATTTCGCAGACGTCACGCTTTCGCGGGCGTCACGCTTTTGCAAAGCATTCCCAATCTCGAAGGAGTTCGTCATGTTCAAGGGTGGCATGGGCAATCTGATGAAGCAGGCCCAGGAAATGCAGGAAAAGATGCAGCAGGCTCAGGAAGAGATCGCCCAGATGGAAGTGTTGGGCGAAGCCGGCGCCGGCATGATCAAGGTGACCATGAATGGCCGCCATGACGTCAGCCGCGTCGAGATCGATCCTTCCGTAATGCAGGAAGACAAGGAGCTGCTGGAAGATCTGCTGGCGGCTGCCGTCAACGACGCGTCACGCAAGGTCGAGACCCAGTCCAAGGCGCGCATGGAAGAAGTCTCTTCCGGACTCAATCTGCCGCCCGGGATGAAGATGCCGTTCTGATGAGCTTTTCACCGCTTGTCGAGCAGTTACTGGATAGCCTGCGCGTGCTACCGGGAGTCGGGCCGAAGACCGCGCAGCGGATGGCGCTTCACCTGCTGGAGCGTGATCGCGAGGGTGGGCGGCGGCTCTCGGAAGCGCTGGTCCAGGCGATCGAGCAGGTCGGCTACTGCGAGCGATGCCGTACGCTGACCGAAGAGGCGCTGTGCGGCGTCTGCCAGGATTCGCGGCGCGACTCGGCCCTGCTGTGCGTGGTCGAGTCGCCGGCCGACATGCTGGCGATCGAGCAGGCAGGCGGCTTTCGCGGTCAGTATTTCGTGCTGCATGGCCATCTGTCACCGCTCGACGGCATCGGCCCCGACGATATCGGCCTGGATCAACTGGAGTCCCGGCTCTCCCGAGAGATGGTCAGCGAGATCATCCTGGCGACCAACCCGACCGTGGAGGGGGAGGCCACCGCGCATTACATCGCCGAGCACCTGGTCGGGCGGGAGGCCAAGCTCTCCCGATTGGCCTACGGCGTCCCGATGGGCGGCGAGCTGGAGTATGTCGATGGCGGCACGCTCAGCCGGGCGTTTCAGGGGCGCCAGCCATTTTCCTACGAGTAAGGGCATCGGTGGCTCGTCCGCCGAGCCCTCGCTCCGATTTTTTGTAATGCCGGCCGAATGACGGGCCGAGAGGGATCTGAATGAGTTTTGACTATTCGCTGTGTTGGGTCGACACCCCGGAAGGATTGCAGGCCGCTTGCGAGGCGTTGACCACGGCGGATCTCGTCGCCCTGGATACCGAATTCTTCCGGGAGTCGAGCTTTTTTCCCGTGCCGGCGCTGATCCAGCTGACGGCCGGGGAAGTCGTCTATCTGATCGATCCTCAGGCGATCGCGGCAAGTGACGATTTGCGGCAATTGCTGAGCGCCGGCCCGCCGAAACTGATCCACGCCTGCAGCGAGGATCTCGATGTGCTGGCGCTATGGGCAGGCGTGACGGTGGCTCCGCTGGTCGATACGCAGATCGCCGAATCCTTCCTTGGCGCCGACCCGGCCATGGGCTATCGACGCCTGGTCGCGCAGCGTTGCGGCGTCGATCTGCCCAAGGAGGAGACGCGTTCCAACTGGCTCGAGCGCCCGCTCACACCGGCGCAGCTCGATTATGCCGCTCTCGATGTCGTCTATCTTCCGGTGATCTGGGAGCAGCAGCGTCAGGCGTTGGCGACGCTGGGACGCGAGCGCTGGTTCGAGGAAGAGTGCGAGGCGTTGAGCCAGGGTCGCAACGCTGCTGCCGGCGAGCAGTGGTACACCCGCCATCGCCAGCTATGGCGCCTGCAGCCCCGGCAGGTCGAAGCGTATCGGGAGCTGACCGCCTGGCGTGAAACCGAAGTGCGGCGTCGGGATGTGCCGCGGGGCTGGCTGGCCAAGGATAGCGTGCTCTACGCTATCGCCGAGGCCATGCCGAGCAACCGGTATGAACTGGCCGCCGTCGATGGCATGACGCCAAGTCTCGTCAAGCGGGAAGGGGACGCGATGCTGGCGCTGGTCAAGACGGCACGGCACCGCGAGGCGTCCGAACTCTGCGAGCCGCTGCCGGTGCCGACATCCCCTGCCTTCAAGTGCCGCTTTAAGGCGCTGAAAAAGGTCGTACAGACCCGTGCCGAAGCATTGGGGCTGGCACCCGAACGGCTCTCCAACCGAGCGGAAATGGAGGCGGTGGTCACCGCGCATCTCAGGCAGCTGGATTTGCCGTTGCCGACCGGGTGGCGTGGGCAGCAGCTATCGGCCGACTGGAAGCAGGCGCTTGCCGAGCAGGAAGCCGCGTGATGAACGATACCTCCAGGCTCATCTGCGAGATCGTCAAGAGCTCGCGACGGGATGAAATGTATCTCTATCTCGACAAGGCGCGCGGCATGGCGCCGGTGCCCCAGGCGCTGCGCGAGCAATTCGGTCGACCGATCCCGGTGATGACGTTGTTGCTGCGGCCCGAGCGACCGCTGGCGCGGGTCGATGTGGTCAAGGTCATGGCGGCGATCCGGGGGCAGGGGTTCTATCTGCAGATGCCGCCGCCCAAGGATCCCGAGATGCTGGACCTGTTTACCCGGCGGGATGAGTGATCCTGGCCGAACGTAGCACCCGTTCTTCCGGGGCGGCCCTGAGCCAAGGCAAGGAGATTCGTATGCGTGAGCGATTCTGGGAGCGGTTCCCCCTGGAGGAGCTGACCCAACAGGAGTGGGAGGCGTTGTGCGACGGCTGTGGCAAGTGCTGTCTGGTCAAGATGGAAGACGCCGATACGGGAGACGTCGCCACCCTCAACGTGGCCTGTCGGCTTCTGGATATCGGCAGTTGCCGCTGCAGCGACTATGCGCATCGCTTCGAGCGGGTACCCGAGTGTACCCAGTTAAGTCTGGATAACCTGGACCAGTTTCACTGGCTGCCGCACAGCTGTGCCTACCGGCGTCTCGCCGAGGGGCGCAAACTGGCCAGCTGGCATCCATTGCGCAGCGGCAGTGATCGCCGCATGCACGAGCGCAAGATGAGCGTTCGCCATTTCGCCGTCAGCGAAGCCGAGGTCGATGATGCCGACTATGAAGAACACATCATCGACATTATTCCCCTCGACGAGCAACGTTGAACCCTCAGCCGGCGGGATGTCACTCCTCCCGCCGGCGTCCCCCGAGGTGCACTCCCGCTAGCGTCAGACGGCGTCTCGCCCCAGTGCCCATAGGATGAAAGCGTCCTGGCGGGCGTTGTCTCGCCATGCCTTGAATCGTCCTGACGCGCCACCGTGGCCGGCGGCCATGTCGGTACGCAGAAGGACCGGGCCACGCGCGCTGCCGAGTTCCGTCATGCGTGCGTAGAGCTTGGCGGGCTCCCAGTAAGGAACCCGCGAATCGTGCCAGCTGCCCTGCAGCAGGACGCTGGGGTAGGGCTGCGCGTTCAGGTTGTCCAGCGGCGAATAATCGCGGATGCGTCGCCGTACGGCCGGTTCGTCCGGGTTTCCCCACTCCGTGTACTCCGCCGTGGTGAGGGGCAGATCTGGATTTTCCATGGTCCGCAGCACGTCGACGAAAGGCACGTCCAGTACCGCCGCGCAGAACGCCTCCGGCTCGAGATTGAGGCTGGCGCCGACCAGCAGGCCGCCGGCGCTGGCGCCATAGGCTGCGATGTGTTCGGGATCGGCAATTCCTTCGGCGACCAGGGCCTGACGTGCCGCGAGAAAGTCCCTGAAACTGTTCTCCTTGTGCTCCAGCTTGCCCGCCAGATACCAGGGTTCGCCCCGATCGCCGCCGCCGCGTACGTGAGCGACGGCAAACGCGACGCCTCGAGAGAGCAGTTCCAGGCGAGCAATCGAGAACCAGGGATCGAGCACTTCGCCGTACGCGCCGTAGCCATAGAGCAGCGTCGGCATCGGTGCCTGACCGAGCCTGTCGGCTCGGGCCACCACGGAAACGGGAATGCGCTCGCCATCGTGACCTTCGGCCCAGAGCCGCCGGCAGACCAGATCCTCGGGCTGCAGGTCGCCATGCAGCGGCTGAGTCTTGAGCACGTGCTGCTCTCCGCTGTCGAGATCGTGCTCGACCCAGCGTACCGGCAGGGTGAACGACTCTTCGCGCAGCAGCAGCTTGCGGGTATGGAAATCCGGCGTGTCGCCAAGCGCCAGGCTGCAAGGCGCTTCGGGAAGCGGAAGCCGGCTCCCCGGTAGCCCTTCGTCAGCTTGAGCATTCCCGACCGGCTCGGCTTCGCTTCGCTCGATGACGCGAAGGTAGACCTGGGCTTCGTGATGGTCACGTTCGGTGACGACCACGCCCCAGGAAAAGGCATCGACGCCCTCGAGCGTGACCTCCTCGCGGTGCGGGACCAGCGGCGTCCATGAGTCGGGTTGCGAGACGGGGGCCGTGTCCAGTCGGAAATGCGAGCCGTCACGGTTGTGCAGCACGTAAAAGATGTCGTCGCGATGCTCCAGCGTATACTCGACGCCGGTCTCCCGCGGCCGAACGCATGCCGGCGCCGTCCGGGGCGCCGTCGCCGGGATCAGGTGGCACTCCGAGGTGTCCTTCGAGGCGGTCTCCAGTACCAGCCACTGACGGGAGCGTGTCTTGCCCAGCCCGACCCAGAACTCAACATCCGCTTCCTCGAAAATCTTCTCGCAGTGATCGTCCTCCGGCCGCAGAAGCCATACGCTGGCGGGGCGCTGCGTGGCATCGTAACGGGTGAACAGCAACGTCCGGTTATCCTCCGCCCACACCAGATCCGGCCCGATGCGCCTGCGCAGCCGTTGCGGCTCGCCGTCTGGCAGCCGCTTCAGGTAGAGATCGAAATATTCGTTGCCGCTGGCATCTTCCGTCCAGGCCAGCCACTGTTCGTCCGACGAGATCGCCATGTCGCCCAGTTCGAGAAAATCATGGGCCTGGGAGCGAGCTTCCAGGTCCAGCAGCAGCTCGGGCGCGGTATCGCCGTCCCTGGTTTGGCGCCACCACAAGGGGTAGTCGGCATCGGCGGCCGTTTCGCTCCAGTAGCGGAACCGTTCGAGCGTCGTCGGCAAACCGGTGACCTTGAGTTCCCGGCGCGCCAGATGCCCGTCGTAGAGGGCATCTTCCAGCGGTTTCAGCGGGGCAAAGAAAGCATCGCTTTCACGGTTGGCTGCGCGCAGGAATGCCTTGACCTGCGGGTCATCGCGGGACTCCAGCCAGTGCCAGTCGGGATCGTCGCTACGGCGAAAGTGAGCGACGGGCGGTGTTTGTGTCGTCTGCGAGCGGGGCATGGGTCGAGGAAAGGTCCTTTCGGGCAGGCTGTTTCAATGACATCGAAAAAGGAGGCGTCAACGTCGAAAAAGGATACTTCTGACAATCGCGCTTCGACAATGCCGTGGGCCGATTGCCGTCTGTCACGCCAGGAAGGCCGTGCGGCGGGAGAGCCGCATGCCACGTCGGATAGCGGTGCGGCTGTGCTTTATCGGCTTGGAGTGTACCATGTCCCAAATCGTATGAATCGAGAGTCATTGCCATGCTGTTTTCCGATTCCCTGCCGCAACTCTGGTTGAGTTATGGCGTGCTGTCTCTGGTCGTTCTGATCACCGGTTATCTGGGCGTGCGACTGCTGCCGTTGCTGCCGCGTCTCGTGTTGGTGGGCGTCGTCGCCGGCGGGCTGTGGATGGTGGCGCCATTCTCGCTGCCGTTGCTGGAACCGGGAGAGACGTACTCCGGCCTGGCGCCGGCCATCGTGGTCATGGCGGTGGGCGTGCTCCAGCACGATGGCGGCCAGGTCGCCGGCGCACTGCCGCTACTGCTTGCAGGTATCGCGATAGGGGCGGCGTTGGGTCTGGTGGCGTGGCGACTGTTGGCTCGCCGCCGCGATGGAGACGATGCTGACGACGGGCCGCGAGGAGGAAAGCGGAATACGCCGCAGGCGGGGCCGGCGCCGCGAGCGAAAGAGCGGACCCGTCGCGAGCCGGTAGTCAACTGATCCGAAGGTGTTTCGGATGAGGTGATCTCGTTCTGACGTGTATTTCGAAAGGAAGCGAAAAATGCGTGCGTTGTTGTTGATTCTGGTATTGGCGGCGGGGATGTCTCCCGGCTGGGCGCTGGCGCAGACAGCGCCGGACGTGCGAATGGTCATCGACGTTTCCGGCAGCATGAAACAGAACGATCCCGGCAACCTGCGCGCCAATGCACTGGGTTTCGCCGCGACCTTGCTGCCTCCCAGTGCGCGAGGATCGATCTGGACCTTCGGGACCACCGTCGCCAACCCGCTGCCGAATGGTGAGGTCGTCGATGCCTGGCGGGAGCAGGCCGGAAGCATGGCTTCGCAGTTGACCGACTATCAGCAGTTTACGGACATCGAACGCGCGCTGCGGCAGACGGCGGGGGCGACGCCGGACAGCGGCAATCGGCATCTGATCCTGTTGACCGACGGCATGGTCGACCTGCCGGCTTCCGGCAGCGACAAGGCGCAGCGTGACAGCGCTTCACGCCAGCGCATCATCACCGAGCTGGCGCCGGATCTCGCCGCGCGCGGGGTCGTCGTGCATCCCATCGCGCTCTCCAACAACGTCGATCTGCCGCTGCTCGAGCAGATCGCGCAGACCACCGGCGGGCTGGCGGCGGTGGCCGACACGCCCGAAGAGCTGCTGCGGGCCTTCCTGGATGTTCTCGATCGCATCCTGCCGGGCGATCAGGTGCCGATCGACGATCGCCAGCGCTTTAGCGTCGATGACGACATCGACGAGTTCAACGCCTTGCTGTTCCACGCGCCGGGCGTCGATTCGCCGGTTCTGGTCGGCCCCGAGGGGCAGCGTTATTCCCGCGACGATCACCCGGGCTCCGTGGAATGGTTGAGCAGTGACCGTTACGATCTGATCACCGTGCCTGACCCCGCGTCGGGCGAGTGGCAGATCGAAGGCGATATCGGTGCCGACAGTCGTATCGGCATCCACGCCGATACGGTGCTGCGCAGCGAGCCGCTGCCGGCAACGCTCTATCAGGGATTTTCGACCCCGCTGGATGTCTGGCTGGCTTCGGAAGGCAGGACGCTGGCCGCCGACGAGCTTCCGGCGGGGCTGACCGTGCGCGCCGAATTGCGGGATCTCGACGGCGCGACGCTCGCCGAGACGGCGCTGGCCTCGTCCGAGGATCATTTCCGTGGCGAGCTGCCGGGCGCCGATCAGTTGGGTAACGCGCGCTTGACGATTACGGCGCGCAGCGAACGGATGATTCGCCAGCAGGTGCAGCCGGTGAACGTGGTTGCTGCCCTGAGTGCCGTGCTGAGCGAGGATGGCACCCAAATCGTGGTGCGTGCCAATCATCCGGATCTCAATGTCGACAACACCCGGCTGAGCGCAAGCCTCACCGGCCGTTCGCTCGATATACGCCAGACCGGCAATCGGGAATGGACGATCGCGGTGCCGCAGACGGATCCCAACGAGTCGCTGCCGGTCAGGATCACCGCCGAGGCGCAGCTGGATGGCCGCACGTTGCATCTCGATCTCCCGGTGGTGCGCCTCAATCCCGACGCCGCGGTGGGCCTGGGCGGTGCCGATCTCGACCAGGGCGTCGTCAGCGAGTCGCGCCAGCAGGAAGATAGTGCAGATGCCGATGACGGTAATGACTTCGCTGATGGATTGACCCCTTCGCAGATGGCCGATATCGCCGTCGACAAGGCCCAGCAGGGATGGCGACTGGCCAGACCTTACGTGGAAACCTACGCTCAGCGACCGGTGACGTGGATCGTCATTGCGGCGCTTTTGCTGCTGTGGATGCTGCTACGCTGGCGGCGAGCGGCGAAACGACGCCGTCTAGCGCGGCGCGAAGAGCCCTCGGTCTAACCACGCCGACGTACGATGGGACTGCCCGAACGACGGTTTGCGGTTTCCTTACAACCTTGGTGGCAGCGCCTCGCCGGTCCGATCCTGTTATAAGGTCGAGTAACCGACACGAATCAAGGAGATCCTATGAGCGACAGCGTCAGCCCGTGCATCGAAACGGGAGCGCCGCTGGAGGGCATGGAGGCGTTCGAGTCGATCAACGACATCATCGCCGAGGCGTGCCGCCGATTCGTCGACCATCCGGCCTTCAGTTGCCTGGGTCACACCTTGAGCTATCGTGACGTCGATCGGCTTTCCGGCGATTTTGCCGCCTGGCTGCAGCAGGAAACCGACCTGAAGCCCGGCGACCGGATCGCGATCCAGCTGCCCAACGTGCTGCAGTTCCCGGTGGCGGTGTTCGGTGCGCTACGTGCCGGACTGGTGGTCGTCAATACCAACCCTCTCTACACCGAGCGCGAGATGCGTCATCAGTTTCGCGATGCCGGCGTCAAGGCGGTGGTGGTGCTGGCCAACATGGCCCACAAGCTGGAGAAGGTGCTCGACCAGACCGATATCCGCCATGTCTACGTGACCGAGATGGCGGATCTCCATCCCTGGCCGAAAAGGTCGCTGATCAATGGCGTGGTACGGTACGTCAAGAAGCTGGTGCCTGCCTATTCGCTCCCCGGCTCGATCGGTTTCCGGCATACGCTCTCCGTCGGCAGCCGGCATCAGGTGAAGGTGGTCGCCAGCCGCGGCGACGACGTGGCGGCGCTGCAGTACACCGGCGGCACCACCGGCGTCGCCAAGGGGGCGATGCTGACCCACCGCAACCTGATCGCCAACATGCTGCAGACCAAGCAGGTGGTCGGCAAGGCGCTGACCGAGGGAGAGGAGACGATCATTGCGCCTCTGCCTTGCTATCACATCTATACCTTTACGGTGAACTGCCTGTTCGCGATGGTTACCGGACAGCACAACGTTCTGATCCCCAACCCTCGTGATCTCCCCGGATTCGTCAAGACGCTGTCCAGGACGCCTTTCACGGTATTCGTGGGGCTCAATACCCTGTTCAATGCGCTCTGTCAGCGCGACGACTTCAAGGCGCTCGATTTCTCCGGCCTCAAGATGACGATTTCCGGCGGCATGGCGTTGACCCATACCGTGGCCCAGCGCTGGGAGCAGACCACCGGTAATGGCATCGTCGAAGGTTACGGCCTGACCGAAACCTCGCCCATTGCGCTGGTCAATCCGCCCGAGGCGACACAGATCGGTACCATCGGCAAGCCGGTGCCCGGCACCTCGGTCAAGATCGTCGATGACGACGGACGGGCACTGCCACGTGGCGAGCGCGGCGAGCTTTGCGTCAAGGGGCCGCAGGTCATGAAGGGCTACTGGAACCGCCCGGAAGACACGGCCAGAACGCTGGATGCCGACGGCTGGCTGCGTACGGGCGACATGGCGATGATACTCGACGACGGCTACGTCAAGATCGTCGATCGCAAGAAGGACATGATTCTGGTCTCGGGATTCAACGTCTATCCCAACGAGATCGAGGAGGTCGTCGCGGGCCATCCCGATGTCGTCGAGGCCGCGGCGGTGGGGGTCCCCGACGAGGAGACCGGAGAAGCCATCAAGCTGTTCGTGGTGGCGCGCAACGACAGTCTCGACCCGCAGGCATTACGCCAGTGGTGCAAGCAGGAGCTGACCGGCTACAAGGTGCCCAAGTTCGTGGAGCTGCGTGACGAGCTGCCCAAGAGCAACGTGGGCAAGGTGCTGCGTCGGGAACTGCGCGACGAGTCGGGGAATAGCGAAGCCGTGGCTGCCCGACCGGTCGGCGATACGCCATCGACGGAGCGTCAATCCTCCTCGGACGTGAGTTGATCCGCCGACGGCGCTATAATGACGGGTTCGCCATCGCCTTTGGTGGCGGCCCGTTTCTGCCGTTATCTCGCCGACGTAGAGGATCTCTTTGAGCGCTATCGCTTCCCCTTCACTGCAAGCCCTGAATGATCTGGAAACTCGCCTGGATGGCTGTCTGCTGCGTGACGCCCACGAGCAGCGCCAGCGGCTCCGGCGTCTGGCTCGGCGTGCCCGAGACGGCAAGCCGATCGACCGGTCGCTGAAGGAGATCGAGTCGCGGCTGGCTGCCTCCAGCGAGGTGCTCGCGCGTCGCCGGAGCCAGCCAGTGACGCTGGAATACCCCGAGTCGCTGCCGGTTGCGGCCAGGCGCGAGACGATTCTCGAAGCGCTGCGCGACCATCAGGTGGTGGTGGTGGCCGGCGAGACCGGCTCCGGCAAGACCACGCAGCTACCCAAGCTCTGTCTGGAACTGGGCCTGGGGCGTCGGGGCATGATCGGTCATACCCAGCCACGCCGGCTGGCGGCGCGCTCGGTGGCTTCGCGCCTGGCCGAGGAGCTCGAGGTGCCGCTGGGCGAGCAGGTCGGCTATCAGGTGCGCTTCACCGATCAGAGCAGCGACGACACCCTGGTCAAGCTGATGACCGACGGCATTCTGCTGGCCGAGACGCAGCACGACCCCGATCTCATGCGCTACGAGGCGATCATCATCGATGAAGCCCACGAGCGCAGTCTCAACATCGACTTCCTGCTGGGCTATCTCAAGCGGCTGACGGCCCGCCGGCCCGATCTCAAGGTGATCATCACGTCGGCAACCATCGACGTCGAGCGTCTGTCGCGGCATTTCGCCATCGAGCGTGACGGCAAGACCCAGCCGGCGCCGGTGGTGGAAGTGTCCGGGCGGGCGTATCCGGTGGAGGTGCATTATCGGCCGCTGGTACGCGAATCCCGGGAAGAAGAGGACCTGACGCTGCAGGAGGGAATCCTGGCAGCGGTCGAAGAAGTTGAGCGCATCGAACGCGAAAAGCGCTGGTACAGCGGTCCGCGCGATATCCTGATCTTTCTGCCCGGCGAGCGGGACATTCGCGAAACCGCCGACGTGCTGCGGCGCGCCGATCTCAAGAGCACCGAGATTCTGCCGCTCTATGCGCGGCTCTCCAACGCCGAACAGAACCGGGTGTTCCAGTCTCACGCCGGCCGTCGTATCGTGCTCTCCACCAATGTCGCCGAGACCTCGTTGACCGTGCCCGGTATCCGCTACGTGATCGATCCCGGCCTGGTTCGCATGAGCCGCTACAGCGCGCGGGCCAAGGTCCAGCGCCTGCCGATCGAGCCGGTCAGCCAGGCCAGCGCCAATCAGCGCAAGGGGCGCTGCGGGCGTGTCGCCGAAGGGGTCTGTATTCGGCTCTACAGTGAAGAGGATTTTCTTTCCCGCCCCGAATTCACCGAGCCCGAGATTCAGCGCACCAACCTGGCCTCGGTGATTCTGTCGATGCTGTCGCTCAAGCTGGGCGACGTATTCGACTTCCCGTTCGTCGACGCGCCGGATGCCCGCTTCGTCAAGGATGGCTATCGGCTGCTGTTCGAGCTGGGGGCGGTGGATGACGCCGAGCGTATCACCGGCCTGGGGCGGCAGCTGTCGCGGCTGCCGATCGATCCGCGCCTGGCGCGGATGGTGCTGGCGGGAGAACGCTTCCAGTGCCTGCGCGAAGTGCTGATCGTGGTCAGCGCGCTGGCGACGCAGGATCCCCGCGAGCGGCCGGCGGAAAAGCGCCAGGCCGCCGATCAGCGCCATAAGCAGTGGGAAGACCCCAACTCCGACTTCGTCGCCTGGCTCAACCTGTGGCATGGCTTCGATGCCATGCGCGAGACGCTGTCGAGCAACCAGCTGCGACGCTGGTGCCGCGAACAGTATCTGAATTATCTGCGGCTGCGCGAATGGCACGATACCTATCGCCAGTTGCGTCAGCTGACCCGCGAGATGAAGCTCGAGCTGACGAGCGCCGTGCAACCCGATGACGACGAGCCGTCACGGCCGGCCGACAGCGGCTCCGGCGACTCGGTGTCGGAAGAGTCAGCAGCGGCCAGGCTGCCCCGGTTCGATACGCAACGTCTACATCAGGCTCTGTTGTCCGGGTTGCTCTCCAACCTGGGGCAGTTGCAGCCGGAAAGCCGCGAATTCCTCGGCGCCAGAAACCGGCGCTTCCTGATCCACCCAGCGTCAGGGCTTTCGCGCAAGCCGCCCAAGTGGATCATGGCCGGCGAGCTGGTGGAGACCAGCCGTCTCTATGCCCGTGACGTGGCCAGAATCAAGCCGGAGTGGATCGAGCCGCAGGCGGCCCATCTGATCAAGCGCAGCTATAGCGAGCCGCATTGGGAGCGCAAGCGGGCCCAGGTGGTGGCGCTGGAGCAGGTCACGCTCTTCGGCTTGCCGATCGTGACCGGTCGTCGCGTGGATTACGCCAAGGTGGCGCCGGAAGAAGCGCGAGAGATTTTTCTGCGGCGCGCACTGGTGGAAGGGGATTATCAGACCAAGGCTGCATTCTTCGCACATAACCGGGCGATGGTCGCCGAGGTCGAGGAGCTCGAGGATCGGGCACGCAAGCGCGATATCCTGATCGACGAAGAGACCCTGTTCGCCTTCTACGACGAACGGGTTCCTCGGGAGGTCGCCGGCGGGCGCAGCTTCGAGAACTGGCGCAAGCAGGCCGAGCGCGACACGCCGGATATCCTCAAGCTGGACAAGGCGTCGTTGATGGCGCGGGAGGCCGACGATGTCAGCGTCGAGCAGTACCCGGACGAGCTCGTGTTCAACGGCGTTCGCTATCCGCTGAGCTATCACTTCGCCCCGGGCGCCAGCGATGACGGTGTCACCCTGACCGTGCCCGCGGTGATGCTCGCCCAGTTGCCGCCAGGTCGCTTGAGCTGGCTGGTGCCGGGCCTGCTGCGCGAGAAGTGCATCGCGCTACTCAAGGCGCTGCCCAAGGCGATGCGCCGCCAGGTCGTGCCGATTCCGGACTGGGTCGATGCCGCGCTCGCCACCTTGACGCCGGACGAGCGCCCGGTCGAGGAGGCGTTGGGCGAGTTTTTGCGAATCAAGACCGGCACGCGCCTGGATGCGTCTGTCTGGCGTCTCGATCAGCTCGATCCGCATCTGCTCATGAACCTGCGCGTGGTCGATCATCACGGCACGGTATTGGGGGAAGGACGCGATCTGCATGCCCTGCAGAAACGCTTCGGCGAGGCGGCGGCAGCAGGGGCCAGGGCGCTGGCGGAAACGCCACGGGAGAGTGCCGAACGTCTCGACGATCTCCCGGAAACGGCCCTGCCGGATTCTCGTACGACCCACCAGGCCGGCATCCAGGTGGAAGTCTATCCGGCACTGGTGGCTAACGGTGACGACCTGACTGTCGCCTGGTTCGACCATGCCGAGCGCGCGGCGACGGCGCACCGCGACGGTCTGGTGCAGCTGGCTCGCCGTCGGCTTCCCGATACGGTGCGCTATATCCAGCGGGAGCTGCCGAAGCTCAAGCAGTGCGCGCTACTGTTCGCCAAGGTCGGCAGTCAGGAGCAGTTGTCGCGCGATGTGATCGACGCCTGCCTGGCGCAGACCGTGGCCGCCGATCCGCTGCCGCGGTCCCGCGAGGCGTTCGATGCCCGTCTCGAAAGCTGGCGTGGCGAGCTGGTCGCGTATGCCGAGTCGCTGCTGGAAGACCTGCACAAGGCGTTGCAGGGGCACCTGGCAGTGACCAAGGCGCTCAAGGGCAATGTCACGCTGGCGCTGGCTCTGACCTACAGTGATCTCAAGGCGCAGATGCAGCGGCTCGTCTATCCCGGCTTCGTGCGCGACGCCGGCGCCTGGCTGAGCCATTACCCGCGCTACATGCAGGCAGCGGAAATCCGGCTCGAGAAGGCGCCTCGGGACCTGCGCCGGGACCAGCTGTCGATGCAGCAGGTACAGGCCTGGGAGGCGCGGGTCGATGCGCGTAAGCAGCAGACCCACCGCGACGGCATCGTCGATGCCGATCTGGTCGAGTTCGGCTGGTGGCTGCAGGAGTGGCGAGTCTCGCTATTCGCCCAGCAGTTGGGCACGCTGGAGAGCGTGTCGGAAAAGCGCCTGGCGCGGCGCTGGCAGGAAATGACCGGGCAGACCGTATGATCGTCGAGGGTCGCCACACTGCATCCGCTGCGGCTGGATGCGCATAAGGATCAATGCGGCCAATGCCGCGAGAGGTAACAGCCGATGACGCAAGCCGTGATTACCGCGACGGGCCTTTTCACGCCGCCGGATTCGATCGACAACGCCGAATTGGTCGCCAGCTTCAATGCCTGGGTCGACTCGGAGAATGCGCGACAGGCGGAGGCGATCGCCCGCGGCGAACGCGAGCCGCTGGCACACTCGAGCGAGGCCTTCATCGTCAAGGCGTCGGGTATCGAGAGTCGCTACGTAATGGAGGCCAGCGGTATCCTGGATCCTGAGCGGATGCGGCCGAGGATTCCCGAGCGGCCCAACGACACGCTCTCGGTGCAGGCCGAGATGGGGGTGGCTGCCGCTCGCCAGGCGCTGGACGAGGCCAGTATCCGCGCCGATCAGGTCGATCTGATCATCGTCGCCTGTTCCAATCTCCAGCGGCCCTATCCGGCGGTCGCGGTCGAGCTTCAGGCGGCACTGGGCGCCGGAGGCTATGCGTTCGACATGAACGTGGCGTGTTCCAGCGCGACGTTCGCCATCGATATGGCGACCAATGCGATCCGGGCGGGCAGCCTGGAGCGGGTGTTGGTGGTGAACCCCGAGATCTGTTCGGCGCATCTCAACTTCCGCGACCGCGACAGTCACTTCATCTTCGGTGACGCCTGTACCGCCATCTTGCTGGAGGCGGATCATCTCGCTCAGGATCGCGAGCATTTCACGGTACTCGGCACGCGTCTGGTGACCCAATTCTCCAACGCCATTCGCAACAATTTCGGGTTTCTCAATCGTCTCGCCGATGAACCCGAGCAGACATTGGACAAGCTTTTCGTTCAGGAAGGGCGCAAAGTGTTCAAGGAGGTCTGCCCGATGGTCGCTTCGCTGATTCTCGATCACCTGGAGAGCCAGGCGCTGACGGGAGATTCGGTCAAGAAACTGTGGCTTCATCAGGCCAATCGTCATATGAATGACCTGATCGCTCAGCGGGTGCTGGGGCGAGAAGCCTCGGAGACAGAAGCGCCGGTGATTCTCGACCGTTACGCCAATACCAGCTCGGCAGGATCGATCATCGCTTTTCACCTGCATCGAGACGATCTGCAGGAGGGCGACGTGGGGGTGGTGTGTTCCTTCGGTGCGGGCTACAGTGCGGGCAGTGTGATACTGCGTAAAGGGAATGCGTGTTAATGAAATCGATCCATTGGCTGGGTGGCGTCTGTGTCGCTGCAGCGTTGAGCGGCTGCGCCTCGACGGGGCAGGATTCCAATCCTCAGGACCCTTGGGAAGGCTTCAACCGGGGCGTCTATCAGTTCAACGACACGCTTGATCGCTATGCGCTGAAACCGATCGCCCAGGGTTACGACACCGTCACGCCGGATCCGGTCCAGGATGGCGTGGGTAACTTCTTCTCCAACCTGGGCGAGATCCGTACCGTCTTCAATAGCATCCTCCAGTGGCAGTGGGGCAACGCTGGCGTGGCGTCCGGCCGTTTCCTGGTCAATACCATTCTCGGCGTCGGCGGCGTTCTCGACCCGGCCACGCGAATGGGCCTGGACGAGAACGAGGAAGACTTCGGCCAGACGCTGGGCGTCTGGGGTGTCGATTCCGGCCCCTACTTGGTGCTGCCGATCCTGGGGCCGAGTACCGTTCGCGACACCAGCGGTCTCCCGGTCGATATGTATACCTATCCGGTCACCTATGTGGAGGACGATAAATGGCGTTACGGCCTGACCTTCCTGCGCTACGTGGATCTGCGTGCCAGCCTGCTCGACCAGGAGGCGTTGATTCAGGGGGACCGCTACAGCTTCATTCGCGACGCTTATCTCCAGCGTCGGCAGTTCGAGGTCACCAACGGCGCAGCGGGGGAGGATCCCTTCGCCAGCGGCGGTTTCGGTGACGATTTCGAATATAGTGAAGACGACTTCGCCGAGTAGACCCGTGTCCAAGACGCTGTCGGACGAGTTGCCCGTGATCGGGCTGATCGATCTGCCCGGACCGGATCGCGAGCGGTTGGCGGAAGAGCTTTCTCGCCTCGACGTTGAGGTGCGAGTGGCCGTTTCGGTCTCGACCTTGCCGGCGCACTGCGATCTGGTCGTTGCGCATGTGCGGGCCGTCTCCCACGATGGCTGGGAGCGGCTTGCCGTCGGGCGTCCGACCATCGTGATCAGCGAGAGTCGTCGCGATGGCGATCTGCACAAGGCGCTCGATGCAGGCCTGATCGACTATCTGGTCGAGCCATTGAAGCATGCCGATATTCTGCGGCGTCTGGTTGAGCGAGCCCTGGAACTGGATCGGTTGTCGCGTGATCATAGCCAGAGCCGGGCAGAGCTCGAGGCGCTCAATGAACGTCTCGAGAAGCATCTCGCCATGCTGCGGGACGATCAGCGTGCGGGAGGCCACGTGCAGCGCAAGTTGCTGCCGCCCCAGGGCGTTACGCACCTTGGCGTGCGCTGTGACTACTGGTTCGCGCCATCCCTGTACCTGTCGGGCGATTTTCTGGATTTCCAGCGCTGCGACGACCGTTACAGTTTCTTCTACTTTGCCGACGTCGCCGGGCACGGCTCCTCGTCGGCGTTCGTTACCGTGCTTCTGCGGTATCTCTGCAACCGCTGGCTGGCCCAGTGGCGCACATTGTTGCCGGAGGCATTTCCGTCCCGATGGTTGGGTGAGCTCAACCGCGAGCTGCTCGAGACCGGAATCGGCAAGCATGCGACGGTCTTTGCCGGGGTGCTGGACCACGAGCGTCGTTTTCTGCACTATGCGCTCGGCGCTCAATTACCTATGCCGATTCTGCAGGCTGAGGGGCGTAGCGCTTATCTGGGAGGCGAGGGGCCTCCCGTGGGGTTGTTTCCCGATGTCGAGTACCCCATCTATGGTTGTCCCTTGCCGGAATCGTTTCGACTCTGGTTCTGCTCCGACGGCATTCTCGAGTGTCTGCCGGCGGATTCACTGGACGCGCGGCTCAAGGAACTCGAGCGCCGCACGACACACTGCACCAGCGTCGACGATCTGAGGGAAGGGTTGGCGCTGGGGGATCCTCTGCCGGATGATCTCAGCATGATGACACTGAGTGGTTTCGACCATGATTGAAGGGCGAATCAAGGCGGCCTTCGAGTCGGGCGTATTTGTGCTCAAGCTGTGCGGTGACGTGCGGCTGACGCTGTGTGCCACCCTGGATGCCGAGGCCCAGCGCCTGGCGGAACTGCCGGGGCTGCGCGCGGTGATGGTCGATCTGCGCGAGGCAACCAATGTCGATTCGACCGCGCTGGGCTTTCTGGCCAAGGTGGCGATGGCCGTACAGGGGCGGCTGGATGACCCACCCACGATCATCGCCGAACATCCGGACGTGCGGCGCATGCTGGATGTGATGGGATTCGCGCGCTATTTCACGCTGCTGGAAGCCCCGCTGACCGAGCCGTCGGAGCTGGACGAGCTGCCCCATGTCGAGGCGGATGAAAATGACATCCAGCGGCGAATCCTCGAGGCTCACCGCATCCTCATGCGTATGAGCGAGCACAATCGGCACGAGTTTCAGCCGTTCGTCGAACTGCTCGAGTCACAGCGCACCAACGCGCCATCGCGCGGCTGATCCGAACGATTAGGTGCCGGGCATGACGAGCTGTCGGGCCGGAAACAGAAGCACCAGCCATGAGCCGGGACCGGGCAGCCTTCCGCGGCAGCCTCAGGATCGTGTTTAGAATGCTATGTTGTGATTATCGGGTGTCGAACCTTCGCGCCTTGCCGCTTTGGCAAGGCGTTTTTGCTTGATTTCCCATGGGTTCCTTCCAGTTTGCCTCCGGCAGGAAAATCGGAGTGAGGCGCCGGAGTGTTAAGGAGAGAGTGTGACGACTTTGAGCGCACGCCGTCTGGCGTTTTTGGTCGCAGCCAATACGGCGCTGGCGCCGCTGGCAATCGATGCCTATCTGCCGGCGATGCCGTCACTGGCTGCTTCGATTGGTGCCAGCGTGCATCATACGGAGCTGTCTCTCAGCGTCTTTCTGTTCGGATTCGCGCTTGGTCAGCTGATTTGCGGGCCGCTTTCGGATCGCTTCGGCCGTAAGCCGGTGTTGATGCTGGGGCTAGGCGTCTTCTTCATCGCCAGTCTGGCGCTGACCCAGGTGGGTTCGCTGGCGACACTGTGGGGGTGGCGGTTCGTGCAGGCGCTGGGCGGCGGGGCCTGCGTGGTGAATTCCGCGGCGATCGTGCGTGACCGATTCAGTGGCCGCGAGGCAGCCAAGGTGATGTCCACCATGGTAATGATCCTGATGATGGCGCCGCTGGTGGCACCCGCCATCGGCAGTGCGTTGCTGAATCTGGCGGACTGGTGGCTGATTTTCCTTTTTCTCGCCGTCTATGCCGCGTTCGTGCTGTGGCTGCTGGGGCGCTATCTCCCGGAAACCCATGGACGCGATCCGCAGGCGCCTTCGGCACGTCAGATCCTCGGCAACTACGTCAGCGTGCTTCGGCATCGCGAAGCGATGGGGTACATCGGTGCGGTGTCGATGTCGTTTGCCGGCATGTTCGCGTTCATCACCGGCTCTCCTTATCTGTACATGGAGCACTACGGGCTTTCGACCACGCTCTATCCTTTCGTCTTCGGCGCCAACATCCTGATCATGGCATCGTCCAGCCGGCTCAATATCCGGCTGCTGAAGACGCGCACACCGCAGCAGAATCTGCTCCTGGGGCTGGGAATCCAGCTCACGGCGGGGTTACTGCTGGTCTCCATGGTGGCGACGGGGCTGGACTCCATCTTCACCGTCGCGCCGCTGATGGTGGTGTTCGTGGGCATGCAGGGGCTGATCAGCCCCAATGCGATGTCGTCGATGCTGGATCATTTCCCGCGCATGAGCGCGACGGCGACCGCGTTGCAAGGCTGTCTGCAGTTTACTTGCGGCGCCGTCTCGGGGGCGCTGGTAGGGGCCTTTGAACTGGCCAGCGCCTGGCCGACGGTGCTGACGATGCTGGGCGCCACGCTACTGGGCAATGTTGCCGTTCGCATGCTGGCCGGCCGGGCGCTCAAACGCCGTGTCGTGTCTGACGAGATGACATCCTGAGCCGTTACCCGAAGCGGCGATATCGTTACCCGATTTGACGTTTGTCATCCTGTTGTCATCAAACCTTGCCACTGTGGTGGCGCGAAGGTTGTCACGGTAATGCTCCGTCAAAGAACCATCGACGATCCTGAAGACTTCGGGCAATCGTTCGATGGTTTTTTCATAACAGGGCGGGCACGACCTCGAAACCTTCGCGATAGTTGCTACATCGGTGTCATAAAACTGTCACGACACTGAAGTACGGTGTGTGCTGAGAGTGTTGGCAACCTTCGCAACGTCGTTATCGCTCACGCATTCAAGGTGGAAACAGGATATCGCTATGCTTAAACACGTCTTCGCAACGCTCATTTCCGGATCGCTGGTTCTGGGTGCCGCTGGTGTTCAGGCCCAGGAAGCCATTACCGGCGCCGGCGCAACCTTCCCGTACCCGGTCTATTCGCAGTGGGCGGACGCCTACCAGGATGAATCCGGTGTCGGCCTCAACTATCAGGCGATCGGTTCCGGTGGCGGCATTCAGCAGATCGTCGCCAAGACGGTCACCTTCGGCGCCAGCGATGCACCGATGACCAAGGAAGAGCTCGACGAGAACGGCCTGATGCAGTGGCCGATGGTCATGGGCGGCGTGGTCGCGGCATTCCACGTCGAAGGTATCGAAGGGGGTTCGCTCAACCTGGACGGCCCGACGCTGGCCGACATCTACCAGGGCAAGATCACCAGCTGGGACGACGAGGCGATCGCCAAGCTGAACCCGAACATGGATCTGCCGGATACCCAGATCACGCCGGTCTACCGTGCGGAAGGCTCGGGCACCAACTTCCTGTTCACGCATTACCTGTCCCAGGTCAGCGAAGATTTCGCCAACAACGTGGGTGAAGGCAAGTCCGTCGCGTGGCCGGCCGGTGTCGGCGCCAAGGCGAACGCTGGTGTCGCCAGCCAGATCGCCAACACCAATGGCGCGATCGGTTATGTCGAGTTCGCTTACGCGGCCCAGAACGACCTGAGCCTGGTGCACCTGAAGAACCAGGCCGGCGAAGTCGTTGCGCCGAGCATGGAATCGTTCATGGCTGCTGCCGCCAACGCCGACTGGAAGGCCGCGCCGGGCATGTATCTGGTGCTGACCAACCAGCCGGGTGACGAAAGCTGGCCGATCACCGGTGCGTCTTTCATCCTGATGCACAAGGAAGTCCAGGACGCCGACGCTGCGCGTCAGGCACTGGAATTCTTCGACTGGGCCTACAACAACGGCAGCGAGATGGCTCAGGAGCTGGACTACGTGCCGATGCCGGAGAACGTCGCCGAGATGGTTCGCGACAGCTGGAGCGAAATCCAGGGTCCGGATGGCGGCGCTGTCTGGAACCAGTAATCCCTGCATGACATGCCGCGACGGTGGGCGGGATACCGCCTCCGTCGCGGCGCTGTATCGAATGCCGCCGGTTGGCGGCATGTTGGCAAGTCGATGAGGAATGAAGATGGCCACCTCCAACGCGATTCAAGCCAGCGGCCTGGGGCATCTCAGCGATGCTGCCCGCAAGCGGCTACGACGCAAGGCACGCATCGATGTATGGTTCGAGCGCACG
The DNA here is from genome assembly GCF_976982775.1 of Salinicola sp. NYA28a. The sequence continues at coordinate 1,657,376 of NZ_OZ334582.1, forward strand.
CTGTTCGCGTTCGCCTTTGCCGTGCTGCTGCTGCTCGGGGCGATCATCGCGTCATTGATGTTGTCCAGCTGGCCGGCAATCCAGCGTTACGGCCTGGACTTTCTTACGGAAAACCGCTGGGCGGCCAACGTCGAGGTCTTTGGCGCACTGCCGGCAATCTACGGGACGCTGCTGACGTCGTTCATCGCGATCGTCATTGCCGTGCCGGTCTCTTTCGGCATCGCTATCTTCCTGACCGAGCGATGCCCCGGGTTCCTGCGTCAGCCGCTGAGCACGTTGATCGAGCTGCTGGCAGGTATCCCATCAATCATTTACGGCATGTGGGGTATGGAAGTGCTGGCACCGTTGCTGCGCACCTGGTTCCCTACGGTCTTTCCCGCCGGTACCGGTCTGACGACGGCGGGCATCATTCTGGCCGTGATGATCATTCCCTTCATCACGGCGGTAAGCCGGGACGTGATCAATACCGTGCCTGCGGTCATGCGCGAGTCCGCCTACGGGCTGGGCTGCACGACCTGGGAAGTGACGCGGCGCGTGATTCTGCCGTCGGTGAAAGGCGGTCTGGTCGGCGGTGTCGTCCTCGGTCTGGGGCGTGCGCTGGGCGAGACCATGGCGGTAACGTTCGTGATCGGCAACAACCTGTTCCTGAACACGACTCTGACCGGGCAGGGCACGTCGATCGCAGCCTTGATCGCCAACCAGTTCTCCGAGTCGGACGGCACTCAGCGCTCGGCGCTGCTGGCGCTCGGTCTGATTCTGTTCCTGATCACCTTTGCAGTACTGGCGTTCGCGCGCTATCTGCTGCGCAACAGTACCGGTCGCCACGCGTAAGCGGCAGGAGAGAGCCATGAATATCAGTCAAACGCCGCTTTACCGCCGCCGCAAACGGCTCAACCAACTGGTGATGCTGCTCTGCCAACTGGCTACCGTGATCGGGTTCGTCTTCCTGTTCGCAATCCTCTTCACGCTAGTGACCAAGGGCATCGGCGCGATCTCGCCGTCGACCTTCGTCGAGCGGACGCGGATGACCGGCGGCGGCCTGGGCAATGCGATCTGGGGAACGTTCATCATGACCTGCGCCGCGACGCTGATCGGCACCGTCATTGGCGTCGCGGCGGGTACCTGGCTGGCGGAGTACAGCGGCAAGGGACTGATGGCGAAGGTGATTCGCTTCATCAACGATATCCTCCTGTCGGCGCCGTCGATCATCATCGGCCTGTTCATCTACGCCGTGGTGGTCGTGCCGATGGGTAACTTCTCCGGCTGGGCGGGCGTGCTGGCACTGACCGTCATCATTGTGCCGGTGGTGATTCGCTCCACCGAGGACATGCTGCGTCTGATCCCCAATTCGCTGCGTGAAGCGGCCGCTGCGCTGGGCGCCCATCGCTGGTGGATCATCGTTCGGGTCTGCTACAGCGGGGCTCGCGCAGGCATCCTGACCGGTATCCTGTTGGGCTTTGCCCGTATCAGTGGCGAGACGGCACCGCTGCTGTTCACGTCGCTGAATTCCAATCAATGGAATTTCTTCGACCTGGGTAGCGAGATGGCCAACCTGCCGATGACCATCTACCAGAACATGACGATCAATGCCTTCATTCCCGACCTGGTTGCACTGGCCTGGGGCGGTGCATTGATCCTGACCGCTGCCATACTGATTCTGAACATTGCGGCGCGCTATTTCTCGCGCCAGCGTTCCTGATTTCCAGCTGCGAGACTGCCATGACAGCCGATATTTCTCTCAAGCAGAAACGCGACGCCGATCCCGTCGATGCGACGCCTGCTCCCCAGGTTGCTACCAAGTTGCGGGTGGACGATCTGAGCCTCTATTACGGCAAGTTCCAGGCGCTCAAGAACGTCTCCATGGAAATTCCGGAGCGTCAGGTCACGGCCTTCATCGGCCCTTCCGGGTGCGGCAAGTCGACGTTGATTCGCTGTTTCAACCGCATCCATGATCTTTACGAGGGGATCCGGACCGAGGGGCAGATCCTGCTCGACGATCACGACATCTACGATTCGGGCGTCGATCTCAACCTGCTGCGCTCCCGGGTCGGGATGGTCTTCCAGAAGCCGACGCCGTTCCCGATGTCGGTCTTCGACAACGTCGCCTTCGGGATTCGTCTCTACGAGAAGCTCTCGGCACGCGAGCTCGAAGAGCGGGTCGAGTGGGCGCTGCGCAAGGCGGCGCTCTGGAACGAGGTCAAGGACAAGCTCAAGCAGAGCGGTCAGGCGCTTTCCGGCGGGCAGCAGCAGCGACTTTGCATTGCCCGCACCATCGCGGTGAAGCCGGAAGTGATCCTGCTCGACGAGCCGACGTCGGCGCTGGATCCGATCTCGACCGGGTATATCGAAGACCTGATCAACGAGCTCAAGAAGGACTACACGATCGTCATCGTGACGCACAACATGCAACAGGCAGCCCGCATTTCGGATATCACCGCCTTCATGTATCTGGGCAGTTTGATCGAGTGTGACGACACGACCAGGATCTTCACCCAGCCGAAGGAATCGCGGACGGAGGACTACATTACCGGCCGTTATGGTTGATCGCCGAAGATCGGATGTCGATCGAGGTTGGCAGACACGCCCGGGCTCTGGCTCGGGCGTGTCTGCGTTCAGCGTCTGGATAAAGAGGATATTTCCGACACTTTGCATCGTGGCAACGAACCCGTGCAAGGATCGTGCTACTGTCTCGATTCACAGGATGTGTCACTAGGATTATCACTATGTCGCCCGGGCAGGAACCCACGTTTCGGAACGTTCCCTTCAATCTGATGCTGACGCTTGCGTCGCTGACGATCATCATCGCCGGGATACGCGCCGCGGAAAGTCTCATCATCCCGATACTGCTGTCGCTGTTCGTTGCCGTGATCTGTGCCTCGCCGGTCCACTGGCTCTACCGCCGAGGGGTCAATTCCTTTGCGGCCGTACTGATCACGCTGCTGATACTGGGCGGATTGCTGGCGCTGTTCGGCACCTTGCTGGCCAACAGCTTCGCGATGTTCATGGAGAGCTGGCCGGAAACGCAGAAGCAGCTCCAAGGGCACTATTTGACTCTGCTGGAGTGGCTGGCCAACCAGGGGCTCTCCGTCTCGCCGCAGCAGCTTTCCGACATGGTCGACGACTCCGACGACCAGAGCTGGGTCTCCGGCTTTCTCAGCGGCCTGGGCCTAGTCTTGTCCCAGAGTCTGGTCATTCTGCTGATGGTCAATTTCATGCTGTTCGAGACGCTGGATTTTCGCCAGAAGGTGGCCAGGGCACTGACCAATCCGGGGCCGAGTCTGGAGCGGTTCACCGAGTTCAGCTACAACCTCAAGCGCTACATGGCAGTAAAAACCGTGATCAGCCTGATCACGGGGGTGCTGGTCACGATTTCGGCATGGCTCGTCGGGGTGAAGTTCGCGCTGCTCTGGGGGGCGCTGGCTTTCATTCTCAATTACATTCCCAATATCGGCTCGGTGCTGGCCGCGGTGCCGCCGGTCCTGCTGACACTCGCGATGCCGGACGGCGGGGTAGTGAAGGCGCTGATCCTGTCGGGTACCTATCTCACCATCAACTTCATTCTTGGCAACATCGTCGAGCCGCGTGTCATGGGCCGAACGATGGGACTATCGACGCTGGTCGCGTTTCTTTCCCTGGTGGTCTGGGGGTGGGTTCTGGGGCCGGTCGGCATGCTGCTGTCGGTACCGCTGACGATGACGCTCAAGATCGCGTTGGACAGCCATCCCGAGACGCGCTGGATCGCCAAGATGTTGAGCCCCTCGGAGCGTAGACGGCGGCGTCAGCGCAAGGCTCAGGAAGCGCTGGATGAGCTGGAGGAAGAAATCGAGTAGCGATCAGGTAGTGTCAGACACCGAAGATTCGACCGGTCGGACCCAGTTCGAGAGCAGGCTGGCTTGGCCTCTCGAGGTTCCGACTGCCGTTCGGTTACCCGGCGACCGGAATGGCGGCCATGAAAAAGCCGCACTCACGAGAGTGCGGCCGAGGGAATGCAGCGAAACCGAGACTACCTGCCGGCGGCTTGCCGGTATCAGCCGTTCTGTTCGAGGAACTGCGTCAGCTGGGACTTGGACTGAGCGCCGACCAGCGAAGCGACCTTGGCGCCGGATTTGAACAGCATCACCGTGGGGACGCCGCGCACCCCATGCTCGGAGGCGATCTCCGGGGCGTCATCGACGTTGACGCTGACGACCTTGATATCCTCGGCCTTTTCATCGGCGACTTCATCGACGACGGGCGCCATCATCTTGCAGGGACCGCACCAGGGCGCCCAGAACTTGAGCAGAACGGGCTTGTCCGAATTCAGCACTTCCTGTTCGAAATTGGCCGTGGTGACATCGACGTTGTTGGACATGACGTTAACTCCTGTAGACATTGGGCTCTTACCGAGCTTATGGCGTCGATGTTAGCCCTTGCATGGGATGCTGGCAAATATCCTGGCTTATCGAAACGATAGCGCCAAGTTATTAAAGGTCATTTTTTCATATCCGGAATAGCGTTTTTTGGCCTTCACGTGCTGCCACTTATTGCGTAAAGTAATCTTTAAATCGTTTCTTATGCCATTTTTGGCGAGTCGGGAAGCCACGAGGTCGCTTATGAAGCTTCAGCAGTTGCGCTATGTATGGGAAGTGACACGGCATCAGCTCAATGTATCGGCGACGGCCCAAAGCCTGTTCACGTCGCAACCCGGTATCTCCAAGCAGATTCGGCTGCTGGAAGACGAACTCGGGGTGGAGATTTTCGCGCGCAGCGGCAAGCATCTGACTCGCGTGACACCCGCCGGGGAGGCGATCGTCGAATTGGCCGGCAAGGTGCTGCGAACGGTCGAGGATATCAAGCACGTCGCGCAGGAACATAGCGACGAACGCCGCGGTAACCTGGCGATTGCCACCACGCACACCCAGGCACGGTACGTGCTGCCTGGCGTAATCAGCGAGTTTCGGCAGAAGTATCCGGATGTCGCTCTTCACATGCAGCAGGGGACGCCGAAGCAGATCGCGCAGATGGTCAGTGAAGGGTCCGCGGATTTCGCGATCTGCACCGAGTCGCTGGAGCTGTTCAACGATCTGGTACTGCTACCGTGCTACCGCTGGAATCGTTGCGTGCTCGTACCCAAGGGGCACCCGCTGGCCACCGGCGAGCTGACGCTCGAACGCGTCGCCGAACATCCTCTGGTCACCTACGTTTTTGGCTTTACCGGTCGTTCGCAGCTCGATGATGCGTTCAAGTCCCGGGACCTGACGCCCAATGTCGTGCTTACGGCGGCCGACTCCGATGTGATCAAGACCTACGTGCGCCTGGGACTGGGGATTGGCATCGTTGCGCACATGGCCGTCGACCCCGTTGCCGACAGCGACCTGATCGCCGTGGATGCGTCGCATCTGTTCGAGAGTTCCACCACCAAGATCGGCATACGTCGCGGCACCTTCATGCGTACCTACATGTACGACTTCGTCAAGCGCATGGCACCACACCTCGATCGAGAAACCGTCGAGGCGGCGCTGGCGGCGGGGCCGCGGCACGAGGCCGAGCTGTTCGAGGGAATTCAGCTGCCGGTGCTGTAGAAACCGTGTCGTAGAGGCCGGTTCCTGTCGGGATCGTTTCCAGCAGACGATCTTTTTCTCAACGCATGAGCCCCGCCACTGGCGGGGCTCATGCGTTATAGGGTGCGGACCGAGCGAGACGCGTTGCCGGTCAATGTTGCAAATGCAGACCGCACTCGCGCTTTTCTTCCACCTTGGTCGGATCGAAGTAGTCGAAGTTGTTGGGCAGGTCGTGCTGCTGCAGGTATTGATACATCTGCTTGGCGGTCCAGTGCAGTACCGGAGCCACTTTCAACAGCCCATCGGCATTGCGGGACATGGGCTGCATGCGCGAGCGCTCCGCGGTGTCTTCTGCCCGCAGTGCCGTGAACCAGACATCCGGCGCCGTCTCGGCCAGGGCGCGGCGGAACGGTTCGAGCTTGACCTCTTCGGTGAACGCCGCGTGACGCGGGTCGTCGATTTGCGGCGTCGGACCTTCCACCGCCTCGCGATGGGCGCGTGAGCGAAGCGGATGGTAGATGGTCAGGTTGAGATCGAGTTGCCTGGTCAGTTCGTCGGCGAAGCGGTAGGTCGCGGGCGTGTTGTAGCCGCTATCCATCCACACGACCGGAATGTCGGGGCGCACACGGGTGACCAGATGCAGTATCACGGCCTCGAACGGACGGAAGTTGGTGGTGCAGATCGCCTTCTGATCTAGGCTCAGTGCGAATTCGGTAATGGCCAGCGGATCGTGGCCGATTTCACGGTTGAGGGCATCGAGGTCGAACGCCATGGCTGACTCCTTCAGGGTGGTCACGCCGCAGGATGGGCAAGATCCGATGGGGGCGTGGAGTGGTTGTCACTCTAGCAAGGGCGGCCAAGCATCCACCAATACCGTTTGGTTAGATGGATATATAACCAGATTATCTAGTTGGGGCTGGAAATCGAGCTTCTGATTATTAGCCGCCCAGCCGGTGCAGGGCCGATAGCGGGATGACACGAGGTGGGGCGTCGATCGGCCATTCCACGTGGGCTTCGATAGCGTAGATGTCTCGCAGGCGTTCGGGGGTCAGCACTTGCTCTGGCATGCCGCTGACGATGTGTCGACCTTCCTTCACGACCCACAGATGATCGGCGAAGCGGGCGGCCAGGTTGAGGTCGTGAATCGCGAGAACGATGACGATCTCTTCGCGGCGCGCCAGACGCCTGAGATAGTCGAGCACCTGCAGTTGATGGTGCAGGTCCAGCGCGCTGGTCGGTTCATCGAGCATCAGCAGCCTCGGCCTCCGCACGATCGCTTGCGCGATTGCGACTCGCTGGCGCTGGCCGCCGGAAAGCGTGACCAGCTCGCGTTCGGCCAAGGGGTCGAGTTCCAGCGATGTCAGGGCTCGTTCGACCGCCGACAGCGCGGTGGCGGCGGGCTCGGCAACCTGCGTGCGACGAGCGAGCAGGACGGCTTCGAAGACACTCAGCGCCGCCTGGGTGCTGGTATCTTGGAGAAGATAGTAGAGGCATTGGCTGCGCTGCTCGAGAGATAGCGCATCGAGTTGCCGTTCGCCCAGCCGGATGCGACCGCTGGCCGCTTCGATGCCGGCGATCGCCTTGAGCAGCGTCGATTTGCCCGAGCCGTTGGGGCCGATCAATGCCGTGATCTCGCCCGGTCTTGCGCTCAGGCCGGAGAGATCGTGCAGTATTCGACGCTTCCCCAGCGAACAGTCGAGATGATCGATGGTGAGAGTCATCGCCATGGCTCCCGGCGCGAACGCAGGATCAGCGAGACGAAGAACGGCAGGCCGATCAGGGCCGTCAGGATGCCGATCGGCAGCAGGATGCCGGGAATCAGGGTCTTCGACAGGATCGAGGTCAACGACAGAATCAGGGCGCCGGTCAGCGCGGACATCGGCAGGAACACGCGCTGGTCCTCGCCTACCAGGAGGCGCGCGATGTGCGGACCGACCAGGCCGATGAAGCCGATGGTTCCCACGAAGGCGACGGCCGTCGCCGACAGCAGTGCGCAGCACAGCAGCATGCGCAGCCGAAGTCTGCCGACATCGATACCCATCGCTTTGGCCTGAACGTCTCCCAGTCGCAGGGCGGTCAGTCGCGACCGTGCCCTGACGAAGATGGGTATCGTGACCAGCAATGCCAGGCCGGCGAGCCCGAGCTTTCCCCAGCTGGCCTTGTCCAGGCTGCCCAGCGACCAGAACATCAGCTGCTGCAGCGACTCGGCGGAAGCGACGTACTGCAGGATTCCCAGCAGCGCGTTGAAGAAGAACATGATCGCGATGCCCATCAGCACCATCGTCTGGATGCTGACGCCGCGTAGTCGACTCAAGGCCCATATCGCCAGGGAGGCGAACATGGCCAGCAGGAAGGCGTTACCGGTCAGCAGCAGCGTGCCGGCCACCGGCAGGAGGCCGAAGTCGAGCACGATGGCCAGCGCGGCGCCGAAGCTGGCCGCCGAAGAGATGCCGAGCGTGAACGGGTCGGCGAGCGGATTGTCGAGCAGAGTCTGCATCTCCGCACCAGCGACGGCGAGACTGGCCCCGACGATGATAGCCATCAAGGCGACCGGTAGCCGAATCTCCCACACCACGATCTGGAGGACGCGAGACACCTCCGACGGTGCGACCAACGCTTTCAGCACGTCGGGAAGGGCATAGGCACCCGGGCCGGTGGCGACATCGGCTAGGAGAGAAGCCAGGACCGCCAGGGCGGTCAGGACGATCAACCCCCGCTGACGCCGCTGGCGGGCCAGGTAGCGAGCAGCCGTGGATTCCGGCTTCGCGATGTGAGGCAAGCGAGTGGTGGCTTTCAAGGCAAGAATCGTTGTCTGGAGGTGGCGTCGGGCGGCGTCAGCCAGGGAAAGGCTATCAGAAATCGGGCTCGCGACGGCTTCAACCCGCTAACGCTTGCATCAGTCGTGCGATCTTGGCCAGCGTTTCCTGATATTCGGCCTCTTCGTCGGAATCCGCGACCAGCCCGCCGCCGCCCCAGATATGCAGCGTGTCGCCATCGGCGATGACGGTACGGATCGCGATCGAGGTGTCGAGACGGCCGCGACGATCGAGATAGCCGAGACTGCCACAGTAGACGCTACGTTGAGAGGGCTCCAGCTCGTCGATGATCTGCATGGCGCGATGCTTGGGGGCGCCGGTAATCGAGCCGCCGGGAAAAGCGGAAGCCAGCAGATCCAGCGGCCTCGCACCGATTGCGAGTTTCCCATGCACGATACTGACCAGATGATGTACGTTGGCATAGCTCTCCAGTCCGCAGAGCTGGGGAACCGTGACGCTGCCGGGCCGGCAGACACGGCCGAGGTCGTTGCGGAGCAGATCGACGATCATGACGTTCTCTGCGCGATCCTTGGCACTCTGCTGTAGCTCTGCTGCCAGACGCCGGTCGTCCTCGGGCGTCGAGCCACGGGGGCGAGTCCCCTTGATCGGGCGGGTTTCGACCCGTCCATCGGCGATACCGATGAAGCGCTCCGGCGACAGCGACAGAATGGCTTGGTCCTCCCAAGCGAGATAACCGCCGTAGGGCGTCGGCGTGGCCTGACGAAGACGTTGGTACGCCTGCCAGGTGCTCCCCTGGAAATGGGCGGTAAAGCGCTGGGCCAGGTTGATCTGATAGCAGTCACCCGCGTGAAGGTAGTCCATGACCCGCTGAAAGCGCTGTGTATAGCCGGCGCGATCCAGGTCGGCCACGAAGGGGCGGGTCAGGGTGAAGCCGGGCCGTGTCGGCGTTGCAGGCTCGTTCAGCCAGGCCATGACCTGCTGGCGACGTTCGGCCGTGGCGACAACGAACGTGCGCCGGGCGTAGTGATCCTGAATCAGCGCCCAGTCGTAGAGCCCGAGCCTGGCCTCGGGCAGCCCGGGCCCCGGTCGGCGGGCGGCTCGCCGGGCAGCGTCGTCCGTCGCATCGTGAGCCTTGACCAGCGAATAGCCCCAGTAGCCGAGCAGGCCGCCGAGAAAGGGAAGAGCGCTGGCCCGCGCCGCGACGGTGTCCGACAGTCTCGGCAGCAGTTCGGTCTCGGCGTGCTCCAGCAAGGCCTGCTGTGCCGCGAAGGGGGCGGCGGGCAGTGGCATCGACGGCTCGCAACGAGGGTGGCCGTCATCGATGGTCAGCATCGCCAGCGGATCGCTGCTGAGAATGTCGAAGCGTCCACCCGGGGCGCCCGGACGGCCGCTGTCCAGTAATACGGCACCGGGACGCGACTGCAATCGTTCGAAGAGCGACGTGGGATCGGAGGTATAGGGAAGGTCGGCTATCTCGAGCCACGGTCGCGCGTCAGCCATGAACACCTTTTTCCTGACGAATGAAACAACGACACGGCATCGAAAGCCTTGTCATGCGGGCAACGAATGCCTGGCGGCAAGTCTATCGGGAGTCGTGATGATGAGCGAGGTCTTTGCGCTTCCGTGGAGTAGAGGAGAGCTGTGTCACGCGGCGCCGGGAACGGAAGTGGATATGCCTGTATGCGACCACTCACATGATTTCATTGTCGACAATGCTGGGGAAGGAGGTTTGTGCTTTCCGACTAAAGTGCGATGCCTGCGGCGTTTTATCCATTGCTACAGGAAAACGTGGCGCCTATGATTGGAGCTTCGTCCTATGATTGTTAACAACTCAATGTTTCAGCCAACTTCCGATACGCACGATACCGACGCCGAACTCCCTGCGGTTCGTACCCTGGCCGAGCGCGTTTTTCACCAGCTCCAGCGTGCCATCGTTCGTGGCGAGCTGCCACCCGGCACGCGCATCACGGAGCCGGACCTCTCGTCGCATTACGGTATCTCCCGAGGGCCTTTGCGGGAAGCCATGCGGCGATTGGAAACCTATCGCCTGATCGAGCGCGTGCCCCATGTCGGTGCCCGGGTCGTCAAGCTGTCGATGGACGAGCTGCTGGAGCTGTTCGACGTGCGTGAAGCGCTGGAGAGCATGGCGGCGCGACTGGCCGCGAAGTCGATGACCGCTGAGGAAATTACCGGACTGCGAGAAGTGCTGGCTTTTCACGAACGTCAGGAAGACTTGTCCAGTGGCGAGGCTTATTACCAGCGCGAGGGCGATCTCGACTTCCACTATCGCATCGTGCAGGGCAGCCACAATCGCATGTTGATGACCTTGCTGTGCGACGACCTCTATTACCTGGTGCGGCTCTATCGTACCCAATTCAGCGCCAAAGGCTCCCGGCCGCAGCGAGCGTTCGTCGAGCACCATCGTATCGTCGATGCGATCGAAGCGGGCGATGCCGAGCTGGCCGAGCTGCTGATGCGCCGCCATGTCAGCGCCTCTCGCGAGAATGTCGCTGCCCATTATGCTCGTACGCTGGGAGAGGAGACGTCCGACTCTCCCGACATCCCGAGGATCGAATCATGACTCAACCAAGCCCCGGCGCCCGCTTTCGTGAAGCGCTCGATCGCCACCGTCCGTTGCCCATCGTCGGCGCCATAAATGCCTATAGCGCGATGATGGCAAAGGCGGTCGGGCATCATGCCCTTTATCTGTCCGGCGGCGGGGTGGCCAACGCGTCCTACGGGCTGCCGGATCTGGGCATGACCACGCTCAACGATGTGGTGGAAGACGCCCGTCGCATTACCGGGGCCTGCGATCTGCCGCTGCTGGTGGATATCGATACCGGCTGGGGCGGGGCTTTCAACATCGCCCGCACGATCAAGGAGATGGAGCGCGCCGGTGTTGCCGCGGTTCACCTCGAGGATCAGGTGGCGCAGAAGCGCTGTGGTCATCGCCCCAACAAGGAGATCGTTTCCCAGTCGGAGATGGTCGATCGCATCAAGGCGGCATCCGATGCCCGTCACGACGCGGATTTCTATCTCATCGCGCGCACCGATGCCTTCCAGAAGGAGGGTCTGGCCGCTGCGATCGAGCGGGCTAACGCCTGTATCGAGGCGGGCGCCGATGCGATCTTTGCCGAGGCGGTGCATACCCTGGATGACTATCGGGCGTTCTGCGAGGGCGTCGAGGCACCCATCCTCGCCAATATCACCGAGTTCGGGGCTACGCCGCTATTTACCCAGCAGGAACTCGCCGAGGTCGGCTGTCGCATGGTGCTTTATCCGCTCTCGGCTTTCCGTGCGATGAATGCCGCGGCACTCAAGGTGTATCGGGACATTCACGCCAAAGGGCATCAGCGAGACGTGGTCGATCTGATGCAGACACGAGAAGAGCTCTACGACTTCCTCGACTATCACGCCTTCGAACGCAAGCTCGATACGCTCTTCGAGAAAGGGGGCGACTGAGTCGCAGCCAGGAAGAAGACTATCGGAGGAGACTACCATGGCGGAACGACCCAAAAGCACCGGGCTGCGCGGGCAGAGCGCCGGCTCGACCGAAATCTGCACGGTCGGCAAGAGCGGCTCGGGGCTCACCTATCGTGGCTACGACATCCAGACGTTGGCGGAGAAGGCGCGCTTCGAAGAGGTCGCCTACCTGCTGCTCAAGGGGGAATTGCCCAATCAGCGTCAATTGGATGACTACGTTGCGCTGCTCCAGCGTTCCCGCTCGCTGCCGGGGGCGTTGAAGAAGGTATTGGAGCAGATCCCATCCGATGCGCATCCGATGGATGTGCTGCGCACGGGGACTTCCATGCTGGGCAATCTGGAAACCGAGCAGCGCAGGGAAGATCAGCAGCGACACGCGGACCGGCTGCTGGCGGTCATGCCGTCGATTCTCAATTACTGGTATCGGTATTCACACTACGGTGAGCGCATCGAGACCGAAACCGACGACGACTCTGTGGGTGGCCATTTCCTGCATCTACTTCACGGCAAGCCGGCGTCCGAGCTGCACGCCAAGGTGATGAACGTCTCGCTGATTCTTTATGCCGAGCACGAGTTCAACGCCTCGACCTTCACGGCCCGGGTATGTGCATCGACGCTGTCGGATCTGCACAGCTGCGTGACCGGGGCGATCGGCTCGCTACGCGGGCCGTTGCATGGCGGTGCCAATGAAGCAGCGATGGAAATGATCAGCCGCTGGTCGACGCCGGACGAGGCGGAGCGCCATATTCTCGAAATGCTCGAGCGCAAGGACAAGATCATGGGCTTCGGCCATGCGATCTATCGCGAGTCCGATCCTCGTAACGCGATCATCAAGGGATGGGCCAGACAACTGGCGGATGACGTGGGCGACAATCACCTCTATGCGGTGTCGCAGCGTGTCGATGAAGTCATGTGGAGAGAGAAGAAGCTCTTCCCCAATGCCGATTTCTATCACGCCAGCGCCTATCACTTCATGGGCATTCCCACCAAGTTGTTCACGCCGATCTTCGTTTGCTCCCGTTTGACGGGATGGTGCGCACACGTCTTCGAGCAGCGCGCCAACAACCGTATCATCCGTCCCAGTGCCGATTATGTCGGACCGGAAAAACGCGACTGGGTGCCGATCGAGCAGCGTCAATGATATCGGCTTCGAACATCGAGCCGGACAAGTCACAAATCAAAGGAAATGCCATGAGTGCCAACGTCGATTTCAACCAGCGCCCCGATTACGATCCGGAGCTTCAGGCGATTGCGGATTACGTGCTCGACTATCGCATCGAAAGTCGGGAAGCGCTGGATACTGCGCGTCACTGTCTGATGGATACGCTGGGATGCGGACTGTTGGCACTGCGTTTTCCGGAATGCACCAAACATCTGGGGCCGCTGGTAGAAGGTACGATCGTTCCGCACGGGGCCCGGGTACCCGGTACTCCGTTTCGACTCGATCCGGTGAAGGCGGCCTGGGATATCGGCTGCATCATCCGCTGGCTGGATTACAACGACACCTGGCTGGCGGCGGAATGGGGGCACCCCTCCGATAATCTCGGCGGCATTCTGGCGGTGGCCGATCACTTTTCCCAGCAGCGCCTGGCAAAGGGCGAACAACCGCTGACCCTTCGTGATGTACTCGACGCCATGGTCATGGCCCACGAGGTACAAGGCGTGCTGGCGCTGGAGAACTCGTTCAATCGTGTAGGCCTGGATCACGTCGTGCTGGTCAAGGTGGCATCGACGGCTGTGGTCGCCAAGCTGATGGGCGCCAACCGCGAGCAGTTGCTCTCGGCGCTTTCTCATGCGTTCGTCGATGGGCAGAGTCTGCGCACCTACCGCCACGCACCCAACGCCGGATCGCGCAAGAGCTGGGCGGCAGGGGATGCAACATCCCGGGCGGTGAGGCTGGCCGATATGGCGATGCGGGGCGAAATGGGCGTTCCGGGCGTACTTTCCGCGCCGCAGTGGGGGTTCTACGATGTCCTGTTCAGCAAGACCAACAGGGACCAGGCGATCAAGCCCGAGGCCGAGCGTGCCTTTCGCGTGTCTCAGCCCTACGGGACTTACGTGATGGAGAACGTCCTGTTCAAGATCAGCTTCCCGGCCGAGTTTCATGCCCAGACCGCGGCCGAAGCAGCCGTTGCACTACATCCTCAAGTGCGCGATCGCCTGGACGAGGTCGAGCGGATCGTGGTGACCACGCACGAATCTGCCATCCGCATCATTTCCAAGGTGGGGGAGCTCGCCAACCCCGCCGATCGGGATCACTGCCTGCAATATATGATCGCCGTGCCGCTGGCGTTCGGTGACTTGACCGCCGAGCATTACGAGGATGACTTCCATCGGGCGCATCCTGTCATCGATCTCCTGCGTGACAAGATGGAGATCGTAGAAGACGAGCGATACAGCCGCGAGTATCACCAGGCGGACAAGCGCTCCATCGCTAACGCCATTCAGGTCTTCTTCAATGACGGAACGCACACCGACCGGGTGGCGGTGGAATATCCCCTCGGGCATCGACGTCGGCGGGAGGAGGGGATTCCCCTGTTGAAAGAGAAGTTTCGCCGTAACCTGGCAACGCGCTTCCCGGCACAACGAGGCGAGCGGATACTCGCCTTGTATGAAGATGCTGCGCAGCTCGAAGCGATGCCGGTCAATACCTTTCTGGAGCACTGGATTATCTAAGAGAGAAGGCCTCGAGGTGACTGTTTGATGACGACTGGGTCGTATCATCAACTTTTTCTTCATCCAAGGGTTGCCAACTGCCGGTGAGAGTCGTAAAGTACGCATCCGCTGACGCCGAGACAGGGTTTCGGAGGCAGCGGAGAAGAAAGCCAAGCGTTTGATTTGATTGAAGAAATCGGTTGACGCAAGGCGGTGAAGCCGGTAAGATCGCTTCCCAGTTCTTCGAAGGATCGGCTCCACCAGGTTTGACCGGAGCCAGCGGGATTCAACGAAAAAGATGTTGACATCGCCGCCAAGATCCTTAAAATACGCCACTCCTTACGGCGGCCCAGAAAACAAGCGCTGACAAGCACTTGGGTTCGACAACGGCAAAGTAAGGCGCTCTTTAACAATCGATCAGGTAATTGATGTGGGCGCTTGTTCTCGCGTGACAGCCAGTCACGACATATCGAGGCAAGCGACTCGTCAAGATTCGTTTGACCTTGAACCAAGTTTGGTCCGCTTTTCTTCTTACGCTTTCGGGTGTGAGAGAAGTAAGGACTATCGAACTTCAACTGAAGAGTTTGATCATGGCTCAGATTGAACGCTGGCGGCAGGCCTAACACATGCAAGTCGAGCGGCAGCACGGGGAGCTTGCTCCCTGGTGGCGAGCGGCGGACGGGTGAGTAATGCATAGGAATCTGCCCGGTAGTGGGGGATAACGTGGGGAAACCCACGCTAATACCGCATACGTCCTACGGGAGAAAGCAGGGGATCTTCGGACCTTGCGCTATCGGATGAGCCTATGTCGGATTAGCTAGTTGGTAAGGTAACGGCTTACCAAGGCGACGATCCGTAGCTGGTCTGAGAGGATGATCAGCCACACTGGGACTGAGACACGGCCCAGACTCCTACGGGAGGCAGCAGTGGGGAATATTGGACAATGGGCGAAAGCCTGATCCAGCCATGCCGCGTGTGTGAAGAAGGCTTTCGGGTTGTAAAGCACTTTCAGCGAGGAAGAAAGCCTCTGGGTTAATACCCCAGAGGAAAGACATTACTCGCAGAAGAAGCACCGGCTAACTCCGTGCCAGCAGCCGCGGTAATACGGAGGGTGCGAGCGTTAATCGGAATTACTGGGCGTAAAGCGCGCGTAGGTGGCTTGGCACGCCGGTTGTGAAAGCCCCGGGCTCAACCTGGGAACGGCATCCGGAACGGCCAGGCTAGAGTGCAGGAGAGGAAGGTAGAATTCCCGGTGTAGCGGTGAAATGCGTAGAGATCGGGAGGAATACCAGTGGCGAAGGCGGCCTTCTGGCCTGACACTGACACTGAGGTGCGAAAGCGTGGGTAGCAAACAGGATTAGATACCCTGGTAGTCCACGCCGTAAACGATGTCGACTAGCCGTTGGGACCTTTAAGGACTTAGTGGCGCAGTTAACGCGATAAGTCGACCGCCTGGGGAGTACGGCCGCAAGGTTAAAACTCAAATGAATTGACGGGGGCCCGCACAAGCGGTGGAGCATGTGGTTTAATTCGATGCAACGCGAAGAACCTTACCTACCCTTGACATCCAGAGAAGTTGGCAGAGATGCCTTCGTGCCTTCGGGAACTCTGAGACAGGTGCTGCATGGCTGTCGTCAGCTCGTGTTGTGA
This sequence comes from Salinicola sp. NYA28a, assembly GCF_976982775.1. The sequence goes on from NZ_OZ334582.1 coordinate 1,673,481, forward strand.
AATGTTGGGTTAAGTCCCGTAACGAGCGCAACCCTTGTCCTTATTTGCCAGCGAGTAATGTCGGGAACTCTAAGGAGACTGCCGGTGACAAACCGGAGGAAGGTGGGGACGACGTCAAGTCATCATGGCCCTTACGGGTAGGGCTACACACGTGCTACAATGGCCGGTACAAAGGGTTGCGAGACCGCGAGGTGGAGCGAATCCCAGAAAGCCGGCCTCAGTCCGGATCGGAGTCTGCAACTCGACTCCGTGAAGTCGGAATCGCTAGTAATCGTGAATCAGAATGTCACGGTGAATACGTTCCCGGGCCTTGTACACACCGCCCGTCACACCATGGGAGTGGACTGCACCAGAAGTGGTTAGCTTAACCTTCGGGAGAGCGATCACCACGGTGTGGTTCATGACTGGGGTGAAGTCGTAACAAGGTAGCCGTAGGGGAACCTGCGGCTGGATCACCTCCTTAAACGATTAGCTTAGCGTGGTTCAAGCGCTCACAATCAATTACCTGATCGGCCAGAGCAAGACTGTTTGGGTCTGTAGCTCAGTTGGTTAGAGCGCACCCCTGATAAGGGTGAGGTCGGCAGTTCGAGTCTGCCCAGACCCACCAAATTTTATCCAGTTCCACGTTATTTCGTGACTCGCATAGCAGGCTATGCGTCGCCCCGAAATGCCTCGATCTGAATAAAATTAAACAGATCAAATAAAAGAGAAAGTCTTCTTGGTTCTTTTTACGATCTGTCTATCCGGGGCCTTAGCTCAGCTGGGAGAGCGCCTGCCTTGCACGCAGGAGGTCAGCGGTTCGATCCCGCTAGGCTCCACCACTCTCTCGCGACAACCGAGAGACAAGCGCAACCCGACAGTCTGACCATAAGTTTTAAGCTATACGCTTGACGTGACGATGAAACACTCGTGACAGCAAGCTTACAGCTTAGAGCTTATCGCTCTAAACGCTCTTTAACAATTTGGATCATGCTGACAGTTCTTCTCTCTAGAGAAGAGCAAAACGAGATACGTCTCAAGCGTATCCGGCAATTGTCGAATGATTAATCACTGACCAGACTCCTTCGGGTTATATGGTCAAGCGATTAAGCGCACACGGTGGATGCCTTGGCAGCCAGAGGCGATGAAGGACGTTGTAGCCTGCGATAAGGTTCGGTGAGGTGGCAAACAACCTGCGACCCGGACATTTCCGAATGGGGAAACCCATCCAGCACAAGCTGGATATCCCACACTGAATCCATAGGTGTTGGGAAGCGAACCGGGAGAACTGAAACATCTAAGTACCCCGAGGAAAAGAAATCAACCGAGATTCCCCCAGTAGCGGCGAGCGAACGGGGAGTAGCCCTTAAGCATGTGACTGGTTAGACGAACGCGCCTGGAAAGGCCGGCCATAGTGGGTGATAGCCCCGTAGTCGAAAACCTGAATGTGTGAAATCGAGTAGGTCGGGGCACGTGAAACCCTGACTGAACATGGGGGGACCATCCTCCAAGGCTAAATACTCCTGGCTGACCGATAGTGAACCAGTACCGTGAGGGAAAGGCGAAAAGAACCCCGGAGAGGGGAGTGAAATAGATCCTGAAACCGTGTGCGTACAAGCAGTGGGAGCAGACGCGTTCTGTGACCGCGTACCTTTTGTATAATGGGTCAGCGACTTATATTCAGTGGCGAGCTTAACCGTATAGGGGAGGCGTAGGGAAACCGAGTCTTAACTGGGCGACCAGTCGCTGGATATAGACCCGAAACCGGGCGATCTATCCATGGCCAGGGTGAAGATTGAGTAACATCAATTGGAGGCCCGAACCCAAGTATGTTGAAAAATGCTGGGATGAGCTGTGGATCGGAGTGAAAGGCTAATCAAGCTCGGAGATAGCTGGTTCTCCTCGAAAGCTATTTAGGTAGCGCCTCACGTATTACCGCCGGGGGTAGAGCACTGTTTCGGCTAGGGGCCCATCCCGGGTTACCAACCCGAGGCAAACTCCGAATACCGGTGAGTAGAGCGTGGGAGACACACGGCGGGTGCTAACGTCCGTCGTGAAAAGGGAAACAACCCAGACCGTCAGCTAAGGCCCCCAAATTCTGGTTAAGTGGGAAACGATGTGGGAAGGCATAGACAGCTAGGAGGTTGGCTTAGAAGCAGCCATCCTTTAAAGAAAGCGTAATAGCTCACTAGTCGAGTCGGCCTGCGCGGAAGATGTAACGGGGCTCAAACCAGATGCCGAAGCTACGGGTTCATCCTTATGGATGAGCGGTAGAGGAGCGTCGTGTAAGTCTGTGAAGGTGTGTTGAGAAGCATGCTGGAGATATCACGAGTGCGAATGCTGACATGAGTAACGACAAGGGGAGTGAAAAACTCCCCCGCCGGAAGACCAAGGTTTTCTGTTCTATGCTAATCAGAGCAGAGTGAGTCGGCCCCTAAGGCGAGGCTGAAAAGCGTAGTCGATGGGAAACGGGTTAATATTCCCGTACCGGATGTGATTGCGATGGGGGGACGAAGAAGGCTAGGTGAGCCAGGCGTTGGTTGTCCTGGTGAAAGTCAGTAGGCTGAGGACTTAGGCAAATCCGGGTCCTTTAGGCCGAGAGACGAGACGAACGGACTACGGTCCGGAAGTCATCGATGCCACGCTTCCAGGAAAAGCCTCTAAGCTTCAGATCACATGCGACCGTACCCCAAACCGACACAGGTGGTCAGGGTGAGAATCCCAAGGCGCTTGAGAGAACTCGGGTGAAGGAACTAGGCAAAATGGCACCGTAACTTCGGGAGAAGGTGCGCCGGTGGCGGTGACGGCCCTCGCGGCCCGAGCTGCCACCGGTCGAAGATACCAGGTGGCTGCAACTGTTTATTAAAAACACAGCACTCTGCTAACGCGTAAGCGGACGTATAGGGTGTGACGCCTGCCCGGTGCCGGAAGGTTAAGTGATGGCGTTAGCTTCGGCGACGCGCTTGATCGAAGCCCCGGTAAACGGCGGCCGTAACTATAACGGTCCTAAGGTAGCGAAATTCCTTGTCGGGTAAGTTCCGACCTGCACGAATGGCGTAATGATGGCCACGCTGTCTCCACCCGAGACTCAGTGAAATTGAAATCGCAGTGAAGATGCTGTGTACCCGCGGCTAGACGGAAAGACCCCGTGAACCTTTACTATAGCTTCACACTGGACGCTGATGTTGCTTGTGTAGGATAGCTGGGAGGCTTGGAAACCCGGACGCCAGTTCGGGTGGAGCCAACCTTGAAATACCAGCCTGGCATCATTGGCGTTCTAACTTGGCACCGTGATCCGGTGTGAGGACAGTGTGTGGTGGGTAGTTTGACTGGGGCGGTCTCCTCCGAAAGCGTAACGGAGGAGCACGAAGGTACCCTCAGCACGGTTGGAAATCGTGCATTGAGTGCAAGAGCATAAGGGTGCTTAACTGCGAGACAGACACGTCGAGCAGGTACGAAAGTAGGTTCTAGTGATCCGGTGGTTCTGTATGGAAGGGCCATCGCTCAACGGATAAAAGGTACTCCGGGGATAACAGGCTGATACCGCCCAAGAGTTCACATCGACGGCGGTGTTTGGCACCTCGATGTCGGCTCATCACATCCTGGGGCTGAAGTCGGTCCCAAGGGTATGGCTGTTCGCCATTTAAAGTGGTACGCGAGCTGGGTTTAGAACGTCGTGAGACAGTTCGGTCCCTATCTGCCGTGGGCGTTGGAGATTTGAGAAGGGCTGCTCCTAGTACGAGAGGACCGGAGTGGACGCACCTCTGGTGTTCCGGTTGTCACGCCAGTGGCATCGCCGGGTAGCTATGTGCGGACGGGATAACCGCTGAAAGCATCTAAGCGGGAAGCCTTCTTCAAGATGAGATCTCCCCGAGACTTCGAGTCTCCTAAAGGGTCCAGCAAGACTAGCTGGTTGATAGGCACGGTGTGGAAGCGCTGCAAGGCGTTGAGCTAACGTGTACTAATGCCCCGTGAGGCTTGACCATATAACCCCAAGGGGTTTACGACACCGGTACGAGACGTACCGCGTGCGATCGGTGATGATCACCGACAGACTGGATACGCCCTGCCTCGTAGAGCGGGCAGGCGAGACGTGTCTCAGTCAGCATGATCCGAATCAGTTGGGATGATGGCAAATTGCAGTCACGCCACGCATCCCGACGTCAGTTTTGCCTGACGACCATAGCAAGCGGGAACCACCTGATCCATGCCGAACTCAGTAGTGAAACCGCTTAGCGCCGATGGTAGTGTGGGGTCTCCCCATGTGAGAGTAGGTCATCGTCAGGCATCTATACCGAACCCCGGCCATTGGCCGGGGTTCATTCGTTTAGGGGTCTCCCCATGGAGAGTCCCGGAGCGCCGGCCGGGTCATCGTCAGGCATCTATCTCGAAACCCCAGCCCACAAGGCTGGGGTTTTTTTATGCCAGACTTTTTGGAAACGAGTATCAGCTTAGCGAGGCGATTGTGAACCGAGTGCCCAACGAATGGCTGTTATATTGTCGAGCCGGTTTCGAACCCGACCTGGCGGCTGAAATCACTACCCGTGCACACAAACTCGATGAGCCGGGGCAGGTCGTGGCGGCCGAAAGCAACAGCGGTTTCGTTCGTTGGCAGAGCCACGATTCCCGACCAGCCAACGGTGTCCATCGTGGACTGCCGTTGATGTCTCTGGTATTCGCCAGGCAGTCACTGGTTGCTTTCGAGCCGTTATCACTCTCCCGGGATGATCGGATTTCCCCCATCGTGGAACTGATCAAGGAAAGTGGCTGGAACTTCGAGTCCATCTGGCATGAAACGCCGGATACCAATGATGGCAAGAGCCTGGCACGTTTGGCCAAATCCTTGGGCCGCCCTCTGGAAAGCGCTTTGAAGCGAGGTGGCGGTTTGCGGCGGAAGGCCGGTGGGCGTCGGCTGCATCTGTTCTGGCTAGCAGGCGACGCCGTACAGATCGGGATGAGCTTCCCTGGCAACCGCAGTGAACATCCGGGGGGCGTCCTGCGTCTTCGTCATCCGGCGGATGCTCCGAGCCGTTCGACGCTGAAGCTCGAGGAAGCCTGGCATACCTTCGTACCAAAAGAGGCGTGGGAATCGCGCCTGCATGTGGGCATGCAGGCCGTGGATCTCGGCGCGGCTCCGGGAGGCTGGACATACCAGCTGGTTCGCCGTGGGATGTTCGTCTATGCCATCGATAATGGACCTATGGCGTCGGGGCTGATGGCTACGGGGCAGGTCGAGCATCTGCGTGAAGACGGGTTCGTGTGGGAGCCCCCGTACCGCCTCGATTGGCTGGTCTGCGATATCGTCGACAAGCCGATGCGCGTCATCGACATGGTCGAACGATGGCTGATCAAGCGTTGGTGTCGTGAAGCGGTATTCAATCTGAAACTGCCGATGAAAAAACGCTGGGAAGAGGTTCAGCGTTGCCTGACACGTCTCGAGATAAACCTGAAGGCAGAGGGCGTAGAGGCTGATATCGCCTGTCGTCACTTGTATCATGACCGTGAAGAGGTCACCGTTCACGTTCGTCTGGATGGGGAACGATAATGATTGCGCGAGGGAGCCATGAGTAACGTTGAATCGACGCGAAGTGAAACGCTGGATACCAGTGGGCTCTACTGTCCGGAGCCGATCATGTTGATGCATAACAAGGTGCGTGACATGTCGGTGGGCGACATTCTCGAAGTCATCGCTACCGATCCCGCGACGACCCGCGATATTCCCAAATTCTGCAACTTTCTGGGGCACGAACTCATCGCGCAGTCCGAGGAAGAAGGGGAATACCGCTATCGCATTCTGTTGGGATGAAATAGCGGTTCGGTCGAGACGTTTCCAGCCGGACCGATCAGTTGTGCGGCATGACCATCAATGCCAACGCTTCCAGCGTATCCGGATCTTCGTTGCGAATACGATTGGCGATATTACGCTGGAAGAAATAGAGCGTCTGATGGCGGCTCTTGCCAGGGTAGAGACATTCGTCCCCCATCAGCACGGGAAGCGACGTCGCCTGGTCCTCATCGACCAGCATCGCATCGACGGTTCCATCGCTGTAGAGATGCCAGCCAAAAATCTGCTTGAGCTGCCAGGGTTTGCTGACTTCATCCAGGCACAGTGCATGCGTGCCTTGGGTCTCCGGTAGCTGCTGAGTCAGGGAGACTTCCGGGGTCTCTTCGTAATCGAAGTAGGCTGCCGCGTGCGCCAGCTCGACGATCTTGTGCTCGGGCGCGTCGTGAAATATCTCGTGAGTCTCGGGATCCCGGTAGCCAACGAAGTGGCCGTACTCGGGGTTGTCCAGTTCATGGCACGATGCCAACGACTCCATCCAGGGCACCAGGCCGACGACTTCATCGTCTTCACGCAGGCCCCACGCCAGTAGTGGCATCCCGTACAGCGTATCGGGATCGGAGGCGAGGTAGTAAAGCATTTCCAGACCATCGAGCTCAGGCGACAACCGGACCAACCGCTTCCTGGCTCTCAGCCGATGCCTCATGGTTTCCAGATCGATGATCTGCGCAGATCGAGGGGAAAGTGGGACACCCATGGTTACCCTCCTGGTCGGCAATGTCTCGGCTTGAGGCATGGTGCCAGTATTAGCATAGCCATGAAGGGCCTGTTAAGTCCCGGGTTAAACTCGGCGGGGATTATTTCAGGTTTCCATCCGTTGGCGTCGGCTGACGCGCCATAGTCGCCAGGCCAACAGCAGCGCTGCCGAGGTCAAACCGGCATTGAGGCCGATCCAGTAACCATAGACCCCCAGCGAATCGAACGTGCCATCCAGCCCCCGCCCCAGCAGATGACCGCAACCCAGGCCGACGAGCCAGTAGGAAAACAGCGTGATGCCCATGACCACGCGAGTATCCTTGTATCCGCGCAAGGCGCCAGCCAGATTGACCTGAAGCGAATCCGAAATCTGGAACATCATGGCCAGCAGGATCAGCGACATGGCCAAGGTCCGCACTTCGGGATTGCCGGTATAGAGCGACACCACGGGCGCCGCCAGCAACCAGATCAGCAGGCTGTTGAACAGCGCCAGCGCAAGGCCGACACCAATACCATTCCAGGCAACGAAGCGGGCTTCTGCATTGTTGCCGGCTCCCAGTCGGTTACTGACCCTGACGGTCAATGCCATGCTCAGCGACAGCGGCAGCATGAACAGAATCGATGTCACGTTGAGGGCGATCTGGTGTGCCGCTACCGTGACCTCACCCAGATAGGCGACCAGTAGCGTGATCACGGTGAACAGAGTGACCTCGAAGAAGATCGCCAGACCAATTGGCAGACCGATATACAGGAGTTCGGCGATGTCTCTCCAGCATGGCGGGGTTGGAGACGCCCAGAGCGTTACTGGCGCGTAGGCACGGCTTCGCGCCGTGTACCAGATCATGCCCAGGCACATGACCCACATGGAGAGGGCCGTCGCGATGCCGCAACCGAATGCGCCCAGTGCGGGCAGTTGCTGTAGGAACAGGGGAATGTCGTTGCCCAGAAGGCCGATCAGCCCGGGGCCGCCGTAGATCAGTATGAAGTTGCCGGGAATGTTCACGGCCAACCCGAGAAGGCTCATCCACAATGCCGGGCGGGTATGATGCATGCCGTCGGAAAAGGCGCGCAACGCCTGATAGAGTGCGACTGCCGGAATACCGAACGCGGCGGCGTTCAGGTATTCGAGCGCCAGGCTGGCGACCCCGGTGGGGATCTCCATCAGTTGGAAGATGGCGCGGCCGCCAAAGGTCATGATCAACGCGCTGAGGCATCCGAGTACCAGTGCCACCCAGAGCGCCTGGTGAACCTTCCCGCGTACCTGGTCGAAACGCTCCGCGCCTGCGCGATGGGCGACGATCGGAGTGACCCCCATCAACGTCCCGGTCATCAGCAACATTAGGGGCACCCAAAGGCTCGCGCCCACCGAAACGGCTGCCAGGTCGGTGGCGCTGGCCCGCCCTGACATGATCACATCCGATGCACTCATGCCGGCTTGTGCCAACTGCGCGCCACAGATCGGCAGGCCCAGGCGCACCAGGCTCGCCGTCTCTTTTCGGCAGCGGTAAAAACGATGGGCGGTCGACGACACGAAGCGCTCCTTGACCGAACGGACAGGGCGGCGATTCTAGCAGGAGTCGACCGCCAGCGCTCGGCGACGGAGGTGAACTTACGTATACTCCGGCGCAGTTCTGGAGGCGTTCATGATTCATGACATCGACAATCTGATTCTTCTGTTCGACGGCGTATTCGCCGACCGCTATCGTACAAGGCTGGTTCGCGGAGAGGACGAGCCCATTTATCTACCCGCGGACGGCCGGCACGATCATCACCGTATCGTGTTTGCCCATGGCTTTTTTGCCAGCGCACTGCATGAAATCAGCCATTGGTGTATCGCCGGAGAAAAGCGTCGCCAGCTCGAGGACTACGGCTACTGGTACGAGCCGGATGGGCGCGACGCCCGCCAGCAGGAAGACTTCGAGCGGGTGGAGGTCGCGCCCCAGGCATTGGAGTCGCTGTTCAGCGAAGCGTGCGGGAAACCATTCCAGGTCAGCGTCGACAATCTCGATGGCATCGAGGTCGATCGACAGGCTTTCAGCAGGAAAGTCTCCGCGCGAGCAGCTCGTTATCGTAGTGAAGGCATGCCGCTACGCGCCCAGGCCTTGATCGACACGCTCGGTATCTTCTATGCGGGAAAGGGCGGGATCCAGGAAGCCATCGCCGCCGGGCGGCGACGGCTCGACGTAAACGATACTACTCGTCCTGCTGAACCAGCCGTTGATGTAGATAGAGCATGACCTGCACCTCGTGCTCCGGACGCAACGGCTCGAGGCCCATCTCCCCGAAGAGCTCGTTGCGGGCGCGGGCCCATTCGCCGGGCTCGAGGTCGGGGTAGAGCGTCGAGGCGGGCGCCAGCTCGACGAAAGGGTCGACGCCGAAGTCATCGAACATCAACGATAGCGCCGCTTCGTCATCCTGGACGCCGGCGGTATAGAGTGTCTCGCTGAAGTGATCGTTCTCCAGCTCCCTGAGTACATCGAGAGGGCTGATACCCAGGTGGCGGAGTTCATCGAGATCGTAGCCGCCGAGCGACAGCAGTTCGTCTTCCAGCCATTCGTCGTCAGGCTGGATCAGGGTATTCTTGACCTGGCCGTTGGGCAGCGCCCAAGCGATGGCCAGCGGCAGCGAGTTGTCGCCACCTGTCTCGACGGCGATGAATCCGGGATAGTTCGTCATTCGCCAGCGACCTCCTCGAGCCGAAAGAAACGCTTGGCCGTCAGCGTGGTCTGTCTCGCCAGCTCGGCCTCGGTCGTGCCGCGCCAGTGCGCCAGTTCTCTCACTATCCAAGGTAGCAGAGCCGGCTCGTGGCGGCGTCCTTTTATCTTTGCCGGCAGGTTGCGGGGCAGTAGATAAGGACAATCGGTTTCCACCATCAGGCGGTTGTCGGGGATGTCGGCGACGAACTCGCGAAGATGATGGCCGCGACGTTCATCGCTCAGCCAGCCGGTCTGACCAATATGCAGGTCCAGATCGAGATAGCCGTGGAGTGTCTCCCTGTCGCCGGTGAAGCAGTGGATGACGGCGTCGCTGAGCCGGTCTCGCCACTCCCGCAGCATGTCCAGCATCCGTCGGCCGGCATCACGCTCGTGGAGAAACACGGGTAGCCCCGTCTCTGCCGCCAGGGCCAGCTGCGCTTCCAGCGCGCGCTCCTGGTCCGTGTGCGATGAAAAATTGCGATGGAAATCGAGGCCGCATTCGCCCACGGCGACCACGACCTCCTGGCGATGGAGCTCGAGCATCGCCTGCTCCAGCTCGGGAGTCCAGTCGGCGGCATGATGGGGGTGCAAACCGGCGGTGGCATGGAGACCCGCGAAACGGGTCGCCAGCTTCGCTGCCTTGGTGGCGCCCTCGAGATCGGCACCGGTGATCACGAGCGTCGTGACATTGGCCTCGGTCGCCCGAGTCAGCGTGGCCTCGAGATCTCGGTCGAAGCTCTCGTGCGTCAGGTTGGCCCCGATATCGACCAGTGGCATCGGGGAAGTGATTCGTAACGCTTCCGGCAGCGGAGAACCGCCGTTCGAGGATTCATGCGGGGACGTGTCGCTCACGCGGCACTCCTCTTGGTCGGTGAATGTGAGTCGATGGATGTCAGTCGGTGATGATGTCGACAAGCATTGTAAAGCGCCGGACGCCAACGGCGAAGCATGGGCCAATCCATTTCGGCGAGTCTGGGCGAGCAAGGTACAATGCTGGCCAGACAACACGTTTCGCCAGAAGCACGTTCGGCAAGACACGCTTGGCAAGATATGACCGTCACCATTTCGAAGTTTCACGATCGCGAGGTCCTACGTGGCTCTGCTACGCCTTGAACAACTGCAACTCGCCTACGGGCATCATACGCTGCTCGATGGCGCCGACCTGGTCATCGAGAAGGGAGAGCGCATCGCGCTGGTCGGGCGTAACGGCACCGGCAAGTCGACGCTGCTGAAACTGATCGCGGGCGATAATCAAGCCGACGATGGCCACATCTGGCGCGCGCCGGGTCTCAAGATCGGCGTTCTCGAGCAGGCGTTGCCGGACGCCGACGAGGCGACGATTTTCGAAGTCGTCGCCCAGGGGTTGCCCGAAACCGGGGCCCTGCTGGCCGAGTATCACCGTCTCGTGGCGATGGCCGAGCCGGACATGCGACGGCTGGAGACGCTGCAGACACGTCTGGAAGCGCAGGACGGCTGGTCTTTCCATCAGCGTATCGACACCGTGCTGACCCGACTGGGCCTGCCGGCCGACGCCATGATGAGCGGCCTCTCGGGTGGCTGGCGCCGGCGGGTGGCACTGGCGCGCGCCATGGTGGCCGGGCCTGACCTGCTGCTGCTCGACGAGCCGACCAACCATCTCGACATCGATACCATTACCTGGCTCGAAGAGCAGCTTCTGGCATTCGACGGCGCCGTCCTGTTCATTACCCACGACCGCGCCTTTCTTTCGAAGCTGGCGACCACGATTCTGGAGCTCGACCGCGGACGCCTGGGTCGTTACCCCGGTGATTACGCCACCTACCAGGCACAGAAGGCGCACGAACTGGAAGTCGAGGCGCGCGAACGGGCCGAGTTCGACAAGAAACTGGCGCAGGAGGAAACATGGATTCGTCAGGGCATCAAGGCGCGCCGAACCCGCAACGAAGGCCGGGTCCGGGCGCTGGAAAAGATGCGCAACGAACGCTCCCAGCGGCGCGAGCGCCAGGGCAAGGCATCGTTTCAGGTGGATAGCGGCGAACGCAGCGGCAAGCGTGTCGTCGAGCTGCAGGGGGTGACGCACTACTATGCGGAGGCCTGCATCATTCGCGATCTGTCGCTGGAGATTCAGCGCGGCGATCGCATTGGGCTGATCGGGCGCAACGGTGCCGGCAAGACCACGTTGCTCAAGATTCTGCTGGGCGAGCTCGAGCCCAGCGAAGGCAGTGTGCGAATGGGGACCAACCTGTCGGTCGCCTATTTCGACCAGCTGCGTGCGGGGCTCGAGCTGAACAAGAGCGTCTACGACAACGTCGCTCAGGGCAGCGACAAGGTGACGGTCGCGGGCAAGGACAAGCACGTCATCAGCTACCTGCAGGACTTCCTGTTCACGCCGGAGCGCGCACGACAACCGGTCAAGGCTCTATCCGGCGGTGAGTCCAACCGTCTGCTGCTGGCCAAGCTCTTCACCCAGCCCGCCAACGTACTAGTGCTGGACGAGCCGACCAACGATCTCGACGTGGAAACCCTGGAGCTGCTGGAGGAGCTGCTGCTCGACTTCGAAGGCACGCTGCTGCTGGTCTCGCATGACCGCGCGTTCATGGACAACGTGGTCACCGACGTGCTGGCGTTCGAGGGTGATGGCATCGTGCGCAGCTACGTGGGTGGGTATACCGACTGGGTCCGACAGGGCGGGCGGCTACCGCCGGCACCATGGGAGCTGGCCGAGGCACGCAAGGCGCAGGAAAAGCTGGCCGAGCGGCAGACGGCATCTGCGCAATCGACGAAGGGCGAAAGCGACAAGCGTCGCCAGAAGCTCTCCTACAAGCTGCAACGGGAGCTGGACTCGTTACCGGCAACGATCGAATCGCTGGAGGGCAAGATCGCGACGTTCGAGGCCCAGATGGGGGAGCCGGACTTCTACCAGCAGGACAGCGAGACCGTCACCGCGGCCATCGAGGCGCTTTCGGCAACCCAGGCCGAGCTGGATCGGGCAATGGAACGCTGGATGGAACTGGAGGCGATGGCGGAAGGAGAGGGCTAGTCGCCGCTCGCGGCGGCAGAATGTGCCTTGCCCGCGACGGGCAAGGCACATGATTCAGCCATGGAGACGAAGCAGGAGGTCACACTACTCTTCCGTTTCGCCATCCTTGCCGACGCGAACCGCCAATACGTCACACTCCGCGCCATGCAGAACGCCGGTCGATGTCGATCCCAGCAACAGCGCGAAGCCGTGGCGGCCATGGGAGCCCACGACGATCAGGTCCACGTCGTGTTCCTTGGCAAAGCGCTGAATTTCAGTATCCGGCATTCCGACCACGATATGCTGGTCTTCCCGAGGAATATCGTAAGGATCGGAGATGTCGGCCAGTCGCTGCGTGGCGTGTTCGTCGAGCTGATCCTGGATGCTCGTCAGGTCCATCGGGATATCACCGCCATAGGCAAATCCCAGGGGTTCCAGCGTGTGGATGATCGAGAGCTTGGCTTGGTTCCGGCGTGCGATGGGAATCGCGCGTTCCAGGACTTTATGCGAATCCTTGGTCAGATCCACGGCAACCAGCACGTGATGGTATTCGTTGCTCATCGGGTAACCCCCCGTTCGGCGAATGAACATGGATAACTGTAAGCGCGCCTCATGAGCGGCACAACGCAATTTTCGATAATGGCCTGCGGTCAGGCGCCGCAGGCGATCATCAACCATACGCTCCCGCGACGCAACGTGATGTAACCGGTAGAGTGCACGGTGACGCGTCATACCTTGGTCGTAATCAAGGGCAATGGGGTCGGAGGAAAACGGCCGAAACAGGAGAGAAACGTTATGGCGGTGCTGGGTTTTCTGTTGGTTGCCGTACTGCTGATTCTGTCACCAATGGTGTGGCTGCGGCCAAGCCGAGGCGAGTCCATCCGAGGGCAGATGCGGCGGCACGTCAAGGCCAACGGCGGGGAGTTGAACTTTACCAAGGCGCCACTGGCCATGCCGAACGTGGCGCTGACCGGTTATCGGTTGCGATACCCAGGCACGGAATCGGGCAGCGATTTCACCGTGATTCGTAACGATGTCGCCAGCGAAGCACTGGAAGCGGCGACGGACCAATGGCGCTGGCGCCAGGCTCCGCTGCCATCGTTGGATGCCGAGCGCCTGCAGGCACTCAAGCAGTGGCTGGACGGATTGCCGGCGGATGCCCTGATCGTCGAATCCAGCCAGCATACGATGTGCATCTGGTGGCAGGAGGCGATGAGCTTCGAACGGTTTCCGCAGGAGTGGACGAGCTGGCTGGCAATGCGGGATACCCTGGCTGGCAGCGGCAGAAACGTCGAGGTGCCGAACAAGCCTCGGTAGTGGTTCATCGCTTGAGTGGCGCACCGCTTGCGGCGCGGTGCGTTTGGTCGTGATCGTGGCGGAGTGTTCAGGCCGGTGCCTGCTCCCGCCTCAGCTGGCCTTGGCCTGCTCGGACTGACGCTGTAGTTCCAATCCGTTTTTCTCGATGCGATCCAGCATGCTTTCGAAAGCATCGATCTCTTCCGGCGTGAACCCGCCGAGCATTTCATCGCGCACCTCGGTGACGATCTCTTCGATCTTCTCCAGTAGCGGTGTTGCCTCCTCCGTCAGATGAAGACGCTTGGTACGGCGATCTTCGGCGCAAGGACGGCGCTCGATCAGATTCTGCTCTGCCAGTTGGTCCAGCGTGCGCACCAGCGAGGGCGCTTCCACGCCAATGGCTCGCGCCAGATCGCATTGGGCCTGACCTCCGCCCATGTTGCGCAGATTCCAAAGCGTCACCCAGCGTGTCTGGGTCAAGCCCAGTGGCGCCAAGCGTTCATCGATGACGGCGCGCCAGAGTCGCGGCAGGCGTGCCAGTTTAAAGCCGATATGCTGTGCCATAGCGGATTACCTGAATCGTGAACGTCCTAACATTCTCCAAAGCGCCGCAGGATAATGCAAGTCACAATGATTGGCGATTAGTCGGCTTGCTCATCTCCATTTCCCAAGGCATGGCGGATATTCCAGCCGGGGATGCCCAGCGGACGCTGAATTCTGCCATCGGCCGCCGTGGCCGCGCCATCCTCGGCCACTGTGAATCGTACGCTACCGATCCGCTGGCCGGTCTGCGTGATCACATCCACTTGCCAGCGACCTTTTAGGTCAGCGGAGAAATTCTGCTTGTGGGTCCAGGCTCGATAGCCCTGGTCGCGTCCGCCGTGAATGACCAGCGCTATGCGCTCGACGACATCGCCGTCATGACGCCAGACGTGATAGACCTTCTCGCGCAGCCCACGGGGGGCTCGTATCGCCGTATAGACATAGAGGCCGCGCGAGCGGAGTGCCTGCGGCGTCAGCGTCATGCTACCGCTGGGCTCGCGGGCAGCCGTATCGAATCCGGGCGAGAGGGCGCTCCCGGATAGCCACAGCGTCGCTGGTGGTATCCAGGTTCGTCCTGTCCAGGCAATTCCGCCCAGAACGACCAGCAGCCCCGCCATGGCGAGCCAGCGAACGATGCCGCCGGGTTTGAGCAGGCCCATGACACTAGGCAGGCTGAAGAACATCATCGCCAGAATCGAAAGGATCAGGCTCTCTCCCGTTGTCAGGCTCAGCATGATGGGCAGCGTGACCAGCATCACCACGAACACGCACAGCGCATGGAGCAGGAAGTAGAGCCAGCGATGGCGGTTGGACAAGCCGAAATACAGAGGGTCCAGAATGGCGAGGATCGAACAGACGATCAGCAGCCCGGTAAAAACGGCCTGGCCGCTAGTCCAGATCGTCGTGGCAAGAAAGAACGGTAGACAGAAGAACAGCGTCTCTTGGTGCACCATTTGCGCGACGAAAGTCGCCGCCGCGCGGGGCAGCGCGGCATTGCGCCCTCGCCGCGACAGCCATTTACTGGCAATACTCTCGACAATCAACAGAACCCAGGTCAGCATCAGCCCCAGGGCCAGCACGGCGCCCAGCCACTGTTGCCGATCGACCAGGAAAAACCCCAGCAAACCCAGTACGAAAGCGATAGGTGGCCAGACCCAGTGATAGCGGCGCAAACGAGCGACAAGCGGTTCCAGCCGAGCCACTGTCGAAGGTGTCGTGGGGTCTTTCATGGCCACGGGCCAGGCTCCTCCGAGTGATTGTCAAAGCGCCAACCTGTCTGCCCTCCGAAACGAGGAGAGGCCCACAGGCAGGCGGGGGGACATTCTAGCGGGTGAGGCATCACTTTGCGCGAAGACGCCGGCAGACGGCGCCGGGCCGCCGGTGGTCTACGCTGGGGTGAGAGTCGGCGCGGCAGGCCGAGACTTTGGTTGAGCTTGACGAGCCCACCTGCGCGCCTCAAGCTTTCGCTATTCAAACAGTCGTATGATTAGCCTCGTAGACGCCAGCACGGGGCGCTTTCGCAGCCATGGCACGGAGATTTCTCATGCTCTATCAAGGCGATGCCATCCGGGTCGAGCGTCAGGACGGCGATCTCGCGCTCCTGACGTTCGATCTCAAGGATGAGGCGATCAACAAGCTCTCATCCTCGGTCATCGGTGAGTTGTCGCAAGCCGTCGAGGCATTGGAAAGTGAGGCCGGCCTCAAGGGGCTCGTCATCGCCAGCGCCAAGGACGTGTTCATCGTCGGTGCCGATATCACCGAATTTCATGCCATGTTCGCCAAGGACGAAGCTTTCCTGATCGACATGAACACGCGGATTCATGCGCTGTTCAATCGCATCGAGGATCTGCCGTTCCCGACCGTCACCGCGCTCAACGGTCTGGCGCTGGGCGGTGGCTGCGAACTCGGATTGACCACCGATTTCCGCGTCATGGCGGAAACGGCACAGATCGGGCTGCCCGAAACCAAACTGGGCATCGTGCCGGGGTGGGGCGGTTGTGTCCGGTTGCCGCGACTGATCGGTGCCGACAATGCCATCGAGTGGATTGCCGGCGGCTCGCAGAACGATGCCGCCACGGCTTTCAAGGTGGGCGCCGTCGACGCCGTTGTACCGCAGTCCCAGTTGCTGGCGGCGGCCCGGGACATGATCGACAAGGCCAATGCCGGGGATTTCGATTATCGTGCCCGCCGGACCGAAAAGAGCTCGCCGCTGAAGCTCAATGCGGTCGAGCAGATGATGGCGTTCGAGACCGCAAAGGGTTACGTGGCCGGGAAGGCCGGTCCGCATTACCCGGCGCCGATCGAGGCGATTCGTGTCATACAGAAGGGCGCAGGCGAAGAGCGCGAACGTGCCCAGGCGATCGAAGCGCAAGCCTTCGCCAAGCTGGCCAAGACCGACGTCTGCTACAACCTGGTCGGTCTGTTCATGAACGACCAGGCGGTCAAGAAAAAGGCCAAACAGTACGAGAAGGATGCCAAGGCGGTCGAGCAGACCGCAGTGCTCGGGGCGGGCATCATGGGGGGCGGCATCGCCTACCAGAGCGCCTACAAGGGCACGCCGATACTGATGAAGGACATCAAGTCCGAAGCGATCGAGCTTGGCCTGAAGGAAGCCCGCAAACTGCTGACCAAGCAGCTTGAGCGCGGCAAGCTCAGCCAGACGCGAATGGCCGAAGTGCTGAGCAACATTCGTCCGACGCTCTCCTACGGCGATTTCGGTCAGGTCGATCTCGTGGTCGAAGCCGTGGTCGAGAATCCCAGGATCAAGGAAGCGGTACTTGCCGACGTGGAGGCCCAGGTCGCGGACGACACCATTCTGGCATCCAACACCTCGACCATCTCGATCGATCGGCTGGCGGCCAATCTTAAGCGACCCGAGAACTTCTGCGGCATGCACTTCTTCAATCCGGTGCACCGGATGCCGCTGGTCGAAGTCATTCGTGGCGCCAGGACCTCCGATGCCGCGGTCGCCGCGACGGTGGCCTATGCCCGCCAGATGGGCAAGACGCCGATCGTGGTCAACGACTGCCCGGGATTCCTGGTCAATCGGGTTCTGTTCCCCTATTTCGGCGGCTTCAGCGGGCTGGTCGAGCATGGCGTGGACTTCGAGCGTGCCGACAAGATCATGGAGCGCTTCGGTTGGCCGATGGGGCCTGCCTATCTGCTCGATGTCGTCGGCATCGATACCGCCGTGCACGCCAGCGAAGTGATGGCCGAAGGCTTCCCGGATCGAATGGCCCACGACGGCAAGTCCGCGATTCAGATGATGCTGGACAACCAGCGGCTCGGCCAGAAGAACGGCAAGGGCTTCTACGTCTACGAGGAAGACAAGAAGGGCAAGCCGAAGAAGACCCATGACGATGAGGCTCACCGGCTGGTCGCCGGGGTCGTCCGCGAAACGCGGGAACTGTCCGACGACGAGATCATCGCGCGGATGATGGTGCCACTGTGCATGGAGACGGTGCGCTGTCTCGAGGACGGCATCGTCGGGTCGCCGGCCGAGGCGGACATGGCGCTGATCTACGGCATCGGTTTCCCTCCGTTCCGTGGCGGCGCGCTGCGCTATATCGACGCCATGGGCGTGGCCGAGTTCGTGGCGGTAGCGAAACGGCTCGCCGGTGAACTGGGCGCGCTGTATGCACCGACGGCGCGACTCGAGGAAATGGCCGCCAATGGCGAGCGCTTTTACCCTGACGCCAGCGACCGCTGAGTCCACCACCAACCGGAGTCACAGTCATGAGTTTGAAAGCAAGAGATGCCGTGGTGGTCGATGCCGTACGCTCACCCATGGCCAAGGCCAAGAACGGCGCCTTTCGTCACGTCCGCGCCGAGAATCTCTCCGCTGCCGTGATGCAGGCGCTGTTCACTCGCAACGCGAAGCTCGACCCTGCCTGCGTCGACGACATCCTCTGGGGCTGCGTCAACCAGACCCTGGAACAGTCGATGAACATCGCGCGCAATGCCGCCATCCTGACCGGCATCCCGCGTTCGGTGCCGGCGCAGACCATCAATCGCCTCTGTGGATCGTCGATGAGCGCGCTGCATATCGCGGTGGCCAACATTCGCGCCGACATGGGGGATTGCTACCTGATCGGTGGCGTCGAGCACATGGAGCACGTGCCGATGGATCATGGCATCGATGTCAATCCGGCGGCCAGCAAGAGCACTGCCAAGGCGGCGATGATGATGGGCTTGACGGCAGAACTGTTGGGCAAGATGCACGGGGTGACTCGCGAACAGCAGGACCAGTTCGGGCTGCGTTCCCATCGCCGTGCCAGCGAGGCCAATCGTCAAGGCTACTTCGACAACGAGATCGTGCCGATCGAAGGCCACGATCAGCAGGGCTACCGCAGCCTGATCAGGCACGACGAAGTCGTACGCGAAGACGCCAGTCTCGAACAGATGGCATCGCTCAAGCCAGTATTCGATCCCAAGAATGGCACGGTGACCGCGGCTACCTCGTCGGCGCTCTCCGTCGGCGCGTCGGCACTGATGGTAATGAGCTACGAGCGGGCGAAATCACTGGGGCTGGAGCCTCTGGCGAAAGTCGTCTCGACCGGCGTGGCCGGTTGTGATGCTTCGATCATGGGGTATGGCCCGGTTCCGGCGACGCAGAAGGCGCTGGCAACTGCCGGCCTCAAGATCGGTGATATCCAGACGGTCGAGCTCAACGAAGCCTTCGCGGCACAGTCGATCCCGGTGCTGAAGGATCTCGAACTGCTCGATCGGCTGGACGAGGCGGTCAACCTGCATGGTGGCGCCATCGCGCTCGGCCATCCGCTGGGCTGTTCCGGGGCGCGTATCTGCACCACCTTGCTCAACGTCATGCGTCAACAGGACACCGCGATGGGCCTGGCGACGATGTGTATCGGCATGGGGCAGGGTGTGGCTACGGTGTTCGAGCGCGTGTAGGTGCGAATCCGCGTGCAGGATGCCAGTCGTAGCCGGTAGCCAATCGAAACCGGTAGCCAATCGACGATCGCCGCCTCGTCCATGCGAGGCGGCGTTTTTCGTGGATTCGAACGAACGTAACGGATCTTGGTGACAGGCTCAGTCGAGGAAATGCAGCCGATCGCTGGCGATACGCGCCTTCGACCCGTAGCGCCAAGGCAGGTTGTCGCGCCCGTGGCCGATGGGAAGCCCTGCGTAGAGCGGCAGGCCACGGGGCGCCAGCCAGGTCTCGAACAGCGTCTCGATCTCTAGATCCCCGTAGGGGGCGCAATTCTCGAAAGTGCCGATGCAGACGGCGGCGGCGGCGTCCAGCGCGCCGGAATGGACCAGCTGCCACAGGTCGCGCTCGAGTCGGTAGTAGGGCTCGCCGACGTCTTCCAGAATTACGATCGCTCCGGGGGGCGCACGAAACGCCAGCGCGGTGCCGGCAACGCTGGCCAGGGTCGCGAGGTTGCCGCCGACGAGCGGCCCTTCGATCACCGCCGCCGAAGCGGCCGAAACAGGCGTCAACGCCACGCTCTCCGGCGACCGGCCCTCGAGCAGCCCGAGCAGGGCGCTGAAATCCCGGTGGCTCGCGGCGTGAAGGTCGGCGTCATCGCTGGCGAGTTTTACGCCCTCTTTCATCACCGGGCCATGGATGGCCGGCAAGCCGTGGCGATGGCACTGATCCAGCAGCACGCTGAGATCGGAATAACCGATCAACGGCTTGCGAGAGAGCCGGTTCCAGTCGATTTCGGTCGCCAGGTGGGCGCAGCCATAGCCGCCGCGAACGGCCCAGACGGCATCGGTGTCGGGATCGGCGTAGGCATCGTAGAGCGTCTGAAGGCGATGCTCGACGCTTCCGGCCAGGTAGTGTCGTTGATCCTGCAGCCGGTCGGGAAAGTGAACGGCGATACCCAACGGCTGCAAGGCCCGGGCGGCTTGTTCCAGGACATCGGGCCGGGTGAAAGAGGCGGGAGCGATCAGGCTGAAAGTCGGGGGCATGGGTAACGGCTTCACGAAGTCGGGCGAGTGAATGATAACGTTTTGCACGTTACGCCAGCACGGCGCCCGACGCTACCGGCCGTTTTCTTTCCCCGGCCTGACACGTCATGCGACTGGCAGGGAGGCTTCACTGGAGATGCGATCAGAGGTCTCTTTTCAACCGCTCCAATAGCTGTTCCACCGGCATGGGGCGACCCAGGTAGAACCCCTGGTACTGCTTGACGCCCAATGTCTGCAGCAGTTGCCACTGTTCTTCGGTCTCGACGCCTTCGGCAACGGTTTCCATGCCAAGCAGGTTGCACAGTTCGACGATACCTGCCAGCAGGTCGCGTGAACGCCGGTCCGCCTCCAGGCCGTGCATGAAACAGCGGTCGATCTTGATGGTGTCGAAGGGCAGGCGCTTGAGATAGCCCAGCGATGAGTAGCCGGCGCCAAAATCATCCATCGCGACACGGAAGCCCTGGCTTCTGAGATGCTCGATCCGAGCTTCCGGTATCCGCGTGTCTTCCAGGAACACGGACTCCGTCACTTCCAGTTCGATCTGGTCGGCCGTGATGTGATGACGATGGCAGGCACTGCGCAGCGTATTCGCCAGCTTGTCGTCTATCACATGCAGTGCGGAGATGTTCACCGATACCGGCAACGGATGGCCCGTAGCGGCCAGGCGGGCGGCATATCGGGCTGCGCGTTCGATGGCCAGATCACCCAGTGCCGACGCCATTCCGTTGTTTTCGGCGAGCGGTACGAAAACGGCCGGGGGGACTTCACCATGGTCTTCGGTCATCCAGCGCGCCAGCAGCTCGGCACCGATCATCCGGTTGTTGCCATCGAACTTGGGCTGGACCACGAAGTCGAGAGCGTCCCTGGCGATGGCTTCCCGCAGATGGGCGAGCATCGACATCTGTTCCAGGCTGTGATGTTTCAACTGCTCGTGATAGACGACGATGGCGTTCTTGCCCTGGTTCTTCGCCGCATACATGGCGACATCGGCATGCTTGAGCAGAGTCTCTCCATCACGCCCGTTCTGTGGTGCATGAACGATGCCGATACTGGCGGTGACACTGATCTGATGCCCGCCGATCACCATGGGATGGGACAGCGCTTCGAGCAGGCGTTGGGCGATCCTGTCGGCGAGTTCCGTGTCATTGCCCACCTCGATGACCACGACGAATTCGTCGCCGCCCCAGCGAGCGACCAGATCCTTGCTGCGCACCGTGGCGCGTAGCCGTTTGACGATGATCTTCAGCAGGATGTCGCCCGACTGGTGCCCCAGCGAGTCGTTGATGTGCTTGAAACCATCCAGATCGATGAAGAGGACCGCGAGCCCGTGTCCCGGCAGGAGCCTGAGCAGCCGCCCGTTCAGCGTCTGTTGCAGCGTCGCACGGTTGGGAAGTTGGGTCAGCGTGTCGATCCTGGCGAGATGCTCCAGCTCCCGCTCGGAGCGCTTGCGTGCCGAAATGTCTCGTAGAGCGGCGATATAGTGAGTCTCGCCGGTCTCGTCCAGCGTGAAATGGCTGAGGGTCAGTTCCACCGGAACGGGCGCCGCCCCTTCGACATGAAAGAGACCTTCGTAGTGTTGGATGCGATCATTTCGCGCGACCGTCGCCGGGTCGGAACGCAGCACATCGGCATCTATGTACTGCTGCAATGCGCGGCCGAGTATCGCGCTCGGTGGTAACCCGCCGAGCTCGGTGAACGCGTCGTTGGTTTCCAGAATGCGCCAGCGATCGTCGACGACCAGCATCGAATCCCGCGAGGCGGCAAACGCGTGCGCCCGGACGCTGCCATGGGTCCGCTGATCACGCGGATCATCGAGGACTTCCCAGGTGCCAGTTGCCGCGAGAGGGGAGGCTCGACCGTCGCGCAAGGTAATCGCGCCGCGGATGCGCCACCAGATCGATGGCTTGGTGGCGTCGGGTTGTATCAGCACGTCGACGCGGTCCTGCTGACCGTCGTTTATCCGCCGCCATATCATGATCAGGCGCCGACGCTCGGCCGACGGCATCGTCTTCAGCAGCGTCCACCAGTCAAGACGCAGAAGGTCGCTATCGCTTCGTTCGGTTACCGTGCCGCAGAGAAAGCTGCGTTCGGGGGCGGCCCACCGCCAGTAGGAGGTCTGGGCTGCCGCCATGGCTTCCAGCGCCCATTGCTGGTGTGTGTCGAGATTACCAACCATCGCGTTTCCGAAAGGCGGGGCAGGCAGCACTGATTCTCCGAGGCTATCGTCGGTGTCTTGTGGTGAATCGCATTGGAATTCATTGTCGATGGACATGGGACGGGATCTCGATCGCACTCGAATGGCAAAAGCGAATCACGCGGGGTGATTCGAATATTATCGGCTCATTTCGCTAAAACTTGATGGTCCTGAACGCTATGGGTTCTCGCCGTGGCCCTCTTTCCGAAAGCTCGCATCTCGACGCCATACAGCCTATAGCAGGGCAGTCAGGAAAAGTGACATGACGGCCAGAAAGCTGACGACGAAAAGAGAAGACCTCAGCGTCGCCAGATCCATGGCGTAACAGAGACCATGACCGATCCGAGCCAGCACGAAGACAACGCAGGCGATATCCGCAAGCCTGCCGCCACCCGAGGTCTGCATGGCAACGATACCCGCGGTGAACAGCGCCAGCGCTTCCCAAGCGTTGCTTTGCGCTGCCCAGAGACGCGCGCCTTTACCTGTCATCTGCGCATATTGCTGGCGTGGATGATGATTATCCAGATGACCGAATTCCCGACGCCTGACGCTGCTGCTCCAGAATGCCAGCCAGAAGGGCAATAGCGCGGTTATCAGCAGGCACCATAGTGGTAGGCTCATTGCATCCCCTCGGTCGATCCCGCCGAACACCATATCCGGCGATTTTTTAGTCAAGATAGCAGATCGTTCTACGATCGTACGGTTGTCGAATGCGGTCGACTGCGACTTGGAAATATTGGCGCCTCGACCGTCTCGTCATCGGAGCATTGCCCGATATTTCTTTTCCCAACCTGGGCCGGTTCATCCTTCGTCGCTCGGCGCGGCCCGTTCGACACGCTCCAGAATGCTTGCCACCTCCGCCAGTGTCGATGTGTCGAGTTGATCGGTAGTGGCCTGCAGATAGGTGCGATCCTCGAGATAGAGGCAGAGCGTTTCGATGAAGCGAATGCGCAGATCGTAGAGCGAGGAGCGCGCGTCGAGGACATCCACCAGATCTCTCAGGCCGAGAGATTCGCCGCGAATCGCCGCCTGCAGAAACAGACTGCCGGATTCCACCGAGCGCTGCAGGGCCTCCAACTGGCGCAGGTCGCCCTGCATGCTGAGCAGGCGCTTGCGAACCTCCTGCTGAGCCAGTCGGCGTTCGTTCTCCGTGCTGGCCGCGCTGGCTCGTGCCGTCAGCTCTCCTTGATGAATGCTGGCGGTGGTATAGCCACCCTGGTAGATCGGCAGGTTCATCTCCACGCTGGCCGAAAGGTCGTTACTGGTTCGCAAGGCATCGTTACTATCGACATCGCTGTAGCCGACCACCAGGTTGAGTTCAGGATAGCGTGACGCGCGTCGCACGTCGGTATCCCTGTCGGCGACGCGCTGGCGCTCGGCGGCCAGGCGCACCTGCACGTTATTCCGGCTCAGTGACAGCCAGCTCTCCAGCGGGCGAGATTCCGGCGCGATGTTCAGGTTCTCCGGGGTATCGACCAGCACCGGATCAAAGGGAAGCGAAACGCCGGTCAGCCTTTCGAGATCGCTCAGGGCGTTGGTCAGGTCATTTTCCGCCGATGTCTGGTCGGCGACCGCCTGGTCCAGCCGCGACTGGGACTCCAGCAGGTTGATACGATCGCCGATGCCCAGGTCGTAGGCCCGTTGCGCCTGGCGCTGCTGCAGTACCAGCGACTCGCGCTGCGCGATCAGCAAGCCCAGCTTGCGCGAGGCCTGATAGGCATCGAGATAGGTTTCCACCACCTTGACCGCGAGGTCACGCTCGGCGACGGCTACCTGCAGCGCGGCCGCATCCATCTGCGCGCGAGCCTTGCCGACCCGGCGCCAGCGCTCGAGACTGAACAGCGGCTGTGTCATCCGCAGTTCCCAGCTGGTGTCCCGCGTCCGGCCGGACACGCGATCGTCATAGACCTCGTCAGGATAGTCATCGGGATTGTCGGTATAGATATTATCGGCGTCCGTGTAGCGATAGGCGGCGGTGGCATCGAGCCGGGGGCGCAACCCTGCCTGCGCCATCGGCACTTCCTGCGCCATCGATTGGCTATCCAGGCGCTGGCTCTGCAATCCACTGTCGTAGGTCAGCGCCAGGGCGACCAGCTGTGGAAGGGAAGGTAGCGGCGCTGGTGCGGTGCCGGCCGGCTCCGGTAGCGGCGCTTCGATCTTGAGTGGCTGGGCATGCGCCGTGGCGATCAGCGTCGCCAGACAACCGGTCAGGATCCATTGGTGAATCGATGGCATTACTCTTCTCGCATCGCGCGTGCCAGCATGTCGCTGAACGGTTTGAACATATAGCTGGCAAAGGTGCGGTCGCCGGTCTTCAGCATGACTTCGGCAGGCATGCCGGCCAGCAGCTGCATCGAGGAAGTCATTTCGGAATGACCCAAATCGGTGACGCGGATGCGCGCCTTGTAATAATGGGTTCGTGTGGCCTCGTCTTCGAAGCTGTCCGCTGAAACGTGGGCGACCTCTCCCTCGATGACATTGGATAACCGCTGGTTGAAGGCACTGAAGCGAATCTCGGCAGGTTGTCCGATGCGGACGTTGTCGATGTCGCGGTCGGGAATTCGCGCTTCTACGATAAAGGCTTCGTTGGCCGGGACGATTTCCATTACTGTGTCGCCGGAGCGAATAACGGCGCCTTGGGTGTGGACCTGGAGACCGACGACGGTCCCCGAGACCGGCGCGACGATGGCGGTACGCTGAACCTGGTCGCGCAGCGCGGTGACTCGCTCTTCGGCGTCCGTCACCTGGGACTGGACATCCTTGAGATATTCGCCGACTTCCTGGTGGTACTCCTGCCGACGAATCTCCTTCTGGAAGCCGTTTTCGCTGATCTGCGAACGTAGCTGCGCCACTTCGGCGCTATGCTGGGCGTTTTCCCCCTGATACTCGAGCACCTGGCGTTCGAGCTCGCGCAGACGCTGATTGTCTCCAAGCCCCTCCTTGAACAGCGTGCGATAGTCGCCGGCTTCTCCGGAAAGCGAGTTGATCTTGGACCGATTGACCTGCTGCAACCGTTCGAGACCGGCGATCTGCTCCTGCATCTGGCGAGCCTTCTCGTCCAGTGCGGACAGTGCATCCTTCAACGACTGCCGGCGGACCTGGAACAGACGCTGCTGCACGTCGACCACGGCCTGCACCCGCGGCGACACGTCATCGAGCAGGATATCGGGAAACGTCAGCGTGTCGCGGTCGCTCTGCTCGGCCAGCAGGCGGACCTCGCTCGCCAGGGCAATACGGTATTCCGACTCGGCAATCGAGAGCTTGGCCAGCGGCTGGGTGTCGTCGAGCACGATCAGCGAATCTCCGGCACTGACCTGATCGCCATCCTCGACCAGGATGCGTTTGACGATGCCGCCCTCGAAGTGTTGAACCTTCTTAGTCGAGGTCTCGACGGCCACCGATCCCGGCGCCACCACCGCGACCGCGAGATCGGCCGTGACCGACCAGAGCACGAAACCGCCCAGGGCGAATACCAGAATGGCCAGACCCCAGCGTCGGCTGGTGCGATCGCTGGTGGGCAACTGAGGGGCAGGAGCCCCGAGCGCTATCGGCGCGGCAGATGAAATCGTCATGACGTCGGCGGTTCCGGGGGGAGAGGAAGAGATGATCGCGAGTCGTCCGGCTTGCCGCGGGCACGCATCCGGATGGAGTGAACGGGTGTGCCGCTCTCCCGCGAGGATTGCGCCATCTTCGGCGCAGGCTGGCGGGCGGGAGCGCAGGACACCATACGTCCTTCCTGCAGTGTCAGGACACGGTCGACATGCTCGAGGATGGTCGATGAATGGCTGATGATGAACACCGTGGTGCCTTGAGTCTTGAGCTGGCGCAGGCAGTGCAGCAGCGCGCGTTCGCCGCTGGCATCGAGATTGGCGTCCGGCTCGTCGAGCACCACCAGGACCGGGTTGCCGTAAAGCGCCCGGGCCAGGCCGAGTCGCTGGCGCTGCCCGCCGGAAA
This sequence comes from Salinicola sp. NYA28a, assembly GCF_976982775.1. Next base: position 1,699,613 of record NZ_OZ334582.1, read on the forward strand.
GGATGCCGCCGGCCCCGCTGATCTGTGTGTCGTAACCCGAGGGTTGCCGCAGAATGATGTCGTGCACGCCCGCCTTCTGGGCGGCCTCGATGACCCGCGCCGGGTCCAGATCACCGAAACGGGCGATATTTTCGCTGATGCTGCCGTCGAACAACTCGACATCCTGAGGCAGATAGCCGATGAAAGGCCCCAGCCGTTCCCGCGGCCACTGGCCGATATCGGTGCCCCCTATCCGGACGCAGCCACTTTGCACCGGCCAGACGCCCAGCATGACGCGAGCGAGCGTCGATTTGCCCGCGGCACTGGGGCCGACGATAGCGATGTGCTCGCCGGGATTGCACAGCAGGTCGAGTTCCCACAGGGTCGGCCGGCTTTCGCCGGGAGGGCCCGCGGTCACCGATTCGAGTGCCAGGCGCCCGGTCGGCGGCGGCAGTGGCATGCGCTGAGGCTCGGCAGGTACCGCCGACAGCAGGGCGTTGAGCCGTCCGTGCGCGGTACGTGCGGCGATGAAACCCTTCCAGCCGCCGATCATCTGGTCGATCGGCGCCAGTGCGCGGCCCATCAGGATGGAGCCGGCGATCATCATGCCGCCGGTCAGGCTACCTTCGATGACCAGAAAGGCACCCAGCCCCAGGATCAACGACTGGAACAGGATTCGCAGGGTTTTCGACACGTTGCTGAGGGTACCGGCCCGATCGCTGGCATGGGATTGATGCAGCAAATAGTCGTGATGCTTTCCTCGCCAGCGGGCGAGCAGATTCGGCAGCATCCCCATGGCCTGGAGCACTTCGGCATTGCGCAGGTTGCTCTGGGCCAGGTCCTGGGACTGGATGTGCTCCCGGTTGGCTTCGCTCAGCAGCGACTGGGTGCTCTTTTCGTTGATCCATGCCAGCGCCAGCAGCACGCTGGCGGCGACGGCGGCGAAGATCCCGAACCAGGGATGGAACAGCGTCAATATGGCGATGTAGACCGGAATCCAGGGCGCATCGAAGAAGGCGAACAACCCGTTGCCGCTGAGAAACTGACGTAGCGTGGTCAGATCATTGAATGGCTGGGCCGACGGCCTGCCTGGCACCAGCAGCGCGCGCTTGAACGTGGCCTGGTAGAGCCGTTCGTTGATCTGCATGTCGAGCCGGTTGCCGACGCGAACCAGAATGCGCGAACGCACCAGATCCAGGGCGCCCATCACGACAAACAGGAACACCACTACCAGCGTCAGCATGAGCAAGGTTTCAGGGCTACGGGTGGTAATTACACGGTCGTATACCTGCAACATGTAAATCGACGGCGCCAGCATGAGCAAGTTGATGAACAGGCTGAACAACAAGATAAACAGGAAAGCCTGACGACTGGCCGATATAGCCTGTTGCAGGTCGGTTTTGTCCTGGGGGTTTGCCACAGCATTTTCTCTTCTGAGGTTGTTGTGGAAAGTGGCGTTGATGCATCGCTGTTCCCATCAGGATGCGTAAATTGTGAACAAGTTTACAAGCGGGTTTTAAGGGCGGATTCCTGGTTGAGAGAGGAGTATGGGGCTTGGGTTGTTGTTTTAATCTTTTTAAATCAATGATTTGTTGTGTTTTTGTCGCGATTGATTCGATATGTGGCAAAAGCCGTGCGAATAAAAACAAAGGATTTCATGGTGATAAGGTTACGAATTTGTACTGAAATGCCAGGCCGATTTTTGGTACTTGAGTTTGATATTTATCATCCTTGAAATTTTATGTAAACGCGCTTTTTATAAGGGGGCGAGAAAGAAGCTAAATCAATGATTATGCGTTGGAAGTGAGGCGTTCGAGTGCTACATTCCATGCGCTTCTCGTTAAACTCGTTTTGATGGTTTTAGAAGTTTCAACTTTGCGCTGGCAGTGAGAAGCGCTAGGTTGCCATCGGTAAGACTCCATCGATAAGACTTTAGTCATGAGTCAGTCCGAGTCTTTCGGCCCATAAACGATCAGCGATAGGGAACTTCCGTCAGTCAATGCTCGGGAGCTCGGCATCGTGTCGGTTAGCGCCGAACGGGCGACGGTCATTCTCGCTCGTTTCATAACCACCATATAACGCGTAGGGGCTCTATTCATGTTCACGCTATCCATCATCGATGCTCAGACCGGGGACACCGTCGAGACATTGACGCAGGGCGCTGCCATCACTCGTGACTTTCTTGGTGAGGACTACTGGCTGGAAGTCGCGCCCATCGACAGCAGCGGCTTTTCCGCCAGCGACGTTGCCGCTGTCACCCTGACGGTAACCGACTCCGCGGGCAACCCGAGCGAGCAGGTGGCTTCGGAAAGCCCTTATCGGTTCACCTTGTCCGCGGATCTGGATCGAGGTCTGACCAATCTGATGCTGGATGCGCTGAATGCAAACGGTCAGCTGTTGACGGGTAGCGAGCAGTCGGTCGATATCGAAGTCGTCAACGTCGAAGGCTGGTCGGGCGATGTCTTCACTCTCCAGGGAGAATCACTGACGACCGATGACGGTAGCTCGGCTGCCGATACGGTCGTTCGCGATGCCGATAACCCGGAGACCAGCGCCGCCGCGGGTAGCGATGGCTTGTGGAACGGATCGAGCGGTACCGGGTACGTGGACATGGGGGGGCAGATCGGGGACGCGGCCTATTTCGAGGTGGATGTCGCAGCCGCCGGCACCTATCAGCTCGATGTGCGATATGCCGGCAGCAGCGCGAGTGGCGCCTCCCGCCCGATGGCCGTACTGGTCGATGGCAACGATCAGGGCACCCTGACATTTCCCTCGACCGGTACCGGGACGGCGGGGTGGGAGACCTGGCAGCACGCGACACTGACCCTGACGCTCGACAGCGGCACCAATGTCATCCGGCTGGAGAATATCGTGGGAGGCGGCCCGAACATCGACAGCCTGACGCTGACCGCGATCGCTGTGGATGACGTGCCGGCGCCGCTGGTCATTCAGGCCGAAGACTCAGCGCTGGTTTCCATCGCCGACAGCGGGGCGACGAGCAGCGCTGGCCTGACGCGAGTCGTCGACAGCGAACATCCCGACGCGCAGGGCGTCGTCCGAGCGGGCGCGATCGATGGTGGCTACGTCGATTTCGGCACGGATGCCGGCGATGCGGTCACCTTCCAGGTCTCTCCCGAGGAGACCGGGGTCTATACCGCGACGATTCGCTACGTCAATGGCGGGACCGGCGATCGCCCGCTGCTGCTCTCCGTCAACGGCGCGGAGCCCACCCTGGTTTCGTTTCCGCCGACCGGATCCTGGACCAACTGGAGCGAGATCAGCGTTTCGGTACCGCTCTCCGAAAACGATAACAGCTTGACGTTGACCCTGCCGTCGACGGCGCAGGGCGGCGTACCCAACGGTCCCAATATCGACCAGATCACCTTCGATTATGTCGACGCATTGCCGGCGGATCCCACGCTGGTATTCTCGATCGAGGGGGAAGCGCTGGCGATCGACGACGGCTCCTCCGCCGCCGATACCGTGGTTCGCGATGCCAGCAACCCGGAGCCGAGCGGTGGCGGCGCTGATGGTTTGTGGGGCGATTTCAGCGGTACGGGATATCTGGATATGGGATCCCAGACCGGGGATGCGGGAGCTTTCACGGTCAATGTCGCGGAAGCGGGAACCTACCTGCTGACGATTCGCTACGCCGCCAGCGGCACGAACGATCGCCCGATGGCGCTTTCGGTAGACGGTGATACGCAGGGCACGATCGATTTCCCATCAACAGGGGTGAGCAGCGCGGGCTGGGAGAACTGGACGGAAACCACCGTCGAGATCGAGCTCGGTGCCGGCGACAACGTGGTTCGGCTCGCCAACATCGGCAATATCGGCCCCAACATCGACAGCCTGTCGATCCACACGCTGCCTGACGACGGCGGCGATCCCGTCGTCGAGCCCGGTGATCGCTTCGAGGTCAAGATCAACTTCCAGCCGAACGGCGCGACCACGCCGGATGGCTATGTTGCCGATACCGGCCTGGCGTTCGGGCAGCAGTCGCTGCAGGTGGATGGCCAGACTTACCAGTATGGATGGGTGACGGAGGGTTCGATCGCCGACGGCACCGCCAACGGCACGACGCCGATGGCGATCGCCGGTCAGGACCCCGATGCTCTGGGAGATCGCAGCGGCACGCTTGCCAACGTAGACTCATTGCAAGCCACCTACGCAGGTTTCGACAAACCCGGCTACAGCCAGGACGCCGGTTGGGAGATCGAACTGGAGGACGGCTATTACGAAGTCACGATCTCCATTGGCGACAGTGGCGGCTCCTATGACAGCGTCAATCTTATCAATGCCGAGGGTGAATCGTTCGGTGAACTGACATCCGAGCGGCCGGACGGCTTCCCTGCCGATGACGATCCCACCAACGACAGCGAGGGTTACCGGTCGACGCTGGTCACGCGGATCGTGCAGGTCACCGACGGGCGGCTGACGCTCGATTCGATCGGTGTCGACAGCGCCAACACCGAAATCCAGTACATCGAGATCCAGTCGCTGCCGGACCTGACGCCCAACGATGACCGCGAGGCGCCTGCGGATTACGCCTATTTCACCGATCCGCGGGCCGTGGCCGGCGTCGGCGAGCAGCAGGTGGAGGTCCATCTCCAGTCGGACGACGGTACGCTACCGGTGGGTATCGATCCCACGTCCGATATCTTCATCGGTATCTCCGTGGTCGATGGCCGCGGCGGTGCGTTGCTGGAGAGTCTCAACGACGGCTCGGTCAAGCTCTTCAACACCGTTACCGGTGAAGAGGTCGCGTTCAACATCAATACCACCGGCGGGTTCGATTCGCTGACCATATCGCCGGTGGGTGAGCTGGATGAGTACACCAGTTACACGCTGGTGATCGACGGCTTCCAGGACCGCGGCGACAACGACGATCCCAGCGCGCCCACCCGCGAGTTTCAGAAATTCACCACTACCTTCGTGACCGGCGCCGAACCGGAAGTCCAGGACAGCGAAGTGGCCTTCGACACGACGGTGGAGCTGAACGGTGCCGAAGATGGAGCGTACCTGTTTACTTCCATCACCATGTCGCCGGACTACAGCAAGATCTACGTCTCGACCATGAACGGCGAGATCAAGCGCTTCGATGTCGATCCGGTCACCGGGGCGCTGTCCAACGAGCAGACGCTGGCGCTGGACTACTTCCAGAGCGAGGAGGGCGCTCGGGGCATCATGGGGCTCGCTTTCGATCCGACCGACCCCAACGTGCTATGGGTGACCGACAACTATCCGGTTCCGCTGACCGGACGCGACAACGGCGTACCCGAATTCAGCGGACGCGTCAGCAAGGTCACGATCGACGATAGCGACGCCACGTTCTCCGGGTTGGCGGAAACCTATATCACGGGGCTGCCGCGTTCCAACGGCGACCATGTCACCAACAGCCTGGTGTTCCACGCCAACCCCGAATACGACGCCGAGACCAACCCTGACGTGCCGCCTTATCTGCTGTATGTCTCGCAGGGGGCCAACACCGCGATGGGTGGAGACGACAGTGCCTGGGGTAACCGTCCCGAGCGACTGCTGAACGCCGCGGTACTCGAAATCGATCCGTATCGGGATGCGCCGGCGGGGGGCTTCGACGTCTCGACCGAACCGTTGCCGACCGATGGTTCCAACACTCGCTACGAAGACGATGACGGCGACCTCAAGAACGGCCCCATCGACATGGGTGGCGGCCAGTACCTGGTCTTCGCGGAAGATGGCACCGCGACGATGCAGGATGCCGACGGCAACGTATTGATCGAATACTACGATCCATTTGCGGCCGATGCCGTCCTCAAGGTCTACGCCACCGGCATTCGCAACGCCTATGATCTGGTATGGCACTCCAACGGCAATCTGTATGCGCCGACCAATGGTTCCGCGGCTGGCGGTGTCACGCCGGACGATCCTTCGACGGCCTACAACGAAGGGCTGATCAACGTGGGCATCGAGGACGACTGGCTATTCAAGGTCGAGGAAGGGGGCTACTACGGCCACCCCAACCCGATGCACGACGAATATATCCTCAACGGCGGGAATCCGACCGCCGGCGAGGATACCAACGAGACCGACGAGTACGCGGTAGGTACCAACCCCGACAGCAATTACGCGATCGACGATGTGTATTCCCTGGGTACCAACCGTTCACCCAACGGCGCCATCGAATATACCAGCAACGTTTTCGGCGCGACGCTGGACGGCAGCTTGCTGTTCGTCGAGTACTCCGGCGGTGACGATATCCGTTGGATCACGCTGGACGAGGAGGGCAACGTCTCGAACGATAACGTGCTGCGTGACGTCGACGGTAATGTCATCTCCTATGTCGATCCCCTGGATATCATCGAGAATCCGCTGACCGGCCAGCTCTATCTGATAACGCTCAATCGCAGCACGGGCGAGAGCCAGGTCGTCCGGCTGGATCCGGTGCCTGGCGATATCATTGACCCCGGAGAAGGAGATGCCGACTTGACTACTATTGCCACTATCCAGGCCGAAGACGAGTCCCAGGCGATCATCGCTTCCGGGGCCGGCGCTCAGATCGTGATCCGAGACGGCGACAACCCCGAGCCCACCGATGTCGGATCGGAGTACGGCGTGCGTCCCGGCGCCTACGGGCTCGACGGCAACACCAACGACAGCGATGGTGTGATCGGCGGCTACGCCGACTTTGGCGCGACCACGGCGGATTTCATCACTTTCAACGTCGACATGAGTGCGGCCGACGCTGGCGATGCCGTACTTCGGATTCGCTACGCCAACGGGGGCACGGCCAACCGGCCGCTGGAAGTCTTCGTCAACGATGTCAGCATCGGCGTCTATGGTTTCGCGCCGCCGGTCGGTGTCAGTGGCAATGCCGCATGGAATACGTGGCAGACACTGGATATTCCGGCCGAGCTGATCGCCGGCGCCAATACGATCCGACTGCAGTCGACCAGCAACACGGGGCCGAATATCGATCAGTTGCAGGTACTGGTCGAGGACACGACGCCGGGTTATGCCGTCTACGAAGCAGAGGCTGCGGTCATCGAGGGCGGCGCCGTCGTCATTCCTTCCTCTCAGACCGATCGTGACGCCTCGGGCGAAGGCTTCGTCGATTTCGTCGGCAGCGGCGACCAGAGCCTTACCTGGGACGTAGACGTCGACCAGAGTGGTGTCTATGAAGTCGCGTTCCGCTACTCGTTGACCAGCGGTAAAGCCGACCGTCCCATGGCGCTGACGATCAACGGGGTCAGTTATCCGGCGGTCAACTTCCCCGCCCAGAGCCAGACGGTGAGCGACTGGGTCTACCAGACGGTGGAAGTGACGCTGGCGGCGGGCAGTAACACCGTCACGGTCACCGCGCCCAATGGTGTCGGGCCCGATATCGACTCGCTGGAAGTGTCGGACGAGCCCGTCACGGTCGTCTCCGACGGCAACATCAGCGTGGTCAGTACCGATCCGGCCTACTTCAGCGACCGCATCGCTTTCAATTATCTCGAAGACAACGATGCGACCAGCTCTTCCCCGGTGCCGCGCGAGTACAAGGATAGCGGGTCGGTCGTCATCACCAATAACGGCACGGGTGATCTGTGGGTCAGCAGCGTGACGTTGAGCGGCCCGTTCATGCTGGCGGACGCGGATGCCCTCGATGACCTGAGGCTGGCGCCCGGCGAATCCATCGAGGTTGGCGTACTGTTCAACCGGGACGCCTATACACCGCCGACCAGTAACGCAGCCAGTGGCGTCTTCGAAGGCACCATGACGATCGTCTCCAACGATGCCGATCAGCCGGTGACGGAGATCCAGTTGGCCGGCTTCTGGCAGGCGCGGGACGAAGGGGGCTGGGAGCCCAACCTCAACGAGATCTGGCAAGTGTTCGGCTTCGGCAATCACATCGATGGCCTGTCGACGCTGGACGGTGGTGGCAGCTCCGTGCTGCAGGATTTCGATCTCTACCGAGCGGCCAACGACCAGGAAGTGCTGTCGCGCTACTGGCAGATCGCCGACGGCGTCGAGTCGGCCACAGTCACCCAGCTGGCGGCCTTGCACGGGTACAGTGGCGCGCTGCTGGCGCTGCATGCCCCGGGCGACAAGGCGGCGCGCGCATCGCTGAGCAATCACGACAGCCTCTATAGCCAGTCGTTCCTGCCGCAAATCGCCAACGGCGACTATGCAACGGCGTCCTTCACTCGTGGGCGGATACCCGACAGCTGGGCCGGCGACGACATCTTCGGCATCTCGATCGCCAATCTCTCCACCGATCCGTCGCTGAATCCTTCCGGCGGCAGTACGCCCCCGGCCGAGGACGCGGGTATCGAGCGCGGCCATACCGTGCGTGTCTTCCAGGCTTACGACACCGCCGGAAACGCCATCGCCAATACCTACTTCGTGGTCATGGATTACACCGGCATCAACTACGACTACAACGACAACGTGTTCCTGGTCGAAGGTATCGAGCCGGCGGCACGCACCCCATTCAACAATTCGGCAACGCCGTGGGTCGTGGATAACGATGGCCTGACGCTGGATGCGGCGCTGTTCGACGAGGGCGCGCCCTATCTGACCTACGAGGACTCCAGCGAAACCCAGCTGGGCACCAGCTTCCGCGAGGGCGGAGTGGACATTCGCGGCAATGGCGACGCCATCGGCTGGATCGAGGACGGGGAGTGGGTCGAATACACGCTCGAGGTCGATCAGGCCGGCGTCTACGATCTCTCGTTCCTGTCCGCGCTGGGTGCGCAGACGGGTAGTGCCCGTTCGATCACAGCCACGTTCGATAACGGCGCCGGCGTCTACGAAGTCGTGACCATCGGCGTCGACTATACCGGCGGCTGGAATACCTTCGAGGCAACCGACAGCCAGCACGTGGCCCTGGAGGCGGGGACGCAGACCTTGCGGCTGACCTTCAATGGTGGCTCGCAGAACCTGGAGTCCTTCAGTCTGGCACCTGCCGCGCAATCGGCATTCAACGCGTCCAGCACACCCTGGGCGGTGGACGATGGGCTGACGCTGAATGCCGGGCTCTACGACGAGGGTGGGGCGGAAGTCGCCTACCATGACAGCAGCGAGGAACAGCTGGGCGTCAACACGAGGAACGAAGGCGTCGATCTGCGCGACAACGGCAACTCGATCGGCTCGATCGCCGACGGCGAATGGGTGGAGTACACCATCGATGTCGCCCAGGCGGGCACCTATCAGCTGTCGTTCGCCGCTGCCACGATGTCCAACGGTCGCACCGTCACGGCCAGCGTCGAGCAGGATGGCGCCACCTACACCAGCGCTGCGCCGCAATCCGTCACCAATACCGGTGGCTGGAACAACTACCAGGTCAACGAGGGTATCGAACTCGATCTGGCGGCGGGCGAGCAGACGCTGCGGCTGACGTTCAACGGCGGGGCAATGAACCTGCAGTCGTTCACGCTGACACCGGAAGCCAGTGCGACGGCGACGCCCATGACATCGCTGTTCTCGATGATCGCCTCGATCGACGAGAACACCAGCCTGATGCAGGCCTTCGAGGATCTCTTCGTGGACAGTGACGAGGTTGCCGTGGCCGGGGTCGACGATAACCCGGATACCGTCAGCGTTGCCTAGGTTTCTCTTTTCCAGGCTCCTCTTTTAGGTGCTCCTGGATATTCTCTCAGCTTGTCGATCGTTAAGCCGGGCGCCGTCGCCCGGCTTTTTTGCGTCCACCGCAGGCGTAACGGTCATGACCGTTGAGGCCGGCTCAGCGAGCCCGGTGTGGACGCAGTGCGCCGACGATGACACCCATGCAGACGAGCGAGCAGAGAAACATCGAGGCGATGACCCAGCCCAACGTTTCCGGCAGCAGGGTCGATAGCGCACTCAGCGTGCCGGCAACCCCGAACTGGCAGGCACCGAGCAGAGAGGCCGCAGTGCCGCCATGGCGCTCGAAGTATTCCATGAAGCAGGCCTGGTTGTTGGGCACGACGGCGCCCTGGGCGCCGATGGTCAACATCATGGCCGGCAGGAACAGCCAGACGGAAACCTCCAGCCAGGTCATCAGTGATAGCAGCAGGACACCGGTGAACTGCACGCATAGGCAGGTAATCAGAATCTGTCGCGACGTGAACCGGTGGAGAACGGCGCGGTTGGTCAGGTTGACCAGCAGCATGACCAGGATATTGGCGCCGAACATCAGCGAGAAGGCGCTCTCCGACTGACCGAAATGGGCCTGATAGATGAAGGATGCGTGAGTGATGAACAGCATCATGACCGAGAAGGCAAAGGCCTGCAGGGCAATGAAAGGAAGCGCGGCCCGGGTCGCCAGAACGAAACGGTAACGGGTCAGCAGCGAGTCTTCATGATGGGCCTTGGCGGTGGGCCTGGCGTGGCGCAGCACCACGCGAGCCTGCAACGGAATCACGCCGAGCGCGTAGATGGCGAGGAACCAGAAAATCGCGTGCCAGTCGCCAAGCGCCAGTAGGGCGCTGCCGATGCTGGGCGCGACACCGGGAGCTACCACCATGATCAGCCCGATCATGCTGAACAGTTTGGCCGCTTCGCGCCCCCTGACCTGGTCTCGCACCAGCGCCGGCACCAGCACCATGATCCAGCCACCACCGAAGGCCTGCAGGCCACGCAGCATCAGCAGCAGGTTCAGGTCATCGACCTGGGTAATGCCCAGGGCGGCCGCGATGAAAATAGCCAGCCCCGCATACATGACGCGGGATCGCCCCACGCGATCCGATAGCGGACCACCGACCAGTTGCCCGATGGCGAGACCGAAGATATAGACCGAGAGGCTCCTCGACACGTCACCAATGCCGACCCCCATCGCATCGGCCATGGCCGGGAAAGCGGGGAGGTAGGCATCGATCGACAACGGCCCGAGCGCCATGGTGATGGCTAACACGAGCGGCAAGTTAAAGGAGTAAGGGCGGGACATGGAGCCTGTGACGTACATTGCTGGATAGTTGAGATAGTCAACTATATGGATGTGCCGTGGGGAGGTCAAATTCGGCTTCGTTTCACGCTGGCTGAGAAGGCCGGCAGAGACGCCGGTAAAGAAGTCCGGTAAAAGACGTCAAGCGGTACGGTAGGCGTAAGGCATTTCCGCCAGCAACCCGCGGCCGCCGGCCAGCGTGAGGGCGAGATCCTGCAGGCAATCCCACACCGGCAGGGCGACGGCACCCTTGATGGCCAGATCGATGCGCTGTGCGAACAGCAGCAGCTTGTGCAGACGACGCTGGGGGAGTCGCTTGAGTGCCTGCTGATAACCGGGACGGCGCTTTTCCGGAATCATCGGCCGCTGCGCCTTGCAGGCGTGTTCCAGACTCTGACCCTGGTCGAGATGCTGGAAGATCGACAGCAGAGTACGTAGCTCGCGGGTCAGTGCCCACAGAATGACCGGCGCTTCGACACCTTCCTGACGCAAGCCGCGCACGATCCGGGCAACGCGCTCGCGTTCGCCTTTCAGGCAGGCATCCGTGAGCGTGAAGACATCGTAACGCGCACTACTTTCGACCCCGTTGGCGATGGCGCTGACATCGAGGCGGGCGTTGGGCGGCATCAGCAGCGCCAGTTTCTGCAGCTCCTGGTCGGCTGCCAGCAGGTTGCCCTCGGTGCGCTCGCCGAGAAGTCGGGCCGCGTCCATGTCCATGGTGAAGCCATAGCGATTGGCCCGGTCACGCATCCAGAAGCCCAGGCGCTGGTGATCCACTGGCCACACCGGGACGAACACGCCCAGCTTGTCCAGCGTCTTGAACCATTTGCTCGATTGCGCCTTGCGGTCCAGACGCTGGCTGGACAGCAGCAGTACGTTATCGCTGTCGCCGGCCTGTTCGGCGTAAGCCTCGAGGGCCTTGCCGCCATCCTGGCCGGGCGACTGTCCGCCCAGCCGGACTTCGATCAGCTTGCTCGACGCGAACAGCGACAGGCTGGAAGCCGATTCCAGCAGTTGAGTCCACTGAAAGCCCGACTCCACATGCATGACCTCGCGCTCCTCGATGCCACGCTCGCGGGCAACCCGGCGAACGGCATCGCAAGCCTCGAGATGAATCAGCGGCTCGTCGCCTGCCACCATTACCACCGGCGGCAGACGTTTCTTGAGCGCGTCTTCCAGCTTGTCGGGAAATACCTTCATGGGGTCTCGAGCGCATCCAGTCGATCGATCAGTTGGGTCGCCGCGTCTCGACGCAGCTGCCGGATGGCCTCGTTGCGCACTTCTTCACCGGAATAGATGTCGTCCGTCGACAGCAGTACCGTCGTCGACGCTTCCAGCTGTTGCTGATTCAGCAGATAGGCATCGTCCGACTCGCGCTGGACGGAGAACGGGGCCGTCAGCGTGACTTCGGTTTCGCGGCTGCCGGAATCGGAACGCGTCAGCCGATTCTCGCTGATCCGCTCGTCGCCGAGATTGACGCGGATGTCCGCCGTTTCGCTGATACGGGTGCCGGCATTCTCCAGCGCGCGACGAACCTCCTCGCTGAACGGCGAGACGTTGGCGTTGAGATTCAGCTCCGGGATAGCCAGGGTCGGCTGGTTCAGGCCACGGAGCTGGAAGCCGCAGCCGGCCAGGGCAGTCAATGACACGGCCATCAGGCCGGCCACAACGGTGCGACGCATCATGAGAAGCTCCTTTTGACATGACGGCACCGCTTTCGCAGTGCCGGATGGGTCCGATATCGAACGTTGCCGCTTGGCAAGGTTCCAGGTGGCAACGTTTCAGATGGCAACGTTTCAGATGGCAACGGCTCAGTTGGCGACGATATTGACCAGCTTGCCGGGAACGACGATGACCTTGCGCACGCTCTTGCCTTCGATATGGCGCTGCACGTTCTCCTCCGCCAGGGCGAGGGACTCTACCGCGGCCTTGTCGGCCTCTGCGGGCACGTCCAGGCGGGCACGCAGCTTGCCGTTGACCTGCACCACCATCTCGATGCTGGCCTTGACTAGTGCGTCTTTGTCCACCGTCGGCCAGGCCGCGTCGATGACCGGCTCCTGATGGCCCAGTGCCTGCCACAGCGCATGGCAAGCGTGCGGGGTGATCGGCGCCAGCAGCAGGACGCAGGCTTCGATGGCTTCGCGACTGACGGCGAGACCCTGCGGCGAGGTATCGTCGAAACGGCCCAGCGCGTTGGTCAGCTCCATCACCGCGGCGATAGCGGTATTGAACGTGGTACGACGTCCGATGTCGTCGCCGGCCTTGGCAATGGTCTCGTGTGTCTTGCGGCGCAGATCCTTTTGCGTATCGTCGAGCGCGTTCACGTCGAGCGACGCCGGCGTTCCCGCCGCGACATGATCGGCAACCAGCTTCCAGAGCCGCTTGAGGAAGCGATGCGAGCCCTCGACGCCGGAATCCGACCATTCCAGGGATTGTTCCGGCGGCGCGGCGAACATCATGAACAGGCGCACGGTATCCGCACCGAAGCGATCGATCATCGCCTGCGGGTCGACGCCGTTGTTCTTCGACTTGGACATCTTCTCGATGCCGCCCATCTCGACCGGCTGCCCGTCGCTGATCAGTTTGGCACTGGTCGGGCGCCCCTTGTCGTCGCGCTCGACTTCCACGTCGGCCGGGTTGAACCACTCCTTGCCGCCGTTTTCCGTTTCGCGATAGAAGGTCTCGGCGATGACCATGCCCTGGGTGAGCAGGCGCTGGAACGGCTCGTCGCCGTTCACCAGGCCTTCGTCACGCATCAGCTTGTGGAAGAAGCGGGCGTAGAGCAGGTGCAGAATGGCGTGCTCGATACCGCCGATGTAGAGATCCACCGGCAGCCAGTAGTTGGCGCGATCGTCGAGCATCGCCTCCGGGTTGTCGGCGCAGCAGAAACGGGCGTAGTACCAGGAGGACTCCATGAAGGTGTCGAATGTATCGGTTTCACGCGTCCAGCCGTCGCCCAGATCGTAGAACGCCGGCATCTTCTTGAGCGGTGAACCCGAAGCGTCGACCTCGACCTCCTGAGGCAACGCGACTGGCAGTTCATCGTCGGTGAGCGGAACGGTCTGGCCATCCGGGCCATACTTGATCGGGATCGGCGCGCCCCAGTAGCGCTGGCGAGCGACACCCCAGTCGCGCAGACGATAGTTGATCTTGATCTTGCCGCGACCCTGGGATTCGAGCCTGGCGGCGATCGCATCGAACGCGGCTTCGAACTCGAGGCCATCGAATTCGCCGGAGCGAATCAGCTTGCCGTGCTCGACGTAGGCGCCGCCGGAGAGATCCGGCGCGTTGCCTTCGGCATCGGCGATCACGGGCTGGATCGGCAGTTCGTACTTGGTGGCGAACTCCCAGTCGCGCTGATCGTGGGCAGGTACGGCCATCACGGCGCCGGTGCCGTACTCCATCAGCACGAAGTTGGCGACGAAGATCGGCACTTCCTGACCGGTCAGCGGATGAATGGCGCGATAGCCAGTGTCGCGGCCGCGTTTCTCCATGGTCGCCAGCTCGGCTTCGGAATTGCCGCCTTGCTGGCATTCGATCAGGAATTCGGCCATGGCCGGATCCTGTTCGGCGGCCTGCTTGGCCAGCGGATGACCGGCTGCCACCGCGACGTAGGTGACCCCGAACAGGGTATCCGGGCGCGTGGTGTAGACGTCGAGGCGCTCGGTCTGTTCGTCGCCGTCCTCGCCCTTGACGTCGAAGCTCAACTCGACGCCGCGGGACTTGCCGATCCAGTTGCGCTGCATGGTCTTGACCTGCTCGGGCCATTCGACCTTGTCGAGATCGGCCAGCAGTTCATCGGCATAGTCGGTGATCTTGAGAAACCACAGCGGGATCTCCTTTCGCTCGACCCGCGCACCGGAGCGCCAGCCGCGGCCATCGATGACCTGTTCGTTGGCGAGCACGGTCTGGTCGACAGGGTCCCAGTTGACCGTCGACATCTTCTTGTAGACGACGCCTTTCTCGACCAGCTTGGCGAAGAACCACTGCTCCCAGCGGTAGTAATCGACATCGCAGGTGGCGAATTCACGATTCCAGTCGTAGGCGAACCCCAGCGCCTTGAGCTGGCCGCGCATGTAGTCGATGTTCTCGTAGGTCCACTTGCCGGGCGCCACCCGATTCTTGATGGCGGCGTTCTCGGCCGGCATCCCGAAGGCGTCCCAGCCCATCGGCTGCAGCACGTTTTTGCCCTGCATGCGCTGGAAACGCGTGACCACGTCACCGATGGTGTAGTTGCGCACATGGCCCATATGCAGCTTGCCGCTGGGATAGGGGAACATCGACAGGCAGTAGAACTTCTCGCGCGTCGCATCCTCGACGGCCTTGAAGCTCTGGTGCTGGTTCCAGTATTGCTGGGCGGCGTTTTCAATCGCTTGCGGGTTGTACTGTGCGTCCATCGGTTTGGTCAGGCACCTTGCGTTCAGCGTATGGGAGCGCCAGAGTCCCCGCAAAAAGCTATACTCATCACAGACGAAAAGCGCGGGGCCGGCTTGATTTTTCAGGCCCACAAGCATACCCCAGACCCATCGTCGCAAGTAAGAGCCTGGCGCTGGCGGGGTGGATTTTGGGCGAATAGGGCGCCTGGCAGGCAAGACTGCGGTGCGCAGGGTTCGTCAGGAAGGGCCGGGCAATGAAAGCCAGGCAAATCGACCAGCAGCAACTCGATCGGCAACGACTCGATCAGTAACGACTCGATCAGTAACGACAAGGGGAATAGCCATGGATGAGCAACAGTCACGACCCGAGGCGCGTTCCCGTCTCAGCGAAGCGTACGAGCGCATTCTGACCCGATTGAAGGACGGCGGCGGGGAGCTCTCCTGGGAGAGTTTTCAGAAGGAACTCGACGAGGCGGTGGCATTCGAAGCCGAATTCGAGGAGTTCACCAAGGACGAGGTGGCGCTGCTGCGAGCCTGGGTCGAGCGGGACATGCGTGATTTTCGTCAGTTTCTGGCCAAGGGCGGCGAAGGCGTCGCGACCTGGCTGGGGATCGATCTCGACGTGCTCTCGCGACGAGTCAGCGAAGCGCTGTTCTCGATCGCCGATCGCACCACCATCGACCGCGAACGCTTCGATGACGATCTCGAAGCGGCCCGGGCCGACTATACCGCCGGGGAAGTGGCCCTGCCCGGGCGCATGAGCTGTGTTCACTGCGGGGCTGGCGTGATGCTCGATCAGGTGGCCCGTCTGGACGCCTGTCACGCTTGCGGGCATCGCTATTTCCAGCGCGATTCCGGCGTGCCGTCCTCCGATTCCCAAGCGTAAGCGGGCATCGCCGCCTGAGGAACATTTGGCAGCGAGGTCAGTCGTAACGGCATTCCGTGCCAAAACCGACGAGGGCCCAAGCGTGCCGAAGCCAACTCCCACCTGGCGGCAAGGATTGCTGGTCATCGGCCTGCTGGCGGGATATTGCCATCCGCTACAGGCCGACGAGCTTTCCCTGGATGCCGATTCAATGACCCAGGCCGATTGTCCCGACTGGCTGCCGACCGCCACCCGATGTTTCACCGGCCAGGATACTCACGGCGCCTACTACTGGATCGCGATTCCCGACGACTGGAATCACAAACTGGTTCTGCACAGTCATGGCGGGCCGCGCCCCAATGCCCCGCAACCCGACGATCCTCTCGATATCGACCTGCGTCAGTATGACGTCATGGTTCGCGAGGGTTACGCCTGGGCAGGCTCCAGTTATCGGCGTGGCGGATATGGTGTGCGCATGGCGGCCGAAGACACCGACTATCTGCGACGGCTGTTCGTCGAGCATTTCGGCCAGCCCGAACGCATCTACCTGCACGGGCAGTCCTGGGGCGGTAACGTGGCCGCCAAGGCGATGGAGCTCTACGGAACGGACGACAATGGCCACCATCGCTACGATGGGGCGCTGCTCACCAGCGGCGTGCTCGGGGGCGGTACCCAGGCCTATCAGTTTCGCGCCGATCTCCGCGCCGTCTACCAGTACTACTGCGCCAACCACCCGTATCCTGACGAAACGCAATACCCGCTCTGGGAAGGGCTGCCCAAAGGCGCCGAGATGACGCCGGAGGAACTCAATGCCCGGGTCGACGCCTGTACCGGCGCCGGCCTGCCGGCGGCGCAGCGCACGCTCATCCAGCAGCAGACGCTGAACAATATCGTCGATGTCGTGCGGATTCCGCCCGGCACGCTGAAGGCGCACATGCGCTGGTCGACGTTTCTGTTTCAGGACATGGTCGAGCAGCGTCTCGGCGGTGCGAGTCCGTTCTCCAACCGCAACGTACGCTACCGGGGCTCGAGCAACGACGAGGCGCTCAACAAGGGGATCTCCCGCTTCGACGAGGATGCCCGGGCGGTCGAGAAGCTTGGCGCGGATGCGGGGCTGAGCGGGAATACCGACATCCCCACCGTGACCATGCACGCCATCGACGACCCGATCATCTTCGTCGAGAACGAATGGCTATACCGGCGCGCACGCCAGGATAGCGGCACGGCCGACTCGCTGGTCCAGATCTATACCGACGAAGCTCGACACAGCAAGCTTTCCACGCCGCAATATGCCGCTGCGCTGGAATCCCTCGACCGCTGGGTCGAGCGCGGTCACAAGCCTACACCGGAGGCGGTTGCCCAGTACTGCGAAACGCGGGAAGCCGCTGTCTACGATGGCGGTTGCCATTTCGACACGGATTACGAAGTCGCCGACTGGCGGGCCAGAATCTATGCCCGCCAGCCGTGAGCGGCTTGCCGATGGATCAGAGAGCCGGCTGGGCGGCGGATTTCGGAGCGCGCTGCCATTCGGATTCGTCGGCGTTCAAGGCACGATGGGCGGATTCCGGCAGGCGCAGACCACCCCACATCGCCAGCAGCGTGATTGCGATCAGGTAGATCGCCGGCGACAGGTTGTTGCCGGTACGCTCGATCAACCACGTCGCGACCAGCGGTGCCGTGCCGCCGAAGATCGTGTAGGAGACGTTGTAGCAGAGCGCCGAGGCGGTGTAGCGCACGCGTGTCGGGAACTGCTCCGACAGCAGGACCGCCGTGACTACGCCGCAGATCACCGCGCCCACCGCCATCAGCATCGCGCCGATCAGCGATGCCCACCATTCTCCGCTGCCGGCCAGCGTATAGGCGGGAAATACGGCAGCGATCAGACAGATCCCCGCCGTCAGTATCGTTCGGCGCCGTCCGACGCGGTCGGCATAACGGCCGACGAACGGGCACAACGCCGCCGCGAAGATCAGCGCGCCGAGGCTGGCCAGAAGGGCGGTGGTCCGCGAGGCGCTTCCGACAACCTGCATGTAGGTCGTGAAGTAGGTGGTGAACATGTAGAACGATAGCGCCGTGACCGAGATGAACGCGCTCAGGCTGACGATGGTCGCGCCATGCGTGCGCACGGTTTCCTTCAATGGTGCCTGCGGAACGGCGTGTTGCGCTTTCAGGGCCTGGAAGGCGGGAGATTCGTCCAGACGCAAACGCATGTAGAGCCCGACCAGTCCCAGTGGTGCGGCGATCAGAAACGGTACGCGCCAGCCCCAGGCATTCAGAGCTTCCTCTGACAGCAGGGCACTGATGACGAAGGTCAATGCCGCGGCCGTAGCGAAGGCCAGAAAGGTCGAAACCGGGACGAAACTGCCATAGCGCGCCTTGCGATGGGTGGGCGCGTGTTCCATCACGAAGGCGCAGGCGCCGGCATACTCGCCGCCAGCGGAGAAGCCTTGAACGCAGCGGGCCAGCGCCAGTGCCAGCGGGGCGAACAGGCCGACGCTGGCGTAGGTCGGTAGGATGCCGATCAGCGTCGTGGCACCGGCCATCAGCAGCACCGTCACTGCCAGAATGCGCTTGCGTCCGATCCTGTCGCCGAGCATGCCGAAGAAGATGCCGCCCAGCGGGCGCAGGGCGAACGAGACCGCGAATACGGCGAATGTCTGCAGTAGCGCCAGGGAATCGTCCCCCGGCGGGAAGAAATGCTGCGATATGACCACGGCCAGAAAGCCGTAGACGGCAAAATCGAACCACTCGACGAAATTGCCGATTGCCGAAGCCGCGATTACCTTGCGTAGCGTGGAGAGATCGACGTCGGTCGAAGCGGATGAGATGTCATGATCATTGTTATTGGATGAATGCACTGTCCGAGCCTCACACGGCTGAAGAAGGAACTTCAGCCTAGGCTGACTGACCGGAACGCGATTCACTCTCCACGACAAGAGCATGTGTCCATACGACCTTCATGCCTGCCCGATGCTAGAGCCCGCCGGTTACCTCGATCACCGAGCCCGTGATATAGCTCGTCTCCTTCGAAAGCAGCCATGCGATGGCGTTGGCGATTTCGTCGGGTTGACCGGCGCGGCCGAGCGGTATCTTCTCGGCGATGCGCTTGGCCCGGCTTGGCTCACCCGAGCGGGCATGAAGCGTGGTATCGGTCGTACCGGGCGAAACCGCATTGACGAGAATGTTCGCTCCCGCCAGCTCTTTGGCCAGGCCCCGTGTGAGTGCTTCCAGACCCGCCTTGGTTGCCGCGTAGACGACATACTCGTTGGGCGATCCTGTCCGGGCGGCGACCGACGATATGTTGACGATGGATTTGCGGCTGGCGTGATTCTGCCAGCGTCGCGCTGCCTCACGGCATAGCCTGGCTGGCGTCGCGAGATTGACCGCGATGACCCGGTCCAGTTCGTTGTCTCCGAGTTCGGCCAGAGGTCCCAGGCCGCCCGTGATTCCCGCGTTGTTGACCAGTGCCACGGGATCGCCGAGCGCTTCGGCCGCATCGAAGATACATGTTGATGCGTCGGGGTTCGCAACGTCGCACTGCAAGCCGCGAACGACCGGGCCGTCATCAGAGAAAGTTTGCTCCAGGGTTTCCGCTTCCTGTGGGGATTGGGCATGGGTGAAGAGCACGCCAAAGCCCTCGCGATGCAGGCGCTCGACCAGGCTGGCGCCGATGCCGCGAGAGCCGCCGGTAACAATGACGATGGGGGTCGTCTTGTCGTTGTCTTGTCGCTCCGTTTGCGGCATTCCACTTCCCTCTCTGAAATACTCTGGCGCCCGGGCATATCTGCTTGCGGCGCGATTGGGGCTCGAACTCCGTGTCTAGATACCCAACTGCTGCCGCACGCGAGCCAGAGAGTCCTCCTGCAACCGGCCGTAGAGTTCGAACTCGTCGTGAACCGGCCGGCCGAGGGCGAGCTCGAAGGCGCCCTGATTGGATTCATTGGCATACGCCTGGTGTCGGGCATCGCCGAGATTCGACTGGAAGATGCCGGCGGCGCTGACCGGCAGAAAATCCTCGTAGGTGATCGGCGTGGCGTCGATCCAGTCTGCTGCCAGGGCCTCGTCCAGCGAGGCCGGGGCTGGCTCGCCGTCGGCCAGGCGTTGGCGGCCGCTCTCGCTGATCGCGTAATGGAAGTAGGCCAGCGCGTCACGCTGCAGCGCGTCCAGGTCATCCGGGAATGCCGTGAAGTACTCGCTCAATTGGCGCTGGTGGGCGAGATTGTCGGCGGCGGGCGGCGCCTGGCGGGACTTGGCCAGCAATTCATCGTACAGCGCGCGCCCCTTGGGCGTCAGCGCCATGCCGCGCTGCTCGATCTCGCCAAAGCGAGCGGTATGGGTGCCGCCATCGCTGCCGGCGAAGCGCACCGGCTCTTCCAGTGCCTTGAAGCTGGTCTGGCGTAGCAGAATGGGCCACTCGCGCTTGGGTGGGCCTTCGATGACGGCCTTGGGCGTGATTCCGTAGTCGGGCATGGCAGCCTGGGCGGCATCGATATCCAGCGTGCGCGGGGTGAGATGATTGATATGCGGGCCGCGAAAGCAGACCACGTCGGCGATCAGGCGATGGGCGTCGTGCAGCGCCTGGTAGGTCTCGTGATCGACGGTCGCGTCGCGGTGCCAGCGGAAGGTTTCGAGGATCTCGGTCACGAAGCGCTCGGCCTGGTCGCGGTCGAAGCCGCCCTGGCGCTCGCCGAGTTCGATCAGCTCGCGGGCCGCCGGCGTGAAGATGTCGCGTTCGGCAAGGATCGAGGCGGCCTGGCGGCGCAGGTCGTCGTTCTCGATCAGCTCCAGGCGCAACAGCGACGTGAAGACGCGGAAAGGATTGCGCCGGAGCGAATCCTCGTCGATGGGGCGGAAGGCGGTGGAGTGAACCGGCACGCCCGCTTCCGACAGGTCGTAATAGCTCACCGGGAACATGCCCATCAACGCGAAGACCCGCCTCAGCGTCGACAGCTCCTCGGCGGTGCCGACGCGAATCGCCCCGTGGCGTTCGACATCCAGGCGCGACGTTTCGTTCTGAGCATCGAGCCGGGCGGCCAGTGCCGGGTCCGCTGCCAGCGTCTCGCGGTTGATGTTGGCGACCAGTTCCAGTAGATCGCCGTATTGCGGCACTTCCTGGCGGTACATGTCGGACATGGCTTGCGAGAAGGCGCTGCGGATATCGTCGGGAGAGACCAGGGACAGTGTCATGGCGAACTCGATGACTGGAAATGAAGACTTCCATCCAACGCTATCGTCACTCGCGAGGCAAGTGTCTTCCTGCGAGCGGGAACCAATCGATAAACCGGCGTCGCATATTGAAAAAGCGGAGGTGGGAAGAAAGAAGAGAGAAGAGGGTGGATCGAGATGTGTTGGAGGACGGGATCGTTCCGGAAACGGCGCCGTCACCCTCGCTGGATTCGAAGGCGAATCCTGACAGAGTGGCGGTGCCGTCTATCTATTTTCCTGTGTTCTATCTTCCTACGCCGGCTGGCGGACCTTCCACACCAGCGCCGGGGCCATCAGCAGCAACGACAGCAGCCAGGTCGGCCAGCTACCGGTGCGCGTGAAGGGTGTCAGACCCGTCATCGGGACGACGTCGCCGACCACGCTGGCGGTCTCGAACTGCGGCGCCTGCTCATGCAGTTGGCCCTGGTCGTCGATGATCGCGGTAACGCCGTTGCTGGTGGCGCGAATGACGTAGCGACCGTTCTCCAGCGCGCGCAGCTGCGCCATCTGCAAATGCTGGAGGGGCCCGATCGAGCGACCGAACCAGGTGTCGTTGGAGACCGTCAGCAGTACGTTGGCATCGCGGGCGCGCTCCGCGACCAGATCGGGATAGACGATTTCGTAGCAGATCGCGCTGCCGATGGCGACACCGTGAGTGAGGATCGGTGGCTGGGAATCGGCACCGGCAGCGAAGTCGGACATCGGCAGATTGAAGAAGTCGATGATGCCACGCAGCAGGAAGTCCAGCGGCAGGAATTCGCCGAACGGCACCAGGTGGCTCTTGCGGTACTCGCCGCGGACGTCTCCCACGCCTGTGATGGCATTGTAGTAACGCCCGGCCTCGTCGCGCTGAACGATGCCGGTCAGCAGCGACGTCTCCGGGAGGAGTGTCGACTGCAGTCGAGCCATGAACGGTCGCGCCTGCTGCTCGAACATGGGCAGTGCCGTTTCCGGCCACACGATGATGTCGACATCGTCGGGTTGCTGGCGCGTCATGCGGGTATAGGTGTTGACGGCGTTGCGCTGGCCCTCGGCGCTCCACTTGGAAAGCTGGGGCAGGTTGCCTTGCAGCAGCGCGACCCGCAGCGGATCGGCGGCCTGCGATGTCCAGTGGGTGGGCAGGGCCAGCGGCACCAGCCACAGCAGGGCGACGGGCGCGACCGCCCACCAGCGCCGACGGCAGAATTCGACCAGTAGCGTGCCGCTGAGCGCGACGATCAGCGACAGTAGATAGACGCCACCGATCGGCGCCCAGGGCGCCAGCGGCGAATCGACATGGGCGCTGCCCAGCAACAGCCACGGGAAGCCAGTGAACGCCCAGCTACGAAAGGCTTCGCCCAGTACCCAGACCCCGGCAAAGCTGAGGAAGGCCAGCCGGGGCGAGGTGAACCGCCGGTAGAGACCGAAGATGAACGCGTGGAACAGCGCCAGCGTGGCGACGAACAGCGCGGTCAGAAACAGCGCCAGCGGCACGCCGGTATAGCCGTAGTCGTGGATCGAGACGTAGACCCAGGAGGTGCCGGTCCCGAACAGCCCGACGCCGAACAGCCAGCCGCGCAGGGCGGCCTGACCCACGCTCAGGCGGTGGTGATCGAGATACATCAGGGCCACGGCGACCGGACCCAGCCACCAGAGGTGGAAGGGGGCGAAGGTGAGCGTGGAGAACCCGCCGGCGACCAGCGCAGCGAGATAGCCCGGCCAGGGTCGGCGGGCGGAAATCAACGGCTTGGCTTGCGGCATGTCGGGGGCACTCCTTGCGAAAAGTGCCCCTTATATCAAAGTTGCCGATCGAATGCGTCAAGTGCCTGCAAGCCGAAGGGCGGAATCGATCAGCTTTCGATACGGCGCGGGGAGTCGCTTTCGACCTCGGCCGGCACCGGCCTGGCCTGCAGTAGGCGGATCCGTCGATTATCGGCATTGAGGACGGTGAATCGCCACTCGCCGAGATCGGTATGTTCGTTGCGACCGGGCAGGTGGCCAAAGCGCTGCATGATCAAGCCGCCGACGGTATCGAACTCGTCGTCGGAGAAGGCCGTGTCGAAATGCTCGTTGAAGTCCTCGATCGGCGTCAGCGCGCGGACGGCATAGGTGCCGTCGCCCATGTCGCGAATGTCCTCTTCCTCGTCGGTGTCATGCTCGTCCTCGATATCGCCGACGATCTGCTCGAGGATGTCCTCGATGGTGACGATACCGGCTGTGCCGCCGTACTCGTCGACCACGATCGCCATGTGATTGTGGGTGTCGCGGAACTCCTTGAGCAGGCTGTTGAGGCGTTTGGACTCGGGAACGAACATCGCCGGGCGCAGCACATCGCGCAGCTCGAACGCCTCGCGCTCCTGGGGATTGCCCTTCAGCAGCGGCAGCAGATCCTTGACCAGCAGAATGCCGATGACGTCATCGAGATTGTCGTCGATGACCGGGTAACGGGAGTGTGCGGTTTCCAGGATGATCGGCAGGCAATCTTCCGGGCGCTGCGTCACGTTGATCGCGGTGACCTGAGAGCGCGGAATCATGACCTCGCGCACCTGCTGGTCGCTGATCTGGAAGGCACCTTCGATGATGGTCAGCGCATCCTGGTCGAGGTTCAGCCTAGGGCCGGCCTCGCGCAGAAAGGTGAGCAGCTCTTCGCGGGAGCTGGGTTCATCGAAATCGCTAGAGAAGGTACTGATGAGTTTATCCAGCCAGGATCGACTGTTCTGGCTACTCGATCGGTCTTCGCTCATGACTGTGGTCTCTTGTCCTCGGATGACGCACGGAAGGGGAAAACGATGGCACGCCGGCATGACGCCCGCGCGCGTGGCCGCACCGCACTAGACGGGGGCTCGATAACAGCGTGTGTTGAACCGATGATCGATGTCCAAAGGGGGCCGTCCGCAATCCGGGAGCGGCTAGGCGGAGGCTCGTCAGGCTGTTCGGCCGTCAAGCTCGGGGTCTCGCTTGATCCTTCCCGGCCCTCGTTCCAGGCAGGGCAGGAAGGTCTCGTCGGTGTCGGCATGATGATGGATGTTGGCATCGTGGGTCGGCGTCTAGACATCGGGTTCCGGATCGATGACACGATAGGGGTCCGTGATGCCAAACTGGGTGAGCAGCGTTCTTTCCAGCGCTTCCATCTGCTCGGCTTCCTGATCATCTATATGGTCATGGCCGAGCAAATGCAAGCAACCGTGTATTACCAGATGGGCGTAGTGCGCCTGGGTCGACTTGTGCTGTTCCTGCGCTTCACGCACCACGATGTCGTGGCAGATCACCAGATCGCCGAGCAGGGGAAGCTCGATTCCGGGCGGCGTCTCGAAGGGAAAGGAGAGCACGTTGGTCGGCTTGTCCTTGCCGCGATAGTCGCGATTGAGCTGCTGGCTCTCGTCCCGTTCGACGAAGCGGATCGTCAACTCGTGGCGGCCATCGCCTTCCTGGTCCAGCACGGCACCGACCCAGGCTTCCAGCTCCGCCTGTGTCGGAAGGGCGGCTTCGGCCTCGGTGCCGACGGCAATCTGACGGTCGATCTCGGGACTCATGATTCGCCTTGATCCCGCTGGGATTCCGCGTCGAGGCGTGCCTGACGACGGTCTTCCCGGCGCTGGCGCTGGGCCGCTTCCTCGGTTGCCTCGTGGATGTCGTAGGCTTCGATGATGCGCTGCACCAGCGGATGGCGAACGACGTCCTTGGGTGCAAACTGGGTAATCCCGATGCCGGCCGTGTCGCGCAGCACTTCGAGCACGTGAATCAGGCCGGAGCTCGAGCCACGGGGCAGGTCGACCTGGGTCGCATCGCCGGTGATCACCGCCGTCGAGCCGAAGCCGATACGGGTCAGGAACATCTTCATCTGCTCGCGCGTGGTGTTCTGGCTCTCGTCGAGAATGATGAAGGCATTGTTGAGCGTCCGCCCGCGCATGTAAGCCAGCGGGGCGATCTCGATGATCTGGCGTTCGATCAGCTTGTTGACGTGCTCGAAGCCCAGCATCTCGTAGAGCGCGTCGTAGAGTGGGCGCAGGTAAGGATCGATCTTCTGCGCCAGATCGCCCGGCAGGAAGCCGAGCTTCTCGCCGGCCTCGACGGCCGGACGTACCAGCAGGATGCGTCTGACCTCCTGACGATTGAGCGCCTCGACCGCCGCCGCGACCGCCAGATAGGTCTTGCCGGTGCCCGCCGGGCCGATACCGAAATTGATGTCGTGGCGGCGGATGCTGGCGACATAACCCTGCTGGTTGAAGCCGCGGGGCTTGATCAGCGTTCGCGGCGTCCGGATGAGCAGGCCGCCGGCTTCGATGTCGCCGGTTTCCTCTTCCAGCGCCTCGACGCCGGACTCCTGAAGATAGAGATGCACTGTATCCGGCGTCAGCTCGTCGGCTTCGGTCTCGCGGTAGAGGTGTTCGAGCACGTTGGCCGCTGCCTTGACGCTGGCATCCGGGCCCGCAAGCTGGAAGACGTTGCCGCGATTGCGCAGCGTCACGCCGAGGCGGGCCTCGACCAGCTTCAGGTGTTCGTCGCGCTGGCCGCAGAGATTGGCCAGGCGCATGGGATCGTTGGGTTCGAGTGTCAGGGACACGACGCGGCTGTCAGACTGTTGGTCTTGGGTCAACGCAAAGAGATCCGTTGGTTTGAAAAAGTTGGCTTGGAAAAAGGTGCAACTTGAAAACTTATCGCCAGCTTACTGCGCCGCTTCCTGTCGAGGCAATGACCGGGATTAACCTGCACCTGGTTCCGACAGGCTCTCCCGCGTATCGAATGCGAATCAGTCTGGCGGAGCAAGGCGAGGCACGGAGCGCCTCGCCTTGCGTCAGGCTAGATGAGGGCGATTGGCGCTAACTCAATAGCGGTCGGCGGATACCAGCTCGCCACGCAGTGAATTGGGCAGGGCTTCGGTGATGGTGACGTCGACGAAATAGCCGATCAGCGACGTCGGATCTTCGGCCCGGAAGTTGACGACACGGTTGTTTTCGGTACGCCCGGAAAGCTGCCCCGGATCCTTGGGCGAGAAGCCGGTGACCAGAATCCGCTCCCGGTTCCCCACCATGCGGCGACTGATCTGCTGCGTCTGCTGGTTGAGCCGATCCTGCAGGATCGCCAGGCGCTGCTTTTTCGTCTCCACGGGAGTGTCGTCCGGCAGGCTGGACGCCGGCGTGCCGGGACGCTTGGAATAGATGAAGCTGAACGAGGCATCGAAGCCGATGCGATGGATCAGGTCCATGGTGTCTTCGAAGTCCTCGTCGGTCTCGCCGGGGAAGCCGATGATGAAGTCCGAGGAGAAGCTGATGTCCGGACGCAGCGCCCGGATGCGCTCGAGCTTGTCGATATACATGTCCCGGCCGTGGCCGCGCTTCATGGCAGCAAGAATGCGATCCGAGCCCGACTGCACCGGCAGGTGCAGGTGGCTGACCAGCTCCGGAATCTCGCCGTAGGCCTCGATCAGGCTGTCGGTGAACTCGACCGGGTGCGAGGTGGTGAAGCGGATGCGGTCGATGCCGTCCACCGCTGCCACGCAGGCAATCAGCTCCGCCAGATCGATCTCGTCGCCACTCTCGTCCAGGCCGCGATACGCATTGACGTTCTGGCCCAGCAGATTGATTTCGCGCACGCCCTGTTCGGCCAGGTGAACGACTTCTTCCATTACCGACTCGAAGGGGCGCGATACCTCTTCGCCGCGAGTGTAGGGCACGACACAGAAGGTGCAGTACTTGGAGCAGCCTTCCATCACCGAGACGAACGCAGTCGCGCCGTCGGATTTCGGCTTGGGCAGATGATCGAACTTCTCGATCTCGGGAAAGGTCACGTCCACGGTCTGGATCGGTGTCGCGCTCTTGCTGCGGGCATCCAGCATGGTGGGAAGCCGATGCAGCGTCTGCGGGCCGAACACCATGTCGACATGAGGCGCGCGCTTGCGAATTTTCTCGCCTTCCTGGCTGGCGACGCAGCCGCCGACACCGATGACCAGATCCGGGTTCGCGGCTTTCAGCTTCTTCCAGCGACCGAGCTGGTGGAAGACCTTTTCCTGCGCCTTTTCGCGAATCGAACAGGTGTTGAGCAGAATGACGTCGGCTTCACTTTCGTCATCGGTCATTTCCAGACGATGAGATTCGCCGAGCAGATCCGCGATACGGGCGGAGTCGTACTCGTTCATCTGACAGCCGTGAGTCTTGATGAAGAGCTTCTTCGTCATAGGTTGCGTTGCTGCGGCCATGCGCGCGTCACCGATGCCCCGTGGAAAAACTGAAGAGGAGAGACAGGAAAGACGGCGCCCAGCCAGTGTGCGCGCCGTTCAGGCCTTCTCGAGAACGCGGCATTATACGGGGGATGAGGCCATACAGCCAACCCGTGCCGCTCGCACGGCGCCATGGCTGTGGTACCCTTGCGCCTATTTGAGACGCCATGATGCCGCGTTCGCGGACAGGACGAACCGGCTGCGTGGCAATGATATCGAGAGAGCCGTTCATTTATGCCCAGCAAGCCGATCTATCGGGTCGTGTTCCACAACCAAGGTGAAGTTTGGGAACTCTACGCCAGAGAGATCTTTCAAAGCGACCTGTGGGGGTTTATCGAAGTCGAGGCCTTCGTGTTCGAGGATCAGACCAAGGTGGTCGTCGACCCCGGTGCGGAGAGGCTTCGGCGCACGTTCGATGGGGTCAATCGCAGTTATATTCCCTACAGCGCCATCGTGCGGATCGACGAAGTCGAGCGCGGCGGCGTAGCCAAGGCCGTGAAGGCCGAGGGCAATGTCACCGAGTTCCCGCGGCCGATGGCCTGGCCACCGCGGGACGATGGCTGAAACGAGCCGGTTAGAGTGGCCGATACCGACCGGCCGATGGGTGGAACGAGGTTAGAAAATGACGGATTGGTCAGATTTTCACCAATTTGTCGTCAATGCCGAAGCAGCCGGTGAATGGCATGATCGCTGCGCAGGTTGTCCAAATGGTTATCCACAGAAAGTGTGGATGATTGAATCACCGCCCTCGCAGGAAGCGATGCGCGGTCTCATCGTCGCCCAGTTCATCGTCACATGAGCACGAAATGCCCAACCGTTACCGACTAGCCATTTAAGATCACGACGATATGTTGAAAATTCGAAATGCAGTCATGGGTTGCGCCTTGGGCGCGGCCCTGTTTTCCGCCTCCGCCGTGGCTCAGGATGGCCACTGGGTCAGTGATTCACTGACCACGTTCGTGCGCAGTGGCCCCACCGACGGCTACCGCATCGTGGGAACGCTCACCAGTGGTGATCCCGTTACCGTGCTGCAGACCCAGGGCGACTATACGCAGGTGCGCGGCCCCGACGGCGACGAGGTATGGGTC
Source organism: Salinicola sp. NYA28a (assembly GCF_976982775.1). The sequence goes on from NZ_OZ334582.1 coordinate 1,728,207, forward strand.
CAGTCCCAGTTCATCCAGGACCAACCCAGCGCCCAGCAGCAACTGCCGGCGCTCCAGAAGAAGGTGGACGAACTGACCACGCGGCTCGATGGCATCGATGACGAGTGGAATCAGCGGGTGGCCGACATGCGCAACGAACTGGAAGGCCGTCAGGCGCAGGTCGACGAGCTGCAGGCCACCAATAATCAGCTCAATCAGGCCTATTCTCAGGCGGAGAGCAAGATGCGCGAGATGCAGGCGCGTCTGGATACCCAGGAAGAAGATCTGCTGATGCGCTACTTCATGTATGGCGGCGGGGTGGCTGGCGCGGGGCTGATCGTCGGCCTGATCGTGCCGCATCTGCCGCGCCGCCGGCGCAAGCGCGACCGCTGGTTCTGAGCCTGCCTGAGGAGTCGTGATGACCGCCGCGGATTGGTTGCAGCGCTGGCAGGAAGGACGCATCGGGTTTCATCGCGAGATGCCGCACCCGGCGCTGGAAAGGCACTGGCCGCGACTCGGGCTGGACGCCGGCGCCAAGATCCTGGTGCCGTTGTGCGGCAAGAGTCGGGACATGCGCTGGCTGGTCCAGCGCGGTAATCCGGTACTGGGAGTCGAGCTGTCGCCCCTGGCGATCGAGCAGTTCGTGGCGGAAGGCGATCAGCCCGCGCTTCGCTACCGCCGATCCGGGTTCGAGTGCACGCGGCAGGGGAGCGTCGAGCTGTGGTGTGGCGACTTCTTCCACTTTCAGGTGGATGAAGCGGCCGAGCTGGCGGGCTTCTACGACCGCGCCGCCCTCATTGCACTACCACCGGCGACGCGTCAACGCTACGCTCACCATCTGGCGCAACTGCTGTTGCCGGGCAAGCGCGGCCTGCTGGTCACCCTGACCCATGACGACCCGGAGCGCGGCCCGCCGTTCAGCGTCTCCCACGAGGAAGTCCGGGCGCTGATGGCCCCCAATTTCGAGTTGACGCTGTGCGAGGTATCGGAGGCCGAAGATGGCCTGACCGAAAGCGTGTGGCAGTTGGTGAGACGGGGCCCGTCGCTCTAGTTGTCACCGAGGTGTCGTCCGGTCGTGGTCCCGTGTGGCGTCGTCCCGGGCTGCCCAAAGCCGAAGCCCGAAACGAGAGAACCGCCTGCCACGGTGATGTGGCAGGCGGTTCTTCGCATTCGGCGGAGACTTCCGGGCGGGATCAGCGGGCCAGCAGACTGGCCAGTTGCTGATCGCGGAAGGTACGGTCCAGGGCATTACCCAACAGTTCGCTCACCATGCGGTTGTTGGTATCCCAGTCCGGCTTCACGGCGTAGCTCTGGGAGCGCTTGGCGGTATAGCGACCGGTGTAGGTGTTGCCGCCATTGACCACTTCCGCCTGGATGATCGCCTGGAGCTGGGAGGCGTCCAGCAGCGGCTGCTCGGCAGTACTGCGGGCGTAGGCCAGGTCGGTCAGCGTCAGGGTCAGCGAAGGGCCGCCGGCGTTGCTGCTGGTCGGGTTGAATCCCATGCTGCGCAGGGCGTTTTCCGCCTGGACACGGATCTTGGGAATGACATCATTGGCCTCGACGGTAATCGTCGAGGTTGCCGACGGGCTGCCCGAGCGCGTGCCGATGACGCTGCTGTCGCGTCCATCGACCACTTCCAGCGAGACCGACTGGCCGCTGCCGGTATGCGAAAAACCGCCGCTGACCTTGGGACTCACGGACAGAATCTGGGGGCTCTGGGCACAGGCCGCCAGCAGGCCGAGCAACAGCAGTACGGCCAAGCCTTTGAGCACAAACCATTGACGCATAACAGTGAACCTCTCGAGTCGTGGAAACGGCGCGACCATTATAGACGTTGGCCACAAGTTTCCGGAATGCGACGAAGCCTCCTGAGGCCGTGACCTAGACTGCCGCCTCAGGAGACCGACAGCGGCGCCAATGTCTGTGGTCGTGAGGTATCGAAGCGATGCAGACGGCTGGGCTGGGCGAAGAGCCGTTTGCCACGGGTGATCGCCAGGCGCTCGAAATCCGCATGGCTGATCGTGGCCAGCCACGGTTCGCCCAGCCAGTCCGCCTCCAGCTCGAGGCGAACTTCGGCGCCTACCGGCACGACGGCCGTGACGCTGACCGGCAAGTGCGCGCGGGGGCTGGGCTGCTCGTCCAGGCGGACTTCGTGGGGCCGCAGCAGCAGTTCCTGACGACCATTCTCGACGCCGGGTGCCGCCACCCACGCGTTGCCGCAGGTGAGGATTTCCTTCTCGATATCGCCCTCGATCCGGTTGACGTCACCGAGGAACTCGAACACGAAGCGATTGGCGGGTTGGCGATAGAGCGTATCCGGCGTCGCGATCTGTTCGATCCGGCCGTTGCTCATCACCACCACGCGATCCGACAGTTCCAGCGCCTCTTCCTGGTCGTGGGTCACGAATAGGCTGGTGAAGTGAAGCTCCTCGTGAAGATGGCGCAGCCAACGGCGCAGCTCCTGGCGTACCTTGGCATCCAGCGCGCCGAACGGCTCGTCGAGCAGCAGCACATCGGGCTTCAGCGCCAGCGCCCGCGCCAGCGATACGCGCTGCTGTTGCCCGCCGGAGAGCTGGGCCGGGAAGCGCTCGGCGAAATCCTGGAGTCGGACCATCTCCAGCAGCTGCATTACCCGCGAACGAATCTCGCCGCTCGAAGGTCGCTGCGAGCGCGGCATGGCGGTCAGTCCGAAAGCGACGTTGTCGAACACGCTCATGTGGCGGAACAGAGCGTAGTGCTGAAACACGAACCCGATGCGCCGATCGCGCACGTGAACTCGCGTCACGTCGCGTTCGCCGAAATGGATCGAGCCGCTGTCGGCCTGTTCCAGCCCGGCCACGATGCGCAACAGCGTGGTCTTGCCGGAACCGGAGGGGCCGAGCAGGCCGATCAGTTCGCCATCGTGAATATCGAGATCGATAGGCTCGAGGGCGCGGGTGTGGCCATGTCCCTTGGAACCATAGGTCTTGTCGATCTGCGAGATGCGGATACTCATGTCGCGGTCTCCCGGCGCGCAGCGCGCCATTCGAGTGCGGCCTTGGCGGCCAGCGTCAGTAGCGCCAGCAGCGCCAGCAGCGATGCACTGGTAAAGGCACCGACGGTGTTGTAGTCCTGATAGAGCTGTTCGACCTGAAGCGGCAGGGTGTTGGTTTCGCCGCGAATTGCCCCGGCGACCACCGAGACCGCGCCGAACTCGCCGACTGCGCGGGCGTTGGTCAGGATCACGCCGTAGAGCAGGGCGTGACGAATGTTCGGCAGCGTCACGCGCCGGAAAATCGTCCAGCCGGAAGCGCCCAGCGTCACGGCTGCTTCTTCCTCGCGGGAGCCTTGCGCCTGCATCAGCGGAATCAGCTCGCGGGCGACGAACGGGCAGGTGACGAACAGCGTGACCAGCACGATGCCCGGCCAGGCGAACATGATCTGGATATCGTGAGCATCAAGCCAGCCGCCGAGCCAGCCGTTTCGCCCGTAGAGCAGCAGGTAGACCAGGCCGGCGACCACCGGCGAGACGGCAAACGGAATATCGATCAGCGTCTGCAGCAGGCGCCGGCCGGGGAAATCGAAGCGTGTCACCAGCCAGGCCAGAAACACCCCGAAGACCAGATTGACCGGCACGGTGATCACGGCGACCAGCAGCGTCAGGCCGATGGCGGAGAGGGTGTAGGCATCGCTCAGGTTCTGCCAGTAGACATCGATGCCGTTCATCAACGCCTGGGCGAAGATCGCCACCAGCGGCAGCAGCAGGAACAGCGCCGTCAACACCAGGGCGGCGCCGATCAGCAGACGGCGGACACGCGGTGCGTCACCGATCCGTATCATCAGCCGCGCCCTCCGTGCAGTCGTTTGATGAAGCGGCCTTGCCACAGATTGATCGCCAGCAGCAGCGCAAGCGAGGTGGCGAGAACGATCGAAGCGACCGCCGAGGCACCGGCGTAGTCGTACTCCTGCAGCTTGACGAAGATCATCAGCGAGGTGATCTCGGTTTCGTAGGGCTTGCCGCCGGCAATGAAGATCACGGCGCCGAACTCGCCGAGCGAACGCACGAAGGCGAGCCCGGTACCGGTGACCAGCGCCGGCCACAGGTAGGGCAGGATCACCCGGCGGAACGCGAGGCTATCGCTGGCGCCGAGCGTCATCGCGGCTTCGTCCACTTCGGCGGGGAGATCTTCCAGTACCGGCTGCACGGTGCGAACCACGAACGGGATGCTGGTAAAGGCCATCGCCAGGGCGATCCCGATCCAGGTGTAGGAGATCGAAATGCCCAGCGGCTCCAGCAGTCGTCCGATCCAGCCGTTACTGGAGTAAAGCGTCGCCAGCGTGATCCCCGCCACCGCCGTCGGCAGGGCGAACGGCAGGTCCATCAGCGCATCGACCAGGCGCTTGCCGGGGAACTCGTAGCGCACCAGCACCCACGCCATCAGCAGCCCGAACGCGGCGTTGAAGATAGCTGCCACGGCGGCGCCGAAGAGCGTCACGCCATAGCTTGCCAGCAGGCGCGGGTCCGTGATCAAAAACCAGTACTGCGACCAGCTCAACTGCGAGAGCTGCCCCACCAGACTGGTCAGGGGCAGCAGCAGAATCAGCGAGACGAAGGTCAGCGAGATGCCGAGCGAGAGACCGAAGCCCGGCAGCACTCGGCGTTCGCGGCGCCAGGTCAGAGCGTGTGCGATCATCGGCGCTGAAGCTGATCCAGTTCACCGCCGCTGGCGAAGTGCGTTTCCATCGCCTCGGGCCAACTGCCGAAGACGTCCTCGACACGCAGCAGTTCGGTTTTCGGGAACTGGTCGCTGAACTCCTCGGCCACCTTCTCGTCGTTGACGCGATAGTTGAACCCGGCCAGCAGGCGCTGTGCTTCCTCGGTGTAGAGGTAGTCGAGATAGCCCTTGGCCAGATCCTCGTTGCCGTTGCGCTCGGCATACTCGTCGACCACGGCGACCGGGAACTCGGCGAGAATGCTGACCGGCGGTACCACGACTTCGTAGTCGTCCTTGCCGTATTCGTTACGGATGTTGTTGACCTCGGACTCGAAGGTGATCAGCACGTCGCCGATACCGCGCTCCACGAACGTCGTGGTGGCGCCGCGGCCGCCGGTGTCGAACACCTCGACGTTGCCGAGGAACGTGCTCATGTAATCCTCGATCTTCGCCTCGTCGCCGTCGAAGGCCTGGTCGGCGTAACCCCATGCTGCCAGATAGGTATAGCGCCCGTTACCCGAAGTCTTGGGATTGGGGAAGACGAGAGAGACATCATCCCGCGCCAGGTCGTCCCAGTTCTCGATCTGCTTGGGGTTGCCCTTGCGCACCAGGAAGGCGGTCGTGGAGTAGTAGGGCGACGCCTGATTCGGGTAGCGATCCTGCCAATCCTCGGCGACCAGGCCGGCGTCGGCCAGTACGTTGACGTCGGTCACCTGGTTGAAGGTCACCACGTCGGCACGCAGCCCTTGCATGATCGAGCGGGCCTGCGTCGAGGAACCGCCGTGGGACTGCTTCACGCTGACGGTCTCGTCGTGCTGGGCCTGCCACCAGTCGATGAACTTCGGATTCACCGCGGCGAACAGTTCGCGAGCGATGTCATAGGAGGAGTTGAGCAGCTCACGCGGTTCGTCCTGGGCCTGCACGGGCGACAGGGCGCCGAAAGTCAGCGCCAGCCCGACGGCGGACGCGGTGAACAGCGAGCGAGGCTTGGAAAACCAGGTCATGAGTCAGTCCCCTAGGATTTATTGGCAATGGCGGCAAGGCTAAATAAACCAGAATGGAATGACAATTCGTTTCAATAGAACTTTTAATTATAAATTTGCTCGGTAACTCTATAAGCCCAGACGTGCATGAGTTTGGCACTCCGGCGCGGCAGACGCTGTGCCTACGGTTCGACGCGAGCGGGTCTGCCGAGTCGGCGGAGAGCAAGCAGCCCCAGCAGCGGGCCGGGAAGTAGCCACCAGGCGATCGTCGCCTCGAGGACGGGTAGCCAAGGCACCAGCAGACCGATCGAGACCGCGGAGATTGCGAACCCGATGGCGTTCTGCAGCGTCAGGGCACTGCCGACCAGCGTGGCGGGGCAAGCGTTGGCGGAGAGCGCCGAAAATTGCGGCGAATCGATCACCGCGAGCAGGCTCCACGCTGCCAGATACACCACCAGGGCAGCGAAACCGACATGCGGTGCAATCCAGGGATAGAGCAGGCAGCCTATCACCGAGCCGGCCAGCCCCAGGATCGCGACCCGGCGACTGCCCAGATGCTGGCTCAGCCAGCCGCCGAGCCAACAGCCCGGGGCGCCGACCGCGATCAGGGCGAACGACAGCATCGATAGCGCTTGGGGAGAAAGGGAAGGGTTGGCCGCGATCAGCAGCAACGGGATCAGCGTCCAGAGCGTGTAGAGTTCCCACATGTGGCCGAAGTAGGCGCTGGCAGCGCGGCGAAAGTCGGCGATGCGAAAGGCCGCCAGCCCGGCCAGGCGCGATGGCGTCGGAGTGGAAGCCCGAGCAAGGGAGGGTGCGTCGCCCAGCCGCCATACGGCGACGCCGGCCAGCAGGGCGAGCAGTGACGCGATCCATAGCGTCAACTTCCAGTCGCCTCCCCAATCGATGCCGGCCAGCAGGTGGGGCATCGCCGTGCCCAGCACCAGCATCCCGACGAGCCATGCCAGTCCCAGTCCGGCGCGCCCGGGCGCCCAGCCCACCATCAGTTTCATGCCGATGGGGTAGATGCCGGCCAGCGACAGCCCAGTGATCAGGCGCAACCCGACCGCTGGCCACAGGCCACCGGCATACGGCAGCAGGGCGTTGGAAAGCGCGCCGACCAGGCATGCCAGGGCGAACAGTCGGCTGGCTCGAGTGCGATCGGCAAGACCGCTGAGGCCCAAGCAGAGCGTCCCCAGCAGGAACCCGAACTGCACCGCGCCGGTGAGCCAGCCCAGATCGCCGGTGGCGAGCCCCCACGTCCGCTGGAGATCATCGATCACGGCGTTGGGCGTGAACCACAGCGCGGTGCCGAACCACTCGGCAATGGCAATGATGACAATCGACATCGATTTCCCCGCATCTATCATCCGGATCATCGCCGCCGGGCGATGGCATGTCGGTCGCCTTCGGATCGCGGGTAGCGGCTCAGAGACCCATCGCCGAGGAAGTCGATCGCCGCGGATCGGCACCGCCGGTGAAGGTACCATCGTCCTCGATCAGGATCGACTGTGCCGCGCCCATCGCCTCCTGCTGGCTGACGGTGTGGCCCATCGCTTCGAGCAGGGCGATTGTGTCCGGGCTGATGCCATCCTCGATGCGGATCTCGTCCGGCAGCCACTGATCGTGAATGCGCGGCGCGCTGACGGCACTCTGGATATTCATGCCGTGGTCGATCACGTTCATCACCACCTGCAGCGTGGTGGTGATGATGCGCGAACCACCGGGGCTCCCGGTCACGAGGAAGTTCCTGCCATCCTTCTTGACGATGGTCGGCGTCATCGAGGAGAGCATGCGCTTCTCCGGTTCGATCCTGTTGGCTTCGCCGCCGATCAGGCCGTAGGCATTGGGCGTGCCCGGCTTGGCGGAGAAGTCGTCCATCTCGTTGTTGAGCAAAAAGCCGGCGCCATCGACGACGATGCCCGAGCCGTAGCTGAAGTTGATGGTGTAGGTATTGGAAACCGCCAGTCCGCCGTCGTCGGCGATCGAGAAGTGGGTGGTCTCGTTGGACTCGTACGGCAGCGGATTGCCGGCGGCGATTTCGCTGCTAGGCGTGGCGCGGTCGATATCGATCTGCTGGCGCAATTCCTCGGCGTAGGCTTTCGAGGTGATGCCTGAAAGTGGCACATCAACGAAGTCGGTGTCACCGAGATACTCGGCGCGATCGGCGTAGGCGCGTTTCATCGCTTCGCTCATGACGTGGATCGTGCGTGCCGAATTGAAGCCCATGGCGTGAATGTCGTAGCCCTCGAGCATGTTGAGCATCTGCACGATGTGGGCGCCACCGGAAGAGGGCGGGCTCATGGCGTAGACGTCGTAGCCACGATATTGGCCATGCACCGGCTCGCGAATCGTTGGTTGGTAGTCGGCGAGATCCTGCGCCGTCATCAGGCCATCATGGTTCTGCATCTCGGCCGCGATCAGGCGCGCTGTCTCGCCTTCGTAGAATTCGCGCGGGCCGTTCGCGGCAATTCGCTCGAGCGTCGCGGCCAGGTCCGGCTGGCGGAACCGCTCGCCGGCGCGATAGAGCGAGCCGTCCGGCTTGAAGAACACCTTGCGCGTCGAATCCCACTGCTTGAGCCGCTGCTGGGACTGTTCGAGACCTTCGGCGAATCGCGGCGGAATGATGAAGCCTTTATCCGCCAGCCTGATCGCGGGCGCCAGCGCCTCGGCGAGACTCATGGTGCCGTACTTATCCAGCGCCAATGCCAGGCCGGCCACGGTGCCGGGCACGCCGGACGCGTTGTGGGTATAGCGGGAAAGCTCGGAAACGGCCTCGCCCTGTTCGTTCTGGAACATGGTCTCGTAAGCGGCGGCTGGTGCCTTCTCGCGGTAATCGATGGCGATGACGTCACCGCTATTCTCGTCGGAAATCAGCATGAAGCCGCCACCGCCGATGTTGCCCGATCGGGGCTGGGTCACCGCCAGCGCGAAGCCGGCGGTCACGGCGGCATCGACGGCATTGCCGCCATCGGCCAGCACGTCGTGGGCGATCTGCGAGGCCAGATAATGGCTGGTGGCGACCATGCCGTGCTCGCCGAGCTGGGGGTGGAATCGCTCCCCTTCAAGGATCGCCGACTGGGCATGCGTCGGTGTCGGGACGAGAGTCGATAACACCGTCGTCAGGCAGACGAGGGACAGGGCGACTCCACGGCGAGTGGATGGCGTGGCAGGAATGAAGCGAGGCATGGAAAGTCCTTCCAATGAATGTTGTTGTCAGTGAGCGAATCGAGATGCGTGGCCAAGACCTGAAGCAGTATAGAAATAGTCGCTTCCAATCGTCTCGCCGGCCATACCGGCGAGGCGGTTTTGCGTCCGGACCCGCCAAAGGTAGCGATGCGTGCGCTAGAATGAGCGCCAACGGCCAGCCTGCATAAGGATTCTTTCATGCACGACTTCAAGATCGCACCCTCCATTCTTTCCGCCAACTTCGCCTGTCTGGGGCAGGAGGTCGAGGACGTGCTGGCGTCGGGGGCCGACATCATCCATTTCGATGTCATGGACAACCATTACGTGCCCAACCTGACGATGGGGCCGATGGTGTGCGAGGCGCTGCGCAAGCACGGCATCACTGCGCCGATCGACTGTCACCTGATGGTCAAGCCGGTGGATCGCCTGATCGGCGATTTCATCGACGCCGGCGCCAGCTACGTGACGTTTCATCCGGAAGCTTCGGAGCATGTCGACCGCTCGCTGCAGCTCATTCGCAGCCATGGCTGCAAGGCCGGGCTCGTCTTCAATCCGGCGACGCCGCTTTCCTACCTGGACTACGTCATGGACAAGGTCGACATGATCCTGATCATGAGCGTCAACCCCGGCTTCGGCGGCCAGTCCTTCATTCCGGCGGCGCTGGACAAGCTCCGCGAGGCGCGCCGGCGCATCGACGCCAGCGGGTTACCGATTCGGCTGGAGGTCGACGGCGGCGTCGGCCCGGACAACATCGCCGAGATCGCCGAAGCGGGGGCGGATACCTTCGTCGCCGGCTCGGCCATCTTCAAGGCGCGCAGCCTCGACGACCCCCATCGCTACGACAGCGTGATCGGCAAAATGCGCTCGGCGCTTGCCGGAAACTGAGCCGGCGTGTCGTCGAAAAACGAGGCGGTAGCGGACGATAGCGAGCCGCGCCAGTGGTATCTCTATCTCATCGAGACCGCCAGAGGCGCGCTCTACACCGGCATTACCACCGATGTGGCCCGGCGATTCGAGCAACACTCCCGCGGCCGAGGTGCGCGGGCGCTGCGTGGCAAGGGGCCGTTGACCTTGCGGCACGCCCAGGCGGTCGGTAGTCACGGCGACGCGCTCAAGCTCGAAGCGGCGATCAAGCGGCTGAGCGCCGACGCCAAGCGGCGCTGGATCGAACGGCAGCGGCCGTCATCGTTTTGTCACCAGATTGTCATCTCTCGGGAGCCCGCGGGACCGTAGAATCTCGGGCATCATTCGATATCGAACGGGAACACTTCGATCATGAAAGTGGTGGCACTGCACAATCTCAAAGGCGGCGTCGGCAAGAGCTCGGCGGCCGTCAACCTGGCCCGCGAAGCCAATCGCGATGGTTTGCCGGTGCTGCTGTGGGATCTCGATGCGCAGGGCGCCTCGACCTGGATACTGGGAGGGGAGAACGGCTTGAGCCGCAAGGTCGGCAAGCTGCTGTCGGGCAAGTCGCCGCTGGGAGAGCAGGTTCAGCACACGCCGTGGGAGCGTTTCGATTTGCTGCCGGCGGACATGCGCCTGCGCGAACTCGATCGCATCCTGGAAGACAAGGCGGAGGGCGACAAGCATCTCAAGCGTCTGATCGCGCCGTTCAGCGAAGAGTACGCGCTGATGATTCTGGACTGCCCGCCGGGGCTTTCCATGCTGGCCGAACAGCTGATCCGCGCCGCCGATCGCATCCTGGTGCCGACCATTCCCAGCCCGCTGTCGATACAGGCATTCTCGCGCATGCTGGCGCATCTCGATCTCAAGAAGCGCCAGAGAGAGCGTATCTGCCCCTTTTTCAATCTGGTGGATCGACGGCGTCGTCTGCACCGGGAGTGGATCGAATCACCCCCGGAAGCGATGGGACGCACGCTGCACAGCTGGATTCCCTATTCCAGCGACGTCGAGCGAATGAGTCTCGAAAATCAACCGCTGGCGGACCTGGCGCCCCGCAGCCGGGCGACCCACGCCTACCGCCGTCTGTGGCAGGAGCTCAAGGCCGAACTGGGCGAGTAGTGCCTCGACCCGTTACGGGGCTTCGAACGCCGTTGCGGCATCTGTATACTTACCCAGTATTTTTGAGTCCTACGCTGGGGAGCCCATGGCGCTGCCGACGCTCGAAGACCCGCTCTATTACCTTGCCAACTTCCGCCAAGTGCTCGACTGGCTGAGGTCCCGCTACGCGGACCTGCTGAGTCCCGACGAAGGCGCTTTTATCGCCGACTTCGAGCGCGTGCCGGAGCCTTCCCAGGCGTTGCTGGTGCGAATGGTCATGCGCAAGGGCGTCGATTTCCGTGCCAGCCGCCTGGTCTACGCTGAGATCGGCGATAGCGTCGAAGCTGCCAAGCCGCTGATCGAGCGCGGCTGGATCGAGGAAGATGAGCCGCTGTCGCTGGAAGCGCTGTTTTCGCTGGCGACCCGAGCGGAGATCGGCGCCGACATGGGCGACTGCCTGTTGGCGCTCGGCGTCGGCAGGAGCGCGGGCAAGGGTGTCTGGCTGGCGGCGTTGCAGGCGGCGTCGCCCGAACCCCGTCCGCTGACCGAGTGGTTGCCGACGCTCGGGGATCGTCACTATCGGCTGACCGTCGACGCGATGTGCGAACGCTTCCGGCTGATGTTCTTCGGCAACCTGCGTCAGCACTGGTCCGAATTCGTGCTCTCGGAGCTGGGTGTCTACCGCTTTGAGCCCGTCGAACTGGACGCTTCTTCCCGCGCCTTCTCGCGTCGCGAGGAGCTGGAGGCCTATCATCATCTGCACCGCTGCCGGGAGCGTTTCGAGGCCGACGAGTCGCTGGAATCGCTGCTGCCCGACGTGCCTCGCGTGGCGTTCGACAACGACTGGCTCGAGCGTCGCAGAGGCCGGCTGATCTACAAGCTCGCCTATCGTCTCGAACGCCAGGGCGAACTCGACCGGGCGCTGGATCTCTACGGGGATTGCTCGGCACCGGAAGCGCGGCTGCGACGGATTCGCGTGCTCGAGGCGCAGCAGGCAACAGCGGATGCGCTGGCGCTGGCCGAACGGGCGGAAGCCGCGCCTGTCAGTGCTGCGGAAAGCCAGGCCCTGGACCGCGTGCTGCCGCGTCTCCGTCGCAAGCTCGGGCAGGCCGCGGAAAAGCGAATGAAGGCTTCGGATCCACCACGTATCGATCTGGTGCTGCCGCGCTCGGCCAGCGTCGAACTGGCGGTGGCCCGGCATCTCTCCCGCGCCGAGGCGCCGGTCTGCTATGTCGAGAACGTGCTCATCAACGGCCTGTTCGGCCTGCTGTGCTGGGAGGCGATCTTCGCGCCGCTGCCCGGCGCGTTCTTCCATCCGTTCCATAGCGGGCCGGTGGATCTGTTCGAGGCGGACTTTCGGACCCGGCGTCGCGAGCTCATCGACACGAGCCTGGCGGCGCTCGAGCGGGGTGACCATGCCGAGATCATCCGTCATCGATACCGCGACAAGTGGGGCATCCAGTCACCGTTCGTGTTCTGGGAAGCGCTGGACGAGCGGGTGCTGGAACTGGCGCTGCACTGCATTCCGGCGCGACATCTCCGGCTCTGGTTCGAGCGTCTGCTCGACGATGTTCGCGCCAATCGTGCCGGGATGCCGGATCTGATCCAGTTCTGGCCGGAAGGCGATCATGCTTCGCAAGGTGGGCGCGGCTCCGCCGAGCCGGCTTATCGCATGATCGAAGTGAAAGGGCCCGGAGACCGCCTGCAGGACAATCAGAAACGCTGGCTGCAGTTCTGTGCCCGTCACGACATGCCGGTCAGCGTCTGCTACGTCACCTGGGCGGCCTGCGACGGCGAGACGGTAGATGCGGGCGACGCCGGCACCACGGCGGGAGCGCTTTCTTGAGCTATCGGATCGCCGTCCGCGCGCTGTGCGAATTCGCGGCCAAGCGCGGCGATCTCGATCTGCGCTTCACGCCGTCGCCTTCGGCACAGGAAGGTATCGCCGGTCATCAACTCGTCGGAGAGCGGCGGGGCGAGCGCTACGAACGGGAGATCGCCTTGAGTGGCGCCTATCGCCACCTCGAGGTACGCGGCCGTGCCGATGGCTACGACCCCGACGCCAATCGGCTGGAAGAGATAAAGACGCATCGTGGCGATCTTTCCCGGCAGCCGGCCAACCAGCGGGCGCTGCACTGGGCGCAGGCCAAGGTCTACGGCCACCTGCTGTGCACCGAACGCGGGCTGGATCAGTTGACGGTGACGCTCGTCTATTTCGATATCGTCAGTCAGCGCGAAACGCCCTTGAGCGAGCGCTGCTCGGCCGAGGCATTGCGCGCCGAGTTCGACGCTCACTGTCAGGCGTTTCTGGCCTGGGCACAGCAGGAACTGGCCCATCGGCGACGGCGCGATCGTGCATTGCAGGCGCTGCGGTTTCCTTATGCCGGGTTTCGCGAGGGTCAGCGTCCGCTGGCGGAGTCCGTCTACAAGGCGATTCATACCCGGCGCTGGCTGATGCTGCAGGCGCCTACCGGCATCGGCAAGACGCTGGGCACATTGTTTCCGATGCTCAAGGCGATGCCGGGCGAGCCGCTGGACAAGATCTTCTTTCTGACGGCGCGCAACACCGGCCAGCGCCTGGCTCTCGACGCGCTGCGCACCCTGGGCGTCGGGCAGCGGCACTGCGAGACTCCGGAACCGGATCACCTCGAACCGGACGATTCCAGGTCGGGCGATAGCCGGTTGGGTGACGTCCAGGCCGTCCCGCTGCGCGTGCTGACGCTCACGTCCCGCGACAAGAGTTGCGAGCATCCCGACAAGGCGTGTCACGGCGAATCCTGCCCGCTGGCGGCGGGTTTCTACGATCGCCTGCCCGCCGCGCGCAAGGCGGCGGTCGAACGCGGCTGGCTCGATCGCGCCGCCCTGCGGGAGACCGCGCTCGCCCACGAGATCTGCCCTTACTATCTGGGCCAGGAAATGGCGCGCTGGGCCGATGTCGTCATCGGCGACGTCAACTACTGGTTCGATTTCCACGCCATGCTCTACGCGCTGAGCCAGCAGCAGCAATGGCGGGTCGGTCTGCTCGTCGACGAGGCCCACAATCTAGTCGAACGAGGGCGCGGCATGTACAGCGCGAAGCTCGATCACGCGGCGTTTCGGCGCCTGAAGCCGACCCTGCCTGCTCCGCTCAAGCGGCCATTCTCGCGGGTGGCGTCCGCGTGGCGCGCGCTGGCGGACGACAGCGAATCGGACTATCGGGTTCTGGAGACACTGCCGGGCAAGCTGATCGGCGCGTTGCAGCAGGCGGTTTCACAGGTGGTCGAGTATCAGAGCGAACAGCCGATCGCGCTCGACAGCGAACTGCAGCGCTTCGCTTTCGACGCCCAGCACTTCTGTCGCGTCGCCGAGGTCTTCGGCGATCACTCGATCTGCGACGTGACACGGCAGTCTCCACGTGGCCGCCAGCGCAATGCCGGCATCCGGGTGACGCTGCGCAACGTGGTGCCGGCGCCGTTCCTGACGCCGCGTTTTGCCGCGGCCCATGGCGGCATCCTGTTTTCCGCCACGCTGGCGCCGGAAGCCTACTATCGTGACCTGCTGGGCGTACCCGACGATGCCCCCTGGATGTCGCTGGCATCGCCGTTTCGGGATTCGCAGCTCGAGGTTAGCATCGCCGCGCGGCTGTCGACGCGTTATGCCGACCGCGAGGCATCGCTGATACCGCTGGCGGATCGCATCGCCGCTCGGTTCCACGCCCGGCGCGGCAACTATCTGGCGTTCTTTTCCAGCTTCGCCTACCTGGAACGGGTCGCCGACCGGCTGGCCGAACGTCACCCGGAGGTTCCGATCTGGCGTCAGGCATCGCGCATGGACGATGAGGCTCGAGAGGCGTTTCTGGGGCGTTTCGAGGCGAACGGGGAAGGGGTGGGGTTCGCCGTGCTGGGCGGCATTTTCGGCGAGGGCATCGATCTGCCCGGCGACCGCCTGATCGGCGCCTTCGTGGCGACACTGGGATTGCCGCAGGTCAACCCCGTCAACGAGCAGATGCGAGCGCGGCTGCAGGCGCTTTACGGCCACGGCTACGATTACGCCTACTTCTTCCCCGGCATGCAGAAGGTGGTGCAGGCAGCGGGACGGGTGATCCGATCCGGCACAGATGAAGGCGTCATCCACTTGCTGGACGATCGCTTCGCGAAGCGGGAAACGCAGGCGCTGCTGCCGGCGTGGTGGCCCAAGCCGATCACGGACTAGGTGCGAAAAGGGGAGAGGAGCTGAAGGGCCGCCTCTCTATTTGGCAAAGTGCCACATTCCGGCTTTTTCAGCTTACGACTGTTCGAGCATCGACGACCGTTCCGCTCGTGATTGCGAGGGGGCTTAACGCTCGCCCCCTCGCGCTCCCCCTCTTGATTGACGCCGCTGGTCCGCGAAACCCTGAAAGACGATGGCCTGCGCTTCGGGTCGGCGCGCAAGGACATCCCTGTCCGGGCGCGCCTCTTGTGACATCCATGTCACAAGACCCGGCTTGCCCCTCGTCTTTCAGCGCGGCCCCGGAGGCGTCGAGGTGGCCGATTCAAGTGGACATGGCGTAGGTCTTTTCGGTAGCGCTGTCCTACGATCTACGAGACCGAATGGCTTAGTGCCTCGAATACCCGCGCGACAGCCTCGGCACCAGGATCGACGACACCCTTGAGCGCGCTTTCCGGCACGTAGGCGGAGCGGCCGGCGTTGGCGCGGGTCAGGCTGGCGGTGGCCTGGGCGCCGTCGCGAGCGGCCTGCGCAGCCTGGGTAAGCGACTCGCCACGCTGCAACGATTCGATGGCGGGGATCAGGGCGTCGAGCATGGTGCGATCGCCGGGCCTGGCACCGCCGTAGGCCTGCATTTTCTCCACGCCGTCAGCCAGTGCCTCGTCGAGTTTGCCGCGGCGATCCAGCGAGCCGGCGGCAGCGGTGAACAGGATCGACAGCAGCACGCCGCTGGAGCCGCCCATGTCCCGCGACAGCAACTGGCCGATGCCCGCGAACAGTAGCGGTAGGGCGGCGGTGTTCAGGCGTTTGGCTTCGAGCGCCCTGGCGATCGAATCAGCGCCGCTTTGCATGCTGGCGCCGGCGTCGCCGTCGCCGCTCCTGGCATCCAGGGCGTCGAGTTCTTCACGGGCCTGGCGCAGGGTATCGATGATCCGCTCGAGCGTCGCGACGGTGTCGGCGTCCTGCGGTGCGTCGTCGGCCAGCGCTTCATGGTCCTGACGGGTGTTTGGCGAGAAGTGCGGAGGTGCCTGCGTGGCGCGCAGCCCGGGCCAGCCTGGTGCGGTCGTCGGTGCCGACAACGCCGTGACGATATCGTCATCCACCGGCAGCAGGGTGAGCGAAAAGCCGTGCATGTCCAGAGAGGTCATCAGCGGCGCCGGGCCAATCAGATGCGCCACCTGCTCGACGCCCAGCTGGCGCAGCAGGCTGGCGGCCAGCACGCCCATCTCCTGGGTGGAGCAACTGCCCAGATCGTTGAGCATCGCGATCCAGGGGCCGGTGAGCTTGCGGTCGGACAGCGCATTGCGCAGGGGATCCAGAACCAGGGTCATGGCCTCGTCGGCACTCTTCGGGTCGACCTGCCGCGTGCCGGTCTCGTTATGAATGCCCAGGCCCAGTTCCGGCGAGCGGTCGGCGGCGGGCTGCCCCGGCTGTGCCGCTGCGCTCAGCGCCATGCCCAGTGATCCCATGCGCCGACACAGCGCTTCGGCATGTTCGCGGATGGCATCGAGGGGTGTTTCCTGGCTCGCCAGGTAGCCTGCCAGCTTGTGGATCAGCACGGTGCCGGCGATGCCGCGCGGCTGTGGTGCGTTCTCGATGGCGATATCGTCGGCGACGATCACCATGGCGACATTCAGCCCCTCGCTGCGGGCGCGCTCGGCGGCAAGGCCGAAATTGAGTCGGTCGCCGGTGTAGTTCTTGACCACCAGTAGACACCCGGCCTCGCCGCAGACCTCGCGAATGGCGGCCAGTACCGCCTCCACGCTGGGGGAGGCAAACAGGCTGCCGGAGATGGCACCGGTCAGCATGCCTTCGCCGATATAACCGGCGTGGGCCGGCTCGTGACCGGCGCCACCGCCGGAGAGCACCGCGACTTGGCGGCGCCCCTGTTCCGTTGTGTCCCAGTCCCGACGGATCAGTATGCGCAGGCCGCTGTCCGGTTCGGCGATACGCAGCGGGGCGGTCGCCGCCGTCGTCCGCAGAATCTCGTCGACGACATCGCCGGGGGCATTGTAGAAACGTTCCATGTGATCTCTCCGCTGACGTTTCGAGTTCGCTGGCTATCGCAGTTGATGGCACTTCACGCTTGCTTGATGGAACTTCGCGTTCACGGCGTTCACGGCGTTCACGGCGTTCACGGCGTTCACGGCGTTCACGGCGTTCACGGCGTTCACGGCGTTCAGTGCGACTGGTGTTCAGTGCAACTTCATCTTCGGCCGCAGGTAGCGGTTGAGGCCGTCGACGATGACGGTCATGCCGGTCTTGAGAATGCCGTGAATGGCCATCTGATGCATACGGTAGAGGGAAGCGTAGAACAGCTTGGCCAGTCTGCCCTCGATGAACAGGCTTCGCGCCGACGCGCCGCGCATGAGGCTGCCGACCGCCTCGAAGTGCGCCAGCGAGATCAGCGAGCCTCGATCGTGATAGACGAAGGGCTTCAGCGGTTTGCCATCCATGGCCGCACGCAGGTTATGGTAGCAATGGGTCGCCTGCTGATGCGCGGCCTGGGCGCGAGGAGGAACGCGCTTGTCGTCGGGCTGAGGGCAGGAGGCGCAGTCGCCGAACGCGAAGATGCGCTCGTCGTCCAGGCTCTGCAGTGTCTGGTTGACCTTGATCTGATGATTGCGCTCGGTGGCGAGCCCCAGTTCCGACAGGAATTCGGGCGCCCGGATGCCCGCTGCCCAGACGCTCAGGTCCGTCTCCAGCGGTTCGCCGTCGGCGGTGATGAAGCCGTTGGCGTTGGCTTCTGTCACGCGCGTATCGACATGGATCTTGACGCCGAGCCGTTCGAGCTCGCCGTGCACGGCGCGGCTGATGCGCTCGGGCAGGGCGGGCAGAATGCGCGGCGCGGCCTCGATCAGGTGCACCTCGAGCTTGCCGCTGTCCATGGCCGTGAAGCCGTAGCTGTGCAGCATGCGTGACGCGCCGAAGAGTTCGGCGGCCAGTTCGACGCCGGTGGCGCCCGCCCCGACCAGGCCGACGGTCAGCTTGGGATGCGTCCGGCGCTCCGGGTCGCTGTAGCGCAGGAAGGTATTGAGCATGTTGCGCCGGAAGCTCTCCGCCTGCTGCGGGCTGTCGATGAAGTGGCAGTGTCTGGCGACGCCGGGCGTGCCGAAGTCGTTGGAGACGCTGCCGACGGAAAGCACCAGGTAGTCGTACTCGATCTGGCGCGCGGGCAGCACGACCGCATCGTCCTGGTCATGGATCGGCTCGAGGGTAATGGTCCGATTGTCGCGGTCGATGGCACTCAGGGTGCCGCGCTGGAAACGATAGCCGTGGCTCTTCGAGTGCCCCTGATAGGAGACCTCATCGAGCCCAGAATCGAGCGTGCCGGTGGCGATCTCGTGCAGCAGCGGTTTCCAGATGTGGGTCGGGTTGCGATCCACGAGGACGATGTCGGCACGCTGACGCTTGCCGAGCTTGCGACCCAGTCGGGTTGCCAGCTCGAGCCCGCCCGCGCCGCCACCGACCACGACGATGCGTGGTGTGGTCATGGGAAGCTCCAATGTGAGAATCAGAAAGGGAATGGCGAGAAAGAAACGAGAAAAATCGGGGGTGTCGAAGCGAGTCACGGTAAGGCAAGGCGGGGTCCTGAATGATCGCCAGGCCAGTGACCGACATGGACGACATGAAATAGACGCAGCGATAGCCGAGCAGTGACGATATCGGGCTGTGGAACTGCGCATTCACGGAAGTCGGTACCCGTCGATTCGACGAAAGATGCAGTCAAGGATACGCCGATCACTGGCGCTTGGCATCCGCGGGTTGCGTAAACTTACCGGCTTTTGGGTAAGCTAAAGGTCGTAATTCCGACGCTCCGGCGCTACAGACAAGGACGCATTCATGCACGCTTTGCTTCAGGACATTCGCTTGGTGGCCTTCGATCTCGATGGCACATTGATCGATTCCGTCCCCGATCTTGCGGCAGCGGTGGACGCCATGCTCGTCGAGCTGGGCATGGTGGCGGTGGGCGAAGCGAAGGTTCGCGACTGGGTCGGGAACGGTTCCCGCAAGCTGGTCGAGCGGGCGCTGGAGAACGTCCTCGAGCGAATGCCCGAGGCGGCACTGCTGGAAGCGGCTCACGACGCTTTCCTGCGTCATTACCACGCCGCACCCTGCGAGCGGACTCGCGTTTACCCCGGCGTCCGGGAAGCGCTCGACGCGCTGGAAAGCCGCTCGATCATCGTGACGCTGATCACCAACAAGCCGGCGGCGTTCATCGATCCGATTCTCGACGCGCTGGCACTGCGCCACTATTTCCGTACGACGCTGGGCGGCGACTCGCTGCCGGAGAAGAAGCCTCATCCGGCGCCGCTGCTGCATTTGGCGGCGCGCTACGACATCGATCCCGCACAGTGCCTGATGGTGGGGGATTCGCGACATGACGTGGAAGCCGGAAAACGCGCCGGCTTCCGCACGCTGGCCGTTCCCTACGGCTACAATCACGGCGAGCCGGTGGCCTCGAGCGAACCGGATGGCGTGGTTGAATCGCTGAGGGAACTCGTTTAGGGTTTCCGGGACGGCGCCAGGGCGGTTATGGCGCCGGTTTCAGCTCTCCCTGTTTTCCCGTTACCCCTTTCGACCGAGCTTTGACATGCAACCGGATACCCAACGCCTTTTCAGCCCCTGCGTCTCGATGCGCCCGGTCAAGCGATGGCGATGGTGATTATCAGTCGTTACCGACGCAGCCGCCCTCATGATTGCTGATTTTCACTGCTGGAGCCCGGTCCCATGATGACCCCCGATCGCTTTGCCGAGCTGGCGCAAGCCGGCTACAACCGTATTCCGGTCACTCGCGAGGTGCTGGCCGATCTCGATACGCCGCTTTCCACCTACCTCAAGCTCGCTGACGCCCCCTGGACCTTTCTGCTCGAGTCCGTACAGGGCGGAGAGAAGTGGGGCCGCTATTCGATCATCGGTCTGCCGAGCCGGGAGCGCATCGAAGTGCGCGGCTTCACCGTGCGCCATATCGTCGACGGCGAGCAGCAGGGCGCCAGCGAAGTCGAGGACCCGCTGGCGTGGATCGAGCGGTTCCAGTCTCGATTCAAGGTGCCGGATCTCGACGACCAGCCGCGCTTCGATGGCGGTCTCGTAGGCTACTTCGGCTACGACACCATTCGCTATATCGAGCCCAAGCTGCGCACCGTGCTGGCCGCCGAGAAACCCGATCCCATCGGCGTGCCGGACATCCTGCTGATGGTGTGCGACGATCTGGTCGTCTTCGACAACCTCTCCGGCCGTCTGCAGCTGTGGACCCACGCCGATCCGGAAACGCCTCACGCCTACGATAATGCGGTGGAGCGGCTCGAGACGCTGGAACTGAAACTGCGCAGCGCGACCTTCAATACGCTGAGTCCGGGAACCGGGCGGGCGGATGTCGCCGAAGACGACTTTCATGCCAGTTTCAGCGAGCAGGGCTATAAGGACGCGGTCGCCAAGATCAAGGAGTACGTGCTGTCCGGGGACGTCATGCAGTGCGTGCCTTCCCAGCGCATGTCGATCCCGTATCAGGCGCCGCCGCTGGATCTCTATCGCGCGCTGCGCAGTCTCAACCCGTCGCCCTACATGTTCTTCCTCAATCTCGAGGATCATCACGTGATCGGCTCCTCCCCGGAGATCCTGACGCGGCTGGAGGGTGGCGAGGTGACCGTGCGGCCGATCGCCGGCACGCGGCCTCGTGGTGCGACGCCGGAGCAGGACAAGGCGCTGGAGGAGGAGCTGCTGGCCGATCCCAAGGAGATCGCCGAGCATCTGATGCTGATCGACCTGGGGCGCAACGACATCGGTCGGATCAGCCAGGTCGGCACCGTCGAACTCACCGACAAGATGGCGATCGAGCGCTACTCCCATGTCATGCACATCGTCTCCAACGTGACCGGCAAGCTGCGCGAGGGAATGTCGGCGATGGACGTACTGCGCGCCACCTTCCCGGCGGGGACGCTCTCCGGCGCGCCCAAGATCCGGGCGATGGAGATCATCGACGAACTCGAACCGGTCAAGCGCGGCGTCTATTCCGGTGCCGTCGGGTATCTCTCCTGGCACGGCAACATGGACATGGCGATCGCGATTCGTACCGCCGTGCTGAAGGATGGCGAGCTCCACGTGCAGGCCGGTGGCGGTATCGTCGCCGACTCCAACCCCGACGACGAATGGCACGAGACGCTCAACAAGCGCCGCGCGCTGTTTCGCGCCGTCGCCATGGCCGAAAAAGGGCTCGATAACCTGGAATAGGCATCGGTTCGGCCGGGCTGTCATCATCCGGTCACGGTGATCGGTTTAGATCGGGGGCATGCGACACGCTGCCCCCGATCGATTTCATGCCGACTCTATCCTATTGCCGAGGCGCGCTCGCCTGCGGCGGCGGTGGATCGTGTTCCTCACCCTGGTGTTGCTCGTTGCAGGTCTCGTTGGCTGGGGCGGTGTTCCGCGGGAAGTGCTCAAGACGCTGCATCCGTTGGCGCTGTTGATCGCCATGGCGGGCTTGCCGGCGCTGGGAATTCCGATGACGCCTTTCTACATTCTCGCCGGATTGCGCTTTGGCGTGCCGGGCGGGCTGATGTTCTCGGCAGTGGCAACGCTGCTCAACCTGTTGCTCTGCTACACGATCGCCAGGGGCCAACTGCGGCCGGTTCTCCGCGCCTCCATCGAGCGGCGTTTTCCGGCGCTGGCAGGACTGGACGATGCGCGCCAAAATGCCTGGCGCGTCACGTTCCTGATCAAGCTCGTTCCCGGTGTCCCGATGTTTCTCAAGCACTATGCGCTGGGAATTGCCGGCGTCCCGCTGTCGATCTACCTGAGCGTTGCCTTGTTGACCACCGGCCCTTACGGCGTAGCCTTCGTGGTGCTGGGGCAATCCGCGCTGACCGGGGATATCGGTCAGGCGCTGATCGCGGCCGGGCTACTGGCGCTCATCGTGACGGCGGTGAACATCGGGCTAGGTCGCCGGGCACGGCGCCAGTCGCGCAGGGAGCCGAGTCTCGAGGCGGGGTTCGAGTAAAGTGGAAAGAAGAAGGCCGCGAACCTGTCTCGGATCGCGGCCCATTGCGCTTCGCCCGGCAACCGTCAGTCGACCTGACCCAGCAGCAGAAATTCGATCAGTGCCTTCTGTGCGTGGAGCCGGTTGCCGGCTTCCTGCCAGACCACGGCGCGGGGATCGTCGAGCAGCGTCGTGCTGATCTCTTCGCCTCGGTGCGCCGGCAGGCAGTGGAGGAAGATCGTATCGTCTGAGGCCTGATCCAGCAGCGCTTCGGTGACCTGGAAGCCGGCGAAATCCCGCTCTCGCTTGGCCTGCTCTTCCTCCTGCCCCATCGAGGCCCAGACGTCCGTGGTCACCAGATCGGCGCCGCGAACCGCTTCGGCCGGGTCGCGTACGATGACGGCGTGCTCACCGGCGGCGTCGAGGATGTCCTGACGCGGCTCGTAGCCCTCGGGGCAGCAGATGCGCAGCTGGAAATCGAACTGGCGCGCGGCGTTGATCCACGAATGGCACATGTTGTTGCCGTCACCCACCCACACGGCGGTCTTGCCCTTGACCGGCCCGCGGCATTCGGTCCAGGTCATCACGTCGGCCAGCAGTTGGCAGGGGTGATAGTCGTCGGTGAGGGCGTTGATTACCGGGACCGAGCTGGCAGCGGCGAACTCCTCGAGGCCGGCGTGGGAGAAGGTCCGGATCATTACTGCATCGACCATTTCCGACAGCACCCGGGCCGTGTCGCCGATCGGCTCGCCGCGCCCGAGCTGGGTATCGCGCGATGACAAGAACAGCGCATGGCCGCCGAACTGCGCCATCGCGGTCTCGAACGATACACGCGTTCGCGTCGAAGACTTCTCGAAGATCATCGCCAGCGTGCGATTGCTGAACGGCGTGTAGGTCGGGCCGTTCGTCTTCAGGCGGTTCTTGATCGTGATACCGCGCTGAATCAGATAGTCGAGCTCCTCGGCGGAGAGATCCAGCAGGGTCAGAAAATGGCGTGCGCTCATGAGCGAATTCCTGTCGTGGCTTTGGCACAAGGCATGCGGCAATATCCAGGCGCGCCGCACGGCGAAATCGAGATCGTCGGCCGCAATCGCAGGCTATCCACGCGGTCGACTCGGAAAACAACGAAAAAAGCGCCGCGTCCCAAACGCTTGCGAAGGCGTCTGGCGAGACGGCGCCGTGATCGGCCAGTTGTGCGTTTTCTAAAGCCTTGGCCGATCCGTGCGAAAGCCAATCATCCTAACCAACCCCCGCGGGCGGCGCAACGGCATAAGGGAAGCTTCACCAGGCAACGGGGGTGTTTTCAGCCGGTGTCATCAGTAGAATGGAGGCACGGTCATTCACACTCGCGTACACGCGAAGAGTCGATATCGGTCTTCTCTTCCCGCTATAGGACGTCTCATGAGCGATACCATCGAAGCGATCAAGCAGCAGATCAGTGACAACGCCATTCTGCTCTACATGAAAGGATCGCCCCAGTTGCCGCAGTGCGGTTTCTCAGCGCAAGCGGTTCAGGCGCTGATGGCTTGCGGCGAGAAGTTTGCATTCGTCAATATCCTGGATAACCCGGACATCCGTGCCGAGCTGCCGAAGTACGCCAGCTGGCCGACGTTCCCCCAGCTTTGGATCGAAGGCGAGCTGGTCGGCGGCTGCGATATCATCGTCGAGATGTATCAGAACGGTGAGCTGGAGCCCATGGTCAAGGCGGCTGCAGCCAAGGCGGCCGAGGCCTCCAGCGATAGCTGAGCCAGATTGCAGCATCGTCAACGAAACGCCCCGTCATAGGACGGGGCGTTTTTCGTTCCGGCGTTCAGATGTCGTCGAATCCCTGTTCCTTCATGGCGAGATTCCAGCCGCCGAGATCCTTGAAGCGGTTGATGATGGCGCAGAAGAGTTCGGCCGTGCGCTCGGTGTCGTAACTCGCCGAGTGCGCCGAGGAGTTGTCGAAGTCGATCCCGGCCGCCTGGCAGGCCCGCGCCAGCACGGTCTGTCCATACGCCAGCGCCGAGAGCGTGGCGGTGTCAAAACTGGAAAATGGGTGGAAGGGGTTGCGCTTGATATTGCAGCGATTGACCGCGGCGTTGAGGAAGCCCTGGTCGAAGGAGGCATTGTGACCGACCAGAATCGCGCGCGTGCAGTCGTGGGACTTGATGGTCTTGCGAATCGGCTTGAAGATGCCGTCCAGGGCTTCGCGCTCGCTCACCGCGATCTGCTTGCGGAAGGCACTGGATGGGTCGATGCCGGTAAAGTCCAGGGCCGACTGTTCGATGTTGGCGCCTTCGAAGGGCTCGACGTGGAAGGCGATCGTATCAAGCGGCAGCAGGTTGCCCTGTTCGTCCATCGTCAATGGCACGGCGGCGATTTCCAGCAAAGCGTCCGTGGCTGAATTGAATCCGCCGGTCTCGATATCTATCACCACCGGGAGATACCCGCGAAAACGCTGCGCCATCAGCTCCTTCGTGCTGGCGTCCGACATGCAATGACTCCCGTTTCCTTGATGTAAGGATGATGAACTCGTGATGATTGGCGCCGGCTCGACAGGAGCGGATACACGCGGCGACCCGTGTCGTGATCGGATACCGCTCCGGGGCTGGCGACCGCGTAGAGTCTAGCAGTTTCGGTCATTGGCGTCCCGCCGCTTGGTGTTACCCGCCGGCCCGGGGCGTTATAATCCACTTTATGTTTGGTCATAGACTGTGCCCGGTCGAAGACCGCCGTATGCCAACGAAACCTTGTCCATCAAGGCAATTTTGCTAAGGAGCTGTCGCATGTCCGATGTCAAAAAGGTCGTCCTCGCCTATTCCGGCGGCCTTGACACTTCCGTGATCGTGAAGTGGCTGCAGGAAACCTATGCTTGCGAAGTGGTTACCTTCACCGCCGATATCGGCCAGGGCGAAGAGGTCGAACCGGCGCGAGCCAAGGCGCAGGCACTCGGGGTCAAGGAGATCTACATCGAGGACCTGCGAGAAGAGTTCGTGCGTGACTACGTCTATCCGATGTTTCGCGCCAACACGATCTACGAGGGCGAGTATCTGCTCGGTACTTCCATCGCCCGGCCGTTGATCGCCAAGCGCCTGATCGAGATCGCCAACGAAACCGGCGCCGATGCCATTTCCCACGGTGCCACCGGCAAGGGCAACGATCAGGTTCGCTTCGAACTGGGCGCCTACGCGCTGAAGCCGGGCGTCAAGGTCATCGCCCCGTGGCGGGAGTGGGATCTCAACTCCCGCGAGAAGCTGATGGCCTACTGCGAGGAGAACGATATCCCGGTCGACTTCTCCAAGAGCAAGAAGAAGTCGCCGTACTCGATGGATGCCAACCTGCTGCACATCTCCTATGAGGGCGGCATTCTCGAGGATCCGTGGGCCGAAGCCGAAGAGGACATGTGGCGCTGGAGCGTTTCTCCGGAGGCCGCGCCGGACGAGCCGACCTATATCGAGCTCACCTACGAGAAGGGCGATATCGTCGCGATCGATGGCGAATCCCTGAAGCCTCACGAAGTGCTGGCCAAGCTCAACAAGCTGGGCGGCGACAACGGCATCGGCCGTCTCGATATCGTCGAGAACCGCTACGTCGGCATGAAGTCGCGCGGCTGTTACGAGACACCGGGAGGCACCATCATGCTGCGCGCCCATCGGGCGATCGAGTCGATCACGCTGGACCGCGAAGCGGCACACCTGAAAGACGAGCTGATGCCGAAGTACGCCAAGACGATCTACAACGGCTACTGGTGGAGTCCGGAGCGTCGCATGCTGCAGGCCGCGATCGACGAGACGCAGACGTTCGTCAACGGTGTCGTGCGCATGAAGCTCTACAAGGGCAGCGCCGTGGTCGTGGGTCGTCAATCCGAGCAGTCGCTGTTCGACGAGTCGATCGCCACGTTCGAAGACGACGCCGGCGCCTACGACCAGAAAGATGCCGAAGGCTTCATCAAGCTCAACGCACTGCGCCTGCGCATTGCGGCGGGCAAGGGCCGCTCCGCCAACTGAGCATCAGCGGCCGCAGCTCTTGGAGAGTCACCCTCTATCAGAGCGCGGCCGCGGGAGGAACGCATGCTGAAGAAGTTGTTTTCCGGATTGCTGGGCGGCGGCGATGCCAAGCCCGCTGCGCCGCAGAAAGAGCGGGAACCGGTCGAGTACAAAGGGTTCCTGATCGTTCCCGATCCCCAGGACGCCGGGGGTCAGCATCGGGTCAGCGGCTGGATTCGCAAGCCCGTCGAAGGCGGGGAAACACGGGAGCGTCGCTTCGAGCGTTCCGATGTGGTGCCCGGCGAAGACGCCTGCGTCGAACTGACGATCGCCAAGAGTCAGCGTTACATCGATGATGTCGGCGACGAGATGTTCGACCAGCAGCATTGAGAGCGATCGAAACGTTCTCGACGACGGCGCCATCACGGCGCCGTTTTTGCGAATGGCGATGTCAACGATAACTTCCTATGGTTAGTGGACCCCGGATTGAAAAGCGGGGGATTGGAAGTGTTCGAATCGTCGGCAAGGAAGCCAGTCCATGATCACCGTGCATCATCTCGAAAACTCCCGCTCGCAGCGAATTCTCTGGCTGCTCGAAGAACTGGGAATCGAGTATGAAATTCGAACGTATCGCCGGGATCCCGAAACCCTGTTGGCGCCCGATGCGCTGAAGAAGGTCCATCCGTTGGGCAAGTCGCCGGTGATCACCGACGATGCCCATACGGTGGCGGAATCCGGCGCGATCATCGAATATCTCGTCGCTCGCTACAATGGCGAAGCCCTGGTCCCGGATGCGGGGACGCTAGAGCATCTGCGCTATATCCATTGGCTTCACTATGCCGAAGGCTCGGCGATGCCGCTGCTAGTGATGAGACTGGTGTTCTCGAGACTCGGGAAGTCGCCGATGCCCGCTATCCTTCGTCCGGTCGGCAAGTTGCTGGCTAATGGGGTTCATCGAAAATTTCTCGATCCGCAGCTTCGCCTGCATCTCGATTACTGGGAAAGTGAACTGCGGCAGACTGCCTGGTTCGCGGGGGACGACTTCAGCGCGGCGGACATTCAGATGAGCTTTCCGCTGCTGGCCGCGGAAAGCCGTGCCGATTTGTCGCATTATCCCAACATCCGGAAAGTGCTACAGAATATGCGCGATCGCCCGGCCTATCGGCGCGCGATCGAGAAGGGGGGGGAGTTCCGGTTGTGAGGTGTCTCGGTAGCGGATTATCGAGGCGGGTCACGCGTGGCTTGGTATCGCTCGCGCGAGAATTGGCAAGGCGGCTCGCCATTTCTCGCGACGCAATGGGTTGAGGAGTTTCTATGCGGGTCTGTCGCTGGAAAATGGCTATAGTGGCGGGTTTGGGTAGTGTCGGTCTGGCGTCGTCTCTCGCCTGGGCGCAGGCCCAGCCGGGGGATTCCCCGTTCGATGAGCAGCCGGAGACTCGCCTGGCCTGCGAGCGTCTGAAGGGGCAGATCGATCAGACGATCCGGGATAATGGCGCGCGGCATTTTCTGCTCGAGATCGTCGATAATGCCCAGGTGGAAAACGATATCGTCAGGGAAGGCGAACGCTTTGCCGGTGCCGAAGTCGTGGGAAGCTGTGACGGTGGCACACGTAAAGTCGTCTACAGTCGCGACGGCGCGACGGAAATGCGTGTCGAGACACCGCAAGAGAAAACAGCGACATCCAGCCATGTCGATGCATCAAACAGCACTGACGGGGGCGACGGTAGCCATTTACCGGAAACCGCGCCCGCCGCGCCGGAATCCAGCGGTGAAGATGCGGTGCCGACGCGGAAGCGGGCGGATGAAGAGACCGCGCAGGAGCCCGAATCCAGCCCCTGATTGCCTGCTGCTGACTTCCTGCTTCCTGAGTGCCCGATCGTTATCGTCTGATCGGACTTCCGTCAGGCGATATCGATCTTGTCGGGGTATTCACAGAGATCCTCGATCACGCAGCTTCCGCAGCGCGGCTTGCGTGCCAGGCAGGTATAGCGCCCGTGCAGAATCAGCCAGTGATGAGCATCCTTCAGATAGTCGCGAGGCACGAAACGCATCAGTTTCTGCTCGACTTCCAGCACGTTCTTGCCCTTGGCGATCCGCGTCCGGTTGGCGACGCGAAAGATATGCGTATCGACCGCCATGGTCAGCTCGCCGAACGCCGTGTTCAGAATGACGTTGGCAGTCTTGCGGCCGACGCCGGGGAGCGCCTCCAGCCCTTCCCGTGTGCGTGGAATGTCCCCGTCGTACTGATCGACCAGGATATGGCAGGTCTTCATCAGGTTCTCGGCCTTGGTGTTGTAGAGGCCGATGGTCTTGATGTGATCTTTCAGACCGTCGATGCCGAGATCGATGATCGCCTGCGGGGTATTCGCCACCGGAAACAACTTCGCCGTCGCCTTGTTGACGCCCACATCCGTCGCCTGCGCCGACAGCAATACCGCTGCCAGCAGTTCGAAGGGCGTCGACCAGTTCAGTTCGGTGGTCGGATTCGGGTTGTTGGCCTTGAGGCGGGCAAAAATCTGTTCTCGCTTGGTGGCGTTCATGACGTCGTTCCGTGATCGTCGCCAGCGCTGTCGGCAGGCGAATTGGCCGAGGATTGGTTGGCAAGGAAAAGAAGCCGCTCCGACTCGCGAATCTTGTCCTGCGCCTGCGCGATGCCTGCCTGATCGCCCCGGCGCCGGAAATGCGCGAGTTCCTGACGCGCCTTGCGCATCGCCTGCTCTGCCGCTGCCACCGCAATATGCCGATGAGCGGGAGTGGCGCTTTCGCGAGGCGATGACGCCGAGTCGAGCTGGCGATCGATGGCAGCGAGCTGGTCGTCGAATCCGGCCAGACGCTCGAGGAGGGCGGGGCGCTGGGCTTCGTCGGCCTTGTCCAGCTGCCGCTGCAGGCGCTTCCGGCGAGCCGTGAGCGTCGCCCTCTGCGCTTTCAGTGCCGTGACGTCGACCGCGGCGGGCTGCGGTTGCGCTTCGGTCGGGGCTTCGGCCGGTGCGCGCGCCGCGGCGGCACGGCGTTCCCGCTTGCGGCGCTTCTCTTCGGCCTTGACTGCCAGCCGGCGCTTGCGCGCCTCGAAGCGTTGACGGCCGTTCTCGGCACGCCAGTCGAGATAGCGCTGCTGCTCGAGCTCGCTTTCGGCCCGAGCCCACTGCGGGTGTTCGACGAGATCGATACAGTCGACCGGGCAGGGTGCAACGCAGAGCTCGCAGCCGGTACATTCGGATTCGATCACCGTGTGCATCTGTTTGGCGGCACCGAGTATGGCGTCGACGGGGCAGGCCTGGATGCACTTGGTGCAGCCGATGCATTCGGCTTCGCGGATGACGGCCAGTAGCGGCGTCTGCGCGGGCTCGATCAGTTCGAGGGGCGGTTGGCCGGTCAGCTTCGCCAGCCGGTCGCGGGTGACCTCGCCGCCGGGCGGGCAACGGTTGATCGCCTCGCCCTCGACGATCGCTTCTGCGTAGGGGCGGCAGCCATCATGGCCACACTTGCCGCACTGGGTCTGCGGCAATTCGGCATCGATGCGTTCGGCGGTAATCGTGGTGGCCATGTTGTTTCCGAAACGTCGGGACAAGCGGTGGCTCCCGGTTCAAAGAGGCCGGCATTATAAACGCTCCTCCGCATGGCTTCGAGAAGCCTTTCCGAGATCGCATTCGATCCGGTTGCGGCCTCGCTGTTTGGCGCGGTAGAGCGCGGCATCGCATCGTGCCAACAGCGTCGGCGGAGAAAGCTCGTCGATGGCGCAGATCGCCACGCCCACGCTGACCGTGACAATACCCAGGCGGGACTTGTCGTTCGGCAATTTCATCTGCGCGACCGCGCTGCACAACGCGTCAGCAAGTTGCGCGACGCGGCTGGGCGAGGTGCCCGGCAGAATGACAGCGAACTCTTCGCCGCCGATGCGGGCGAGAAGCGACCGATCGATCGCCAACTGCTGCACGGTTTGCTGGAGACACTTGGCCAGGCGGGTCAGGCAGCGGTCGCCTGCCGGATGACCGTAGAAATCGTTGTAGTTCTTGAAGTAGTCGATATCGAGCAGAATGCCGGCGACCGGCACGGGGGGCTGCGATGCGTCCATCAGGTCATTCAGTCGTTCATCGAACAATCGGCGATTGGCCAGACCCGTCAAATGGTCCGTCTGTGACAGGTTGAGCAGTTGAGACGTCCGGTGTCGCTGATGCTGGATCAGGTGCAGAAACTCACGCGACAGCGCGCCGATTTCATCCTGGCGATGCAGAAGCCGTTCCGGCAGCTCGGCCTGTGTGGCGTCCTGCTTGGCCTGTTGGGTAAAGGTCGCGAGCTGGCGGAGCGGGTGCAGTACCACCAACTCGAGCAGCAACAGCACCAGGACAATCACCGTCAGTAACAGGCCGGCCGTCCACCACTGCGCGTAACGCACGGTAGCCATGCGCTCCAGAAAGGCATCTCGCGGCAAATAGGTACTTAACAGTGTGGGCGCGTCTCGAGGGTTGAGTGATAGCGTTTTCGCGACGTGGATGCGTCCATCCCCGGTTGGGGTGATTTGCAGTTCGGGTGGCACCTCGGCAGGCGGTAGGGGCAGGACATCGACTTCCCGACCCGTCTGCGCCGCCATTCGCGCCTCCCATTGGTCATCGAGAAACTGGATCTGGACGAGCCACCCCTGCATCGGGCCACTCTCGTCCGTGCGGAAAATGGGATGAATGGCCGCGTAATACAGCCGGTCCCCCTGGCGTTCCAGATGCGTGCTGGCGGGCTGATTTGCCGATCCGAGCAGTGGCCTCAGCTTGTCGGCATAAGATTTTGCCCAGGCGCAGTCGTCGCTTTGGCCGGGACAGGAGTCGTATCGATCGCTGGCCGGGTCGATGCCGGCGATCCAGTGAAGATCGGCTTGCCGGTCGAAGAACAGCATGAACTGATAATCGAGATCCTCGAACATGTTGCGGCTGAAGTTAGAGGCTGCGTAATTATCGTCGCTTCCCTGGATAAAGGCATAAGTGTCGTCCCACGTAGCCCAATCCTTGGCACTCAACAGCAAGGTCTGCATTTCGCGTTCGATCGTATGCTCGAGCCTGTCGAGCTCGTTGATCGACTGCTCGCGTTCGTCCCGGATCATGCCGGGGTAGACGATGAGACTGCCGATGAATACGAGTGCCAGCATCGCGGCGACCAGCAGCGCCATGAGGCTGATCAGAAAGCGACCGCGCAGCGAGAAGAAGGCTGATCTCATAATGTAGATGACCTGTTCAGCACGTCGGTTATGGCACTGGCGCCAAGGATGGGAAAGCTAATCTTTCTTAATATCGGCTTCTCCTTGTATTGTCTTGAACAGATAAATAAAAGTCCCTGCGAGTTTTGACTTGCTTCTTCGCCTGAATAAATGCTCTGGCAGTATTTCGGGGATGATTTATCTGTTCAAACAAAAAACGCGCGGCGAGGCCGCGCGTTGGTAAGAGTCTCGATTTCCGTGGGTCAGGTCACGCGCTGGCCCGGCTTGGCGCCGCTGTCGGGAGAGAGCAGATAAATACCGTCGTCGTCACCTGCAGCCAGCACCATGCCTCCCGAAACGCCGAAGCGCATCTTGCGCGGTGCCAGGTTGGCGACCATGACCGTGAGACGACCCTCGAGTGCCTCGGGGGCGTAGGCCTTGCGGATGCCGGAAAAGACGGTGCGCGTCTCGCCGCCGAGATCGAGCGTCAGCTTGAGCAGCTTGTTGGAGCCCTCGACGTACTCGGCCTGGTCGATCCGGGCGATCCGCAGATCGACCTTGATGAAATCGTCGAAGGCGATCTCGTCGCTGATGGGATCATCGGCCAGCGGCGTTTTTTGCTGGTCGTCGGCGGAGGGCGCCTTGCCGGTCAGTTTCTTCTCTTCCTCGAGCACTTCCTTCGAGGCCTCGATCATCGACTCGATCCGGTCGCTCTCGACACGGGTCATCAGCGGCTTGAACTTGCCGATGACATGGCCTTCCAGTACGTGCTGGCGGCTCTCCCAGTCGAGGCTGTCGACCTGCAGGAAGACACGCGCCTGCTCGGCCATGGCCGGCACCACCGGCTGCAGATAGACCGTCAAGGTGCGGAACAGGTTGATGCCCACCGAGCAGATATCGATCACTTCCTGCTCGCGACCGCCTTCCTTCGCCAGCACCCACGGTGCCTTGTCGGCGATGTAGGTGTTGGCTTCGTCGGCGAGTTCCATCACCTTGCGCATGGCGCGGCCGAACTCGCGCGCCTCGAAGTCCGCCGCGATCTCGTCACCGGCGTGGATGAATCTGGCGACCAGTTCCGGCTCGGTGCAGGTCGCGGAAAGCTGGCCGTCGGCGAGCTTCTTGATGAAGCCTGCACAGCGGCTGGCGATGTTGACCACCTTGCCGACCAGGTCCGAATTTACGCGGGCGGCGAAGTCCTCGAGGTTGAGATCGAGGTCGTCGACGCGCGAGGTCAGCTTGGCGGCGAAGTAGTAGCGCAGATACTCCGGGTTGAGATACTCGGCGTAGGTCTGGGCCTTGATGAAGGTGCCGCGGGACTTGGACATCTTGGCACCGTTGACGGTGACGAAGCCGTGGCAGTTGACGCCGGTCGGCGTGCGCATGTTGGCACCTTCGAGCATCGCCGGCCAGAACAGCGCGTGGAAGTAGACGATGTCCTTGCCGATGAAGTGGTAGACCTCGGCGGTGGAGTCGGCCTTCCAGTAGCTGTCGAAATCGAGACCTTCGCGGTCGCACAGATTTTGGAAGCTCGCCAGATAGCCGATCGGCGCGTCCAGCCAGACATAGAAGTACTTGCCCGGCGCATCGGGAATCTCGAAGCCGAAGTAGGGCGCATCACGGGAGATGTCCCACTCGTTGAGGCCGGCCTCGAACCACTCCTGCAGCTTGTTGGCGATCTGCGGCTGCACGCGGCCCGAGCGTGTCCACTGTTTGAGAAAATCCTCAAAATTGGGCAGCTTGAAGAAGTAGTGGGTCGAAGTCCGCACTTCCGGCGTGGCGCCGCTGATCGCCGAGACCGGGTTGATCAGTTCCGCCGGCGTGTAGGTTCCGCCGCACGCTTCGCAGTTGTCGCCGTACTGATCCTCGCTGCCGCACTTGGGGCAGGTGCCCTTGATGAAGCGGTCGGCCAGGAACAATCCCTTGACCGGATCGTACATCTGCTCGATGTCGCGGGTGCTGATATGGCCGGCATCGCGCAGCGCGGTGTAGATCCGCTCGCTGTGGATTCGGTTCTCTTCCGAATGGGTCGAATGGTAATTGTCGAACGCGACGCCGAAACGGGCGAAATCCGCCTGATGCTCTTCGCTGACCTTGGCAATCAACTGCTCCGACGTAATGCCTTCCTGCTCGGCACGCAGCATGATCGCGGTGCCGTGGGCGTCGTCGGCGCAGACGTAATGACATTCGTGGCCGCGACTTTTCTGGAAGCGCACCCAGATATCGGTCTGGATATACTCCAGCAGGTGACCCAGGTGGATCGAGCCGTTGGCATAAGGCAGAGCGCTGGTGACGAGGATCTGGCGCGAAAGCGAGGCGTTGTTCGACATGGCGACTGGAACATTCCCGTAACGGAACCCGAGGTGGCGCAGTATCGATGGCCCCACGGGATGGATAGGCTGAAAACTTGGTCGACGATTGTAGCATCGCTGGGCTGGATTCGCGCTGATGCGTCTGAACGAGTCATGACCACATCATCGGCCCGGATATCGATTCGAGTGTTACAGTTAGCGGCCAAATCTCTACAGCCTGTCGCTTTAGGAGCCCGGGATGGCCGATGTCGATCTTTCGCAGTCACTGTGGATGCTGCTGTTTTTCGTGGCTCTGGGGTGGGTCGCGTCGCGGCATCTCAAGGTCGATCCGCGGCCGATCGCGACATTGCTCGTCTACATCATCTCCCCGCTGACCTTCTTCAACGGCCTCACCCAGGGGCATCCGACCCCCGACAAACTCGTGTTGACGGGGAGTGTGCTGCTGCTGGCGGCGCTGCTCTGCCTGGTCATCAATGCCCTGGCGGCACGCTTCTTCGGGGACCAGGAGCGGGCGCTGCTTGCCTTCTCGGCGGGCACGGGCAACACCGGCTATTTCGGCTTTCCGATCGCGCTGGTGCTGCTACCGCCGGAGGGCGTGACCCTCTATCTCTTCTGCATGCTGGGAATCTCGCTCTACGAGTTCACGGTCGGCTTCTATGTCAGTGCCCGTGGCCGTTTCTCGGTCAAGGAGAGTCTCGCGAGGCTGGCGAAACTGCCGCTGATCTACGCCTTTCTGGCCGGCATGCTGGTCAGCGCTCTCGGCTGGCATATTCCGGATGTGGCCGTGGACGGGCTCGATTACTTCAAGTACTGCTTCACGGTGCTGGGAATGATGATCATCGGCATGACGCTGGGGCGCGTCACGTGGAGGGCGTTCGATGGCCGTTTCGTGGCCGCCTGCATACTGGTGCGCTTTCTCGTCTGGCCGTTGGCCACGCTGCTGATGGTGGTGCTGCTGCGCGCGAGCGTGGGGATTTCCGACTCGCTGGCATTGGCATTTCTGCTCATCGGTGCGGTGCCCATGGCCGCCAACGTCGTGGTCATCGCCATGGAGCTGGACATTCGGCCGGAGAAGGGCGCCATCGCGGTGCTGATCACCACGCTGGCCGCCCCGGTGCTGATACCGGTCTATCTCGGCGTGGTGCTGCCCTGGGTGCTCTCTTTCTGAGTGGAGGCCATTGGTGACGACGACCGTGCAAGAGGATGTCGTGGAGCAGCAGGGCTTCATTCTGACGCGTCACTGGCGGGATGCACCGGCCGGCACCGAAATATCGCTGTGGCTCGCCACCGATGCCGGGCCGCGGCTGGTGCGTCTGCCTCCGCAGACATCGGTCGCTTTCATTCCCGTCGAGCAGCGCGCGGCGGCCGAACGGGTGTTGCGTCAGGAGCGAAATGTCGAACTGCGCGAGCTGGAACTGAAAGACTCCGATCAGCGCCCGGTTCTCGGTCTCTATTGCCGGTCTCACAGACAGCTGATGAACCTGGAGCGGCGGCTGGGCGAGGCGGGTATCGACGTGTTCGAGGCCGATGTCCGGCCGCCGGAGCGCTACCTGATGGAGCGTTTCATTACCGCGCCGGTCACCGTCAGCGGCCGCGAGGGAATCGATGGCACGATCCTGGACGCACAGCTGAAACCGGCGCCGGACTATCGCCCGGCGCTGAAGCTCTGCTCGCTGGATATCGAGACCAGCGAGCGCGGCGAACTCTATTCGATCGGTCTGCACGGCTGCGGTCAGCGGATCGTCTACATGCTGGGGCCGCCGGCGGGAGAGGGCGGCAAGGCGGATCGCGAGCGCGACTTCGAGCTGGTCTACTGTGACTCTCGCGCCGAGCTGCTGCATGCGCTCAACGCCTGGTTCGCTCGTTTCGACCCGGATGCGATCATCGGCTGGAGCGTGATCCAGTTCGATCTGCGTCAGTTGCAGCGTCACGCCGAGCGCTTGAACGTACCGCTGACGCTGGGCCGAGGCGGCGCGGCGATAGAGTGGCGTGCCCATGGCCGCAGTTCCGGCACCTCGTCCAGCCATCATTTCGTCACCATTTCCGGGCGACTGACCATCGATGGCATCGAGGCGCTGCGCTCCGCGACCTGGAGCTTCCCGTCGTTCAGTCTGGAAAACGTGGCGCAGACCCTGCTCGGCGAGGGCAAGGCGATCGATAACCCCTACCAGCGCATGGCGGACATCAACCGCATGTTCGCCGAAGACAAGCCGGCGTTGGCACGCTACAACCTGAAGGATTGCGAGCTGGTCACGCGAATCTTCGACCATACCCGGATCATGGCCTTCCTGCTCGAGCGGGCAAGCGTGACGGGCCTGGCCGCGGATCGCAGCGGCGGCTCGGTGGCGGCCTTCTCCCATCTCTATCTGCCACGCATGCATCGGCTCGGATTCGTCGCCCCGACGCTGGGCAGTCGCGACGGCGAGGATAGCCCCGGCGGCTACGTGATGGATTCCCGCCCCGGGCTCTACGACTCGGTGCTGGTGCTCGATTTCAAGAGCCTGTATCCATCGATCATTCGTTCGTTTTTGATCGACCCGGTGGGCCTGGTCGAGGGGTTGCGTCAGCAGGACGACGCGCACGCCGTGCCGGGTTTTCTGGGAGCGAGGTTCTCTCGCACGGCCCATGCTTTGCCGGCGATCGTCGAGCAGGTCTGGGAGGGGCGCGAAGCCGCCAAGCGGGAAGGCAACGCGCCACTGGCCCAGGCGCTGAAGATCATCATGAACGCGTTCTACGGCGTGCTCGGCTCGCGGGGTTGCCGCTTTTTCGATCCCCGCCTGACTTCGTCGATCACCATGCGCGGTCACGAGATCATGCGCCGCACCCGCGAATTGATCGAAGCCGAGGGTTATACCGTTATCTATGGTGATACCGACTCGACTTTCGTGTGGTTGGGCGGGGCGCACGAAGCCGAGGCAGCGAATGCGATCGGGCAGCGGCTGGTGGCGCTCGTCAATGACTGGTGGCGCCGGCATCTGCGCGAGACGTTCGATCTGGAAAGCGCGCTGGAGTTGCAGTTCGAAACGCATTTCGCCCGCTTTCTGATGCCGACCATTCGCGGCGCGGAGGAGGGTAGCAAGAAGCGCTATGCGGGGCTGGTGCGAGGTGAGGACGGCAGCGAACGGCTGGTATTCAAGGGGCTGGAGTCCGTACGGGCCGACTGGTCGCCGCTGGCGCAGCAGTTCCAGCGCGAGCTCTACCGGCGCATCTTCTCGGGGGAACCGTACCGTGACTACGTGTGCGGGATCGTCCACCAGACGATGGCCGGCGAACACGACGACGCGCTGATCTACCGCAAGCGTCTGCGGCGCAAGCTCGACGATTATCAGCGCAACGTGCCGCCGCACGTGCGTGCCGCGCGCATGGCCGACGAGCTCAACCGTCAGTTGGGCCGGCCGCAGCAGTACCAGAACGGCGGCTGGATTCGTTACCTGATGACAATCGCCGGCCCGGAGCCGTTGGAGAATCGGCGTTCGGCGATCGACTACGAGCACTACATCAGTCGGCAGCTCCAACCGGTTGCCGATGGCATCCTGCCGTTCGTGGGCGACGATTTCGAAAAGATCACCGGTCGACAGCTGGGGCTTTTCTAGAGTGCATTTACTTTATGGGGAATGTAGATGACGACAATCATGGCGTTTGGTCAGTGGCAAGGCGCGGGTGAGCGCTTCTGGTTGGCTGGGAGTCTGGCCAGATACTTGGAGCAGGCACCTTTTCCATTTACCGAGATATCGATCGACAGCACTGAAGGCGCGATGCTGGCGGAAGTAAAGCATCTGGATAAGATCCTTTTCAATATTACTTCCCAAGGCAAGGCGCTGACGCATCATGCTCCTCGACGTCTTCTTACGCTATCTTGCGAGTGCTCGGGAGACATCATGCCGATTTCTTATTTTTTGCATCGATATCCCGATTTGAAAGTGCTTTGGGTTGATGCGCATGCCGATCTCAACACGCCGCAAACAAGCCCAAGTGGTGATTTCCATGGAATGCCGTTGCGCGTTTTACTCGGCGAAGGGCCTCGGCAAGTTATCGACATGCTGCCTGGGTACCTGAAACCAGACCAGCTTGGTCTGATAGGCGTACGCGACTGCGACCTCGAAGAGCGATGTTATATAAATTCTCACCAGATACCGCTTTGGTCTGAGCTATCCGAGGATGACCGCGATGATATCGAAAATTTTATCGATGGCCGGCCTCTCTATATTCATCTTGATCTGGATGTGCTCGATCCTGCTGAAGGTGGTTTGGCGCTGTTCGAAACGCCAGGGGGTCTCGCAATGGGCGCATTGATCGCTTGGTTGGAGTCGTTGCCTCAAAAGACTGACATCGTTGGCATTGGGCTATTCGAATACAACGATCCCGATGATTCGAAAAGGGAACGATACGCCCGCCTTGTCGAGATTTGCCGCCGCACCCTTGATGATAGCGCCGGCTACTAAAGGGTTGCCTTCCAATCCTGCAGTAAAACGGTGGTGCAGAGTCGACGCAGCTGCGCTGCCAGATGATGCCGATTGACAGCCTCGGGGCGCGGTGCTAAATACGCGCTGCCGGCAATCGTGCCGGTGCTGCGCCAGGCAGCCGGGCACGTGGGTGCGCGGTGCCGGGTGCCCCTCGAGGATTCATGCAAGATGGCATTCCGCCGTATCCTGATGGCGTCTGGATTGGTCGTGGCGATGGCCGGCTGCGCTTCCAATACCTTTGCGCCCAATTACCAGTCGAACAATACCGACATCCTGAGAATCGGCGGCGAGCGGCCGGATGCTGCCGCGCCGGCGATCGAGGATCTCGGCTCGTTCTGCGTGCAGACCACGCAGCAGTGGAACGATCAGGGCAAGACTCCCGACGGCCAGCGGCTGTGGGTGAAAAGCACGCTGCGCCAGGCCGTGGCGTGTCGCTGAGCCACTGATTCCCCGGTCGCTCTCGATTGGCTGTATCGCGAGTCGCCGATGGCGCCACAGCGCAAGAGGCTCGAACCGTCACGGGTTCGGGCCTTTTTTTGGCCTATGCTGAGGTCGTGCTCGATCGATTGATCAAGCTCGCCTGGGGTTGTCTGCCGGCGATCTCGTCGCCATCTTCCCAATGTGTAGCCGACAGGCGAGCGGTCCTGAAACAGGAGGGAAGCGGATGACCTACGAGCTCTATTACTGGCCGGGTATCCCCGGTCGTGGCGAATTCGTTCGCCTGGCGCTGGAGGATGCCGGCGCGGATTACATCGATGTCGGCAAGCGGTCCGCTGGTGAGGGCGGTGGAGCGGGTGCCGTCAGTGAATTCATCCACGGCGGGGAGCTGGCACAGCCGCATTTCGCACCGCCGGTATTGAAAGCCGGCGAGATCGCGGTGTCCCACGTCGCCAATATCCTGCAGTTTCTAGGCCCTCGGCTGGGGTTGGTGCCGGAGGACGAGGTCAGCCGCCTCTGGGCCAACGGCTTGCAGTTGACGCTGACGGACTTTGTCGCCGAGATTCACGACACTCATCATCCGATCGGCGCGTCGCTCTACTACGAGGACCAGCAGGAGGAAGCCAAGCGACGCAGCGTCGTTTTCGTCCAGGAGCGATTGCCCAAGTTTCTCTACTACTTCGAGCGAGTGCTCTCGGCCAACGCCGGCAACGAGCCCTATCTGGTCGGTACGGCACACAGCTACGTGGATCTGTCGCTATTTCAGGTCGTCACCGGGCTGCGCTACGCCTTTCCCCGCTCGATGGAGCGGCTGGAGCCGGAAGTGCCGGAGGTGACGGCGCTGGCCGACCGCGTGAGTCAACGGCCAAAACTGGCGGCTTATCTGACCTCGGACCGGCGGCTCGATTTCAACGAGAGCGGCATATTCCGCCACTATCCGGAACTGGACACCTGACAGCGCCGGTTAGCGTGCTAAAGTAGGCATCTGACCGGACACGCCAACCAAGGAGGCAAGCATGCCATTACTCGATAGTTTCATGGTCGACCACACCAAGATGAATGCACCGGCGGTGCGTGTCGCCAAGCAGATGAAGACACCAAGCGGCGACAACATCACCGTCTACGATCTGCGCTTCTGCGTTCCCAACGAAGAGATCCTGTCCGAGCGCGGCATTCACACGCTCGAGCACTTGTTCGCCGGCTTCATGCGTCAGCACCTCAACGGCGACGGCGTCGAGATCATCGATATCTCACCGATGGGCTGCCGCACCGGGTTCTACATGAGCCTGATCGGCCATGTCGACGAGCAGACCGTGGGGACCGCCTGGAAAGCGGCGATGGAAGACGTACTGGCGCTGACGGATCAGAAGTCGATTCCCGAACTCAACATCTATCAGTGCGGAACGGCGGAAATGCACTCGCTCGACGAAGCGCAGCAGATCGCCCGTAACGTCACCACGCGCGGCATTGGCGTCAACTCCAACAGTGAGCTCAAGCTGACCGAAGAGTTTCTTGCCGCCCACGGTGCATGACGACCGGCATCATCGTGATGCCACGCAGCGCGTTCTTAAATGCGCCAGACCCGCAACTTCGGTTGCGGGTTTTTTCGTTCGGCGAGGCGCGTCGATCGAATCCGGTGGGCTCTCGAACCTTTCGGGCTTTCGGTGTCAAAATGTTAATCGACACGCGCCCAAGGCCGCGCGAAACGCATTGTTTCATCGCCATTTATCGCAGTTCATCGCAGGGGAGTGAGCCATGCTCGATACCGTTCAGCAATTCTTTCAGCGCGTTCTGGCCGTGCCGGAATCCGACGGCCGTGACGCCGTGACACCGCAGTTGGCGGTCGCGGCGTTGTTCAGCGAGGTGCTGCGTGCCGATTATGAGGTCGATCCTCAGGAATTGGCCACGCTGCGCCGGATCTTGATGGCCCGGTTCTCGATGGACGAGACTGCCTCCGATGAGTTGATCCAGCAGGCTCAGGCGCAGATCGAACAGGCGGTGGATCATTTCCAGTATGTTTCCCTGCTCAACGAACGCTACAGCTACGATCAGCGTGTCGAGCTGATCGCCGCGATGTGGCGTCTGGCCTACGCCGATCATGAACTCGCCGCGCTCGAGGAGCATCGCATCCGGCGGCTGGCGGACCTGCTCTACGTGACCCATAGCGACTTCATTCGCACCAAGCTGACGGTGCAGAACGAGTTCGAGCGCGATTGACCGATCTGGCCGTCATCCCTGGTATCGATTCGAACCGTGATGAGCGCTCCCCGTTGGTAACGATGTCCAGTCTCGTTCGATCGGGCTTGGTCGCTATTTCCCACCACAACGCTAGGGTATAGGGTGCCGGGCTCGTTATACTGGCAGAAAGTCATGCTTTGAACGTTGCAAGGAGTGGTTCGTGATCGAGGGCATCAAACATATCGTGGCGGTCGCCTCTGGCAAGGGCGGCGTCGGCAAGTCCACCGTCACCGCCAATCTGGCGTTGGCGATGGCGGCGGAAGGGTATCGTGTCGGCCTGCTCGACGCCGATATCTATGGCCCGAGCCAGGCGCGGATGCTGGGCTTGCCGGAGAACACCCGCCCCGAGGTGGTGGACGAGAAGAACATGAAGCCGGTGATGGCGCACGGCATCCAGGCGATGTCGATGGCATTCATGGTCGATATCAACCAGCCGATGGTATGGCGTGGCCCGATGGTTTCCGGCGCTTTCCAGCAACTGCTCAACCAGACGCTGTGGGACGATCTCGATTTTCTGTTCATCGACATGCCGCCGGGCACCGGCGATATCCAGTTGACGCTGGCGCAAAAGGTGCCGGTCGACGGTGCGGTGATCGTCACCACGCCGCAGGACATCGCGCTGCTGGACGCGCGCAAGGGCATCGAGATGTTCCGCAAGGTCAACGTGCCGGTGCTGGGCGTGGTGGAGAACATGAGCCTGCACATTTGCTCGAACTGCGGCCATAGCGAGCCGATCTTCGGCGCTGGCGGCGGCGAGCGTATCGCCGAGCAGTACGAGACGCGGTTGCTGGGTCAGCTGCCGTTGCAACTGTCGATCCGCGAGCAGGCCGACGGTGGCAAGCCGAGCGTGGTTGCCGAGCCGGAAGGCGAGGTGGCTGCCACGTTCCGCCAGATGGCGCGTGATGTCGCCAGTGGTGTCGCCGGACAGGATACCGGTGGCCCGACGATCTCGTTCAGCGACTGATCGAATCGCCTTTCGATTTCTCCGGCGGTTTCGGTTCTTACCCAGGCTATTCCCGATCGCGCAGGGCATGACCACTCGCCATGCCCCGCGCGACGTTTGCGGCATGGGGGGGCGTCGTTTCCTTTCCTTTTTTCTTTTCCTTAATGAAATTGGGCCGCTATCATGTCGCCCCGATCAGATCGCTCCCGTTTTCCTCGGCCCAACGAATAGATGACGTCGTGACGACGTCAGTCTCAGTCTCAAGGACGCCTGCATGAGCATTAAATCCGACAAGTGGATTCGCCGTATGGCGGAGCAGGAAGGCATGATCGAGCCGTTCGAGGCCGATCAGGTCCGTCACGTGAACAACCAGCGCGTCATTTCCTATGGGACGTCCAGCTACGGCTACGATGTCCGCTGCGCCGACGAGTTCAAGGTGTTCACCAATATCCACTCGGCGGTGGTCGATCCCAAGGCGTTCGACGAGAAGAGCTTCGTCGACGTCAAGGGCGATGCCTGCGTGATTCCACCCAACTCCTTCGCCCTGGCGCGCACCGTGGAGTATTTCCGCATCCCGCGCAGCGTGCTGACGATCTGCCTGGGCAAGTCGACCTACGCGCGGTGCGGCATCATCGTCAACGTGACGCCGCTGGAGCCGGAGTGGGAAGGTCACGTGACGCTGGAATTTTCCAACACCACCAACCTGCCGGCCCGTATCTACGCCAACGAGGGTGTGGCGCAGATGCTGTTCCTGGAATCCGACGAGGTCTGCGACGTTTCCTACAAGGACCGGGGTGGCAAGTATATGGGGCAGCGTGGGGTCACGTTGCCGCGCACCTGA
Organism: Salinicola sp. NYA28a; assembly: GCF_976982775.1. The sequence goes on from NZ_OZ334582.1 coordinate 1,770,593, forward strand.
GAACCCGTCTACGATCTGCTGCGCGTCGGCCAAACATTGTTGAGCCGGAGCGCAGCGGAGATAACAGCCGGAGGCTGGCCCATAGGGCGAGCGAAGCGAGTCAAACACTTTCGGAATGCTCATTTAGCCCCAAGCTCCGCGACCTAAAGCGTTTTCGCCCCGAATTATCCAAATCGTGGCTCTAGCTCGCGAGATCGTAAACAGATTCTGATAGCGACGCGGTTGATACGAGACGGGGCGCCTGATGGCGCCCCGTCTTGCGTTACGCTTCTATGCTCAGGCCGAGCGGTCGTCGGTACGGTTCTTGATCGTCTCGCTGAAGCCATCCAGAAACGGCTTTTCTGCCGGGTCCAGGCGATCCATGCCGGAAACCACGCGATGCCAGTACGGATAGAGCGGTGCCGGGCGAGTCAGTTTCTCCAGGCGTTGATGCTCTTCCGGGGATAGCGTCAGATCGGCTGCGGCGAGGTTGTCGCGCAGGTGCTCTTCGGTGCGGGCACCGACGATCAGGGACGTGACGCCGGGGCGATCCTTCAGCCATGCCAGGCAGACACGGGGTATGGAGCAGCCATGGGCTTCGCCAATGGCGGCCAGCGCCTCGATGATGTCGTAGGCCCGTTCCATGTCGTGGATATAGGGTTCCGGCCACCCGTTGCCCTGACGGGTATCCGGCGGCGTCTTCTGGCCCCGGCGGACCTTGCCGGTCAGGAAGCCTTCACCCAACGGTCCCCAGATCAGCGAGCCGACGTTCTGATCGAGCGCCAGCGGCATCAGTTCGTACTCCGCCTCGCGGGACTCCGGCGTGTAGTAGATCTGCTGGCTGATCGGCTTGATCATGCCATGCGTCTCGGCCTTGCCGAGCGTCTTCATCATTTGCCAGCCGGTGTAGTTGGACGTACCCCAGTAGCGCACCTTGCCGCTGGCGACCAACTGATGCATCGCCTCGAGCGTCTCTTCGATAGGGGTGACGCCATCCCAGTTGTGCAGCTGGTAGAGGTCGATGTGATCGGTGCCGAGGCGTTTGAGGCTGGCCTCGACGGCGCGAATCAGGTGGTAGCGCGAGGCGCCGGTAGCGTTGGGGTCGTCGCCCAGCGGGCTTCGGCCCTTGGTGGCGAGGATGATGTCGTTGCGCTTGCTGCCCAGCGCCTTGCCGGTGATTTCCTCGGCCAGCCCGAGCGAGTAGAGATCGGCGGTGTCGACGAGGTTGACGCCGGCATCGAAGGCGATGTCGAGCAGCTTCTTGGCCCCCTTGGCATCGACGCTAGCGGCCTTCTCGAAGCCGTTGGCGCCGCCGAAGGGCACCGTGCCCAGCGTCAGCGTCGATACCATTAATCCTGAATTGCCTAGCGGACGATAATCCATATCGCTTTTCCTCCTTGCTTGCCGAAACATTCGTCGACGGAAACGATTCATCCGGCGTTGGTGCCGAACGAAAGCATGATGTCAGTCTGGCAAAGATTGGCGGTTGGGCAAGCGTGGGTAGCCGTCCGCGGCGGGGAGATCGTCGGCGCTGGGAGCGCCGACGAGGGGAAAAACAGCTTACTGGCGATCAGTCGTCGAGATCTTCGTCCAGCTCTTCGGCGGCGTCGGCATGGGACATGCGCAGCCCCGTGGGGGGCAGTGGCACGTTATCCAGCGTCACCTTGCCGTCGGGCGACAATTTGACGCGGCCTTCGAGGAACCAGCGCACCGCGATGGGGTAGATCAGATGCTCGCGAGCGTGAACCTTTTCGATCAGCGCATCGACATCCTGATCCGGTTCGACGTTGACCACGGCCTGGATCACCACCGGCCCGCCATCGAGCTCCTCGGTGACGAAATGCACGCTGACGCCATGCTCGGCGACACCGTCGGCCAGTGCGCGCCGGTGCGTGTCCAGCCCCTGGTAGGCGGGCAGCAGCGACGGGTGAATGTTGAGCATGCGTCCGCGATACCGGTCGACGAAAGCGGGCGTCAGGATGCGCATGAATCCGGCGAGCACCACCAGGTGGGGCTCGTGGCGGTCGATGACCTTGATCAGCGCGGCATCGAATGCCTCGCGCGAGTCATACTCGCGATGGGGCAGGGCGACGGCGTCGACGCCGGCATCCTTGGCTCGCTTGAGTCCGTAGGCATCGGCCTTGTTGGAGACCACGGCGACGATCTCGCCGCCGCCCAGCTCGTCATGCTCCTGGGCGTCCAGCAGTGCCTGCAGGTTGCTGCCGTTACCGGAGATCAGTACCACGACCCGCGGCTTTTCGGCCGCGGCGGCTTCGAAGTCGTTCAGCGTGTCGTGCTGCTGTGAAGGATAGTCACCGCTCATGCCGGCAGGTTCTCCAGTTGCACGGCTTCTTCATCGGCGCTACGACCGACGATCTCGCCCAGACGATGGACGGTTTCGCCGGCGGTCTCGAGATGGGCGATGGCCTGGTCGGACTGGTCGGCGGGAACCACCACGACCATGCCGATGCCGCAGTTGAGCACGCGATACATCTCGCGCTCTTCCACGTTGCCCTGCTGCTTTAGCCAGTCGAACACGGCGGGACGCTGCCAGCGGCTGACGTCGATCCGCGCGGCCAGATGCGCCGGCAGCACTCGCGGCACGTTCTCGAGCAGGCCGCCGCCGGTGATGTGGGACAGCGCGTGAACATCGACACTGCTGGAGCGGATCAGCGACAGCAGCGGCTTGACGTAGATACGGGTCGGCGCCATCAGCAGGTCGGCCAGCGGCTTGCCTTCCAGTGTGTCGTCGAGCTTGCCGCCGCCAACTTCCAGGATCTTGCGGATCAGCGAGTAGCCGTTGGAGTGCGGGCCGGAAGAGGCGAGGCCCAGCAGCACGTCGCCTTCACCGACCTTGCTGCCGTCGAGAATCTCGGATTTTTCCACCACGCCCACGCAGAAGCCGGCCAGATCGTAATCGCTGCCCTCGTACATGCCGGGCATTTCCGCGGTTTCGCCGCCGACCAGCGAGCAACCCGCCTGGCTGCAGCCTTCGCCGATGCCGGTGACCACGTCGGCGGCGATATCGACATCCAGCTTGCCGGTAGCGTAGTAGTCGAGGAACTGCAGCGGCTCGGCACCGGCGACGACCAGGTCGTTGACGCACATCGCGACGAGATCGATGCCGATGGTGTCGTGACGACCCAGGTCCATGGCCAGGCGCAGCTTGGTGCCGACGCCGTCGGTGCCGGAGACCAGCACCGGCTGGCGGTAGCCGCTCGGAATTTCGCACAGGGCGCCGAAACCGCCGAGCCCGCCCATGACTTCCGGCCGCGAGGTGCGCTTGGCGACGCCCTTGATTCTCTCGACTAGCGCATTGCCCGCATCGATGTCGACACCGGCGTCTCGGTAGGTCAGAGACTGGGAGCCGGGCGAACGGGGCGCGTTCGGGGTATCGGAAGAGGAGCGCGTCATAGGAGGACCTTTCTCGCGGAGCCAAGGAATAAGGATGATGTTCAGCGGGGCGCATTGTAGCATTGCCTTCATTGAGGGGGCAGTCGAAGGACGACGAGAGCGCGATGACAAAACTGCAAATCTGGGGCGCAATCGGGGCGGCGCTGGCGGTCTGGCTGCTGATCCTGCTGGAACCGATCCTGATGCCGTTCTTCGTCAGCATGATCCTCGCCTACCTGGGCGACCCGGTGACCGACTGGCTCGAAGCGCGGGGACTGTCGCGGCGCCTTGCCGTCAGCGTGGTGTTCCTGCTTTTGGGTGTCATCATCATCGGTGGCGTGCTGGTGCTGGTCCCCGTGCTGGGGCGTCAGATCGTCCAGTTGATCGAGGCGCTGCCCAGCGTCTTCAACTGGGTGCAGGCGACGATTCTGCCCGAGGTCCAGTCGTTGACGGGGATCGACTTCACCGCGGACTTCGATCAACTGCGCGATGCGCTGATGGCCAACTGGCGCGAGACCGGTACCTTCGCGGCAGCGTTTCTCGCGCAGGCGTCTCGCTCCGGCCTCGCCTTTGCGGTGTGGATCGGCAACATCGCGCTGATCCCGGTGGTGACCTTCTACCTGCTGCTCGACTGGGACCGGATCAAGGGATATATCCGCGACATGCTGCCCCGGCACATCGAGCCCCGTGTGACCTCGCTGACCACCGAGTGCGACGAGGTACTGTCGGCGTTCCTGCGGGGGCAACTGCTGGTGATGCTGAGCCTGGGCGTGATCTACGCGGTCGGCCTGAGCGTGATCGGGCTGCACTTCGGGCTGTTGATCGGGGTAATGGCGGGGCTTGCCAGCATCGTGCCGTATCTCGGCGTGATCGTCGGGGTCGTGACGGCCGCGGTGGTGGCTTTCTTCCAGTTCGATACCTGGCTGCCGCTGGTTGGCGTGCTGGTCGTTTTCGGCATTGGCCAGATCGCCGAAAGCACCGTCCTTCAGCCGCTTTTGCTGGGTGACAAGATCGGCCTGCATCCGGTGGCCGTGATCTTCGCGGTACTCGCCGGCGGCCAACTGTTCGGCTTCACCGGCATTCTGCTGGCGCTGCCGGTGGCTGCCGTCGTCATGGTGTTGCTCCGTTACGCCTACCATCGCTATCGTGGTAGCCAGCTCTACAATCGTTCGCGCAGCGGCGCGCTTTCCCAAGACCAGAGCCAAGGAGATGGATCGACATGAGTCCGGGGCCGTCCCAACTGCCGCTCGGCGTCGGGCTACGCGATGATGCCACTTTCGCCAACTATCTGCCGGGCGACAACGCGTCACTGGTGGCGCATCTCATGAAGCAGCTCGACGAGAGCGGGGAATCTTTCCTCTACCTCTGGGGCAGCGAGGGCGTGGGCTGTAGCCATCTGTTGCAGGCGGCGTGCCACAACGCCGATGCCCGGGGCAAGCGAGCACTCTATCTGCCGCTGGATATGCTGGGGCATTTCCCGCCGGATATTCTCGAGGAGCCGGAGCGCCTCGATCTGCTGGCGATCGACGACCTGCAATTGGTGGTCGGGCGCAAGCGTTGGGAGGAGGCGCTGTTTCACGGCTTCAATCGTCTGCGCGATGCCGGCAAGCGGCTGGTGATCGCCGCCGACCGCTCGCCGCGCCAGCTCGAGGTCAAGCTGCCGGATCTCGCTTCCCGCCTGAACTGGGGCATGGTGTTTCACGCCCAGCCGCTGGACGACACCCAGCGGCTGGCGGCGCTGCAACTGCGCGCGCAGGTGCGCGGGATGGAACTGCCGGCAGAAGTGGCGCGTTATATTCTGCACCGCGGGCCGCGCCAGCTGGACCCGCTGTTCGAGATCCTGTCGCGGCTCGATCGCGCCTCGCTGTCGGCCAAGCGCAAGTTGACCATCCCCTTCGTCAAGCAGGCGCTGGAGTGGTGAGCCGCTAGCAGCCCGATGGGGCGCGCGTGCGGTAGTGCCAGGCGTCGAGGAGATGCCCGTAAATCCACCACCGATAATTCCGTGGTTTCGCCTTGCTGCGCGGGGCGATCGGGCGAAGCATGGGCGGACGCGGTGTAGCAGGACGCCACCTGTTGCGCAGAGATGACCGAAGCGGTGTTTTGGAGCACGGGGAGCGACTTGAGTATTGATGTTGACGATTTGAACGATGTGGGAGGCGGGAAAGAAGCACAACGATAACTGATGGGTAACGCTGAAAAGAATCTGGATGCTTGTATTTATCGGCATTATGTATTTAATTGTTACCAATAGATACAAAGCGTTCCATCATAATGCTCTATGCCCACTCAACTGCTTCTAGTGACCGGCACGATTGGCAGACGCTGAGCGATCATCTCGAAACGGTCGCCAAGCTAGCCTCACAGCGCGCGGAGCGGTTTGGAATGCCAGAAGCCGCTTATGCGGCCGGGTTGCTGCACGATCTAGGCAAATACAGTCATGAGTTTCAACGCCGCCTGCAAGGAGCGGCACTCCGGGTCGATCACGCCACGGCCGGTGCAGCCGTTGCCAAAGAGCGATTGGGCCCGCTGGGGCATCTGCTGGCCTATGCCATCGCCGGCCATCACGCCGGACTGGCCAATGGCCGCGACGCGGGTGAGCGCACGCCGCTGACAAACCGGCTCAAGGCAGACCTGCCCGAACTCGATCCATGTTGGCAGCAAGCGCTCACTTTGCCTGCCCAGTTGAGGCCACCTGCACACTTCACGTTGCGCCGTGATCGCGGTTTCTTTCAATACGCCTTCCTGACCCGAATGCTGTTTTCCTGTCTGGTCGATGCCGACTTCATCGATACCGAGAATTTCTATGCGCTGCATGAAAAGGGTCTGCCCCATTCACGTGGCGGCGGTCCTGGGCTCGATGTACTGCGTGATGCGCTGAACGCTCATCTGGCAGCATTCAAGGCCGATAGCGACGTCAATCGGCTACGCGGTGAGATACTGACCCATGTGCGTAATCAGGCCGAAAAAGCCCCCGGCCGTTTTACGCTGACGGTGCCCACCGGCGGTGGCAAGACGCTGGCCTCGCTGGCATTTGCACTGGATCATGCCATTGCCCACGGCATGGACCGTGTCATTTATGTCATCCCCTTTACCAGCATCGTCGAGCAAAACGCGGCGGTGTTTCGTCGCGCGCTGGGTGAGCATGGCGAAGCCGCCGTGCTTGAACATCACAGTGCTTTCGATGTCGATGGAAGCGCCAGTGGTCAGTCACGCACGCGAAGCAGCATCGATAAACTGCGCCGTGACAGCGAGAACTGGGACGCACCGATTATTGTCACCACCACGGTACAATTCTTCGAGAGCCTGTTCGCCGCCAAGACATCGCGTTGCCGCAAGCTGCATAACATTGCGGGCAGCGTGGTGATTCTCGACGAGGCGCAGACCATGCCGCTTCCGCTGCTACGCCCCAGCGTGGCGGCGCTGGATGAGCTGGCGCTCAACTACCGTACCAGTGTCGTGCTCTGCACCGCCACCCAGCCGGCATTGGCCGAGACCGATGACCCTGAACGAAGTTTCGTTGGCGGCTTGCGCGACCTGCACGAGCTGGCGCCCTGCCCGAAGAAGCTCTATCGCCAGCTTGAGCGTGTCACCGTGCGCCATGTTGGCACGCTGGATGATGAGACGCTGCGCGACGAACTGCTCGCTACCGAGCAGACGCTGTGCATCGTCAATAACCGCCGTCATGCACGAGCGTTGTTCGAAGCGATGGCCGAACAGCCCGGTGCCTATCATCTCACCACATCGATGTGTGCCGTGCATCGCCGCCAAGTGCTGGCCGAGATTCGCCAGCAATTGAAGGATGGCCGGCCCTGCCGCGTCGTCTCTACGTCGCTGATCGAAGCCGGCGTCGACGTCGACTTTCCCCGCGTGCTGCGCGCTGAGGCCGGGCTCGACGCCATCGCTCAGGCCGCGGGGCGCTGCAACCGGGAAGGCAAGCGCTCGAAAGCGGACAGCGAAGTGCGCATTTTCGCCACCGCCAATGAAGAGTGGGCGCCGCCGCCGGAGCTCAAGCAATTTGCCCAGGTCAGCCGTGAAGTGCTCAGAAGTCATCGTGACGATCCGCTCTCTTTGGATGCCATCGACGCCTACTTCCGCCTGCTCTACTGGCAGCAGGGACCACAGCAGCTCGACCGGCACGATCTCTTGCAACTTATCGAACACGGCCGCCTCGACGGGTTACCGTTCGAAACGCTCGAGCAGAAGTTCCGCATGATCGAGAACGCTCAGCGCGCCGTAATCATCCCCTTCGACAAGACGGCTCGGGATGCGCTCCGGGAGCTGTCCTATGCCGAAGGTGTGGGCGGCATCGCCCGTAAGCTCCAGCCTTACACGGTGCAAGTACCGCGCCAGGGCTTCGCGGCGTTGGAGCGTGCTGGGGCTATTGCAGCTATCGAACCGGACAAGTTCGGCGAGCAGTTCATAGTGCTGATCAATGAAGATCTCTACGACAAGCGGCTGGGATTGAATTGGAGCGAACCGACTTTTCGTGCCAGTGAATCAAATATTTGGTGAAACGGCCGATGATTTATTAGAGAACACAACAAGGAGCGGCGCATGAGTTTTGGCGTTCGGCTACATATCTGGGGGGAGCGGGCCTGCTTTACCCGGCCAGAGATGAAGGTAGAAAGAGTCTCCTATGACGTGATTACGCCTTCGGCGGCGCGTGGCATTCTGGAGGCCATCCACTGGAAGCCGGCGATTCGCTGGTGTATCGATCGTATTCATGTACTGAAGCCGATTCGCTTCGAATCGATCCGCCGCAACGAAGTAGCCGGTAAATTATCGGCAGGCACGGTGTCCAAGGCGATGAAGGCGGGTCGTGTCGATGATGTCAATTATTTCGTCGATCAGAACCGCCAGCAGCGCGCCGCGACCATTCTGCGTGATGTCGGCTACGTGATCGAAGCGCACTTCGAGTTCACGTCCCGCGCCGACGACAGCGACACACCCGGCAAGCATCTCGATATCTTCAATCGTCGCGCCCGCCAGGGGCAGTGCTTTCACATGCCGTGCCTGGGCACCCGGGAGTTTCCGGCCGCCTTCGAGTTGGTCGAGTCCGATGAGCAGGTGCCGGCGGCAGACGATGATCTGAGTGGCGAGCGCGATCTTGGTTTCATGCTCCATGACATCGACTTCGCCAACGGCAAGACGCCGCGCTTCTTTCGCGCCAGGATGAAGGACGGCGTGATCGAGGTGCCGCCATTTGCGGAGGCGCTGGCATGATTCTCTCCGCACTCAACGACTACTATCGGCGTCTCGCGGCTCAGGACAAGGTGCCGGTACCCGGCTTCAGCAGCGAGAAGGTCAGCTATGCGCTGGTATTTTCAAGTGACGGTGAGCCGGTTGCCATTGATGATTTGCGCGATACGTCAGGAAAGAAACCAAGGCCAAGATCGAAGCAAGTACCGGTCGACAAGCGTCGCACTTCCGGGATTCATGCCTATCCACTATGGGACAAGACCGCCTATGCGCTGGGCGTGACCGCGAGTGAAGGAAAGCGGCTGGCGGATGAACACGCCGCGTTCAAGATGCGTCAGGTAGCACTGTTCGCTGGCAGTGATGACCCTGAATTACAGGCTTTCCTGGCACTGCTCGACCAATGGTTGCCAGAGAGATTGGCCACGCTTCCCGGCTATAGCGAAGAGGTGCTGGATACCAATATCGTGTTTCGTCTCGATGGGCAGCAGCACTATCTGCATGAAAACCTGTCGGCATGTAGCCTTTGGCGGGATGCGCTGGACAGCGATGAAGGTACAGCCGGTCAGTGTCTGATTACCGGTGAGACGGCTCCACTAGGCACCGATCATCCGGCCATTCGCGGCGTGAGAGGTGCTCAGTCATCTGGTGCCTCGCTCGTCTCCTTCAACAGCGACGCCTACAATTCCTACGGCCACAAGGGGCAGGACAATGCCTCGATCTCGAAATCGGCCATCTTTGGTTACTCCACGGCACTCAACTATCTGCTTCGTGGCGATAGCGACAACCATCAGTGCCTCTCGATCGGTGACGCTACTGTAGTGTTCTGGGCCGAGGCCAGCGATGCGGCGCATGCCGAGGCCGCCGAAGGCTTCTTCGCCATGCTCAACGAGCCACCGAATGACGAACAGGAAGCCGCGCGACTCAAGACGTTGCTGGATGGCATCGCCCAGGGCCGTCCGCTAGCCTCGTTCGACCCCGCACTTGAAGATGATACCCGCTTCTTCGTGCTCGGGCTGGCGCCTAATGCTGCGCGATTATCGATCCGCTTCTGGTGTGTCAATCGCCTAGACCAACTGGCTCGCCATTATGCCGATCATCACCGTGATCTACAGCTGGAGCCCGCACCCTGGAAGGGAATCGGCCCGGCCATGTGGCGGCTTTTGTATGCCACCGCGCCCAGTCGCGATGGTAAAGCGAAGGCCGAGGATATTCCGCCCCAACTCGCCGGTGAGCTGGCTCGTGCCATTCTCACCGGTAGCCGCTATCCGCGTGCGCTGCTGAGCAACGTCATCATGCGTCTGCGTAACGACGGTGATATCAGCGGCATTCGCGTGGCGCTCTGCAAGGCCGTGCTTGCGCGCGAAGCGCGACTCGCGGCGCGTTCGAATTTCCATGCTCAGGAGGTGCCCGTGAGTCTCGATCGACAATCCACCCATCCCGGTTATTTGCTTGGACGACTGTTCGCCGAACTTGAAAGCGCCCAGCGTGGCGCCCTCGGCGACCAGGTCAATGCCACCATCCGTGACCGCTACTACGGCGCGGCGTCGGCGACGCCGGCCAGCGTCTTCCCGATGCTGCTGCGTAATGCCCAGAACCATCTGTCAAATATGCGCAAGAAGGACAAGGGCGGGCTGGCCTATAGAATCGAGCAAGAGATCAGCACCATTATCGATGGTCTCGGCGATACCTTTCCCAGACACCTCAAGATCGAAGATCAAGGGCGGTTCGCTATCGGTTATTACCATCAGTCACAGGCGCGTTTCGCCAAGCGCGACAGTGCAATGACACCAGAAGAATCCACGCAGGGAGAAGACGCATGACCGCCATCGCCAACCGTTATGAATTCGTGCTGCTGTTCGACGTTACCAATGGCAATCCCAATGGTGATCCTGATGCCGGCAACCTGCCCCGGCTTGATCCGGAAACCAATCAGGGGCTGGTCACCGATGTTTGCCTCAAGCGCAAGATTCGCAACTACGTCGCGTTGGAAAAGGAAGACGACGCCGGTTATGCCATCTACATGCAGGAAAAATCGGTCCTGAATGATCAACATCAAAAAGCCTATGACGCTTTAAAAATTGATGTAGAAAAGGGGAAATTGCCGAAGGATGAAGAAAAAGCACGTTCTCTTACTGCATGGATGTGCCAGAACTTCTTCGATGTGCGCACCTTCGGCGCGGTGATGACTACCGGGGTCAACTCCGGCCAGGTACGTGGTCCGGTACAGATGGCCTTTGCCAGTTCGATCGATCCGGTGGTGCCAATGGAGGTGTCAATCACGCGGATGGCGGTTACCACCAGAGCGGAAGCCGAAAAGCAGCACGGCGATAATCGCACCATGGGCCGCAAGCACATCATTCCCTATGGGCTTTATCGTGCTCACGGCTATGTGTCGGCGAAGCTCTCCGAGCGCACCGGCTTTTCCGAAGACGATCTCGAACTGCTGTGGCGCGCCCTGATCAACATGTTCGAGCATGACCGCTCCGCGGCGCGTGGCGAGATGTCGGCGCGCAAGCTGATCGTCTTCAAGCACGACCACCCGATGGGCAATGCGCCGGCGCATCGGCTGTTCGACAGCGTGAAAGTCGAGCGGGTCGAAGGCGAAGCCGATACCCCCGCGCGGCATTACGGCGATTACCGGGTCACGGTCGATGCCGAAGCACTACCGGCCGGGGTCAGCGTCGAAGAGCGCCTGTAGGCCAGCGGGAATGGAGGACGAGGTCCGCCTGATCCCGCTCTCGGCGTTGCAGCACTATCTATATTGCCCGCGCCAGTGTGCGTTGATCCATATCGAACAACAGTGGGCGGAGAACCGCTACACCGCCGAGGGACGCATCTTGCATGAACGCGCCGACCGTCTCGGCCACGAGCGTCGGCGCGGCGTACATACCGCCATGGCGCTACCGCTGGCCAGTGAGCGGTGGGGATTGACCGGTATTGCTGACGTGGTCGAGTTCGATGAGCGAGAAGCGCAGACCATCGTCCGACCCATCGAGTACAAACGCGGGCGGCCCAAGGCGCATCGCGCCGACGAAGTGCAGCTCTGCGCCCAGGCGCTTTGTCTGGAAGAGATGTTGAACGTGGAAATCGAACACGGCGCACTTTTTTACGGCAAGACGCGGCGGCGCAAGGACGTGCCTTTCGACAAGACGTTGCGGGCGTTGACGTTGGATGTGATCGCCAGCACCCGTGCGCTGTTCGATAACAACCGCACGCCGCCCGCGGTATACGAGGCCAAACGCTGCGACCGTTGCTCGCTGATCGACGCCTGCCAGCCGCAGATAATGGGCAAGCAGCGCTCGGCGAGCCGCTGGCTGGCGCGTCAGTTGCAATCACTGGATGAGTAGAATCCGATGCGCCGTCAGCTCAATACGCTTTACATCACTACCGAAGGTGCCTGGCTCAGGAAGGACGGCGCCAACATCGTCATGGAAGTGGAAGGCAAGGAGCGCGCCCGCCTGCCGATTCACATGCTCGAATCGCTGGTCTGTTTCGGTCGAGTGCTGGTCTCACCGCCGCTGATGGGATTCTGTGCCGAGCGGGGCGTGACCATCACCCATCTCACACCTTACGGTAAATTTCTGGCGCGCATCGAGGGGCCCGTGTCGGGCAACGTGCTGCTGCGCCGCGCGCAATATCGCGTGAGCGATGACGAAACCGGCTGTGCCGCCATCGTGTGTGGCGTGCTGATCGGCAAGGTGCATAACCAGCGCGCCGTGTTATCGCGTGGCCTGCGCGACTACGGTGCCAAGCTGCCGGAAGAGGAAAAGGCGCGGCTTGAAGGGGAGCGCTCGCGCATGAGCCGGATTGCACGCGACCTGCTGATCGAACCCGCCACAGACAGGCTGCGTGGATTGGAAGGGGAGGCGGCGCAGCGCTATTTCAGCGTGTTCGATCTATTGATTCGTCATGAGAGCGACGCGTTTCGCTTTACGGGGCGTAATCGCCGTCCGCCGCGTGACTGCACCAATGCGCTGCTTTCGTTTCTCTATACGCTGCTGACTCACGACTGCCGCTCGGCGCTGGAGAGCGTCGGCCTCGACCCGGCGGTCGGCTTTCTGCATCGCGATCGGCCCGGGCGATCCAGCCTTGCCCTCGATCTCGCCGAGGAGTTCCGGCCGCTGCTGGGAGACCGCCTGGCGCTGTCGCTGATCAATCGACGTCAGCTACGGGAAAAGGACTTCATCATTGCCGAAAGTGGTGGCGTCACCTTGACGGAAGAGGCCCGTAAGACGGTGCTGACCGCCTATCAGGAACGCAAGCGTGAAGAGCTCAATCACGCCTTCATTGGCGAGAAGGCGCCGATCGGCATGTTGCCTTTTCTTCAGGCGCAGCTATTGGCGCGTCATCTGCGCGGCGATCTCGATGCCTATCCGCCCTTTCTCTGGAAATAGATCGGGAGTTCTTCATGCTGGTACTGGTCAGCTACGATGTCAGCGTTACCTCTGAGGGCGGCCCACGCCGGCTAAGACGAGTGGCGAAAGCCTGCCGTGATTTCGGGCAGCGTGTACAGTTCTCCGTCTTTGAAATCGAAGTCGAACCGGACCAGTGGGCTCGACTGCGACAGAGCCTGATCGACTTGATCGATGAAGAGGTCGATAGTCTGCGTTTCTATTTTCTCGGACGTAACTGGCAGAAGCGTATCGAACATGTTGGCGCCAAGCCGGCGCTGGATATGAATGGTCCCCTCGTGTTCTGAAAGATTTTTCCTCTGCGAACCTCAAGTGTCCCTCTCTTTCCCGCCAGGTTCGCAGCTCTTTAACAAGTTGATTCAAGAGCAATCGAACGCTTTACGTGGTTAACGGCGCTCCATAGGCTGCATATCAAGTAAGGGTTCGCTGATGTACAGCGATTTTGTTTTATCGTTCAATGAGTTATAAACGAGCAGTCGCGGCCCGCACGGGTCGCGCGGATAGAAACCATCAGTTCGCGGAGGGTGAATTCCGCGCAGTCGGTGTCGCGGCCCGCACGGGTCGCGCGGATAGAAACCCGATCGGTGACGCTGTAGCGGTGCTGGTCGCCGTGTCGCGGCCCGCACGGGTCGCGCGGATAGAAACTCTAACGGGGACAGCTGGCAGGGCATCATCCAGTCGTCGCGGCCCGCACGGGTCGCGCGGATAGAAACGCCGAGCTCAAGGCGCTGCGCCTGATCGTCGACGGGTCGCGGCCCGCACGGGTCGCGCGGATAGAAACGAGAGCAAAAAACCGGCGATCTCGCCGCCGCACTGGTCGCGGCCCGCACGGGTCGCGCGGATAGAAACATCATCGCGCGGCCGGTTGTGCCGGCCTGGCTGGTCGCGGCCCGCACGGGTCGCGCGGATAGAAACGAACACGTCACCGCCGGGGCTATGGATGTGCAGGTGTCGCGGCCCGCACGGGTCGCGCGGATAGAAACGCGGCCGGGGTCGATCCACGGCATGACCGGACCGGTCGCGGCCCGCACGGGTCGCGCGGATAGAAACAAAGAGTGTGGTCTGGGTAAGCTGCTGCTCGAGGGTCGCGGCCCGCACGGGTCGCGCGGATAGAAACTCCGTTGCGCTGCGCATAAAGCCATCAATACGCGAGTCGCGGCCCGCACGGGTCGCGCGGATAGAAACTGCTCGAGCGTTTCGGTCTTGCTGCGGGCGCCGGGTCGCGGCCCGCACGGGTCGCGCGGATAGAAACGAGGCCGGTATAAGCGACGAGGGCATCGATCAGGTGTCGCGGCCCGCACGGGTCGCGCGGATAGAAACAAGGTCAACGGCGAAGACCGCCTCGCCGCCCGCCGGGTCGCGGCCCGCACGGGTCGCGCGGATAGAAACTCCGTTATCGCTTGGCGCGAAATAGATCGTCTGGCGTCGCGGCCCGCACGGGTCGCGCGGATAGAAACGAAGAGCTCTACTCGAAGCTCGACAAGACGCCGCGGTCGCGGCCCGCACGGGTCGCGCGGATAGAAACAACGACATGGTGACAAGCAACATTGCGTTGGTTGGTCGCGGCCCGCACGGGTCGCGCGGATAGAAACGTTGCCGCCGATGTCGCTGCATCACTCGGCTATCGTCGCGGCCCGCACGGGCCGCGCGGATAGAAACATCGATCCCTCAATGACCATGGCCGGAACGCCTGTCGCGGCCTGCACGGGCCGCGCGGATAGAAACGGTGGCATAGGTGTTGCGCAGATCCTTGAGCTTGTCGTCGCGGCCTGCACGGGCCGCGCGGATAGAAACTATTCCAGCTCCGAGCCGATGCGGCACAACAAGGGGTCGCGGCCTGCACGGGCCGCGCGGATAGAAACATGATCCAGCGCCCGGAAATGCTGGGCTGCATGGTCGCGGCCTGCACGGGCCGCGCGGATAGAAACAGCGACTCGATGGCACGCTCAATATCGAGCCGGGCGTCGCGGCCTGCACGGGCCGCGCGGATAGAAACTACGATCTGGCTCGCCGCGTGCTGGTCGACTCCGATGTCGCGGCCTGCACGGGCCGCGCGGATAGAAACACAAGTGGGCCGGCACCGTGCGCCCGGCGAAGATCGTCGCGGCCTGCACGGGCCGCGCGGATAGAAACGTAGGCGTGATAAGCGGCGTTTGGCATGTCAGTCGTCGCGGCCTGCACGGGCCGCGCGGATAGAAACAGCACGCCCAGCGGCTTAGGTGCAGACTGGACGGGTCGCGCGGATAGAAACTCTGGCACGCCAGTCGCCTACACGCGCCAGGGCGCAGGTCGCGGCCCGCACGGGTCGCGGCTCGATCGCGCCTCGCTGTCGGCCAAGCGCAAATTGACCATCCCCTTCGTCAAGCAGGCGCTGGAGTGGTGAGCCGGCTCATAGCGTGACGTCGCGGTAGCGAGCCGATGCGGCGCTCGCCTGGCCGGATTCATGCGCCCGACGCTCGCGGATCATCTGGTGCAGCGTGCTCATCAACTTGGCTGCGCCGGGCGACATGCGGCGTTCGCGCAGGCTGATCAGACCGAAAGGCTGCACGCTGAGCGCATCGGTAGACGGCAGAATCGCGAAGCGCGGCTGGGTGCAGAGCAGATCCGCAACCTCGCGTGTCGTGACCGTGATCGAATCCGACTTGTCGACCATGGCTAGTGCCATGTAAATATCCGGCGTGTTGATGATGCGTTGGGGTGGCGCCACCTTGTGATGCAGAAACAGATGCTCGACACGCTGCCGCATCAGCGCCCCCGGAGGCTGGAGTACCCACGGGAAGTCCAGCATCGAGGCCAGGTCGAAGTCGTCTTCCCTCGCGAGCGGGTGGCCGGCACGACACACGAAGCACAACGCTTCCTCGCCAATCTCCTCGAACACGAAATCCCCCGCCGGCATGCCGCCGGGAATGCGGGCAATGGCGAAATCGAACTCGCCGTCGCGCAGTCTCGGTACCAGGTTACGGCTGACGCCGACGTCGATATTGACCTCGAGATGAGGGCTGTCGCGATGGACGCGTTCGACCGCGCTGGCCAGTAGCGTCACCGCCGGTGCCAGAACCGTGCCGATCGACACTGTCCCTGCATTGCCTTCGTTGAGCGCGTTGATCTCGTCACCGGCCTGGGCCAGCGAGGTCAACATGCCGCGGGCATGCCGGATCAGGCTCTCTCCATACCAGTTGGGCGTGACGCCCCGCGAATGCCGGTCGAAGAGCGAAACGCCGAGCATGTGTTCGAGTTCTCCCAGCAGCTTGGAGGCCGCCGGCTGGCTCATGCCCAGACGTTCCGCGGCCCGGTGGAGGTTGCGGTAGTCGTCCAGGGCCACGAACAGCTGAAGATGGCGAAACTTGAGCCTCACGCGCAGGAACCAGTCCGGGGGCAGCAGATCGAGAGGCTGGGATTTCATGACGCTTTTCCGATGACGGGTTCGACGTTGGAATGAGGCATGGCGTGAAGTTCTCGAATAGTCAGATGGTGACGACCAGTCTACGGTGTAAACGAACGACGGCGATAATGGACCGGCCCGAGCATCAACGAATGATATCCAGAAGCGTCATGCCGAAACGAAACAGGAGCTTGCGATGACACGCCATGTCCTTTCCCTTTCCCGATGTGTAGGCATCGGTCTGTTCGGACTGATGATCGGCCAGGCCTTTTTACAAGCCCAGGCACAGACGATGCCGATGAATTCGCCATCCTCCGGTGCCTTGCCGCCGGGCATCGAGCGTTCGGTCTTCGGCCGGTTGCCGGATGGTCGCGAGGTCGACTGCTACAGAATCACCAACGACAACGGGATCGAGATGCGGGTCATCAACTACGGCGGCATCATCGTGTCGCTGAAGACGCCCGATCGGCACGGGAAGATGAATGACATTGTGCTGGGCTTCGATTCGCTCGACGATTATCTCTCCGACACCTACCGTCGAGCCAACCCCTACTTTGGTGCCTTGATCGGGCGCTACGGCAACCGTATCGCCAACGGCCGTTTCACGCTCGATGGCGAGACCTACACGCTGCCGACCAACGATGGAGCCAACACGCTGCACGGTGGCGATACGGGATTCGATCAGCGCCTGTGGCATGCCGAGCCCTTCTCGTCTTCGGAGGGCCGAGGTCTGGTGCTCACCTACACGAGCGATGACGGCGAGCAGGGGTTCCCGGGGCAGCTCTCGACGCGAGTCAGCTACACGCTGACCGACGACAACGAACTGGCGATCGATTACCGGGCAAGGACAACTCGCGCGACGCCGGTCAATCTGACCCAGCACAGCTACTTCAATCTGCAAGGCGAGGGGAGCGGCAGCATTCTGGATCACCGGGTGATGATCAATGCGAGCGCGTACACGCCGGTGAGTGAAACCTTGATTCCCACCGGCGACATCGCCGATGTCAGCGGTACGCCGTTCGATTTCCGTCAGCCAACCGCCATCGGCGCGCGCCTGGGGCAGAAGAATACCCAGCTCGCCTACGCCGGAGGCTATGACCACAACTTCGTGCTGAGCAAGAATCCCGGGCAGGGTGACCGGCCAGCGCTGGCAGCCAGAGTAATCGAGCCGAACAGCGGCCGGGTGCTCGAGGTTTCCACCACGGAACCAGGGATGCAGTTCTACTCGGGCAATTCCCTCGATGGCAGCCTCGTGGGCAAAAGCGGTCGCCCTTATACCGAGCGTTCCGGGCTGGCACTGGAAACGCAGCACTTTCCCGATTCGCCCAATCGGCCGAACTTCCCCACGACGATCCTGAAGCCCGACGAAACGTATCACTCGCAGACTGTCTATCGCTTCTCGACAACGCAGGCGATGCCGTAACTCGCTAGCATCGGTCGCTGGCGTACGGGGCATGCAGACCGCCGCTAAACGTTTTCCCCCGTTCTGACTAGATACCTGATGGGGCGTGATTCTGTCGCTCGCGGTCATGTTCGATCGCTGGAAGCAGACTCGCCGAGCCGGTGGCTGACGAGTCCCGGCATGCAACCTGCAACTTTGGTCGCGTCGAAACCACAAGCTTGTATGACGAACACGTGTTCTTACGCTTGATGCGGCCCATCCAATAACCATATTGATATCGATTTTACCGACTTTTGGTATTTCATGGTTATTGATGCTTGGCGCTACTGTGGCCGCATCCCACGGCGAGCAGGACAAGTCGACGCCGTGGCAGTCGTCAGGAGAACGCCATGCAAGACACGACACAAGCGGCCGCCGGTCTATCCACGCTGGGGTTGATGGGTATCGCCGCTGCGGCTATCGCCATTTTGTTGGTTTTGATCATTCGAGTGCGTCTGCATCCCTTTTTTGCGCTGGTCATCGTCAGTATCGGTACGGCACTGGCGACCGGCATCACGGTGGCCGATCTGCTACCGACATTGCTGGGCGGCTTTGGCAAGACGCTGGGCAATGTGGCGCTGTTGATCGGCTTCGGGGCGGTGCTGGGGCGCCTGGTTGCCGTTTCCGGCGGGGCGCGAGTGCTGGCCGACACGCTGATCAGTTTGTTCGGCCGCAAGCGGGCGCCGCTGGGTCTGTCGATCGCCTGCCTGCTGTTCGGCTTTCCGATCTTTCTGGATGCCGCCTTCGTGGTCATGCTGCCGGTGATCTACTCGGTCGCCCGTGAGCTCAAGGCGTCGCTGCTGCTGTACGGGCTGCCGGCCGCGGGTGCGTTCCTGGTCATGCACGCCCTGATGCCACCGCATCCCGGCCCGGTCGCGGCGGCGGTCTTCCTGCACGCAGACATCGGCCAGGTGCTGTTCGTCGCGCTGCTGGTCGGATTGCCGACCTGGTACGTGATGGGCTATCGGCTGTCGCTGATACTGGCCAAGCGGTCGCCGTTCCAGCCGGTGCCGAACTTCATGGGGGCGGAGAGCGAGGAGATCCCGCCCGAGAAGCGCCCGGCGTTCGGCACGGTACTGCTGGTGCTGTTGCTGCCGCTGGTCCTGATCTTCCTCAACACGGGGCTGTCGACGCTGGGTCAGAGCGGCGTGATCGATGGCGACAACCCGCTGGTTTCCGCGCTGATGGTGATCGGCGAGACACCCATCGCGCTGCTGATCAGTACTTGTATTGCCATGTGGCTGCTGGTCATTCGTGCCAGTGAACGCGGGGCAATGGATTCCATCAACGAGATCGTCGAACAGGCGCTCTCCCCGGTCTG
This sequence comes from Salinicola sp. NYA28a, assembly GCF_976982775.1. Next base: position 1,789,720 of record NZ_OZ334582.1, read on the forward strand.
CAGCATCATCCTGATCACTGGTGCCGGCGGCATGTTCGGTGGCGTGCTGACGGCCAGCGGCATCGGCGACGCGCTGGCGGACAGCCTCCAGGCGTTCGGGCTGCCGGTGATTCTGGCCGGTTACGTGATCGCGTCGGTGATCCGGATCGCCCAGGGTTCGGCCACGGTGGCCGGTACCACGGCGGCGGGGATCATGGCGCCGGTGGTGCTGGGAGATCCCACGCTTGCCGGATTGCCGGCGGCTTGCATTACCGTCGCGATCGTCGCCGGTGCCATTGGCTATTCCCACGTCAACGACTCCGGATTCTGGCTGGTCGGGCGCTTCCTCGGTGTCGACACCAAGACCATGCTCAAGACATGGACGGTGATCTCCATCGGTATTTCGCTGATGGCCTTTGGCTTGGCGTGGTTGGTGTTTTCCTTGCTGTGATTCTTGATGACACGCGTTGATAGCACCGGTTGATGAACACCCTTGATGATGGCCCTGACCGCCACCGCACTGACGGTGGCTCGAGGAGAGAAAAATGAGCGATTCATCGGACAAGTCCCAAAAACCGTCCCAAAAAACAGAATCCCAGAAGAAGCGCCAGCTGCGCTCTGCCCAGTGGTTCGGTAGCGCCGACAAGAACGGCTTCATGTACCGCAGCTGGATGAAGAATCAGGGCATTCCGGATCACGAATTTCAGGGCAAGCCGATCATCGGCATCTGCAATACCTGGTCAGAACTGACCCCGTGCAATGCGCACTTTCGCAAGCTCGCCGAGCACGTCAAGAAGGGCGTGCTCGAAGCCGGCGGCTACCCGGTCGAGTTTCCGGTGTTCTCTAATGGCGAGTCCAACCTGCGGCCGACGGCGATGTTCACCCGCAATCTCGCCAGCATGGATGTCGAGGAGGCCATTCGCGGCAATCCGATGGATGCCGTGGTGCTGCTGGTGGGTTGTGACAAGACGACACCGGCGCTGTTGATGGGCGCGGCGAGCTGCGATATCCCGACGATCGTGGTAACCGGTGGGCCGATGCTCAACGGCAAGCACGAAGGCAAGGATATCGGTTCCGGCACCGTGGTCTGGAAGCTCTCGGAAGAGGTCAAGGCCGGCAAGATCTCGATCCACGATTTCATGGCTGCCGAGGCCGGCATGTCGCGCTCCGCCGGTACCTGCAACACCATGGGCACGGCGTCGACCATGGCGTGCATGGCCGAATCGCTGGGCGTTTCCCTGCCGCACAACGCGGCGATTCCGGCGGTGGATTCCCGTCGCTACGTACTCGCGCACCTCTCCGGCAACCGCATCGTCGAGATGGTCGACGAGGATCTGAAGCTGTCGAAGGTGCTGACCCGCGAGGCGTTCGAGAACGCGATTCGAACCAACGCGGCGATTGGCGGCTCGACCAACGCGGTCATCCACCTGAAGGCGATCGCCGGGCGCATCGGCGTCGATCTGCCGCTGGACGACTGGACCCGTATCGGTCGCGGTACGCCGACCATTGTCGACCTGCAGCCCTCCGGGCGCTTTCTGATGGAAGAGTTCTATTACGCCGGCGGTCTACCCGCGGTGCTGCGTCGGCTGGGCGAGGCCGATCGCCTGCCGCACAAGGACGCGCTAACCGTCAACGGCAAGACGCTATGGGAAAACGTGCAGGACGCGCCACACTACAACGACGAAGTGATCCGGCCGCTGGACAATCCGCTGCGTGAAGATGGCGGCATCTGCATTCTGCGCGGCAATCTGGCGCCCAATGGCGCGGTGCTCAAGCCCTCGGCGGCCAGCCCCGAGCTGATGAAGCATCGCGGCCGGGCGGTGGTGTTCGAGAATTTCGACGACTACAAGGCGCGGATCAACGACCCGAACCTGGAAGTCGAGGTCAACGACATTCTGGTCCTGAAACACTGCGGCCCGCGCGGGTATCACGGTATGGCTGAAGTCGGCAACATGGGCTTGCCGCCCAAGATCCTGGAACAGGGTATCACCGACATGGTTCGCATCTCGGATGCCCGCATGAGTGGTACGGCCTACGGCACGGTGGTCCTGCATGTGGCGCCAGAAGCCGCGGCTGGCGGCCCGCTCGCGGCGGTCCACAACGGCGACTGGATCTCGATGGATTGCGACAGCGGCGCGCTCAATCTCGAGGTCGACGACGCCGAGATCGCCCGGCGGCTGGCGGAAGCCGATCCCATGGCGGCATCGAACCAGATCGCCACGACCGGCGGCTACCGCCAGCTCTATATCGAACGTGTGCTGCAGGCGGACGAGGGCTGCGATTTCGACTTCCTGCGCGGTTGCCGGGGTGCCGAGGTGCCGCGCCATTCGCATTGAAATATCGCTTGATAAGCGACTGCGCTCGATCAGGCTGTGTTAAAAATCGGCTTAGAATGCTCATTTACACCCCGTAAACTCCGCTTCTTCGCCGATTTTTGCCTTGCCTGATCTTCGCTCGCCAGCTTTTCAAACGATATCACTACGATTATTTGAAAGGAGCGTAATGACTCGGTTGATTACTCGCCCATCAATGTGGCGGTGATCTTCCGGGCACCGCCATGCTCGCGATGTTCGCCCAGCCAGATGCCTTGCCAGGTGCCGGTGAGCAGGCGTCCTTTGTCGACCGCGAGGGTCAGTTCGGCGCCGAACAGGCTGGCCAGTACGTGGGCGGGCATGTCCGGGCCTTCGAGCGTATGCCGCATGCCGGGCAGGTTTTCCGGTGCCAGCTTGCTGGCGAACAGCGCCATGTCGTGCCGCACGTCGGGGTCGGCATTCTCGTTGAGCGTCAGTGATGCGGAGGTATGCATCAGCTGCAGATGCAGAAGCCCGGTGCGGATGTCGTGCATGCCGGAAAGCGCGCCGAGAATCTCGTCGGTGACCAGATGAAAGCCGCGCGAACGGGGTTTGAGCGAGAACTGTTGACGATGCCACATGGAGTTGGCTCCTTGGTAACGTTGGTGTGGATGCGCTCGATGACCATTTCATCGACGTTTCGTAAAAATGGCGCTGATCTGTGAGACCAAAGTTTGACTGGTCAGCCGAGAATGGGCGTGCCTATACTGGCTGCGTTGGCAGCTCCATCGTCGCTGCAAGATCGACGGACGAGACATTCGCTCCCCCTTGACGGTAAAGGGTTCGCCGTGGCTTTGAAAGGGATGGCGATGTCGTCACGCCAGATGGGTTCTATCCGAAATTGCCCGTTTCAGGAGGGATGTCATGGCCGCTCCACGTCTCTATATGTTCCAGACAGGAACGCTGAAGTGTCGTGTGTGCAACATCAAGATGAACGCGGGACTGGATGATTACGAGATCCCCGTTCCCTGGTATCTGATCACTCATCCCAAGGGCAACGTGGTCATCGACGGCGGGTGCGCGGTCGAATGCGCGAGCGATCCGAAGGGATACTGGGGCGATATCACTTCTGTCTACTGGCCGGTCATGCGGGAAGAAGAGGGCTGCGTCCAGGCCTTGAAGGCGTTCGGGATCGAACCCGCCGACGTTCGCTATGTTCTGCACAGCCATCTGCATCTGGACCACACCGGTGCCACCGGGCGCTTCCCGAATGCCATCCATATCGTGCGACGCTGCGAATACGAGTATGCGATGGCGCCGGATTGGTTTTCGGCGGGTGGCTACATTCGTGCGGATTTCGATCGGCCCGACGTGAAATGGCATCTGCTGGAAGACCACGACGATGGCTACGATGTCTTCGGCGACGACACGATCCGGTTCATCTTCACGCCTGGGCACGCGCCGGGACATTCCAGTTTCCTGCTTCGCTTGCCGGAAACCGGGCCGGTGCTGCTGGCCGTGGATGCTGCCTATACCACCGATCATTGGGACGAAAAGGCTCTGCCGGGCTTTCTGGCCTCGACCGTCGATGCGGTGCGCTCCGTTCGAAAACTGCATGCCCTGGCGGAAAAGACCGGTGCGCTGGTGGTGACCGGACACGATCCCGAGGCATGGCCAACCTTCCGTCACGCCCCGGAATACTACGCTTGATCGGCGAGGCGACCGATCGATACATCCATTGCATGACAGTGCCCGTCGACCGGCGTCGATGGTAGGCGCTACTGATCGCGTATCACTGGAGAGCTTGTATGAAAATTCGTGCCGCCGTGATTCATGAAATGAAGAGGCCTCGCCCGTATCGGGAGTCGCTGCCGATGTCGGTCGAGGAGGTCGAGCTGGATGGGCCAGGGCCGGGGGAGGTGCTGGTCAAGATGCGTGCCGCCGGTCTGTGTCATTCGGATCTTTCCACGATCAATGGCGATCGTCCGCGCCCGTTGCCCATGGTCCTGGGCCACGAGGCGGCCGGTGAAGTCGCCGAAGTCGGCGAGGGTGTGACCGATCTCGCCCCCGGCGACCACGTGGTGTTCTCCTTTGCGCCCAGTTGTGGCACGTGTTCGTCGTGTCTTTCCGGGCGGGCAGCGCTGTGCAAGCCCGGTGCGGCAGCCAACACCGCCGGGCATCTGCTGGGTGGCGGGATGCGTCTGCACAAGAATGGCCAGAAGATCTATCACCATATCGGCGTTTCCGGTTTTGCCGAGTACACGGTGGCGTCGCGCCGCTCCCTGACCCGGATCGATCCGGACCTGCCTTTCCATATCGCGGCGCTGTTCGGATGCGCCGTGCTGACAGGCGTCGGTGCGCTGGTGCATACGGCGGGACTGCGGTTGGGCCAGTCGGTGCTGGTCGTCGGCTTGGGCGGCGTCGGTCTGGCGGCGGTCATGGGTGCCGTCGGTGGCGGCGCGCGGCAGGTGATTGCGGCCGATATCGCGCCGGAAAAGCTGGAAACCGCCAAGGCGATGGGTGCCACGCATATCATCAACAGCGGCGATCAGGATGCGGTGGAGCAGGTGCGCGAGATTAGCGGCGGTGGGGTGGACATCGCGGCCGAGTTCGCGGGTGTGTCCAAGGCGTTGGAGTTCGCCTACGAGTCCACCGCCCGTGGCGGCACGACCGTCACTTCCGGGTTGCCGCATCCCGACGTGCGATTCGCCATCAGCCCGACGCGCATGGTGGCCGAGGAGCGCACGCTCAAGGGCTCCTACCTGGGCGGTCACGTGCCGTCGCTGGACGTGCCCGAATACATCGCGCTCTACCAGTCCGGCCGCCTGCCGGTGGATCGGCTGCTGACGCACCGGTTGAAACTCGACGAGATCAACCTCGGTTTCGACCGTCTGGCGAGTGGCGAGGCGATACGTCAGATCATCGATTTCGATTGAGCCTCGAACCGGACGGGGCATGCTCCGGCTGCTAGTCTTGAATGAGTCTCGAAGGCGTAGTCCGACGTTCGGGCTGCGCCTTTGCATTTCATCCGTCATCGATAGGAGAAGGTCATGGCTCAGACACGAGTCGAGCGCGATAGCATGGGCGAACTGGACGTTCCGGAGAGCGCGCTCTACGGCGCTCAAACGCAGCGTGCGGTGAACAATTTTCCGGTCAGTGGTCAGCCGTTGCCACCGGCATTCATCGCGGCGGTGGCCCGTATCAAGCGTGCTGCGGCGCAGGTCAATCAGGAGCTGGGGCTGCTGGACGAAGCCCGAGCCAGAGCTATCGTGGCCGCGGCCGACGAGATCATCGACGGCAAGCATCCCGACCAGTTCCCGGTCGATGTGTTCCAGACGGGGTCGGGCACCTCGACCAACATGAACGTCAACGAGGTGATCTCTCACCTCGCGAGCCGTGACGGGCTCGAAGTCGGCCCCAACGATCATGTCAACATGGGGCAGTCGAGCAACGACGTGATTCCCACGGCCATCCATCTGGCGGCGGCGATTCAGGTTCGTGAGCGCCTGCTGCCGGCACTCGGCTACCTGCGCTCGGTCATCGATGACAAGGCGAAAGACGTCGACGACGTGGTCAAGACCGGACGCACGCATCTGATGGACGCTATGCCGGTGCGCTTGAGCCAGGAGCTGGGCGGCTGGTCCAGCCAGGTCGCTCAGGCAATCGAGCGACTGGAAGACGGGTTGAAACGCATCACTCGCCTGGCCCTGGGCGGTACGGCGGTCGGCACCGGGGTCAATGCGCATCCCGAGTTCGCCGACAAGGTGGCGCAGCGTCTGGCCAGCGATACCCATCTCGATTTCCGCCCCAACGACAGCTTCTTTGCCAGCCTGGCGTCGCAGGACGCGGCGGTGGAGCTTTCGGGGCATCTCAAGACCTACGCCGTCGCGGTGATGAAGATCGCCAACGATCTGCGCTGGATGAACTCCGGCCCGCTGGCCGGTCTGGGGGAGATCGAGCTGGAGGCGCTGCAGCCGGGCAGTTCGATCATGCCGGGCAAGGTCAACCCGGTGATTCCCGAATCCGCCGCCCAGGTTGCGGCACAGGTCATCGGTAACGATGCGGCGATCACCGTCGGCGGGCAAAGCGGCAACTTCCAGCTCAACGTCATGTTGCCGCTGATCGCGCACAACCTGCTGGGGTCGATCACGCTGCTGACCAACGTCAGCCGCCTGCTGGCAGACCGCGCCATCGCCACGTTCAACGTGCGTCGCGACAACATCGTGAGCCCGCTGTCCCGCAACCCGATTCTGGTGACGGCGCTCAATTCGGTGATCGGTTACAACGCGGCAGCGGCGGTGGCCAAGAAAGCCTATCAGGCAGGGCGGCCGATCATTGATGTCGCCGAGGAAGAGACCGATCTCTCCCGTGAGGAGCTGGAGCGTCTGCTCGATCCCGCCAAACTGACCGAAGGGGGAATTCCGGAGTAACGACTTCGAATGGATTCCTTCTCCGAACGTCGTTATTCCGACGTTCCCGGCCGAAAGCAAGACGACAACGCCACCCGTTCGGGTGGCGTTGTCGTCTGTAAGACTATCGCTGCGGAGACGGCCTCAAACCGGCGCTTCGCCACGCCGTTCCTGAGCCTCTTCGATGGTGTCCGCAGCCTCTTCGCGCTCCTCCATGTCGGCCTTTTCGGACTCGTTCTCGTCGGCGCGAGAAGGGTTGTGACATAGCGTGACCAGAATCGGGAAATGGTCCGACCCGATCTCGGACAACCGCTGCATATGAACGAGCGTGAAATGCTCGGTCACGAATACATGATCCAGTGGCCAGCGCAGCAGGGGATACTTGGCATGGAAGGTGCTATACCGGCCGCGGCCCCGTCGCAGATCGAGCATGCCGCTGATCTTGCAGAACAGTTTGGTCGTGGGTGACCACGCCACGTCGTTGAGATCGCCAGCAACGATGGTCGGGCAGTTGTTCTTGGCAATCGTCTGGCCGACCAGCAGCAATTCGGCATCTCGCCATAATGATTCGTCGCTTTCCGAGGGTGCGGGCGGCCGCGGGTGCAGCGCGTGGAAGCGAATGCGCTTACCGCTCCTGAGTTTGACCCAGGCATGAATCGAGGGGATGTCGTCCTGGATCAGCCACTGGACCTCGACGTCTTCCAGCGATAGCCGGGAATAGAGGTGCATGCCGTAAAGATTGTCGAGAGGAATGCGCACGGCTTCCGGCATCGCTTCGCCAATGGCGGCATCCAGCTGATCTCCCCACCACTGGTCGGATTCCAGGGTCAGCAGAATATCGGGCTGGTGCTTCTCGACGAGAGCGATCAGTTTGTCGGCCTGGCGATTGGGCGTCAGCACGTTGGAGATGAGCAGCTTGAGCTCGCCCTCCGGCTCGTGCGACTTGGCCTTGACCACGGTGCGCCGAGCCAAAGGCGTCCATGGGTAGATTCGCACCCACTGAATGGCGGCGGCGACCCCGCTGGCGGCGATCCCGGCCCAGTGCCACCAGGCATCGGGATGAAAAGCGAGCTGAACCAGTGCCAGTACGGTGGCGACGATGGCGATCTGGAGCAGCGGGAAATCGAAACTGCGAACACTCCAGTGACGGATCCGCATGTAGGGCGCCATGGTGATCAGCAGGACGAGGCAGCCGAGACCGGTAAGAAGAAGTTGCAGCAACTGGTGGTTCCTTGTGTCGGGATAGGACGCCGTGTTCGGCCAAGGTTAACAGAAACATGACCGGCACCCACGGCCAGTATGGCCTGGCGACGATTCCCGACAGAGCGAAATTCGTGAGACTTTAGAAGGGGTTGGCCAGGAACTTCACAGTCATCTTGCCCGGGCCGCGTTCATGAACCTGGCTCATGAAACCTTGGAAAGAACCCCCTGATTGGCGATGGCCGGATGCTGCTCCAGGTAGTGCGTCAGCGCCTGTTGTTCATCCTGGGTCAAACGTAGCCCCAGCTTGCTGCGACGCCACAGAATATCCTCTCTGCCATGTGCCCATTCGTGTTCGATCAGGTAGTCGACCTCGGCGCGCGTCAAGCCGCCGCCAAAATGCTGGCCGAGGTCTTCCTGGCTCTGTTTGCCTTCCAGGAAATTCAGGCACAGCGTGCCGTAACTGGAGCCAAAGCGTTCGGCACGCTCCCGGCCGAGGAACGGATACTCGCGCAGCAACTGTGTGACGAATGCCTGACGCGATTCGATATCCCCGCCAGGGAGTCGAGCGTCGGCCGTCCAGGCTTGCCCCATGTGCGGCAGCAGCGGTTGCAGTTTGTGCATGGCCGCTTCGGCAAGCTTGCGATAGGTGGTGATCTTGCCGCCGAAGATCGACAGCATCGGGGCACCGTGCTTGTCGAGATCGAGCGTGTAATCGCGCGTCATGGCGGAGGGGTTTTCCGACTCGTCATCGCACAGCGGGCGGACGCCGGCATAGGTCGAGATGACATCCGCTCGGCTCAGCTTCCTGACGAAGTGCGCGTTGAGTACATCGAGCAGATAGTCGATCTCTTCGTCGTTGATGCTGACCTTGGCCGGGTCGCCCTGGTAGCGGCGATCGGTCGTGCCGATCAGGCTGAAACGCTGCTGGTAGGGGAGCACGAAAACGATGCGACCATCCTGGTTCTGAAGAATGTAGGCCCGATCGTCGTCGTTGAGTCGCGGCACGATCAGGTGGCTGCCCTGAATCATGCGAATGCCGTAACGCGAATCACGCTTGGCATTGCCTTTGACGAAGGATTCCACCCAGGGGCCGGCGGCGTTGACCAGCACCTTGCCCCGATGCTCGTGGCGTTCGCCGGTGTCCCGGTCTTCGAGGCTGACCACCCAGTGCCCCGATTCCTCGCGAGCCTCGGTGCAGCGGGTGCGAACCCGGATGTCCGCGCCTTTTTCCTGCGCCTGCAGCGCATTGAGGACCACCAGCCGGGCATCATCCACCCAGCAGTCTGAGTATTCGAACCCGCGCTTGATCGTCGGCACCAGCGGGCTCTCGCTGCCGAAGCGCAGGCTCCTGGCGTTGGGCAGGCTGTCCCGGTGGCTCAGGTGATCGTAGAGGAACAGCCCGGTACGAATCATCCAGCCCGGACGCAGATGGGGCTGGTGCGGAAGGATGAAACGTAGCGGCCAGACGATGTGAGGCGCCTTGCGCAGCATGACTTCGCGCTCCCTCAGCGCCTCGCGAACGAGGCGGAATTCCCGATGCTCGAGATAGCGAAGGCCGCCATGGATCAGCTTGCTGCTGGCGGAGGAGGTCGCACTGGCCAGATCGGCCTGTTCGCACAGGAGCACGGAAAGGCCTCTTCCGGCGGCGTCGTTGGCGATGCCAGTACCGTTGATGCCACCTCCGACAACGATGAGATCGTAAACGTGGTGCTCTGTCGTTGAGGCCATGCCGTCCTCCGGAAAGGTGAGGGAGTTGGATATGTTCGATTGCGAAAATAGTTTAATCACTTTCGAACATCAATAGCGGCAAGGTGTTTTCATAGACCAATTGGGGAGGGGAAGCGCAGTCGTCGGGGCTATATGGCAAAACGACAAAGCCGGCACGAGGCCGGCTTTATCGACAGAAAAGGGTAAAGATTTCAGCCGGAATAGGCCGTGACGGCTTCCCTGTCGGCGGGGACCGACGGGTCGGCGACGTAAAGCGCGACGTCATGCTCGCGCATCAGACGACACAGCATCTCCGGGGGTTGGCGGTCGGTGAAGAAGGCGTTGATCTGGCTGAGATTGCCCTGGCGTACCACGGCGTTGCGATGGAACTTCGAGTGATCCGCTGCCAGGAAGACCTGGCGGGAGTTGCGCAGGATGGCCTGCGCCACGCGGACTTCCTGGTAGTCGAACTCCAGCAATGAGCCATCGCCATCGATGCCGCTGATCCCGATGATGCCGTAGTCCACCTTGAACTGGTTGATGAAATCGATGGTGGCCTCGCCGATGATGCCGCCGTCGCGAGAGCGAACCTGGCCGCCGGCGACGATGACGTTGAAGTCGGTCTTGTGCTGCAGAATGGCGGCCACGTTGAGGTTGTTGGTAATGACTTCGAGCCCGCTGTGCTGGCATAGCGCCTCGGCGATGAATTCGTTGCTGGTCCCGATGTTGATGAACAGCGACGAAGAATCGGGAATATGTCTGGCCAGCATCTCGGCGATACGGCGCTTGGCGTCCAGGTTCAACGTCTTGCGGGTGTGATAGGCGGTGTTGACCGTGCTCGACTCGAGCCCGGCGCCGCCGTGGACGCGCTTGATGACACCTTCTTCCGCCAGTTGATTGAGATCCCGGCGCACCGTCTGGGGCGTGACATCGAAGTCTCTCGCGAGTTGTTCGATCGACGCATAGCCCTGGCGCTTGACCAGTTCGACGATGGCTGCGTGACGTTCCTGCTGTGTCATGTTGGTTCCCTGCCGCGGCCCAATGGCTATTCTGGAAAGAGTTGATTGGCTCTACAAAGTGTTTCTAGAAGGCGTTTCTAGAAAGAGTGGGTTGGCGCCAGTTTACCAAAGCCGGCCGCATTGCCGTCGCTTCGGATAAGGCCGCGGCGCCTCGCACTGGTTCGACCATGGTCTAAGTGTTGGAAAGCGAATTCATATTGTTGTCAATCGAAAATAAAAATAGGGTTGATAGCCTGAAAACGAACCTTCCGGTGTAGCGATTCCGATCATGGGTTGCGTTCCGGCTGAACGTGACCAGCAAGGAGTGAAACGATGGCCTCATATATTCTGTCTATCGATCAGGGGACGACGAGCTCCCGGGCGATACTGTTCGACCGCCAGGGTCAGGTCGCGGGCGTGGCTCAGGAAGAGTTCGCGCAGCATTTTCCGCATGACGGCTGGGTCGAGCACCATACCGACGACATCTGGCAGTCGGTGTTGCGAACCTCTCGTCAGGTGATGCAGAACCTGGGCGTTTCCTCCAGCGACGTTGCCGGCATCGGGATCACCAACCAGCGCGAAACCACTGTGCTGTGGGATCGCAAGACGGGCGAAACGCTTCACAACGCCATCGTCTGGCAGGACCGACGCACCAGCAGCTATTGCCGGGAACTGATCCAGCAGGGCCACGAGAACTTCATCCAGGAGCGCACGGGGCTGCTGATCGACCCGTACTTCTCGGCGACCAAGCTTCGTTGGCTGCTGGACAACGTGGAAGGCGCCCGGGAGCGGGCCGAGCGTGGCGATCTGGCTTTCGGGACGGTCGACAGCTTCCTGCTGTGGAAGCTCACCGGCGGCAAGGTGCACGCCACCGATGCGACCAACGCTTGCCGTACCTGTCTGTTCAACATCCATACCCAGGCCTGGGATCAGGAGCTGCTCGATCTGTTCCAGATTCCGGCGTCGCTCATGCCCGAAGTGCTCGACTCCAGTACCGAGTTCGGCATCACCACGCCGGAATTGCTGGGCGGGCCGATCCCCATCGCGGGGATTGCCGGTGACCAGCAGGCCGCGCTGATCGGCCAGACGTGCTTTTCGCCCGGCATGTGCAAGAGCACCTACGGCACCGGCTGTTTCATGATCATGAATACCGGCGATACGCCGGAGGTTTCCAGAAACCGTCTTCTGACGACGGTGGCCTACCGCCTGAACGGCAAGCCAACCTACGCCATGGAAGGCAGCATTTTTGTGGCGGGTGCCACCGTGCAATGGATGCGGGACGGCCTCAAGCTTTTCGGAACGGCTTCCGAAACCGAAGCGCTGGCGCGCAAGACCCGGATGGGGCACGGCGTCTATCTCGTGCCCGCATTCACCGGTCTGGGCGCGCCGCATTGGGATCCGCAGGCGAGAGGAGCGATCTTCGGCCTGACGCGGGATACCGGTATCGCCGAGATCGTGGCGGCCGGGTTGCAGGCCGTCTGCTACCAGACGCGCGATCTGCAGGGTTGCATGGACGACGACATCGAGGCTCGCATCGACCGCCTGCGCGTGGACGGCGGCATGGTCAGCAACAATTGGGTCATGCAGTTCCTGGCGGACATGCTGGGCGTCCCGGTGGATCGGCCCACGATTCTGGAGACCACCGCGCTGGGCGCGGCCTATCTGGCCGGCCTGCAGGTCGGCTGGTATTCGAACCTCGAGGAGATCAGCGCGCTCTGGCGCTGCGAGCGCACCTTCGAACCGCAGATGACAGAAGCCGAGCGGGAACGGCTCTACAGCGGCTGGCTCGATGCCATATCCCGCGTGAAGTGTCGTGATCAGACGGGTGCGGAAGCATGATCTGGGAGGTCATGCGCGGCGAATTCCTCGGCACGATGTTCCTGATCGTGTTCGGCGGTGGTGTCGTCGCCAATGTCGTGCTCACCAACACCAAGGGTAACGGTTCGGGCTGGATCGTCATCGCGACGGGGTGGGGCTTTGCGGTCATGATCGGCGTCTTCGTGGCGATGGCCACCGGATCGCCGCAGGCCGATCTCAACCCCGCCGTTACCTTGTCCAAATGGATTCTGGGCATCCATCAGGGGGTCGAGCTGGTAGGCTCGATGATCGCCGCTCAGATGGCGGGCGCCTTCGCGGGGGCGATCGGCGTCTGGCTCGCCTATCTGCCTCACTGGCGGTGTACCGAGGATAGCGCGGTCAAGCGGGCGGTATTCTGTACCGATCCGGCGGTCTCGCACCGGACCGGCAACCTGCTCTGCGAGCTCATTGGTACGCTGGTGCTGATCTTCGGCATCGGCGCGATCGCCAGCTCCGGGACGATCAGCGACGGTCTGCTGCCTTATCTGGTCGGCATGCTGGTCTGGGCGATCGGGCTATCGCTGGGCGGGCCTACCGGATACGCGATCAATCCCGCAAGGGATCTGGGGCCGAGGTTGGCTCACGCCGTGCTGCCCATTCACGGCAAGGGGGACTCGGGCTGGCAGTATGCCTGGGTTCCCATCGTCGGGCCGCTGGCGGGCGCGGTGGTTGCCGCGCTGATGTGGCAGCGCCTGTTGCCGGTCTGATGACAGGTGCCAATGGGCAGCGGTATTCAGGCGATGCGACGTGGCATTGCGGTAGATGGCGCGTCGCTCGCCGGCCGAAAACGAATTGTCTCGACATGACAGGCAGTTGGCGAAAATTTTTTATGTGTAGAGGGTTGCATTCCGCGGCTGCCCGGGTAGAATTCGCATCCGTTGTCACGGCGAGCCCGCCGCAACACGAAGCAGGACCGTAGCTCAGTTGGTTAGAGCGCCACGTTGACATCGTGGAGGTCAGCGGTTCAAATCCGCTCGGTCCTACCAATACAGATTGGGTTTGTGACGACTACCTACAGGACCATAGCTCAGTTGGTTAGAGCGCCACGTTGACATCGTGGAGGTCAGCGGTTCAAATCCGCTTGGTCCTACCAGATTTCGAAACCCCGAGCTCCGGCTCGGGGTTTTTTGTATCCGTCATTCCATCTTGATTATCCGCCATCCGCCATCCGCCGCTGACGAATCGTCATCGGTCATCGAAACGCCATTCGCTTTCGCCGACCGTGTTGGTTTCCGAACAAGTAGTGTTGGAAACCCGCCTCTTTCCACTACCGTTATTATCGTAAAACGAGTGCTACATGTTGGACATTAGTGGTTAAGACTAAGGTGTTAAATATTTTAAGTTCATTCAAATCAAACAAATAGAATTCTTTTTTTATTAGTGACGCTGATTCCTTTTTTGGTCGTATAGCTTTATGAAACGGCTGTTCTAGGATGCTCGAAAGAGAAAAAGGAACGGCGCCACTCATGTCATTACAACTCGACAACGTGACACTGTCCGTGCGGGGCGAGACCTATATCGATAATGCCTGCCTGACGCTGGAGCCAGGGTCGTTCAATGTGCTGCTGGGGCATACGCTGGCGGGAAAGACGACGTTGATGCGGCTGATGGCCGGCCTGGATATGCCGGATCGGGGAACGGTGCATCTTGGCGGACGGGACATGACCCATGTGCCGGTACGCCAGCGCAATGTCTCGATGGTCTATCAGCAGTTCATCAACTATCCCACGTTGACGGTTTTCGACAACATCGCTTCGCCGCTCAAGCAGGCCAAGGTATCTCATCAGGAGATCGCCCGACGAGTCGAGGAGACCGCCGCGATGCTGGGCATCCAGCACCTGCTGGGACGATACCCGCAGGAGCTCTCCGGCGGCCAGCAGCAACGCACGGCGATGGCTCGCGCACTGGTCAAGGACGCCGACCTGGTACTGTTCGACGAACCACTGGTCAACCTCGACTACAAGCTGCGCGAAGCTCTGCGGGTGGAAATGCGCAAGCTGTTCGAGTCGCGCCATACCATCGCCGTCTACGCCACTACCGAACCCGCGGAAGCGCTGGCGCTGGGCGGCACGACCACGCTGCTGCACCAAGGCCGGATCGTCCAGAGCGGCCCCAGCGACGAGGTCTATCGCCACCCTTGCAACCGGGAGGCGGCGAGCCTGTTCGGCGAGCCGCCCATCAATCTGATGCCGATGACGATACGCGGCGAGGAGTGTCGGATTGCTGGCTTGCATCAGCCGCTGCCGGACGTGTGGCGTTCGCTGCCGGCCGGTGAGTACCAGGTGGGTATCCGACCACACCACTGGTCGCTGCAGCCGCTCGATGAGCCAGCGTTTCGCCTGCCGGTCATCGTCCGTGTGGCGGAGATCAGCGGTTCCGAGACGTTCCTGCATCTATCGCATGACCGGATCGACCTGGTGGCGCACCTGATCGGCATTCACGAGTTCGGCGTCGACCAGGCTCTGGAGATGCAGGTGGCCTGTCGCCAGCTGTTCGTGTTCGAGCCGGACGGGGATCTGGTGTTGTCGCCATCCTCGCCGCGACCAACGCTCGCCAGCGTGTAAGGAGAGTCGGACATGGCGGAAATTCGCTTGGAGCAATTGGCGCACAGCTACCACGGCACCCCTTCGAAGCCGGCCGACTACGCGCTGAGGCAGATGGATCATGTCTGGGAGCAGGGTGGCGCGTATGCCTTGCTGGGCCCTTCGGGTTGCGGCAAGAGCACGTTGCTCAACATCATCTCCGGACTGCTGGTGCCGTCCGAGGGGCGGGTGCTCTACGACGGCAAGTCGGTCAACGACCTTAGCCCGCAGCAGCGCAACATTGCCCAGGTTTTTCAGTTTCCGGTGGTCTACGACACCATGACGGTGTTCGACAACCTGGCGTTTCCGCTACGCAACCAGGGACATTCCCGCGACCGCATCCAGCAGCGCGTGCGCGAGGTGGCCGAGGCACTGGAGATCGAGCCGCTGTTGAGCCGCAAGGCGCACAATCTGACCGCCGACGAGAAGCAGAAAGTGTCGATGGGGCGCGGCCTGGTGCGCGACGACGTGGCAGCAATCCTGTTCGACGAGCCGCTGACGGTGATCGATCCGCAACTGAAGTGGCGGCTGCGGCGCAAGCTCAAGGAGATCCATCAGCGCTTCAACGTGACGATGGTCTACGTCACCCACGATCAACTGGAGGCTTCCACCTTCGCCGACAAGATCGCGGTGATGTACCAGGGCCAGATCGTGCAGTTCGGTACCCCGCGGGAGCTGTTCGAGAATCCGCAGCATACCTTCGTCGGCTACTTCATCGGCAGCCCCGGCATGAACCTGCTCGACATCGTGCTGGGCTCGGCGGGGATCGAGCTCGAGGGGCGAGCGCTGCCGGTGGAGGAATGGATCGTCGCGCAGCTGCGCCGAGGGGGCGAAGGGCGTCTGCAGCTCGGTATCCGGCCGGAGTTCGTGCAGCTCGTCGCTCCCGAGGCGTCGACGCTGCACGGCCAGGTGGATCTGGTCCAGGACCAGGGCACCTTCAAGATCGTCGATGTGCGTCTCGACACGCCGTCGGCGTCCGTGATCAAGGCGCGTCTGGGTGAAGAGCAGCTCGTACCGGAAGGGCGTGTCGGGCTGGCGTTCCCGGCGGCCTGGCAACGTTTCTATCGTGATGACCGGCTGGTGGAGATCGTGCCATGAAACCCTATAACAACAAGGCTTGGTGGCTGGTGCTGCCCGTCTTCGTGCTGGTGGCGTTCAGCGCCATCATTCCGATGATGACGGTGGTCAACTACTCCGTGCAGGACATCTTCGACCCGAGCACGCGCTATTTCGTGGGGACGGAGTGGTATCGGGAGATTTTGGCGGATCCGAGGCTGCACGATTCACTGGTGCGCCAGTTCATCTACTCGTTCTGTGTGCTGGCCATCGAGGTGCCGCTAGGCATCGTCGTCGCGCTGTCCATGCCGCGGCGAGGGCTGGGCGTGTCGGTCAGCCTGATCCTGCTGTCACTGCCGCTGCTGGTGCCGTGGAACGTGGTGGGGACGATCTGGCAGATCATCGGCCGGGAGGATATCGGCCTCTATGGCTGGATCCTCAACAGCCTCGGGCTCGACTACAACTACGCCTCCAACCCGCGGGACGCCTGGACGACGGTGCTGGTGATGGATGTCTGGCACTGGACGTCGCTGGTGGCGCTGCTGTGCTACTCCGGGCTGCGCTCGATTCCGGACGTCTACTACCAGGCCGCGCGAATCGATCGTGCCTCGTCCTGGGCGGTGTTCCGCTACATCCAGCTGCCGAAGCTCAAGAACGTGCTGCTGATCGCGGTGATGCTGCGCTTCATGGATAGCTTCATGATCTACACCGAGCCGTTCGTGCTCACCGGCGGCGGGCCGGGTACGGCGACGACGTTCCTGAGCCAGACTTTGACCCAGATGGCGCTGGGACAGTTCGACCTGGGCCGGGCCGCGGCGTTCTCGCTGATCTATTTTCTGATCATCCTGCTGGTGACCTGGGTGTTCTACACCGCCATGACGCATAACGACAACAAGGGATGACGCCGCCATGAGATTGCGTAAAAGCCTGGTGATGCTGGTCTATCTGCTGTTCGTGCTGGTGCCGATCTACTGGCTCGTCAACATGTCGCTGAAGTCGAACCGGGAAATTCTTGGCGGCCTCACCCTGTGGCCGGCGGCGCCGACGCTGGACAATTACCGGGTCATCTTCACCGAGCCGACCTGGTACACGAGCTATCTCAACTCCCTCAGCTACGTGTCGATGAACATGCTGATCTCGCTGCTGGTGGCGCTGCCGGCCGCCTATGCGTTCTCGCGCTACCGATTCCTGGGCGACAAGCACATGTTCTTCTGGCTGTTGACCAACCGGATGGCGCCACCGGCGGTGTTCCTGCTGCCGTTCTTCCAGCTCTATTCGGCGGTGGGGCTGTTCGATACGCCGATCGCCGTGGCGCTGGCGCACTGCCTGTTCAACGTGCCGCTGGCGGTGTGGATTCTGGAGGGCTTCATGTCGTCGGTGCCGAAGGAGATCGACGAAACGGCTTATATCGACGGCTATACCTTTCCCAAGTTCTTCGTCCGCATCTTCCTGCCGATGATTCGGCCCGGCATCGGTGTCACCGCGTTTTTCTGCTTCATGTTCTCGTGGGTGGAGCTGCTGCTGGCGCGGACGCTGACTTCGGTCGACGCCAAGCCGATCGTGTCGCAGATGACCCGCACGGTATCGGCATCCGGCATCGATTGGGGCGTACTGGCGGCAGCCGGCGTGGTGGCACTGCTGCCCGGCATCGCCGTGATCTACTTCGTGCGCAATCACGTTGCCAAGGGCTTTGCCCTGGGCCGCGTCTGATCGGCTCGCCGGAAAGAGAGGAGATCATCATGGGCTGGATGGCCTGGACACTACCGACGGCACTGTTCTTTTCGGCGATCGCGCTGATGCTGGTGGCGATGACGGTCTGGCAGACCGTATCGCCCGGGCGCGAACGCAAAGGGTTCCTGCCGCTGGTCACATCGCGCGGCGACCGGCTGTTCATCGGCCTGCTGGCATCGGCATACGTGCATCTGCTGGTGCTGGCATTGACCGACTGGCCGCTCTGGCTCGCCACCGGTCTCTGTATGGCGGGAATGGCAATCATCATGAAATGGGGGTAACGCACCGACCGGAATCATTATCTGCATCGGATAGCGCCACGGCAGGAAAAGCGAAGGATAACAAACGGGGGTTAACGCTATGTTCGATATCAAGCACGCCAAATCGTCTCGCCGAACGCCGCTTGGCATCGGCGTCGGGGTCAGTCTCGCGGGGCTGATGGCCATATCGGGAGTTGCGGTTGCCGATCAGTACCAGGACGCCGCCAAACGCTGGCTGGACGACGAGTTCTCGACCTCGACGCTCACGCCCGAACAGCAGATGGCGGAGATGCAGTGGTTCATCGATGCCGCCAAGCCGTATCGCGGCATGCAGATTAATGTGGTTTCGGAAACGCTCACGACCCATAAATACGAATCCGAAGTGCTGGCCCGGGCGTTCAGCGAGATTACTGGTATCCAACTGACCCACGATCTGGTTCAGGAAGGGGACGTGATCGAGAAGCTGCAGACGCAGATGCAGTCCGGCCGCAATATCTACGATGCCTATGTCAACGATTCGGACCTGATCGGCACCCACGCGCGCTACGGCAAGGTGGTGCCAATCTCCGACATGATCGAGGGCGACGGGGCCGAGGTCACGTCGCCGACGCTGGATCTCGACGACTTCATCGGACTCTCGTTCACCACGGGGCCTGACGGCAAGGTCTACCAGCTTCCCGATCAGCAGTTCGCCAATCTCTACTGGTTCCGCGCCGACTGGTTCGATGATCCGGAGATCAAGCAGCAATTCAAGGAGAAGTACGGCTACGAGCTGGGCGTGCCGGTGAACTGGTCGGCTTACGAGGATATCGCCGATTTCTTCACCAACGATGTCCACGATATCGATGGCGTGCGCGTCTACGGCCACATGGACTACGGCAAGAAGGATCCCTCGCTGGGCTGGCGTTTCACCGATGCCTGGTTCTCGATGGCCGGGGCCGGCGACAAAGGCATTCCCAACGGCCTGCCGGTCGACGAATGGGGTATTCGTGTCGAGCAGTGCCACCCGGTCGGTTCGAACGTCACCCGCGGCGGTGCAACCAATGGGCCGGCGGCGGTGTTCGCGACTCAGAAGTATATCGATTGGCTGCATGACTATGCGCCGCCGGAAGCTCAGGGCATGACGTTCTCCGAAGCGGGGCCGGTGCCGGCGCAGGGCAATGTCGCTCAGCAGATCTTCTGGTACACCGGCTTCACCGCCGACATGACGCAAGAGGGCTTGCCGGTGGTCAACGAGGACGGCACGCCCAAATGGCGTATGGCACCGTCACCGGTGGGCCCATACTGGGAAGACGGCATGAAGAAGGGGTATCAGGACGTGGGGTCCTGGACCTTCATGGAGTCTACGCCCGAGAAGAACCGTCTCGCCGCCTGGCTCTACGCGCAGTTCGTGACGTCGAAGACGGTCTCTCTCCAGAAGACGCTGGTGGGGCTGACGCCGATTCGCGAGTCCGACATCCAGTCCGACGCGATGACCGAAGCCGCGCCCAAGCTGGGCGGCCTGGTCGAGTTCTATCGCAGCCCGGCGCGGCTGCAGTGGTCACCGACCGGAACCAACGTGCCGGACTATCCCAAGCTGGCGCAGCTGTGGTGGCAGTTCATCTCCCGCGCTGTCAGTGGCGAGACCAGTGCCCAGGAAGCGCTGGACGGTCTGGCGGATGCGCAGGATCGGATCATGGAGCGCCTGGAGCGCGCCAACGTCCAGCCGCAGTGTGGGCCGAAACTCAACGAGCCGCGCGATGCGCAGTACTGGCTGGACCAGCCCGGCGCGCCCAAGCCCAAGCTCGACAACGAAAAGCCGCAGGGCAAGACCGTTCCGTATGACGAGATGGTGAAGTCCTGGCAGGAGAGCTGAGTGAATTCTCGGGCTGCAGCCACAACTCGAGGTTTTCGCGTCGCCTGGGCGGCGACCTTCCCGCCGGTAGTCCGGCGGGATTTTTTTGCCCCGTTTTCGCCGGCAGCGGCGCTATTGTGCGCCTGGCCTCACGACTTTTGACCGGGCGGTAGCTACCATGGAGGGACAGCAGGAGTAGAACATGTCACTGAATTCGTTGTTCGAGCATATTCATCAGTTACCCAGCGTGCCCGCCGTGGTCACCGAACTGATCGCCAGTCTGGATAACGACAAGATCAGTATCCACCGCGTCTCGACCACGATTCATAAAGACCCCAACCTGAGTCTGAAATTGTTGCGCTCCGCCAATTCCGTGCGCTATGGCGTGGGTCGAAATGTAGCGACGATCGACGACGCCTTGTTGCTGCTGGGCTTCGACCGCGTGCGTACGCTGGTCATTGCCTCGGGCATGGTCGCTATGCTCAAGGAAGTGCCCGGTCTCGATCGCAAGGCGTTCTGGCGCGAGTCATTCATGGTCGCCAATCTCAGTCGCACGATCGTGCGACATAGCCGCTTGCAAGGGCTGGCGCCGGAGACCGCTTTCACCTGTGGCATTCTGCATCACGTGGGCTCCGCGTTGATGCATATCGGTCACCCCGAAACCATGCAGCGGATCGACGCGCTGGTCGCAGAGGGCGCGCCGCGGGCCGAGCTGGAAGCCAACCAGTTCGGTTATACCTTCAGCGAGGTGGGCGCCGAGCTGGGGCGTCGCTGGCGCTTCCCCGAGCCCATCTGCAATGCGCTGACCTACCAGGGTAAACCGCTGGAATCCGTGCCGTTTTCGGCGTACGCCGCTGCCGTTCACCTGGCCATTGGTCTCTACCACGGTATCGCCAATGGGCGGCGCGAAGAACACGCCCTGGGTGAGATGCCGCGGGACGTTCGTCGGCCGCTCGCACTGGATCTGCTCTCGCTTTACGAGGAGATCCTGCAGAGCATGCGCACGGATGACGAACTGGATATTTTTCTGGAGTAAGCCCGAATTGCCGGATTTGACCGCCGTGGGACGGGGAGCTCAGACGACCGAGGTGTTGGTGTTCAGGTCGCTGGCCTTGGTGAACACGCTGCACAGGCGTTCGATGCCCGCCTGATCCTCGGCGTTGAAACGTGCAGGAACGGGGCTGTCGATATCCAGCACGCCCCACACTTTGTCGCCGACGACGATCGGTATCACCAACTCGGAACGCGAGGCCGCATCGCAAGCGATATGGTCCGGTACCGCGTGGACGTCGTCGACTCGTTGCGTCTGACGTGAACGGGCCGCGGCGCCGCAGACGCCCTTGGTAAACGGGATCGGGTTGCAGGCCGGCAAGCCCTGGAAAGGACCCAGAACCAGCGTCTCGGGGTGGCGCTGAAGATAGAAGCCGACCCAGTTCAACTCGCCTAGCGTCTGCATCAGGAAGGCGCTGGTCTGGGCGGCATTGGTCAGCCAGTCGCGAGTATCGAGCAGGGCTTGCAGCTGGCGCTCGAGGGAATCGTAGTCGGTCATCACGGGTTTCCTTGTCACGGGGAGAGGGTATCGAAACCAGAAACCAGCGCCCTGGGACGCTGGTTTCTGATTCGCTGCGGTGGCTAGCGAGAACCGGCCAGCGGATTCGCCGACCGGTGTCTGGCGACCCGGCTTACTTCCAGCCGGGAACGGCGCCACCCTCGAACAGCGCTTCGGCCTTGTCGGCGACGGCGTCCGACTGGTACGCCTTGACCAGTTCCTGAATCGCCTCGCGATCCTGATCGCCGCCACGCACCACGATCAGGTTGACGTAAGGCGAGTCCGGGCCTTCCTTGATCAGCGCATCATCCAGCGTCAGGCCGGCGGGCTGCGTGAAGGTGCTGTTGATGAACGCCATGTCGACGTCCTGCAGCACGCGCGGCATCTGGGCGGCCTCGATCTCCTTGAACGAATAATCGTGCGGATTCTCGGTGATGTTGATCGGCGTCGCTTCCAGGTTTTTCGGATCGTCGAGCGTGATCAGCCCGAGGTTGTCCATCAGGATCAGCGCGCGGCCTTCGTTGGTCGGATCGTTGGGTACGGCGATGGTCGCGCCGTCGGGCAGATCGTCGATGCTGTCGTACTTGGCGGAATAGGCGCCGATCGGATAGACGAACGTCTTGCCGGCAATGGCGAAATCATAGCCGCGGTCGTTGACCATCGAGCGCATGTACGGCTCGTGCTGGTACGCATTGGCGTCCAGGCTGCCATCGGCGAGCGCGGCATTGGGCGTCACGTAATCGGTGAACTCGATGATCTCGACGTCGAGGCCGTACTTCTCCTTGGCGACCTGTTTTGCCACTTGCATGACATCGGTCTCGGGACCGGCCATGGTGCCGACCTTGATGGTATCGTCGGCGGCATGCGCGGCACCGGCGACCAGGCCCAGGCTCAATGCGGCGGCGCTTAGCGTACGTGTGAGTGAAATCGGCATTGGCGAGACTCTCCCTGAACTATGTTGCTCATATCAATGTAGGGACGATGAATGGTGGAGCGATCCAAGATCGGCGTTCGCATTCATCGTCATCCGTTGTCCGCTGTAATATAACGGAATAACAGAAGACGCGGTAATTCATTCTGGTTATTAGTCTAGTGGAGGGCCGCAATCACTTGTGATCGCTCTTGCGCACCAGATAATCCCCCAGACTCTGGAATAGCTGCACCATGACCACAAGCACGACCACGGTGATCAGCATCACGGTCGGGTTGAAGCGGTTGTAGCCGTAGCGGATGCCCAGGTCGCCGAGCCCGCCACCGCCCACGGCGCCCGCCATGGCGGAGTAGCTGACCAGGGCGACGATGGTGATCGTCAGGCCGTTGATGATGCCGCCACGCGCTTCCGGCAGCAGGACCTTCATGATGATCTGCATCGGCGTCGCGCCCATCGACTGGGCGGCTTCGACCAGGCCGGGAGAGACTTCGTTCAGCGCCCCCTCGACCAGCCGGGCGACGAACGGAATCGCGGCGATCGTCAGCGGCACGGCGGCGGCATTGGTGCCGATGGAGCTGCCGACGATCATGCGGGTGAACGGAATGATCGCCACCAGCAGGATAATGAACGGTACCGAACGCCCGACGTTGGTGACGATGCCGAGTATCGTGTTGACGACCGGCTGGGCGAGGATCTGGCGCGGCCGCGTCACATACAGCAATACGCCGAGGGGCACGCCCACCAGCGCCGACAGAATGCCGGCAACGGCGACCATGTAGAGCGTTTCCAGCGTGGACTGCCAGACGAGATCAATCAGTGCGCTGGACATGACCCATTACCTCCACTTGCAGATCAAAGGATTCGAGCGTCGTCAGTGCCTGCCGTGTCTGCGAAGCACTGCCCATCAGTTCGGCGATCATCAGGCCGAGCGTACGCCCCTGGATGGATTCGACCTTGGCCTGAAGAATGCTGACATCGATGCCATGTTCCCGGGCCAGGCGCGAGATCAGCGGAGTGGACACGCTGTCGCCGGAGAAGGTCAGCCGCACCACGGGATGGGTGGTTTCGCCGGGCTCGGGTTCGAGCCGCTCGATCAGCGCCTGGGGCGCTTCCAGCTTGAGAAAGTCGTTCAGGAACTCCCGTCCCAGCTGCGTACCCGGCGCAGTGAAGAAGTCGCCGACATCGGCGTCTTCGACCAGGCGACCGTCGGAAATCAGCCCCACGCGATGACAAATGGTTTTCACCACTTCCATTTCGTGGGTGATCAGCAGGATGGTCAGCCCCAGTTGCTGGTTGATTTCCTGCAGCAGCGTCAGGATCGAGGCTGTCGTCTGCGGGTCGAGTGCCGATGTGGCTTCGTCGCACAGCAGCACCTTGGGACGGCTGGCGAGTGCGCGAGCGATGGCCACGCGCTGTTTCTGACCGCCGGACAGCTGCGCCGGATACTGTTTCGTCTTGTCCGCCAGCCCGGTCATCTCCAGCAGCGGAAGGACGCGCTCGCGAATGGTCTGGCGCGACTGCCCCATCAGCTCGAGCGGCAGGGCGACATTGTCGTAGACGGTGCGATTGGTCAGCAGATTGAAGTGCTGGAAGATCATGCCGCATTGATGGCGCGCCTGGCGCAGGGCGGCGGCATCCATCGCGGTCAGATCCTCTCCATCGATGAGAACCCGGCCGGCGCTCGGGCGCTCGAGCAGGTTGACGCAGCGGATGAGCGTCGACTTGCCGGCGCCGGAGAGGCCGATGACGCCGTGAATCGTGCCTTTGGGCACCTGCAGGTCGATATTCTTCAGCGCCTGCACGGCACCGGGCCCGCTGCCGTAGGTTTTGGAGACGTTGTCCAGTGTGATCATTAGGCGTGTCGAAAGCGTCTGTCTGGGAGTCGGGGGAGCGGGTAGGGTGTCCCGCGCCAACCAATAGGGTACCGGCGCCAGCCCCGCTTCGATGAGGGCGCTAGTATACGGATCTCGCCGGACCAGAGCGACCGCTGGCGTCGGCTTCCGTCGCGAGATACCGTAAGCGACGGCGGCCGGTTTGCCGCCACACGGTTTCCGCTCTCAATGACAACTCTCTGCCTCAAGACTCAAGACTCTGTTTCAAGACACTTTTAAAAGACAACAAGGAGAAAGTCGATGCTGCCGTCACTCGATGATCAGGCCCTGGACCAGCTCTTTCTGGAAGCGCATACCCATAATGCCTGGCAACCGCGGGAAATTAGCGAGGAGACCCTGCGCAAACTCTACGAGCTGGTCAAGATGGGACCGACCTCGGCCAACTGCTGCCCGGCGCGCTTCGTTTTCGTTCGCTCAACGGCGGGCAAGGACAAGTTGCTGCCGTGCGTCTCTTCCGGTAACGCCGAAAAGACGGCGACGGCCCCTTGCACGGTGATCGTGGCCTACGACAAGCGCTTCTACGATCAGTTGCCGACACTGTTCCCGGTTGCTGACGCCAAAAGCTGGTTCACCGGGAGCGAAGCCTTCGCCGAACAGACGGCGCTACGCAACAGTTCGATGCAGGCCGGCTATCTGATCCTGGCGGCGCGAGCCATGGGGCTGGATACCGGGCCGATGTCCGGCTTCGATCCCGAGGCACTGGACGAAGCCTTTTTCGCCGGTACCGACTGGACGGCCAACTTGCTGATCAACCTGGGTTACGGTGACGTATCCGGCGTCAAGCCGCGCCTGCCGCGCCTGGCATTCGAAGAGGCTTGCGAGCTCGCGTGAGCCTTTGAGCGGGCATTCGATCCCGCCCTGAGAACGCGCTCGGCCATTGAGTCGAGCGGGTTCTATCGACGCCAAGGTGGTGTCGCTGAGCTGACAGTCGTTTCAAGCCTCGTTCGATCGCGGCAGCAAGCCGCCTAACACGATACGTTGGATATTGTTGATGGTGGTCTCGAAGAACTCGGGATCGGCCAGCGTCTTTCCGGAGATTGCTTCGATCTGTACGGCGAAATCGGCGTAGTGCTGCGTGGTGCCCCAGAGCAGATAGATCAGGTGGTGAGGATCGACCGGTAGCAGACTGCCGCTAGCGATCCAGCCCTCGATGACCTTGGATTTTTCTTCCACCAGCGCGCGCAGGTCGCGTTGCAGTTCTTCCTTCAGCAGCGGCGCGCCCTGGATCATCTCCAGGCAGAAGAGTCGCGACGCCTGCGCATGATCCCTCGACAGCTCCACCTTGATACGAATGTAGTGACTGATGGCTGCTTCCGGGGACTGTTCAGCGTCGATGGCGCGTATCGGCTCCAGCCAGGTATACAGAATCTGCTGCAAGACCGAGATGTAGAGTTTTTTCTTGGATGGAAAGTAATAGAGCAGGTTGGTCTTGGAAACGCCTGCCTGATCGGCAATGGCGTCCAGGCTGGCCCCGCGCAAACCGAACTGGGAAAACAGCGAGAGCGCTGCATCACGAATGCGTTGCTTGCGAGCTTCACTGGTAGCGGCGCGGTCCGGGGTGGTGGGCGTGATTGGCGTCATGGGCTTCCTGGTTGGCAAAGACCTGAATGGCGCATCGAGTTCCTATCCAGAGGCGTCGAGCCATGTCCATTACAGGTCGGCAACATTCGGCGGCACTTTATCATGTCCTTTCGGGGTTGACGCTATCGACCGGGATCCCTCGACTCGGTCAATGGTGAGTCTCGCTGTGCACCGAAATCGCTCGCATTGCCCATTTCTTGCGTCATTATCGCACGGCTTGTCTTTTCGGTTGGACCAAATGGTCTAGCCGACTGTTTGCGTCGCGTTCCAAGTCATTGAAAACGGATACGGTGCGATGCATTGGCACGTCTGTTGTAAGGAATTCGTCAGGTGTCGCGGCCGATACAGGCCGGCGGCAGATACCGATAACGAGAGCCGAACGACGAGGTGACTCATGCAACTAGGTGTCTTTATCCCTATCGGCAACAACGGCTGGCTGATCTCCGAGAATTCGCCGCAGTACATGCCGAGCTTCGAACTCAACAAGGCGGTGACTCAGAAGGCCGAGAGCTACGGCTTCGAGTTCGTGTTGTCGATGATCAAGCTGCGCGGGTTTGGCGGCAAGACCGAGTTCTGGGAGCACGCGCTGGAGTCCTTCACCCTGATGGCGGGGCTGGCGGCCGTGACCTCGAAGATCAATCTCTACGCCACTGCGGCAACGTTGGTGATGCCGCCGGCGATTACCGCGCGTATGGCGGCGACCATCGATTCGATCGCCCCGGGGCGTTTCGGTATCAATCTGGTGACCGGCTGGCAGAAACCGGAATACAGTCAGATGGGCCTGTGGCCCGGGGACGAGTACTTTGCCAAGCGCTACGCCTATCTCGACGAGTACACCACGGTGCTGCGGGAACTGCTGGAGACGGGGCGCAGCGA
The DNA here is from genome assembly GCF_976982775.1 of Salinicola sp. NYA28a. The sequence goes on from NZ_OZ334582.1 coordinate 1,816,456, forward strand.
TCTTAAGGGCGACTTTTTCCAGATGGATGACTGTCGCCTGAGCCCGCGCCCCGAACAGGGCGTCAAGATCGTCTGCGCCGGCCAGTCGAGTGCCGGCATGGCCTTCACCGCCAAGCACGCCGACTACAGCTTCTGCTTCGGCAAGGGTCTGAATACGCCAACGGCATTCGCCGATACTGCCGGGCGTCTCAACGCGGCGGGGAGAGAATCCGGGCGCGATATCGCTTGCTACGTGCTGTTCATGGTGATCGCCGACGAGACCGACGAAGCGGCCATGGCGCGCTGGGAGCACTACAAGGCCGGGGCCGACCAGGAGGCACTCGACTGGATGGCCGACCAGGGCAGCCAGGACAAGAGTTCGGGCAAGGATACCAACGTGCGCCAAATGACTGACCCCACATCGGCGGTCAACTTCAACATGGGGACCTTGGTCGGCTCCTATGCCAACGTCGCGCGAATGCTCGACGAGATCGATACCGTCGAGGGCATCGGCGGCGTGATGCTGACGTTCGATGACTTTCTGGCAGGACTGGATACCTTCGGTGAGCGCGTGCAGCCGCTGATGAAGACCAGGGTCGATGTTGTCAATGCACCGACCGAGACGGCAGAGGTGGCGGAATGAGCGGGCTCAAGCAGACTCCAGTGGTCCGTCGTGGCGATGTCTTCGCCAACGACGAGATCGTGCTCGCCGGTCGCCCGGAAGCGATCGCGATGCCATGCTCCGAGACGGCATTGATCGTTGTCGACATGCAGAACGCCTATGCCACTCGGGGTGGCTACCTCGATCTGGCCGGTTTCGATGTCACCACTACCGGGCCGGTCATCGAGCGAATTGCCAAGGCGATAAAGCTGGCGCGCGCGGCGGGTATCCAAGTGATCTTCTTCCAGAATGGCTGGGATGCCGAGTACGTCGAGGCCGGCGGCCCGGGATCTCCCAACTGGCATAAGTCCAATGCGCTGAAAACCATGCGTCAGCAACCCGAGCTGCATGGACAGCTGCTGGCCAAGGGTACCTGGGATTACGCGCTGGTCGACGAACTGAAGCCTCAGTCTGGAGACGTCGTGCTGCCGAAGCCGCGCTATAGCGGATTCTTCAACACCGCACTGGACAGCATCCTGCGTTCGCGGGGTATCCACCACCTGCTGTTTACCGGCATCGCCACCAACGTGTGCGTCGAGTCGACGCTGCGTGATGGCTTCTTCCTCGAGTATTTCGGCACCGTGCTGGAGGACGCGACCTATCAAGCCGGTCCGCTGTCGGCGCAGAGCAGCGCCATCTTCAATATCGAAACCTTTTTCGGCTGGGTGTCGAGCGTCGATGCCTTCGAGGACGCCTGCGCGGCTCGAACCGACGTCCGGCAGCCACACGCTTCATCCATGACTTCATCAGCAGCAGGAGAGTGATCATGCCCAAGACAAGTGTGATTCCCACCGGTTCCGGTGCGCCTCTGGCCCCATTCGTCCCGGGTAGTCAGGCCGATAATATCCTTTACGTTTCCGGCACTCTGCCGTTCGACAAGGAGAACAACGTGGTTTACGTCGGTGACGCTGCCGCCCAGACCCGCCACGTGCTGGAACTCATTCAGAGCGTGGTCGAGACCGCCGGAGGCAGCATGAGTGACGTCACCTTCAACTCGATCTTTCTGCGTAATTGGGAAGACTATGCGGCGATCAACGCGGTCTACGCAGAGTTCTTTCCCGGCGAGAAGCCGGCGCGTTACTGCATTCAGTGCGGGCTGGTGAAGCCGGATGCGCTGATCGAGATCGCCTCGATCGCGCATTTGCCTCACTGAGTCGTTGACTGACGCTCTGCCGGAAGGGTCTTTTCAATGCATTACGAAATACTGGGACGCACGGATCCCGACGCCCCGACGATTCTGCTCTCCGCGGGATTGGGTGGCGCCGGTCGCTTCTGGGAGCCGCAGCTGGCTTCACTGGAGACGACACACCGGGTCGTGATCTATGACCACCTCGGCACGGGTAAGAGCCCGGCCGAGCTGCCGAGCGGCTACGCGATCGATGACATGGCGCAGGAGGTGCTGGCCTTGCTCGACCGGGTGGACATCGAGCGCGTCGATTTCATGGGGCATGCCCTGGGAGGGTTGGTCGGGCTGCAGATGGCGCTGCTGGCGCCGGCCCAGTTGGATCGGCTGATCGTGATCAACGCCTGGAGTCGTGTCGATGTCCAGAGCGAGCGCTGCTTTCGGGTGCGTCTGGCACTGCTCCAGGACAGTGGGGTCGAAGCTTATCTGCATGCGCAGCCGCTGTTTCTGTATCCCGCCGACTGGCTGTCCGCCAACCACGACAGGCTGCTGATCGAGGAGGCTCATGCCCTCGAACATTTCCCGGGAAAGCAGAACGTGCTGGCCAGAATCGGTGCGCTGTCGGACTTCGACGTCGATGCTCGGCTGGGAGAGATCGACACGCCCACGCTGGTGATTGCCTCGCGGGACGATCTGCTGGTGCCGTACACGCAATCCCGGCGCCTTGCCGAGGCATTGCCCAACGCACGACTGGAAATGTTCGACTATGGCGGGCATGGCCTGACGGTGACCGTTCCGGCGGCGTTCAACGCTTCGGTAGAACGATTCCTGACAACCTGATCACCGCTCGCCGATGACGTGATCGTCATAGTTGAGAGACAGGAGGGAGATTTCATGATGACGTCGTTACGAAAACCTGAATATGCGATGGAAGCACCAAGTACGGTTTCGCCATCGGAGTTCCGCGAAGCAATGTCGCGACTGGCTGCCGCGGTCAACGTGGTAACCACCGATGGACCAGCCGGACGCGCCGGCTTTACGGCATCTGCCGTGTGCAGTGTGACCGATGAACCGCCGACGCTGCTGGTCTGTATCAATCGGCGTGCCTCGGCTTTTCCGGCTTTTGCCGACAACCCCATGCTTTGCGTCAACGTGCTGAGCGCCGATCATCAGCAGGTTTCCAATATCTTTGGCGGGAAGACGCCCATGGCGGAGCGTTTCGCTCAGGCCGAATGGACGACGCACGAGACAGGCGTTCCGGTCTTGGTGAATGCGCTGGCGCATTTCGAATGTCGAATCGGGCAGCGCGTAGCGGTAGGCACCCACGATGTGCTGTTCTGCGAGATCGTGGCGATGTCGACCTGCAACGATAGCCAATGCCTGCTCTATTTCGATCGTCAGTACCATCACTTGCCCCGGCTCACCTCCAACGGCTGAACGGGAAGCAGCATTCCTGACCCTTTGGATAGAGCTTCACGACCTTCCAAGAACTTCTTGGCCCTTTGAGGGGTCACCACGGGATCGGAGACACACAATGACAATATCCGCTTCTCGCATGGTCGAACGTGACGGCAAGATCGAGCTCAGTCTCGGCGACGACGTCCGCGACAGTGCCTTTTTCAATCACGATATTGCGCCGACGACGGCCAGCGAGCGAACCTGGTCGAAATGGAACATCGCCGCGCTCTGGGTCGGACTTTCGATTTGCGTGCCGACCTATACCCTCGGCGGGGTGCTCACTGCCTATTTCGGGCTAAGTGTGGGCGAGGCCTTGGTCGCGATTCTGCTGGCCAATGTGATTCTGTTGATTCCGCTGACGTTGAACGCCTTTCCCGGGACCCGCTACGGCATTCCCTTTCCGGTAGTGTTGCGTTCTTCGTTCGGCATCCGAGGTTCGAATGTCCCTTGCTTGATCCGTGCGCTGGTCGGTTGCGGCTGGTTCGGCATTCAGACGATGTTCGGCGGTTTGGCCATTCATCTGCTGCTATCCGCGATCGTGCCGCCGTGGCAATCGCTGGGCGGCTGGGGACAAGTTCTCGGGTTCTTCATCTTCGCGGCGATGAATCTCTGGGTGGTGATTCGCGGTGCGGAGTCGATCAAGTGGCTCGAGACACTGTCGGCGCCGTTGTTGTTGCTCGTCGCCATCGGGTTGATGGTATGGGCGCTGCCGCACGTTTCGCTGAGCGAGTTGATGGCGCAGCCACCGTCGCGACCGGAAGGCGCATCGGTAACGACCTACTTTCTTTCGGGACTCACGGCGATGGTCGGATTCTGGGCAACTCTGTCACTTAACATCCCGGATTTCAGCCGCTTCGCCAAGAGTCAGAAAGATCAGATCGTAGGCCAGGTTATCGGGCTTCCGCTGACCATGTTCTTCTTCGCTGCATTGGGGGTAGTGATGACAGCAGCATCGGCTTCGCTGGTAGGGGAGACCGTCTCCGATCCAGTCACGTTGATTGGTCATATCGATAGCCCAGTCTGGGTGTCGATCGCCATGGTGTTGATCGTGATCGCCACGATCTCGACTAATACGGCGGGTAATATCGTTTCGCCGACCAATGATTTCCAGAACATCGCCCCCAAGTTGATCAATCGCACGGGCGGCGTGCTGTTGACCGGATTGGTCGGTACCTTGCTGATGGGGTATGACCTGCTGCAGAAGGCGGGGGTGATCGTCTCCGACGTGACGCTTGAGAGTCTCTATTCCAACTGGCTGCTGGGTTACTCGAGCCTGCTGGGGCCGATCGCCGGGATCATGGCGGTGGACTACTTTCTGATCAAGCGTCAGCGTCTGGATGTGGTCGCGCTCTACCGCGATGACGGCCGCTACCCGGCAATCAACATGGCCGGTTTCATCGCCTTCGGCGTACCGGTGGTGCTGACGCTGATGTCGTTGACCACGGGGCTGTGGCAGTGGTTCTACGACTATGGCTGGTTTACTGGCTCGCTGTTGGGCGCAGTAGTCTATTACATCGCCGGCAAGGCGCTGGATCATTCGCGCGATGCGCCTTATGACATCCACACGGCGGACTCTGCCAGGGTTGGTTAGAGAGGCTGAGTTGAATATGCTGGCTGATCGAAACGAAAAAAGGCCACCCATTCGGGTGGCCATCAACGCTGGACACACCCTTTTAGCGAGATTGCCCGGAGACCGGCGCGCCTGCAATCGGGACAAATCGGCGCGATGAATTGCGGGCAATCTTAGAGTCAGTCGGCGAGGGCGTCAATTTCCTGGCGGACAGCGGCGGCGTGCTAGAATTCCCGCTCTTGTGGGTCGTCGAGGCGTCTGCCGTTGGCGGCTCGTCATCCGCTTCAGGCGAGGGAGAGGTTCATGTTTACCGGGATCGTGCAGGATGTGGGGACCGTGGTGGCGATCGAGGAACGTGAGCAGTTGCGCACGCACGTGGTATCGATGGCGCCAGCGATGCGCGAGGGTCTGACGCTGGGCGCATCGGTATCTCACAACGGCTGCTGCCTGACGGTGACATCCATCGATGGCGACAATGTCAGTTTCGATCTGATGCGGGAAACCCTGCGCCTGACCAACCTGGGTGACCTCGCCACGGGGGACC